>JBEKJI010000001.1:0-268467 GCA_050011315.1 Gaiellaceae bacterium
TTTCGGAGCTCGGCTGGAAACAGAGAAACACCGGCTGAGCACGATCTCGCGGCCCGAGGACGTTGTCCTCGGGCGCATCCGTATCTACGTCCGATACGAATGCGCCCTGCGTCCTAGCCTCGCACCACGATCTCGCACTCATCCGGCGCCCCTCCGTCCCCAGACGAGCTCCCTAGCCTCGCATCCACCGATCGCACCCAGTCGACGGGTCTTCATTCCGTTAGGCGCTCTCGGGGGAGGGCGGCGGAACGTGGTGCCGGTAACGCCCGCGGCCTGCGATCTCCGGCGGCTTGTAAGGTGGAGGGCATGCGCGCGCTCATCTTCGATCTCGACGGGACGCTCGTGGACACGGTCTACGCACACGTCTTCGCCTGGCAGCGAGCGCTGGCCGAGGCCGGGATGCCGATCGACGGCTGGCGAATTCACCGCCGTATCGGTATGAGCGGAGGGCTCTTCGCGCGTGCCGTCGCACGCGAGCTCGGGCGCCCGCTCTCGAAGAAAGAGACCGAGGCGCTCCAGCGCCGCCACGGTGAGATCTTCGATCAGCTCCTGCCCGTGCGCCGGCCTCTTCCCGGCGCGATCGAGCTCCTCCGGCACCTACACGAGGCCGGCGTCGTGTACGGCGTCGCCACTTCCGGCTCCAGACCACAGATCGACGCCTCGCTGGAGTCGCTGGAGATGGGTCCCGAAACGGTCGTGATCGAGCGCGACGACGTCGCCCGGGCCAAGCCCGAGCCCGATCTCTTTCTCGCCTGCGCCGAGCGGCTCGGAGTCGGGCCGAAGGAGTGCTACGTCGTCGGCGACGCCGTCTGGGACTTGCTGGCGGCGAGGCGGGCGGAGATGCTCAGCGTCGGACTATTGAGTGGCGGCTATGGCGAGGACGAGCTGACGAGAGCCGGCGCCTATCGTGTCTATCGCGACCCCGCCGAGCTGAACGAGTCGCTTGACGAACTTGGAGTACTGCCCTGAACGCAGCACCGGCTGGGTTGGCGGCGGGTCATCCTGCCACCGCGAAGGCTGGACTCGAGGTGCTCGAGCAGGGCGGAAGCGCCGTCGATGCTGCCGTTTGCGCCTGCTTCGCCTCCTGCGTCTGCGAGGTGGTGATGACCGGCCTGCTGGGCGGCGGGCACGGAATGGTCTGGGACGCGGACGAAGGTCGCGCGAGCCAGCTCGACTTCTTCACCAGCGTGCCGGGACTGGGCGCGGCTGCGCACGAGCCGGAGCTGGTGGAGCTGGAGGTGCGCTTCGGGGAGGAGACGATCCACTATGCGATCGGGCCCCAGTCGTGTGCAGTTCCGGGCGTTCCGGCGGGGCTGCACGAGCTCTGGCGCCGCCACGGGCGCTTCGACTGGCCAGGGCTGATCGAGCCGGCGATCGAGCTGGCGCAGGGCGGCGTGCCGATGCCGAGCGCCCACGCGTCCTGCCTCGAGATGCTCGCTCCCGTGCTGACGCTCGACGGCGGCGAGCGCCTGCTCGCTCCACGCGGACGGCTGCTCCGCGAGGGCGAGCTGCTCGTCCAGCCCGGGATCGCCAGAGCGCTCGAGCTGATCGCCGAGGATCCGCGCTCGCTCTACGACGGCGCTCTCGGCTCCTCCCTGCTCGAGCTGATGGCCGAGCGCGGCGGCCTGATCACGGTCGAGGATCTCTCCTCCTACTCCCCACGCTGGCGCGAGCCCGTCGAGACGCCGTACGCGGGCACGAGCTTCTTCAGCCGCGGCGGCCTCTCCGGAATACCCGAAGCGCTCGTCCGCCTGGCTCGACTTGCCCCGCTTTCAGAACGCGAGCGCGTGCACGCGCTACTGGCGGTGCTGTCGCCGGAGGGCATCGAGACGCACACGACCAACCTCGTCGCGGTGGACGGCGATGGAAACGCCTGCGTACTCACGACCAGCCTCGGACTCGGCTCGGGCGACTACCTGCCGGCCTTCGACCTACACCTGAACTCGATGCTAGGTGAGATCGTTCTGCTCCCCGCCGGGCTCGCGCCCGGAAAACGGATGGAGAGCATGACGTCGCCAAGTGTCGCGGTCGACGCCGACGGCCTCGTGCTCGCGATCGGCGCCGCCGGCGGCACCCGCCTGCGCACGGCGCTCGTCGGCGTCTCGGCCGGGATTCTCGACGAGGGTCTCGCGCCTAACGAGGCGATCGACCGTCCTCGCTTCCATCCGGCCGGGACAGTTGTGAACGCCGAGCCCGGAGTGAGCGAAGAAGCCCTGCGCGAGCTCGAAACGAGTGACTGGCAGGTGCGCCGCTGGAGCTCTCTCCACCACTACTTCGGCGGCGTCAGCGCGATCGGCCGGAACGGCGCTGCGGGTGATCCCAGGAGGAGCGGTGCCGGATTACTGCTCGCCTCCTGAGAGGCAGGCGAACTACTCGAGCTCGAGCACGGGCTCCGGCCGCTGAGCGTCTCGCGTCGCCTGCACATCCCGACCGATCTGCTCAGTGAGCGCGGTCTCGCTCGGGAACGCCTGCTCCTCGCGCAGCCACTGCCAGAGCTCGACGACCAGACGCCGGCCGTAGAGATCCCCTGAGAAGTCGATCAGGTGCACCTCGGTGCGGCGCTCGCCGCCGCCGAAGTGGATATTGCGCCCGATCGAGACGGCGGCTCTGTGGCCATCGCCGAAGCCGGCGTAGATGCCGTCGCGGGGAACGAGCTGATGCGGGGCGAAGACGAGGTTGGCGGTCGGGAAGCCGAGCTTAACGCCGCGGGCGAACCCGGGAACGACACGGCCGTCGAGCTCGTAGGGGCGGCCGAGCAGCGAGGCGGCACGGACGGTGTCCCCCTTGGCGAGCGCGTCCCGGATCGTGGTCGACGAGACGCCCGTTACGGGATCGACGACCCGCGTCAGGATCCCCTCCTCTTGTAGGAGCGCAAGATCGCCGGCGCGATCGTGGCCGAAACGGAAATCCGGCCCCGCGACGACGATCTCGGCACCGAGCGGAGCGAGGTGGCGCAGCATGAACTGCTCCGGAGTCATCTGAGCCAGCTCCTGATCGAAGCGGAGCACGACGATCTCCTCGACGCCGTACTCGACCAGGAGCTCGATCCGGCGCTCGAGCGTGGTCAGGAGCTCGACGTGCTGACCGAATAAAACGCGCGGATGGGGATCGAAGGTGAGCACGGCGACCGGCAGACCTGTCTCGAAGGCCACGTCGAGCACACGGCGGTGCCCGAGGTGGATTCCGTCGAAGGAGCCGATCGCTACCGCCCGCACGCTGCGCGGCAGGTCTCTCGGATCTCGTACGACTTTCACGTCGGCATCACCGTCTCAGAACGCACCGTACCGTCTGCCCCGCGTCCGACGCCGATCAGATTGCCGGAATGGAGCAGAAGCAACCGGCCTTGCTCGGCCCGCTCGAGCGCTCTTCCGGACCTCACCGCCTCCGCCTCCTCCTCGTTCAGCTCGAGCACCGGCAAGAACGAGAGCGCCTGCGCGGGCGGAAGAATCCTCTCGTCGTCGGCCTCCTCGACCGAGAACGGCCCTACCTCGAGGCGCCTGAGCGTTCGGCAGTGACCGCCGAGCGCATCGGCGATGGCGCGCACATAGGTACCCGAGCCGACACGGAGATCGAGCCGGGCGACACCGCCGGAGTAATCGAGCAACCTCACCTCGTCGATGCGAGAGCGCCGAAGCGGCATCTCCGGCGCCTTTCCCTGCCGTGCTAGACGGTAGGCGCGCTCGCCACCGATCTTGACCGCCGAGAACGCCGGGACGAGCAGCTCCACCTCGCCACGAAAGCCTGCGAGCAATCGCTCGAGCTGCGCCGGCTCGGGCGCCTCCCGCTCTTCGATCGGCTCACCCTCGATATCGCCGCTCGAAGTGCGCCGTCGCAGATCGATCTCGGTCAGGTAGCGCTTGTCGAGTGAGACGAGATAGCGAGCGAGCCTAGTCGAGGCACCGAGCAGCACCAGTAGTAGGCCGCTTGCGAACGGGTCGAGCGCGCCGGCGTGTCCCGCTCTGGCCCCTGTGCTCGTCCGCAGCCGGCGCACGACCTGGAAGGAAGACGGACCGACGGGCTTGTCCACGAGCACCAGCCCCGAGGGCTCGAGCGCGCGTGGAATGGCCACGATCTATCCACCCTCGCCGGAGGTCTTGGCGACGAACTCGTTGCGAAGGAAGTCGATCAGCTCGGGGATCTCGAGCTTGCTGGCAAAGCCGGCCGCCTGGCGATGGCCGCCGCCGCCGGCTTGGCGCGCGATCTCGGAGACGTCGAGCCGGTCATGGGAGGAGCGCAGACTGACGCGGCGCCCGTCGCGCTCGGGCGGCTCCTGGATCAGAACCGACATCTCCACCCCAGCGACCGCTCGCAGCGAGTCGATAACTCCCTCCGAAGCTCCGCTCATTGCGCCCGAGTCCTCGAAGTCCTTACGCGTGAGGTACGCGATAACGAGACGGCCGCCCTCGAAAACCTCGACGTGCGCGAGTGCGCGCGCGAGCAGCTTCAGCTTGGAGAGCTCGATCGTCTCGTAGACGCGCTGGAAGATGCGGTGGGCGTCGGCTCCGGCCTCGAGCAGCTCGGCGGCCAGGCGCAGCGTTCCGGCCGAGGTGTTCGCGTACTGAAAGCGCCCGGTGTCGGTGACGACGGCGATATAGAGGGCCTCGGCGATCTCCGGCGTCAGCGACGCTCCGAGCTCGGCAAAGACATCTCGCAGAACCTCGCCCGTCGAGGAGGTTTCGGCGACGACCAGGTTGACGTTCCCGAAACGGCTGTTGTCGTGGTGGTGGTCGATCACGACGATAAAGGGCGCCTCGGTGACCAATCGCTGGTCGCTGCCGAGCCGTGACTCGTTGGCAGCGTCGACCGCGATCAGGGGACGGCCGACTAGCTCGCCGGGCTCGCCGCGCACCATCTCGCCGAGCGCCATGAAGCGATACTCGAACGGAATCGGGCCGGTGCCCGGCAGGAACATCGTGCTGCTTTTACCCAGCTGCTCCAGCGCCAGCTTGACCGCAAGCATCGAGCCGAGGGCGTCGCCGTCGGGGTTCTCGTGCGTTGCGATCACGAAGTTGTCGTGCTCGCGGATCCCCCTTACGGCCGCCTGGAGATCAGCTTTTATCTCGGTCTTCGTCATCGGAAACGAGCTCATCGATCAGCTTCGACATGCGCACTGCCTCGACGGCGGTTGGATCGTACTCGAAGGTGAGCCGGGGGATTCGCTTCATCCGGAGCTCGCAGTTGAGCCTTGCCTGCAAGACCCCATGCGCGGCGTTCAGCGCCTCGATCGTGCGCGTGATCTTCTTCTCCGAGCCGAGCACGCTGACGAATACGCGCGCCTGCTGCAGGTCGGGCGTGGTACGCACCGCCGTCACGGTGACGAAACCGATACGCGGATCCTTGAGCGAGGGCAGCGCCTCGCTCAAAGCCTGCAGTACCGACTCGTTGACACGCCTCATTCGCCGGGACATCACCCTCATTCAAGCGTTTCCGGCCGCTCTTGCGAGCGCCTGCACCGTCTCCGGTACCGAGACACGTCCCGTCAGAACAGCTCTCCCCGGTGTAATACCTGCAATACGACCGTTTCTGGCTGTTCCGGCCATGTCCACGTGCCTGGCAACGGGACGTGTCCGAGGCGGACGCCATCGCCCGGCCGCGAGCGAACCGCTTCGGCTACCGTTCGCCGCTCGGAGCTGATTCGGGTGGCAGACGTCTATCTCTTCGGACACGTCTCGACCGGTGTGATCGTGCGCCTCCAGGGGCGCTATCCCGGGCCTGACGGCTACGGCGAGATCGTCGAGACGCTCGAGAACCACTGCGGCGAGGCCACGGGTAGTGCGCTCGTATTAGCCAGCCTGGGAGTATCGACCGTGCTCGAAGGCAATTGGATCGGCGACACCCCGGCCTGCCGCGGAACTCTCGCCTTCCTCGAATCGCGCGGGATCGACTGCTCCGGCCTCGTCGTCAAGCCCGGTTACGTGGGCGCGACCGAGATCACGATCTCCGACCGCGAGTCGCGCACCGTCTTCGGCCGCTACATCGACCTCCTCTACACCACCCCGCAGTGGGAGCCGCCGACGCTGAAGAAGATCGAGGAGGCGCGCGTCGTCTGTGTCGACCCCTCGTTCGGAGAGTCGACCCTCGCCGTCGCCCGAGCCGCCAAGGCGGCCGGCAAGCCGCTCCTCACATCGGATGCGCCGCACGAGTCGGAACTGGCCGAGCTGGCCGACGTGGTGGCGATCTCGGGTGAGCTGATGGCACGCGACTACCCCGAGGCGCTCAAATCGGAAAGCGAGCGGGAGAAGCTGTTCGAAACGTATCTCGACCGCTGCCCCGGGCTCGTGATCTTCACCGCCGGCTCGCGGCCGCTCTGGTACTCGCGCGGTCACAACTCCGCGCCGATTCCCGGCGCGGTGCCCGCGGGCGAGCGCAGGGAGCTGGCGCCGCTCCCGACCAAGCTCGTCGACAGCGCCGGCGCAGGCGACAGCTTCCGCGGCGGCCTGATCTTCGGCACGCTAAAAGACTGGAGCGATGACGAGAGAGTGCGTTTTGCCGGCGCCGTCGCCGCCCTCGTCTGCACCACCACGCCCGGCTGCGTCAATCCGCCCTCGCTCGAGCAGGTCATCGCCGTCCTCGAGCAAAACGGCGTCCAAGCGCCGCCCCTCTGACCCGGCGTCCAGCTAGTCGCCTTACTCGTCGCCGGGAGCGACGATTCGCCGCTCCAGCACGTTCAGCTCGTACTCCTGCCCGTGCAGGTAGCGCTCGGCGCTGTTCATCAGCCGCTCGAGCGCACTCACCTCGGCGGCTGTGAGCGCGATCACGAGTCTCGAGCGCTGCCAGACATCGTGATGGTCGGTCTCGGCGACCGAAGCGCCGAAGCGGTGTTGCAGCTGCGCCTTGGCCGAGCGCACATACTGTCGCTTGTCCTTGAGCGAGCCAGCCTCGGGGAAGTGGAGCTCGATCGAGAGAATGCCGACGTAGCCGTTACTCACTTCTCGTATTCAAGCCGCCCGAGCGACCCGGGTCTACTCGCGCGGCTCGGCCGCCGTCGGTGGAAGCGTCTCGTCGAGGCTGGTGCGCTCGGTCTCGCGGATCTCGTAAGCCTCGAGGATGTCGCCTTCCTTGAGATCGTTGAAGCTCTCGAGCAGGATGCCGCACTCGAACCCCTCGGCCACCTCGCGGGCGTCGTCCTTGAAGCGCTTGAGCTGAGCGATGGTCGTCTCGTAGATGAGCGAGCCGTCGCGCACCACGCGTACACGGGCGTTGCGGCGGATGACTCCGCCTCGAACCTGACAGCCGGCGATCGTTCCCAGGCGAGAAACGCGGAAGGTCTGGAGCACCTCGGCCTCGCCCAGCGTGTGTTCGCTCGTGACCGCCGAGAGCAAGCCCACGAGCGCCTTCTCGATGTCCTCGGTCAGCTGGTAGATGACGCGGTAGGTGCGGATGTCGACGCCCTGGCGATCGGCGGCCGCGCGCGCTTCGGAGTTCGGGCGCACGTTGAAGCCCACGATCAGCGCGTTCGAGGCCGAGGCGAGCATGACATCACCCTCGGTGATGGCGCCGACGCCTGAATGGATGACGTTGACGCGCACCTCGGTGTGCTGGATCTTCTGTAACTCGCTCACCGCCGCCTCGACCGAGCCGACAACGTCGCCCTTGAGGATCAGGTTGAGATCCTTGACCTCGCCCTCCTGGAGCTCGCTGAAGAGCGTCTCGAGTGAGACGCGGCGGCGCGAGCGCTGAGCCACTTGCTCCGAGCGCAGGCGCAGGCCGCGCTGCTGAGCGAGCGAGCGAGCCTGACGCTCGTTCGCGACCACACGGCAGCGCTCGCCTGCAGCCGGAGGCTTGTCGAAGCCGAGGATTTCGACCGGATCTCCCGGGCGAGCGTCCTTGACGCGGCTGCCGCGGTAGTCGTAGAGCGCTCGCACCTTACCCCAGGCGTCACCCGCGACGACCGCGTCGCCGACCCTGAGCGTGCCGCGCTGTATGAGCATCGTCGCAGCCGGGCCGCGACCGACATCGAGGCGCGACTCGATGATCGGGCCCGAGGCCTCGGCGTTCGGGTTCGATTTCAGCTCCAGTTCGAGATCCGCCACCAGGAGCACCTTCTCGAGCAGGTCGTCGAGGCCGAGCTTCTGCTTGGCCGAGACCTCCGAGAACTGCGTCGTGCCACCCCACTCCTCGGGCTGCAAGCCCTCGGAGGCGAGATCGGCCTTGACGCGCTCGACGTTGGCGTCGGGCAGATCGATCTTGTTGACGGCCACGACGATCGGCACTCCCGCGGCCCGTGCGTGCGCGATCGACTCCTTGGTCTGCGGCATCACGCCGTCGTCGGCCGCGACCACCAGTACGGCCACATCGGTGACCTTGGCGCCGCGAGCGCGCATAGCGGTGAAAGCCTCGTGCCCGGGAGTATCGACGAAGGTGATCCGGCGCGCGCCGTGCTCGACCTGGTAGGCGCCGATGTGCTGGGTGATGCCGCCGACCTCGCTGGCCGCCACCGCGGTCTTGCGAACGGCATCGAGAAGTGTCGTCTTGCCGTGGTCGACGTGACCCATGATCGTGACTACCGGCGGCCGCGCCTCGAGATCTTCAGGCGCGTCCTCGGCGCCGTCCAGCTCGGCCTCCTCTTCCTCTTCGGCCGCGTGCTTGATCTTGATCTCGCGCGGCGGGTCGAGCTCGGCGCCGATCAGCTCCACCGCCTCGTCGGTGAGCGACTGGGTGATGGTGACCATCTCTCCAATCCCCATCATGATCTTGATGATCTGGGCGACCGGAACCCCGAGCGCCTGGGAGAAATCCCTGACGCTGACTCCCGAGGGAACCGTGACCGGACCCGTGGGGGCGACCGGCGCCTTATCGCGCGGGCGCCCTTCGGCTCGGGGCTCGCGTGCTCCCGGTGCTCCCGGTCTGCCGCCTCCGGCGCGCGACGCCTGGTTGTCGATCACGACGCGGCGCTTACGACGGCCTCCGACGGCGCCCTGACGAGGGCGTATCGGTCGGTTTGGTCGTGAGGAGCCGGAGTTAGCCATCGGCGTCAGTGTAGATGTCACGCAGTGCCGTATCGACCCGGACTTGGGTTCTAAGTGTGCGATTGAAGGCGCGCAGTGAGAGCGCGCGCTCGAAGCAGGAGAGCCGCCGGCAGGTGTAAACACCGCGGCCAGGAGATGTCGGGGCGGGCCTCAATTCGCCGGAAAACCCTGCGAAGCGCAGCAGCTCCGCTTTCGGCGCTTTCCGACCGCAACCGGCACAGCTCCTGATCGGAACTACCATCAGCTGGCTGTGGCGCCGTCCTCCTGACCGCTATCCGGTTCCGCCTGCTCGGCTTCCGGCTCGACTTCGAGCGGTTCCGGGTTGTCGCCTTCGGGAGCCTCGGCAATCTCCGCTTCGACAGCCTCGGCCTCTTCGACCGTCACCTCCGCGGCCTCCTCAGGAGCAAGCGACGCCAGCTCCTGGTGAGCGGGCACGCCGCAGTAGCGGGAGCCCGGCAGAGCCGCGTTCGGGCAGCGCTTGCCGTTGGCGAGAATGGCGGAGCAGCGACCGATGAACTCCTCCTCGCCGCCGGCGAAGGCGGCGTCGGCCTCGTGCTGCGCGAACTCGCTGTCGGAGGTGATGTCCACCTTCCAACCCGTCAGCCGGGCTGCCAGGCGGGCATTCAGACCCTCCTTGCCGATCGCCAGCGCCAGCTGGTCGTCGGGCACGACCACGGTAGCCTCGCGAGTCTCATCGTCGACGAACACCTCGCGCACGCGCGCCGGCGCAAGCGCCTTGGCGATGAAGCGCGCCGGCTCGGCGTTCCAGGGGATGATGTCGATCTTCTCGCCCCTGAGCTCGGAGACGACCATGCGCACGCGCGAGCCGCGCGGGCCTACGCAGGCGCCGACGGGATCAACGCCCTGGGTGTGCGAGACAACAGCGATCTTGGAGCGATATCCCGGTTCGCGCGCGACGGCACGGATCTCGACCAGGCCGTCTGCGATCTCGGGCACCTCGAGCTCGAACAGCGTCTTGATCAACTCGGGATCGCGGCGCGAGAGGATGACCTGCGGCCCCTTGGTGCTCGATCTAACCTCGGTGATGACCGCCTTGATCCGGCTTCCCTGCTCGTAGCGCTCGCCGTCGACCTGCTCGGAGCGAGGCAACAGCGCTTCGACCTTGCCCAGATCGACGAGCACGTTGTTACGGTCGCCGGCCTGCTGGATGATGCCGGTCACCACCTCGGTGACGCGATCGACGTACTCCTCGTACATCATCTCGCGCTCGGCCTCACGGATTCGCTGCAGGATCACCTGCTTGGCCGTCTGCGCAGCGATGCGGCCGAAGTTCTCGGGCGTGACGTCTGTGCGCTTGATCTTCTCGGACGGCACCAGCGACCACTCGATCTCGAGATCGTCATCGCTGATCAACAGGTGCGAGCGCTCGCCGGTCTCGGCCTCGAGCTCCTCCAGTTCCTGAAGCTTTTTCTCCCGCGCCTCGTCGAGCAGCTTCTCCTCGAGCTTGGGCGGTATCTCGATTGCGTAGACGCGGAAGTCGCCGCCTTCGTCCAGCTCGACCTTGGCGTGGCGAGCCGATCCCGGCGTTTTCTTGTAAGCCGCGAGGAGCGCATCCTCGAGCGCGGCCACCAGTGCGCCGTTCTCGATTCCTTTTTCGCGCTCGATCTCGCGGACGGCGTCGATGATCTCCTGAGTCATGAGTTCCTACCCCCTACCCCTCGTCGATCAGGTTGCCCCGTACGAGATCCTCGTAGGGAATGTCAAATTCTTCGCTCTCCGTAGCCACGCGCACCGTCTCGTCCTCGGCGGAGACGATGCAGCCGCGGAAGCGTTTGCGACCGCCGATGGCGCTGGCGGTGCGCAGCGCGACCCGGCGCCCGACGGCGCCGCGAAAGTGATCGGGCTTACGCAGCGGCCGCTCCAGCCCCGGCGAGGAGACGTCCACTGTGTAGCGGTCGAGGTAGCCGCGCAGGACGTCCGTAACGCGCCGGCAGAGGGCATGATCGACCCCGGCCGAGTGATCGACGTAGACGCAGAAGCGCGTCGGCGAGACCAGCTCCACGGCCAGCACGTCGACGTCGGGTAGCGCCTTCTCTACCAGTCGTGACACCTCGTCCGTCAGCTCCCTCTCCTTGTCGTGAACGCCTGCCAATCTGCCCTCTCACGAAAACGGGCGCCCTCGGAGCGCCCATTTCAACTGCTAGTGAAATGTGGTACCCCAAAGGATAGCAAGGCGGGGTCGGCCGTAAAAGGCCGGCGACCTGCACTGCCGGAGAGATCGGAGGCTTCCTACGCGAGCGGCACAGCAGTAAGAGCGACGGCGAGCATGAACGCACCTCAGAGCTCGAGGATGACCGTGACCGGGCCGTCGTTGACCAGCTCGACCTGCATCAGGGCACCGAAGCGACCGGTCTGCACGGGCACCCCTTCGTCGCGCAGCGCGGCGCAGAAGCGCTCGTAGAGAGGCTCGGCCAGATCGGCCTGGGCTGCGTCCGAGAAGCTCGGGCGGTTGCCCCTGCTCGTGTCGGCGATCAAGGTGAACTGGCTGACCACCAGCGCCGAGCCGCCAACGTCGCGGACGTTGTGCGAGAAGCGGCCCTCGTCGTCGGGGAAGATACGCAGCCGCGCCACCTTGCCCGCGAGCGTCTCGGCGATCTCGTCACTATCCGTGCGGGCCACCCCGAGGAGTACGCAGACGCCGCCGTTCACCTCTCCCAGTAACTCCCCGTCACCGAAAACGCGCGCCCGTGCTACCCGCTGCACAACTACTCTCATACGGCCTCCCTCGAAGACGACAACCAGATTATGGAAGCCTCACGCCTTCCGTGGATGCAACTGGGCTCGCTTCTCATTCGTGACAGCGTCGTCACAAGCGAGCAGCTGGACGCCGCGCTGAGTGAAAAGGACGAAACCGGCAAGCGCGTAGGCGATATCCTCGTCGACCACGGTTGGGCGACCACCGCCGATCTGGCACATGCTCTCGCCGAGCAGTGGAATCTCGAGTTCGTCGACATCCTCAGCGCTGAGATTCAGCCCGAGGCGGTCAAGCTCCTCTCCGAGCTGGTGGTGCGCCGCTACCGCGCGCTCCCGATTCGCTATCTCTCCAAGAACGTGGTGCTGGTCGCAATCAGCGACCCGACCGACATCATTGGGCTCGACAACGTCAAGCTGGCGCTCGGTGTCGATCTCAAGTTCTGCCTGGCGGATCACCACGATCTGGAGCGGTCGATCGACCAGATCTTCAGCCAGCGCCCGTCGCTGCACGTCGTCGACGAAGCATCGCTGGAGCTGGAGGATGAGGAGCGCTTCGATCTCTCGCTCGCGGTCGACGAAGCGTCTCCGGCCATGAACCTGCTCAATCAGGTAATCGTGCAGGCGATTCAAGACCGAGCGTCGGACATCCATTTCGAGCCCGAAGACCGGCAGATGATCGTGCGCGTCCGCGTCGATGGCGTGACGCGAGAGCTGGCCAGCGTGCCCAAGACGATGCAGCAGGCGATCGTGAGCCGGCTCAAGGTGATGGCCAAGCTCGATATCGCCGAGCGCAGACTGCCGCAGGATGGGCATGCGGGCGTGAGGCTCTCCGGCGATCCGGTCGATCTGCGCGTCGCCGTGCTCCCGACCACCCGCGGCGAGAAAGTCGTCGTGCGCATTCTCCAACGCTCCTCGACACACGTGACGCTACCCGAGCTGGGCATGAGCGAGCAAGCCTTCGTCCACTTCGCCCACGCCATCGACCAGCCCTTCGGCTGCGTGATCGCCTGCGGACCGACCGGCGCTGGCAAGACTACGACGCTCTACGCGGCCCTTGACCGGCTCAACTCTCGCGAGCGCGTGATCAACACGGTCGAGGATCCGGTCGAGTACGAGCTCGCCGGCGTCTCACAGATCCAAGTCAACGTCAAGAGCGGTCTCACTTTTGCGCGCGGACTTCGCACCATCCTGCGTGCCGATCCGGATGTCCTACTCGTGGGCGAGATTCGCGACGCCGAGACGGCGCAGATCGCCGTACAGGCGGCGATGACCGGCCACCTCGTGCTCACAACCGTTCACGCTCAAACGGCAGCCGGCGCCTTCGCGCGCCTACAAGACATGGGCCTGGCGCCGTTCATGCTTGCCAACGCCGTCAACTGCGTCGTCTCGCAGCGGCTGGTGCGCGTGCTCTGTAACTCCTGCCGCCGTCCTGCCGAGGCAAGCGAGGCCGAGCGAGCCGTGCTGGGCCTGTCGCCTGAGAAGACCGCGGCCAACCTCTACCACCCGGCTGGTTGCCGCGCCTGCAGCAACAGCGGCTATCACGGGCGCACGGCGATCTACGAGGTTCTACCGGTCACTAGCGACGTTCGCAAGCTGATCGGCCACACCACCGAGGAGATCGAAAGCGAGGCCGTACGCGCCGGAATGATCACGCTCGAGCAGGACGGGCTCCGCCTCGCTCTGGCCGGCGTCACCTCGCTGGAAGAGATTCGCCGCGTGGTCGGTAGCGGCGCCTAGCGCTCTGGTGCGGAACGACTCTCGTTGCGGCGCAGCCTCACCCGGCGGTCTCTGCTCGAGGACGAGCCGAACCCCAAATTCCGAAGCCGGCGCAATACTTAGAGCTTGAGTCGTGACCCAAGCGGTGTTTGAATGCGACTCTGGTTCCGATTTGGCTGAGACGAAAAATCCGACTCCAAGCCGTGAGCAAGCGCTCGGAGCGCTCCTGACTCGACGCGGAATCATCACAGAGGAGCAGCTCGAGCAGGCGCTGGCCGAGAAAGAACGAAGCGGCCAGCGCATCGGCGACATCCTCGTCGGTCACGGCTGGGCGACGTCGGCCGACCTCGCCCACGTGCTCGCCGAGCAGTACAGCCTCGAGTTCGTGGAGATCCTCGAGACGCCGATCCAGCCCGACGTGATCAAGCTGCTCTCGGAGCGTTTCGTGCGCCGCTTCCGCGCTCTTCCTGTCAAATACCTGGCCAAGAACCTAGTGCTGGTGGCGATCGGCGACCCCACCGACATCGTTGCCCTCGACGACGTCAAGCTCGCGCTCGGGATAAACCTCAAGTTCTGCGTGGCCGACGCGCACGATCTCGACCGGGCGATCGAGCAGGTCTATACGCAGCGCCCGGCTCTACGCATCGTCGACGAGCCGATCGAGCTGGAGGAGGAGCTCCTGGAGGAGCTCGACCTGAGCATCATCGCCGGCGACGCCGCGCCCGCGGTCACCCTGGTCAACCAGGTGCTCACGCAGGCGATCGAGGATCGCGCCTCGGACATCCACTTCGAGCCGCAAGAACGGCAGATGACGGTACGGATTCGCGTGGACGGCGTCGCGCTCGAGCTGGCTTCGATTCCGAAAACGATGCAGCAGCCAGTCGTCAGCCGCCTCAAAGTGATGGGCCAGCTCGACATTGCCGAGCGCCGGCTTCCGCAGGACGGGCGCTGCGCGGTTCGCGTCGCCGGCAACTCGATCGACCTCCGCATCGCGATCCTTCCCACCACCCACGGCGAGAAGGTCACTATCCGCATCCTTCAGCACTCCTCGGGCCGAGTCACCCTGCCCGACCTCGGTATGAGCGAGCAGGCCTACGACACCTTCAAGCGCGCTATCGACCAGCCCTTCGGCTGCATCGTCGCTTGCGGCCCGACCGGTGCCGGCAAGACGACGACGCTGTACGCCGCGCTCGAGCACCTGAACACCACCGAGCGCATCATCACGACGATCGAGGATCCGGTCGAGTACGAGATCGCAGGCGTATCGCAGGTGCAAACCAACCCCAAGCGCGGCCTCACCTTCGCCCGCGGACTGCGCACGATCCTTCGCTCCGATCCCGACGTGCTGCTCGTGGGCGAGATTCGTGACGGCGAGACCGCCGAGATCGCGGTTCAGGCGGCGCTCACCGGTCATCTGGTCTTCACCACTCTGCACACCCAGACGGCTGCCAGCGCCTTCGCACGACTCCAGGACATGGGCGTGGCGCCGTTCATGCTCGCCAACGCGATCAACACGGTCGTCTCGCAGCGCCTCGTGCGCAAGCTCTGCACGAACTGCCGGCGCGAATCGGCCCCGAGCGCGGCTGAGCGTACCGAGCTCGGTGTCGCCAAAGGCGCCAGCGCAACGATCTTCCGTTCTGGAGGCTGCAATCGCTGCAACGACAGCGGCTTTCTCGGTCGTACCGCGATCTACGAGGTGTTGCCGATGATAAGGTCGATACGCAAGCTGGTCGGGCACAGCACCGAGGAGATCCACGACGAGGCGGTCCGAAACGGCATGGTGACCCTGCGCCAGGATGGCTACCGGCTGGTATTTGCCGGCGTGACCTCGCTCGATGAGGTCAAGCGCATAGTCGGCGACGGGCGCTCATAACCGCCAGGCTAGAGTTCCTGGAAGGGGTCTCCGCGCTGCGCATCCGCCTCCGCGGGCGCCAGTATCTTCGCCAGCTTCAGCTGGCCTTTCGCTTCAGTAGTGCGACCGAGCCGGGCAAGTGAGCGACCGAGCCCGTAGTAGCCGTAAGGATCGGTGGGCGTGATCTCGACCATGGCCCGAAACTCGACCTCGGCCTCCTCGAAACGACCGAGGCGGAGATAGGCGATCCCAAGCGCCTCGCGGATCGAGGCCTTGCGCGGCTCTCTACGCTTTGCCTTCTCGAGCGACACCGTAGCCTGGGCGGGCATGCCGTCGGCGAGTTGCTGCCTGCCTCTCTGAAATAGCTCGTACGTGTCGGTCATCTACATACGCATAGTCGGATTCTTGCTCTCCAGATCTAGCGTAGAGGCGATGCATGGGGTCAGGCGGCGAATCTTGTCTAGTCAGCTATCGCCGGTCCGAGTAACCTCTCGCACATATGTCGAGAGCTGGCCGCTTGCTCCTGTTGTCGATGGCCGTCGCTGCGTTCGCTGTTTCTACCGGGGAGCTCTCGGGATGCGGCACGACCGAGAAGAAAGGCGATCACCTCTACATAGGCAATGGCGTCTCCTTCCGCTTCCCGCACAACTGGAAGAAGATCAAGCCCCAGGGATCGGAGGGACGCGGCCTCTGGACGGTGATGGTCGCGCCGCCGGATTCGTCGGGCGCCGACGTCGCCTTTATGACCGAGTACCGCATTCCGAGGACGATCACGAAAAAGAACCTGGCCTCGAAAAAGGCGGGCATCACCTCTACGGTCGCAGGAGTCGCGCTGCAGGCGGGCGGCGCACTGCTCTCCGGGCCGACGCCGATCACGATGGGCGGCTTACCCGGCTACCGCTTCCGGATCAGCGCCAGGGTCAAGAGCCGTCCCAGCACCAGCCGCCTCGTGCTCGTCTGGAAGGGCAGGACGGAGTACTTCCTCAACTGTCAGTACCTCACGAAGGGCATACTGGGCTCCGAGATCGAGCGCGGCTGCAGAATGATCATCGCCTCCTTCAAGCTCGGCTGAGCCCCGGATCGGCGCACTCACTCAGGAGGAAGCCGCGCCTCGTATTCGCTCGGCCTCATCGAGGATGGCTGCCGCGATCTCGCTCTTGGCCGCCTTCGCCAGCCTGCGCTCGCCCGAGCCGGAGATGAGAACCGCTTCGTTGTCCTCGGCGTCGAAACCGATGTCGGCCCGCGAGACGTCGTTGAAGACGATCAGATCGACCTTCTTGGCGACCAGCTTGATGCGCGCCCGCTCGAGTCCCGGGTCGCCCTCGTCGGCGGCGAAGCCGACCAGCAGCTGGCCTTTATGCCTGCGTGCGCCCAGCTCGCGCAGTACGTCGACGGTCGGCTCCAGCTCTACCTGCCAGGCGCTTTCGTCCTTGCTGCGCTTGCCCGACTCCGGCTTCGCTGGCCGGTAGTCGGCGACGGCTGCGGCCATGAGAATGATGTCCGCGTCGGCCTCGAGTACCGCTTCTTCCAGCTCCGCCGCCGTCGTCACCTCGACGACCTCCACTCCCGCCGGAGCCGGAACCGCCAGGTTGGCGGCAACCAGCGTCACCTCCGCTCCACGCCGCGCAGCCTCCGCCGCCAGAGCCACTCCCATGCGGCCGGAGGAGCGGTTGCCGAGATAGCGCACCGTATCGAGCGGCTCGCGCGTACCGCCGGCGCTGACGAGCACACGAACTCCGGCGAGCGCGTCGGTTGCGGAGAGAAGCTGCAGGCAGCGGGCATAGATCTCCTCCGGCTCGCTCATTCGCCCCACCCCCGAGCCGCCCTCGCCCAGTTCTCCCTGCGCGGGCCCGACGATCTCGACACCGCGCTCGCGCAGCTTGCGCACGTTCTCCTGCGTCGCCCGGTTGTCCCACATGCGCGCGTTCATGGCCGGTGCCAGCACGAGCGGGCCCGTATGCGCTAGCGCGCTCTCGGTGACGAGGTTGTCGGCGATCCCACTCGCCAGCTTGGCGAGCGTGTTCGCAGTGACCGGCGCGATCACGTAGAGATCGGCGCGCTCGAGGTGCGGGTAGGGGCTCTGCTCGCTCGAGCGCCGCGCCAGAGCGTTCAGCGTCTGCGCTGTTACGAACCTCTCCCCCGCCTCGGTCAACAGCGGAACGACCTCGTGCCCATCCTTGACGAACAGGCGCACCAGCTCGCATGCCTTATAGGCGGAAATGCCGCCGCACACACCGATGAGAACTCGAGCCATGGCTTGATTCTGCCAGCACAGGCGAATAGGCCGGGCCTAGCCGGCTCAGAGCCTAGTGAAATAGGCTCTTAACAACCGAGCGCCGGTTGAGCTAGCGCTGCCTGTACTCATAGACGAGCTTGCCCTGGGCGACCTCTTCCAGGGACATCGTCAGGTAGTTCTTGGAGCGCGACTCGATCATCGGCGGCGGCGCCTCGTCGAAGGAGCCCTCGCCGAGCATGTGGTGGTAGTTGTTGATCTGACGGGCTCGCTTGGCGGCGACGATCACGAGCGCATAGCGCGAGTCAACGTTGGCGAGCAGGGCATCGACGCGTGGATTGATCACGAGTCCATCGTAGCTGCGGGCGCAAGAGCCTGCCGGACGGCACGCTCGAGTTCGTCGGTGGCGTGGTCGAGCTCGTCGTTCTCGATCACGCAATCGAACGCGCCCGCTTGCTCGAGCTGGCGATGGGCCAGTTCCAGCCGTTCGCCGATCTCGGTCGAGGTCTCGGTCGCCCGCTCGGTCAGGCGCCGATCGAGCTCGGCCACCGGGGCGCTGATGAAGATCGTGTAGGCGCCGGGCAGGGCGCGCTTCACGTTCAGCGCACCCTCAGTCTCCAGCTCGAGGACGCAGACCCGGCCCGAGGAGCGAATCCGCTCCAGCTCGGAACGGAGAGTCCCGTAGCGCTTTCCCGAGACGTACGGGACGTGCTCGAGGAACTCTCCGGCCTGTACCCGGCGCTCGAACTCCTCCGGGTTGAGAAACCAGTACTCGCGTCCGTCCTTCTCTCCGGGCCGCCGCTCACGGGTCGTCGCCGAGATGGCGTGCTCGAGCTGAGGCAGGCGCCGAAGCAGCTCGGAGAGGAGCGTTCCTTTCCCCGCGCCCGAAGGCCCCGTGACGACGATGACCGGTGCCGAGCTCACGATGGGAAACCTACTCACTTCGACTCGAACGGGTAAGACTAAGCCGCGTCCGGTCGTAACGAGAGCTGCTCAGAGCCTAGTCCGGTAGGGATGTGCGTCCTAGGGGGTCAAGCCGTGGATGTCAGTGGCCGGAGGGTTGTGAAGGCGCACTGGTAGTGCGGTGAGTGGCCCTTCGGCCGCTGGCGCCGCGGATCGGCCGCCTCGGGCGTGCAGGCCTGGCGGAATGGGCTCTTAGTCGCGATCGAAGAGCGCGATCAGCTCGCCGCGCTGGCGATCGGAGAGCCCGCCGACGGTCTTCGACTGGCTGATCCGGCACTGATTCAGTAACCGCGCCGCCTTCACCCGGCCGAACTTCGGCACCGCCATGAGGATGTCGAAGACCTTCGCCGTCTCCACGTATTCGGGCGGCTCGCGCAGGATCTCCTCGACCTTCGCGCCGCCGTCCTTTAGGTCGCGTTTGAGCTTCGCCCGCCGGACGCGGATTTCGTTCGCTCGCTGCAGCGCTTCCATCCGTTGGTCGAGCGAGCGAGCAGGCGCTTGTGCTTGCCCCTTCGAAAGCACCATGGGCGGCCATACTAACAATTCGTGAGCACCGGTCAAGCGGCAAATTTCGCGGCGTTTTACAGGCGTTTTCTTGCTTCGAACGACGGCTCTGCGGCTCTATCAGTCGCTTTGAGGCCGGTGTGCGGCTCCGCGAGCCTCTTCCGGGTGCTTGAAACCGCGCGCGCCCAGTTCCTCGGCGAGCTCCGCGCGCACGCGTACAGGCGCTTTCGGATCGCGGAAAAGAATCGATCCCAGCGCGACCGCAGAGGCTCCCGCGGCGATCAGATCGAGCGCGTGCCTTCCGGTCTCGACGCCACCCATGCCGACAATCGGGACCTCGCCGCCAGTGGCCTCGTAGCAGATGAAGACCGCCGCCAGGGCCACCGGTCTGAGCGCGGCGCCAGAATAGCCGCCGACCCCGCGTCCCAGTTGTGGCTCGAGCGTCCATTCGTCGAGAGCGAGCCCGCGCAACGAGTTGACGAGCGAGAGACCGGTCGCGCCGGCCGCGAGCACCGATTTCGCCACTCCGGCGACATCCGGAAGAAGCGGCGAGAGCTTGGCGTAGAGCGGCGCTTCGGTGGCGGCGCGGGCGGCGGCCACAATCTTGGCTGCACCCTCGGCGGCGGGATCGACGTTGGGGCAGGAGAGATTCAGCTCGAGCGCATGCACCGCCCGGCGCTCGCCGATCCGCGCGCAGACCTCGGCGTATTCCGTCGCCTCCGCGCCTCCGACCGAGATCCACAGGGGGATGCCGAGCTCCTCCAGGCGCGGTAGCACCTCGCTGCAGAAGCGCTCGACACCGGGGTTCTGCAGACCGATCGAGTTGAGCATGCCGAAGTCGGTCTCGGCGAGGCGCGGCTGCGGATTGCCGGCACGAGGCTCGAGCGTGATCGTCTTGACCATATAGGCGTCGAGCTCGCGCGCGACCGCCGGCGCGGTCAAGGCGTCCAGGCAGCCCGAGGCGTTGAGGATCACTCGGCCTTCTCCTCCTCGCTTACGTTCAGGATGGGCAACACGGGCGGCCGTCCGTTCAGGATCGGGCCCTCGACACAGAGCCGAATCGACTCGCCCTCGAACTCGACCACGCAGCCGTAGCAGGCGCCGAAACCGCAGGCCATCGGCGCCTCCCAGGCAAGCTGGGCGTCAGGAACGAGCGCATGCACAGCGTGCAGCATCGGCTCGGGCCCGCAGGCGAGCACGTCCATCGGCACGGCCGGGATCAGCTCGGTCACCAGCATCGGCTCGATGCAGACCTCGGCTTTGGGTACGAGCTTGGCCGCCTCGGCGTGGCGACGGGTGCGGAAGCCCAGGATCGCGGGCGGCTTGCCCATCAGCTGCGAGGCGTAGGGCAGCGGCGCCACACCGATGCCGCCGCCGACCAGAAGCGGCCTGTCCACATCGGTTCGGAAGCCGTTTCCGAGTGGACCGAAGAGCGAGATCTCTTGACCGCGCTCGAGCTCACAGAGCTCCCGAGTGACGGGACCGACCGGATCGATCAGAAAGCCGAGCTCGCCTTTCGGGGCGAGGCAGATCGAGAAAGGCCTGGGCACGATGTGGCCGGGTAGCTCGAGCATGAAGAACTGTCCCGGTACGCCGGCGTCGAGGCCGCCCCGCTCGAACCGAAGCAGGGTGTAGACGCCGACGCGCTCACTACCGGCGACCTTCCGGCGTTCCTTGCGAGGCACCGGCATCTAGTGCCCGTTCAAGTGATGCTTCTGAGTTTCTGGGTTGCCAGCACCAAGCGATGCTAGGGAGCTCGTCTGGGGACGGAGTGGCGCCGGATGAGTGCGAGATCGTGGTTCGAGGCTAGGACGCAGGGCGCATTCGTATCGGACGTAGATACGGATGCGCCCGAGGACAACGTCCTCGGGCCGCGAGATCGTGCTCAGCCGGTGAGTGCGCCGCGTGATAGCGGGCCAGAGGCCGGAGGATATTGCTTGGAGGGGCACTTAAGAGGCTTCTCCCCCGGCACTGCCGGCGCCGGCCGGCGAGCCGTTCGTCTCGGCGATTCGTTCCTGAAGCGAGCAGGAGTCGCTGCGCCGCGCGTTGGCGATCGCCTGTACCGCCGCCAGCGCTCCGGAGATGGTCGTGATGCAGGGAACTCGCGCGATCTGGGCTGCCTCCCGGATCAGGTAGCCGTCGGTGCGGGCGCCGGAGCCCTGCGGTGTGTTGACGACAAGGACGCAGCGGCCGCGACGGATCAGATCGACGACCGTGGTGCCGTCCTTACCCTCGGCCTCGGTCACCTTCAATACCTCTTCGACCTCGATCCCCGCCCGGCTGAAGGCTTTGGCCGTTCCCCGCGTCGCCACCAGCTCGAAGCCCAGCCCGGCCAGCGCCGCGGCGACCGGAACGGCGGCCGCCTTGTCGGCGTCCCTAACGGAGAAGAAAGCCCGGCCGGCGGTCGGCAGCTCGCGTCCGGCGGCGCGCTCGGCCTTGGCGAGCGCGGTCGGTAAATCGTCGGCGGTAGCCATCACCTCTCCGGTCGAGCGCATCTCGGGGCCGAGTACCGGATCGGCGCCGGGAAAGCGGGAGAAGGGCAGTACCGCAGCCTTGACGCTGTACTGGCGCGGCGGCCGCTCGGGCGGCAGGCCCAGCTCGGCCAGCTTCTCTCCTCCCGCCAAGCGGCAGGCGGCCGCAACCAGATTTACACCTGTGGCCTTGCTGGCGAAGGGAACGGTGCGCGAAGCGCGAGGATTGACCTCGAGCACGAAGACTTCCTCGCCGACGACTGCCAGCTGCACGTTGAGCAGGCCCACGACTCCGAGCGCCGGTCCGAGCCGGCGGACTATCTCGGTTATCTCCTCGGCCACCGCGGGAGTCAGAGAGGGCGCCGGCAGTACGCAGGAGGAGTCGCCGGAGTGCACGCCGGCCTCCTCGACGTGTTGCATTACGGCGCCGATGTGGGTGGTCTCGCCGTCCGAAAGGGCGTCGACGTCGATCTCGATCGCGTTCTCGAGGAAGCGGTCGATCAGCACGCGCCGGTGCGCAGCGACGAGAGCCGCGCGCACATCGGCTGGCCGGTAGCAGACGCGCATCGCCCTGCCACCGAGCACATAGGAGGGCCGCACGAGCACCGGGTAGCCGATGCGGTCGGCAACCTCGATCGCCTCCTCGGAGGTCGCGGCCATCCCCCACTCGGGACAGCGGACGGCGAGCTTCTCGAGCAGGTCGCCGAAGCGCTCTCTGTCCTCGGCCAGGTCGATCGCCTCGAAGGGCGTGCCCATGATCTGGAAGCCGGCCTCCTCGATCGCCCGCGCCAGCTTGAGCGGCGTCTGGCCGCCGAACTGGATCACGACCCCGGCCGGGCGCTCGCGCTCGCAGATCGCCAGCACGTCCTCGATAGTCAGCGGCTCGAAGTAGAGGCGATCGGAGGTGTCGTAGTCGGTAGAGACCGTCTCCGGGTTGCAGTTCACCATCACCGCCTCGTAGCCGAGCTCGCGGAAGCTCTGGGCGGCGTGCACGCAGCAGTAGTCGAACTCGATTCCCTGGCCGATGCGGTTCGGGCCCGAGCCGAGGATGACGACGCTCTGCTTGCCACGAGACGGATCCGGCGCGGCCTCGTCCGCCTCACCCCAGGTCGAGTAGTAGTAGTTCGAAGCCGCCTCGACCTCGCCGCCGCAGGAGTCCACGCGCCGGTACGCACAGCCAAGGCCCAGATCTTTCCTGCGAGCCCGGAGCTCTGTCTCTTCGAAGCCGCCGACCGCCGCGATCTCGGCGTCGGAAAGCCCAAGCCGCTTCAGCTTCATCAACTCGTCGGCATCGAGAAGATCGAGCGCGGGCACTCGCCCGAGCGCAACCCGGATTCGCTCGATCTCGGCCCGGAACCAGGGATGGATCGCATCGGGGAGGTCGTCGAGCTCGAGCCAGGGCGCCTCGACGCCAACGTCCAGCTCGCGCGAACGGCGCGCCTTGAGGAAGGCCTCGCTGAAGGTGCGCCCGATTCCCATCGCCTCGCCGACCGATTTCATCTGCGTGCCCAGCGTCGGGTCGGCGCCGGGGAACTTCTCGAAGGCGAAGCGCGGGAACTTGACGACGACGTAGTCGAGCGTGGGCTCGAACGAGGCCGGCGTCGTCTTGGTCAGGTCGTTGGGGATCTCGTCGAGCGTGTAGCCGACCGCCAGCTTGGCGGCGACCTTGGCGATCGGATAACCGGTCGCCTTGGAGGCGAGCGCCGAGGAGCGAGAGACGCGCGGGTTCATCTCGATCACGCGCAGCTCGCCGCTCTCGCGGTCGCGCGCGAACTGGATGTTGGAGCCGCCGGTCTCGACTCCTACCGCGCGGATGATCGCGATCGAGGCGTCGCGCAGCTCCTGGTAGGCCTCGTCCGAAAGCGTCATCTGCGGCGCCACGGTGACCGAGTCGCCGGTGTGAACGCCCATCGGGTCGAGGTTCTCGATCGAGCAGACGATGACGACGTTGTCGAGCCGGTCGCGGATCACCTCGAGCTCGAACTCGTCCCAGCCCTGCACCGACTCCTCCACCAGCACCTGCCCGATCGGGCTCTCAGAGAGACCGATCGCCGCCTGGCGCTCGAGCTGGGGCCGGGTCGAGACGAAGCCGCCTCCGTGCCCGCCGAGCGTGAAGGCCGGGCGAACGACCGCGGGCAGGCTCACACCGGCGAGATCGGAGAGCCGGGTGACGACGCGTGACTCGGGCACCCGCAGACCGACACTCTGGACGGCGTCGCGGAAGAGCTGGCGATCCTCGGCACGGCGAATGACCTCGACCGGCGCCCCGATCAGCTCGACTCCGAGCTCGTCGAGCACGCCCGCCTCGGCGAGCATCGTGGCCAGGTTGAGCGCGGTCTGACCGCCGAGCGTCGGCAGCAGGGCGTCGGGACGCTCGCGCTCGAGCACCGAGGTGACGCCCGCCACGTCGAGCGGCTCCAGGTAGGTGCGATCGGCAAAGCCCGGGTCGGTCATGATCGTCGCCGGGTTGGAGTTGACGACGATCGTGCGGAAGCCCTCCTCGCGCAGCACCTTGAGAGCCTGGCAACCCGAGTAGTCGAACTCGCAGGCCTGCCCGATCACAATCGGGCCGGAGCCGATCACGCAGATCGACTTCAGATCCTTGCGCCTAGGCATGCCCCCCCGCCTTCCCGCGCGAAAGCTCGGCAACCCAGTTCTCGATCAGCGGCCTGGCGTCGTGCGGGCCCGGGCTGGCTTCGGGATGGAACTGCACCGAGTGCGCATCGAGGTCGGGATAGGCCAGTCCTTCGACCGTACCGTCGTAGAGCGACACATGGGTCGCCTCCTTCTCGTCCGACGGCGCGACCGCGAAACCGTGGTTCTGACTGGTGACAAGCACGCGCCCGCTCGAACGGTGCAGCACCGGGTGATTGGCGCCGCGGTGGCCAAAGGGCAGCTTGTAGGTCTTGTGGTCGGTCGCCAGAGCGAGCAGCTGATGGCCGAGGCAGATACCGAAGACCGGGGTGCGACCCAGTAGCTCGCGAATCGTCGCGATCTCGTCTTCGAGCGGCTCGGGATCGCCGGGCCCGTTCGAGAGTAATACCCCGTCGAAGCCGGCCAGCGTGTCGGCATCGGCATCGTGGGGAAAAACCATCACCTTGGCGCCCGCGCTTGCCAGCCGGCGCAGGATCGAGCGCTTGCTGCCGTAGTCGACAACGGCGACCGAGACGAAACCGGCATCGGCGTAGACGAAGGGCTCGGCGGTCGAGACCTCGGACGCGAGCGCCCGGCCGCTCATCTGCGGTTGCTCGCGAACCGTCTCGAGCGTCTCCTCGGGAGAGCCGTCGCCTGCAACCGCCGCCGCTCTCATCGCGCCGCGATCGCGCAGATGAAGAACGAGCGAACGGGTGTCGATCCCCGTCAGAGCGACGATGCCGTGGTCGCTGAGCCAGCTCGTCCAGGCCGGTCCGCGCGCCTCACGCATGATCGCCGCCCGGGCATGGGGCCTGGACGACTCCGAGCGTCCGGCAGCGACGCCGTAGTTACCGACCATCGGCGCCGTGAAGCAGATCAGCTGTTCCGAATAGCTGGGATCGGTGAGGATCTCCTGGTAGCCGGTCATGGCCGTGGCGAAGACCGCCTCGCCGTAAGCCGTGCCGTCGGCACCGACCGACTCGCCGCGGAAGACCGTTCCGTCCTCGAGCACGACGTAGCCGCCGGTTGCCAGCCCCCTCATGCGCCTATCCTCTCGGACCCGAAGGCGACCCGACCACCGGCAACCGTCAGCACGACCTCGCCCTTGAGCGTCTGACCGAGCAGCCAAGAGTTGACAGAGAGCGAGCGGAAGCGTTGTTCCTGCACCGTCCAGCTCGATTCCAGATCGAGCAAGACCAGGTTGGCGGGCTCGCCGGCGGCGATGCGCGGAACCAGCAGCTCGAAGGCGCGGGCCGCTCCGGCCGACATCCTCTCGAGCAGCGTCTCGAGCGAGACCAGCCCGGGCTCGACCAGGTTCGTGTGGAGAGCCGCGAAGGCCGTTTCCAGCCCCGTCACCCCGAACGGCGCCGCCTCGAAGGGAACGTCCTTCTCCTGACGGGCGTGCGGAGCGTGATCGGTAGCGATGCAGGAGATAGCGCCGTCTTTGAGCGCCTCGATCAGCGCGCGCCGGTCCTCCTCCGGGCGCAGCGGCGGATTCATCTTCAGGTTGGTATCGAGCGAGCGCACGGCCTCGTCGGTAAGGCAAAGGTGATGTGGAGTCGCCTCGGCGCTCGCCTCCACACCGTCGGCGAGCGCGCGGCGCAGCAGCTCGACCGACTCGCGCGTGGAGAGATGCATCAGGTGTATCGACTGCTCTTCGTAGGCGGCCAGGGCCAGGTCGCGGGCGACTGCGACGCTCTCGGCCACAGAGGGGTAGCCGCGCAGTCCCAGCTCGGCCGAGACTATGCCCTCGTGCATCTGGCCGTGATGTGAGAGCGTCGACTCCTCACAGTGCAGAGCCAGCCTGCGGCCGGTCGAGCCGGCGTACTGGAGAGCTCTGCGCATCAGAGCAGCCGATCGGATCGGCTTGCCGTCGTCGGTGAAGGCGACGGCGCCGGCAGCGGCCAGCTCGCCCATCTCGGTCAACTCCTCGCCGGCGAGCTCGCGCGAGATCGCGGCCATGAAACCGGTCGGGATCAGGGCCTCCTCCTGCGCCTGCTCGACCAGCGCGCCGAGCACGGCGGCGCAATCGACCACCGGACCGGTGTTTGGCATCGCCAGGATCGCGCAGTAGCCGCCCGCGGCGGCGGCGGCGCTGCCGGAAGCGATCGTCTCCTCGTCCTCGCGGCCCGGCGTCCGCAGATGCACGTGCGGATCGACGAAGGCCGGCGCCAGCACGAGTCCCTCGGCCGCGACCACCTTTCCTCTCGTCTTTCCGCCCGGCTGCGCGAGCTCGGCGATCACGCCCTTCTCGACGATCACGTCGAGAGTCGAGTCGATTCCTCCCGCCGGGTCGAGCACGCGGGCACCGCGGATCACGAACGTGCCCGGCGCGGCGGATCTCGAGTGCAAGCTCATCAAGCAACCTCGTTCATGTCGACCGGGCGAGCGAGCGAGACCGGCCCCTGCGTGAGCAGGTCGTAGAGGACGGCCATGCGCACGACCAATCCGGAGCGCACCTGCGTCTCGATCAGCGACTCGGGCGAGTCGGCGACGCGAGCGTCGATCTCGACACCGCGGTTGATCGGGCCCGGGTGCATGACCACCTGCCCGGGCCGCAACCGCTCGGGCGTGATACCCCAGCGGGCCGAGTACTCGCGCAGGCTGGGCACGAAGTTTTCTCCGGCTGCCATCCGCTCCTGCTGCATACGCAGCACATAGACGACATCAGCGCTTTCGATCTCGCCGATCTCGCTCGAGACCTCGCAGCCCATCTGCTCGAAACCGCGCGGTATCAGCGCCGGCGGCCCGATGCAGATCGCCTGCGCATCGACGATCCGGAGCGCCTGCACGAGCGAGCGCGCCACGCGCGAGTGGAGGACGTCGCCGACGATCGCCACCCGCAACCCGGCGAGGTGCCCGAACGCCTCCTGCATCGTGTAGAGGTCGAGCAGGGCCTGGGTCGGGTGCTGGTGCTTACCGTCGCCGGCGTTGACGATGTGCGCGTCGGTGGCCTCGGCGACCAGACGTGGTGCTCCGATCTGGGCGTGGCGGATGACGATCACATCCGGCTGGTAGGCGTTCAGCGTACGGGCGGTGTCCTTGAGCGACTCGCCCTTGTCGACCGAGGAGCCGGTGGCGCGGATGGTCATCACGTCGGCGGAGAGCCTCTTCGCCGCCAGTTCGAAGCTGGAGGCGGTGCGCGTCGAGGACTCGAAGAAGAGGTTCACGACCGTACGCCCGCGCAGAGTCGGCAGCTTCTTCATCTCCCTTTCTAGCGCGCGGGCGAAGTTGCGCGAGGTGGCGAGCAGGCGCTCGACGATCACGCGATCGAGGTCTTCGATCGAGATCAGATGCCGTTTCGGCGGCGCCGTGGACGTGCGTGCCTCATCGCCGATCACGCGTATCTCAGCCATTTGACCCTCCCTCGTCGGGCGCGGGAATGAGCAGGACGGCGTCCTCGCCGTCGACCTCGGCCAGGCGCACCTGGATGCGTTCACTGCGCGAGGTGGGCAGGTTCTTACCGGTGTAGTCGGGACGGATGGGAAGCTCGCGGTGGCCGCGGTCGACGAGTACGGCCAGCTGCACGCGCTCGGGCCGGCCGTAGTCGAACAGCGCCTCGATCGCCGCCCTGATCGTGCGACCGGTGTAGAGGACGTCGTCGACGAGGATGCAGGTCTTCCCCTCGAGTGGGAAGTCGAGCGAGGTCGCCCGTACGACCGGCTGCGGGTGCAGAGGCGCCTCGCCGCCGCGCACCTGCACGTCGTCGCGGTAGAAGGTGATGTCGATCACGCCGAGGTCGATCTCGACTCCGGCGCGCTCGGCGATCAGCTTGCGCAGGCGCTCGGCGATCGGGACGCCGCGGCAGTGAATGCCGACAAGCGCGACCCGTTCCAGGTCGTCAGCCTGCTCGATCAACTCGTGGGCGATGCGCGTGAGGGTGCGCTCAATCGACTCGGCGTCGAGGACGATCTTCCCCGCCACGCTGCCTGAGGAACTCAGAGCCGGTACCCGCTCGCGGGCCTATTTCCGGCAGGGTTCGTCATCTCGTCTCCTTTCCGGCCTCTCTGGACCGGGTTAAAGGTATGCCTCGGCAAGATTAGCGCCTGGCGACGACGAGCGGCGAATCGAATGATCAGAGTGGCAGCTCGGGCTCCGCGGTGCCGACCGGAGCCGGCGCCAGACGACCCAACCTGCCCGAGAGCGCGATCATCGCGATCGCGGAGCCGAGCGTAACCAGCAGCGCCGCTCGTAGCGATATCACCTCCGAGAGGCCGCCGATCACCGGTGCGACGAGTAGAAAGGCGGGCCACGCGGCAACCAGAAGCACAGCCAGACCCTGCCCTTCAGGCAGCGGCAGCTGCCCGGCGGCGCGAAAGAGCGTAGGTGCCTGGCACGAAAGTCCGACCCCAAAGAGCGCGAAGCCGAGGAGTACGGCGAGCGGCGTCGGAAATGCCAGCGCAAGTCCGAGCCCGCAGACCGCCACCAAGCTCCCGGCGCGCACCAGTCCGCCCACCCCCATCCTCACTACCAATCTGTCGCCTTTGAGCCGCCCGACCGTCATCGTCAGTGAGTAGAGACCGAAGACCAGAGCCGCGACGGCGGTCGACGCGCCGATCCTGTGCGCGTAGACAGCGCTCCAGGAGGAAGCCGTGCCCTCGCAAAAGAGCTCGAAGAAGGCCACCGCGACGATCACCGCCAGCGCAAGCGAGAGATGAATCCGGCGATGATGCGCGCGGGGAGTCCTATCGGTCTCGATCAAGAAGAAGCCGATCGCGACTCCGACCGCGAGTAGGAGCGCGGATACCACCAGTAGGTGAGCTCGGTAAGAGATGCCGAAGTGCGCCACCGGCGCCGCCGCCAACGCGCCGGCCATCATCCCGATCGAGAAACCGCCGTGCATCGTGGAGAGGATCGTGCGCCGGTAGCGAGCCTCGAGCGCGATCGCCTGGGCGTTCATGCTCACCTGGACGAGGCCGTTCGAGGCTCCCATGAGAAAGAGCGCGAGAGCGAGCAACGGAGCTGTGGGGGCGAGCGCGATGAAGGCGAAGGCGAGCGCCGATAACGGCGCGGATACGCGCAGTAGAGAACGACTGCCGAAGCGCGTGCTTGCGAAGCCGGCCAGCGGCGAGGAGGCCATTGCACCGATAGTCATGCAGGCAAGCGTCAGGCCGAGCCTTGCGAGCGAGAAGTGGAACTCGCTCTGCACCGCCGGAATGCGCGCGGCCCAGCTGCCGACAAAGACGCCGGTCGAGGTGAAGATGGTCGTGAGGGAGACGCGCGCCTGGCGATCGCTGACCATGAGCCAGAGGCTACCTGCGCCGCCGAGCTACCTCTGCGGTTCGCGTCCGGGTGCCGGGCGCCGGGGCATGGCTGAAAGAGACAGCCGAAAAAGGACGCCTGTTAATCTCGGCAGCGTGAAGCGTCTCGCCCCTTTCGCCTGGCTCGCGGTCGTGATCGCCGTGGTCGGGACGGCTCTAACCGGCAAAGCTCTAGGCATGTCGAACGTCTTCGTGGGCAGCGCTCTCGCGATCGCGGCGCTCGTCGGCGCCGCCGGCTACGCACTTCCTCCCCGCGATCTCGGTCACGTCGCGGGCGCCTTCATCTTCGCCGGCTTGTCGTTTCAGCAGTTCGCCGGCGCGATCGGCGGCACGACGAGAGTTGCGCTGTACGCCGCCGACGCAATCGCGTTGCTCGCCGCCGGCGCTGTGCTCGGGCTGAGCGTCCATCGCAGAGAAACGAGCCGGCGTGGGTCAGGCTCGGGCTCGGAGTCCGGGACTCCGGCGCCGCTCGACCGCGACCGGAGTCGCTAGGCGTCGGCAATCAGATCGTCGGGCTCGCTCATCGCCTCGATCGCCTCGAGCGCGTCCTCCATCCGGCTCTCGGGCACGAGCACCTTCTGCGGAGCGTCGGCGTTGTCGCCGGGGTCGCGCTCGACCGCGCACTCCAGCTCACACTCGATGCCGGCGGCTTGCAGCATCGACTCGATCTCCTCCGCCTCGGTGGCATCGGCGGCGACCGCTACCTGAACCATTCTCGTCATTCGGCCTTCTCCTCACTCGAAGTGCCGGGAACGGCCGGCTGCTGTCCAGCTCCGCTTCCGTCCTCGGGAAGCGCCCCACCCTTGATCAGACGGGGCTCACCCCGCTCCTGGAATGGCAACTCGATGATATCGAAGTCTTTCGGGACGGCCGTGTTCGCAAACAGCTCGCGCGCTTCGCGCAGCACCTCCGGGCCGAAATACCGGGTCGAGACGTGGGTGAGCGCGAGCATCTTCACGGCGCCCGCGAGAGCGACCTGAGCGGCCTCGGCCGCCGTCGAGTGCCGAGTTTCCTCGGCGCGCTCGCGTTCGTCGGCGCAGAAGGTCGCCTCGTGGACGAGGAGATCGGCGCCCCTGGCCGCTTCGACCACGGCTCGTGCCGGCGCGGTGTCGCCCGAGAGCACCAGCTTGCGCGCGGCCCGTGGCGGTCCCAGCACCTGCTCGGGCTTGACGACGACGCCATCGGCGAGCGTGACTGGCTCGCCATGTTGCAGGGCACCGCGCTCCGAGCCCGGCGGCACACCCAGCGAGTCGGCGGTCTCGACATCGAAACGCCCCGGTCGCGGCAGCTCCACGAGCGCGTAGCCGAGCGCCACGACGCCGTGCTCGACCGCGAAGGTCTCGAGCACGTAGCCGTCCCGCTCGAGCGACTCTCCGGGCCGCAGCTCCACCAGCTCGACCGCGAAGGTGAGGCGACCGAAGATCTTGCGCAGGCTGGCGAAGAGATCGTTCAGCCCGGGCGGGCCGTAAACGGTGATCGGCAACTCGCGCCCCCGGAGCGAGAAGGTCTTGAGCATCCCCGGTAAGCCCAGATAGTGATCGGCGTGAAAGTGGGTGAGGAAGACCTCGGTTAGATCGACCAGCCCGAGCGTCGAGCGCAGGAACTGGCGCTGTGTCCCCTCGCCGCAGTCGAAGAGCAGGCGCTCGCCGCCCCGGCGCACGACGAGCGCCGTCGGCGACCGCCTCGAGGTCGGCATCGAGCCCGCGGTACCGAGAAAGACGACGTCGAGATCCACGGCCGGATCTTACGCTCCGCCACCCCGGCTACCAGGCCACCGCTTCCTCTTGCTGACGACGAGGTGCACCTTCGTACCCTTCTTCAGGTGCTTACCTGCGCACGGGCTCGGCGAGATGGCGCGTCCCTTCGTGACCTTACGGGAGTAGGCCCGGCGGATCGTGCACTTGCCCTTTCTGATCGCGCGCTTGGCGGCTCGAGCGGGCCACCTCAGCTCCTTAGCCCAATGCTCCGCAGCCAGACACAGCAGGAGGCCGAGTCGAATAGTCCTAGACCGGGGTTAGTGCTTGATCTTGAACTTCTTGATCGCCGGAGTCTTGTCGACCCTGCCGGCGTGGTCCTTAGCCCTTACCCAGAAGGTGTGCTTACCGGGCTTCAGGGTCTTGTAGGTCTTGCCAGAACGGCAGGACGAGTACCTCGTCTTGTCCAGCTTGCACTGGAAGCTGTACGGCTTCGAGCCGCCGGAGCCGACGAACTTGAAGGTCGCCGTCCGCTTCCCGGAGTTGATCTTCGCCTTGGTGATCTTCGTCTGGGGCGGTTTTTTCGTCGTCTTCAGGTTGAAGGTGGCCTTCACCGAGTGGTTCCCGCTCATCGTCAGCATGCAGCTGCTCCGCCCTGAGCAAGCGCCAGAGAAGCCGGCGAAGGTGGAGCCAGCTCGTGGGCTAGCGCTCAAGCCGACCGAGCTACCGTAGGCGAAGGCGTGCGAGCAGGTAGAGCCGCAGTTGATCCCGGCCGGGCTCGAGGTGACCGTGCCGCTCCCACTCCCGCTCTTCGTGACGGAGAGCGTCCTCGTCTGCAGGGCGAACGTGGCCGTGACGGATCGGTCCGCATCCATCGTCAGCGAGCAGCTGCCCGTCCCCGAGCAGGCGCCCGACCAGCCGGCGAAGCTGGAGCCGGCTTGTGGGCTAACGCTCAAGCTGACCGAGCTACCGTAGGCGAAGGCGTGCGAGCAGGTAGAGCCGCAGTTGATCCCGGCCGGGTTGGAGGTGACCGTGCCTGTGCCGCCGCCGGCGCTTACCACCGCGAGCGTCCGCGGCGGCAGGAGGACATAGCGATAGATACCTGCATCCACCAACCCGCTCGCGGTGGTCAGAGATGTCCGGGGTGTTTCAGCAGCCGTGCCGGTGGTCGCTCCTGGGTCGCCACCGGATGTGGCTGCATAGCGGATCGTGCTCGCCGTGGTCGGAGATGTCTGGGGTGTTGCAGCAGCCGTGCTGCTGGTCGTTCCTGCGGCGCCACCGGATGTGGCTGCATAGAGGATCGTGTGGCCGTCCGCATCGGCGTAGCCCAGCGCCTGGATCTGGAGAGTGCCGAGAACCCCTGCCGCCTGCGTCCAGGTGTCTCCCGCGTTGGTCGATAGGGAAAGGCCGGTCCCGCCGGCGCCATAGAGTCGGGTGGAATCTCCATCGACGAACGTGGGATAGCCACCTTCCTGCGCCTTCTCCCATGTTGCGCCGCCGTCGAAGGAGCGGTAGGGACCTTGATCGGTCGCAACGAACAGAACCTGCCGAGGATGAGTGGCGATGGCGATCTTGTTCGCGTACTCCATGTACGGTTGCTGCAGATCATCGATGCGGTCCCAGTTCGCCCCGCTGTTCGTGCTCCGATAGACCCCCGTTCCGCCTGTTGCCAGGTAAACCAGCCCCGGCGTCTCAGGGTCAAAGGCGATACTCGAAATCCAGGCCAGGTCTTGCGGCATGGTGACGAGCTGCCAGGACACTCCGTAATCGCTGCTAGATAGCAGGCCTCCACCGGCGATAAGTGGAGCTGTCCCGGGGCTAGTTCGAAGACCGACCAGCAGATGGCCGGGGTGGTAAGGGTCTGCCGCCATGGCCCAGGGCATGCCGGTCGGCAAAGACGGGGACGTGTTCCATCCCAAGTCAGACCAATGCTCACCCACATCCGTACTCACGTAGAAGCCAGAGTCGGCTGCCACGTAGAGACGCTGGGGGTTAAAGGGGTCTTCGCGGACCTGTCGCACGGTGCCGGAACCAGCAATCGGGAGGTATGTCCAGTTGTTGGCGCCGTCATTGCTGCGATAGATCCCCGGCCAGCTGATAAACGTCGCAAAGACCCGCAGCGGATCGGCCCGGGAGACTTCCAGTGAGTAGCAGACCATGCCCGCCAGTCCCTGACTCTTGATCTTCCAGGTTTGACCGCCATCGGTGGTCTTCTGTACCCCGTAGGTACCGTCTCCGATGTAGCCGATCTGGAGATTGGCCGGGTCGAAGCTGATCTCGCCGTTGGCTGTCGTCGGGCCAAACCACTGCCAGTTCAGGCCGCCATCTGTGGAGTGATGCCGGCTGGTGTAGACCGAGTCTGCGCTGGTGAACGTGACGAACGAGGATCCGCCGCCGTCCGTTGGCGTCACGTCTTGCCAGCTTGTAAGGGCTGCATCCGTGCTCTTATAGATTTCGCCGGGATAGGAGCTGGAGGCGATCCACACTTCAGTGGGTCTATCGGGGTTGTAGGTGATCACCCCTGTATTTCCGAGACTGCTGAGGGAAGGCTTCTTGACCTCGCTCCAGGTGTCGCCACTATCGCTGGATTGAAAGACCCGCGCATCCGAGGTTGCCAGCACCATCTTCTGCGAAAGATCCGTGGGGTCAAAGGCGACGTCTTGAACGGCGAGGCCTTCCATGTCTGCCACGATCTGCCAGGACGTCCCGCCGTCTGTGGACTTGATCAATCCGAAGGCGTCGCCGGGATACGGATCACCATATTTTTGGGACGAACTAATGAAGAGAACCTGAGGATCGTGTGGCGATACATACACCTGTGGGAAGTTCAGGGAACGTCCGTCCGGCCAAGTGTTCGGCATCAACTTGGTCCAGGTGACACCTTCGTCCTGCGAACGGTGAAGACCTTTGTAGTCAAACCCGTATAGCCAGTCAGGGTTGTGTGGATCGACCGCGAACTTGCCGAAGTTGATGTATACATCAGCGCTGACGTATGTCCAGTGCTCGCCGGCATCCTGGCTACGGAACAGCCCTGCGATCCCGTCGGCCGGAGCGTAGAGGGTGTTGGGGTCGCCGGGCTTCATCAGGATCTGACGCACTTCTCCGCCGAAGAGGTCACCGCCGTTCCACTGTCCGATGCCCTGCGTGACGGTGAAAGCGCTTGCCAGCGTGGCGGTCCCGCCGTCCGGATTGACGACCGTGAGCGAATAGACGCCGGGGTCCATTCCCCAGGGCACGGTGGCGGTCAGGGTCGTGCTGTTCACCCAGGTCACGTCGGTCAAGGCCGTGCTTCCCAGCGAGGCCGTCGGCGAGGTCACCACGACCGTACCCGTGCCGTCCATCACGGCCGTGAAATCGGTCCCGGTGATGGTGACGGGAGTGTCGATGTCGTTGGGCGCAGAGGCGGGGTCGATGGCGCTCACCGTGGGGACGATCGGGTCCGCCAGAGCGGTCCAGGTCGGAGCGAGGCTCGCGAGCGTCGGTGGTTGGGCGCTGGTTGCCCCGCCCAGGGCGAGCGCCAGCAGGCCAGTAAGGGTGAGGGAGAGGAGGAGCTTCTTCATGGCACGACCCTCGGGGGAGTGGTGTGCCTCGTCGCCGCCGGCGGCGGGGTAAGGCCCGCGTGGCGCGGGCCACCGGGTGAGTATAGGCCGCTCGCAGGGCTGGTGACTGGGCCCCGTTCAGCGGTCCACGCCCTGGGATAGGAGGGAGCCGGCTGCAGTGTGCGTGGCAGCCGTCGCTGGGCGACGAGTGAGAGGTCAGGCCCGGCAATCGGCGCCGCTGCGCTGGCCTTGGCGTCACAGGTGATGAAGGACCTGTCGCGGCGGCGGAAGTCGACAGCACAACGGGTCGTCACTTCCCGATCGCCCGGACGGACTTGCCGCCTCCGTGGATTGCCGGTTCGAGTCCGCCTAAGGGTCTGAAAGGGGACAGCTCGAAACCGGCACAATGTACGCGACCTTTACAGGAGTGCCGGGCTCGAGGCGGAGGTCCGAAACAGCCTTCAACAAGGCTAATGAGAGATGGGCCGTGCTCGACTCGAACCAGGTGTCTCCCGCTTTCTCGGGGCGCCGCTGGCCGCGCTTTGCCGGAGGAGACAGTGTCGACACACGGCTCCGGAGAGCGAAGTGCGGTCAGCGGTGTCAGGCGGCTCCGAAGGCCGGTCGCGCCCGGCCGGTAGGAGCCGCCGGCCGAGGAAGCGGGACGGTTCTCGCTGGACATTAGTCGGTACCTGTCCTATCCTTCGCGCGCTTGAAGTAGGTCACTGCGGCTTTACCTCTTTTTGCGGTATGAGCTCTCAAGGCATACGCCAGCCTGTGCCTGATCGGTCGATCACGCTCATGCACGTCTTCTTGCTGGCGAGCGGCGCGATTTTGCTCGTCGCCGCGGCCACTCTCTCGGTCGTCCTCGGCTCTGTCGTTCGCAAACAGGCCAGCGCGGACGCTCGCGCCGACCTCAACCACGTCACCAGGATGGTCCTCTCCTCGAATCAGGTGGGGAATCTGCTGGTCGACCCGGCGCTGGTCTCGACGACCAGACACCGCCTGCTGCTCGATCCCAACATCGCCCAGGTGGAGGTCGTTCAGGACGGCCAGGCACCCCTCCTTTCGGCCGGTCGGGAGCAGATCGTCTTCCAGCAGCCGCTTCACAGCTCAGGCGGCAAGCGGGGAGTACTGCGCGTGCTTTCGAACCCGATCGACACGCGGCAAAGCACCAGCTCACGCGTCCGCTTCATCTGGGTTTCGGTCACGCTCGTATTCCTTGCTTTGTTCGCGGTTCTGGCGTTACTCGTACGCGGCGCCTCGCGCGCCCTGCAGCGGCGCCGGAGCGCTCTGCAGCAGCAGTCTCAGGCTCTACTCGATGCCTACCGGCGCCTCGAGCAGAGCTCGCTGGAGGCGATCGAGAGCCTGAACGCGACAGTCGACGCCAAGGATCCGTCCACGGCCGGACACTCGCAACGAGTGGTCGAGATCGCGCTGCGAATTGGCCGCGAGCTCGGCTTCGAGCCCGCACGACTCGAGCAACTGCGACTCGGTGCGCTCTTTCACGACATCGGCAAGCTCGCGGTTCCCGATGCCATTTTGCTCAAGCCGGGGCTCCTCACCCGCCAAGAGTTCGAGGTGATGAAGCGCCACTGCGACGACGGCGCCCGAATCGTCGATCGCTTCGGCCCCCTGCGCCCGGTTGTGTCGATCATCCGCCACCACCACGAGCGCTGGAGCGGCCACGGCTACCCCGTAGGCCTCGAGGGCGAGTCGATCCCGCTGGAGGCCTCGATAGTCGGCCTGGCGGACGCCTGGGATGCGATGACGACCAACCGGCCCTACAAGGAGATGCTGAGTATCGAGGAGGCGCGCGAAGAGGTCGAAGGATGTAGCGGCAGCCAGTTCCGGCCCGACGTCGTCGAAGCCATGCTGAGCGCCCTCGACAAGGATCCGAAGATCTTCACGCCGCTCGAGTGCAGGCCCTCGGAAGCAAGCGACCGCAACCACACGCGATCGCGGCTGCGAGCGGTCGATTCATTCAGTTTCGGCGAAGCTTGAGCCCGTCCGATTAACCCGACCCCGGCGTTCGCAGTCCGCTCACCGCTCCGGCGCCGGCCATGGCACGGCCGCCCGCTTGCTCGCCAGAACCGGCCTGCGGGCGCGGTGTCGGCGGTCGTAGCTCCTGCGCAGGTCGCGGGGGAGCGGTCTCGCTCCAGGCCTGCGGCGCCGGAGGAGCAGGCGCGGGCTGATGCCGGGTCGGAGGGACGTCAGGGTGCGCCGTTGGAGCCTCGATGGTCGCCTCATCCGGAGCGGGATCCTGCTCTAAGAGATCGCCGCCGATCGTGGCCAGCACGGCACCGAGCTGGGCACGAACCCGGTTGATCTCGGCGTTCAGCCGCTCGCGCTCGGCCATGGCGTCACGCACGATCTCGCGCGCCTCCGCCCGCGCTTCAGCCAAAACTGTCTCGCTTTCGCGCCGCGTCTGATCGGTAATCTGCTGCGAGGCCCGCTCGGCCGAGATCAGAGTCGTACGCAAGAGCTGCTCCAGCTCGCGGTAGCGCACCAACTCAGCCTCGAGCTGCTCGATCCTGTCGGCTACGTCGGCACGATCGCGCCAGACGTCCTCGAAGCTCGTCACCACGTTGGCGAGAAGCTCGTCGGTCTGCCTGATTTGGTAGCCGAAGAACGCCTTGCGGAGGCGGATGTGCCTGATTTCTACTGGCGTCAAAGCCATGGTTCTTGCCTCCTTTATCCGAACTGGGCGAGGATCGTGTTGACCACGTAGCCGAACGCGACGAGCGCGATCACGGCGATGATCGGTGACAGGTCGAACGCCCCCAGCGGTGGCAGCACGCGACGGAACAGGCGGAGATACGGATCGCAGGCGTCGAAAAGAAAACGCCGCAGCCAGTTTACGTTGCGGTTGTAGGGAAGCGGCACCCACGAACTGAGGACGTACAGGAAGATGACCAGCGAGTAGACGTAGACGCAGACACTCACGAGCTGCATCGCCGTGGAGACGACCGAGCAGAGCATCGTCAAGCTGGCCTCAGTGCCCATGTCGGCATATTCGTTCCGCTCGCTTCGGTTCCTACGCCTCTTCAGGAGACTCTTCGCTCGGCGTGAATCCGTCTCGGAACGCTATAACGCTAGGCTTGATTGAAGAAGCCGCGCTCGATCATGCGAGCGCGCTCCTCGGCCGAGACCTCCATGTGCTGCGGCGTGAGCAGGAAGACCTTGTCGGCGACCCGCTGCATACCGCCGTCTAACGCGTAGGTCAGGCCGCTGGCGAAGTCCACCAGCCGCTTCGAGAGCTCGCTGTCGACGCCCTGGAGGTTGAGGATCACGGGGATGCCCTGCTTGAAGTGGTCGGCGATCTGTTGAGCGTCGTTGAAGCCGCGAGGAATGACGAGGTGCACACGTGCCGGGGAGCTGCCGTCGTCGGCCGGTAGTGGCGCCGGTTCCACCCCACGTAGACGGCCCGCCGGGCGCAGTGTCACGCCGCGCTGCCGCGATCCTTCCGGCTCGCTCCATTCGTCGATCTCGGCCGCGCGGCGGCGCGGCGTCAAACGCCGCACATTCGGCCGTTCGCTGTAGGTGCGCTCGGCCTCCTCGGTGGCGTAACCGTCCTCGTCCCAATCCTCTTCTTCGGCTATGCCGAAATAGACGAGCGTCCGGTTCCAGACGTCCGCGAACCCCATATCGATTCGATTGTAGCCCCGGGGGCGGTTGACATCGGCAGGCGAGCGCTGTTTTCCGAAAAGTTGACTCCACCGCAACCTTGTGAGAAAGTTTCACTGCTGTCAAGCCGCCTATGAACCGCCGCCTGTTCGAACCGGATCGGAGCAGACCGGTGACGCCGACCAACCGGGTCGTGCTCCGTCGATACTCGCGCCTTCGGGACGCCCGCTCCGCTACGCCTGCATGGAACTCCCTTCAAAACGAAGCACTCCACCGCCTGGCCGCGCTCGGCAAGCGCGATGCGTTGCCCTCGGTCGCGCCCGTAGCCTCGGCTACGAACGCGGCGCTGCGTCCTAGCCTCGCACTCACCGATCACGGCCAGTCGGTGGGTCTTCATTCTGAAATGAGTTCATGGGAGTCGCCGGCCGAGCCCTAAGAGCTCGATCGCGAAGCTGAGAAAACGATGGGCGAAGGGAGATCAGCCGAGGCGCACACCAGAACGGTGCCCGGGAACTCGCTCTCGCCCGACACCTCGGCGCGCCGCGATGAATCCCCCGGTAACTGGAAGCCGCGCCTCGGCCCCACCCATGCCCTCCTCTCCCCCGAGCAGCTCCAGGCCGCCCACCTCCTGCACGAGCGAGCCCGGCTCAGCATCCCCGAGCTCGCACGCCGTGGCTACGAGCAGTGGGGATACTCCAACGTTCACTCTGCCACGGTCGCCCTCTATCGCCTCTTCCGTCGCTACGACTACCCCCCTCGCTCGAGAGCCGAAGCGAACAGACTGCTGGCCGAGAACGAAGCCGGGCGCTGTACCGGGGAGACGATCTACGGCAGACCCTGCAGGCGTTCGGCCATGATCGGCTCGCGCTTCTGCCCCTACCATCGGGCAGACGAAACGGAGCGAACGGCGCGGTAAACTCGCCGCGTGGCCGAACGGCGATCAGGCTGGGAAAAAGCGCTCGACTGCACACGCACCGAGATCCTTCTCGAGGCTTTCCTTGCCGCTACTCTACTCGCGCTCGGGATCGCTCTCCGCCCCGTCCGCTCGACCATCCTCGTCATCGTCGGCGGTATCGGAGCGGGCCTGTTCGTGCACGTCTGCAACCGCCTCGTTCTGGCTCAGCCGCCGTTCCTGCGCCGGATCGACTGGGGAGTCGATCCCCGTCCCGCGGCGCCGCAGCGAAGCCACGCCTCGGGCCTGCTCGTGGCCGTGCTGACAGCGGTTGGAATCGGAGTCGTGTATGCGATCGCGGGAAGGACCTGGATAGCGCTGATCGCCTTCTTCGGCGGCTCGTTCCTCGCCTACGCGCTGATCGCGCTCCTCCAGCGCATCTTTCTCGAACGCGATTTCGCCCGCAAGATCGCCGGGCTCTAGCTCCAGAGCACGCTGCCGACGCGAACGTAGGTGGCGCCCTCCTCGACGGCGACGAGGTAGTCCTGGCTGGTGCCCATCGAGAGCTCGGCGAGACCGAATCGCTCCGCAAGCTCACGCAACTGCCGGAAGTAGGGACGAGAGACTTCTGGATCTCCGGCGAGCGGCGGCATCGTCATCAGGCCGCGAACCTCGACGCCGGTCTCGGCACAGCAGGCCAGAAATCCCTCCAACTGTGCGGGCGAGACGCCTGACTTCGACTCCTCGCCGCTCAGGTTGACCTCGACCAGCGCCGGGATCGCCAGGCGCGCGAGCGCCGACTCGCTCGCCAGCGAATGGCAAAGCTCGCACAACTCGCTCACCTGCGGAGCCTTTCTGCTCTGCAGGTGGCCGATGAAGTGCCAGCGGAAGCTCGTCGCGTAACGCGCGTGCTTGGCGGCCAGATCCTGAGCGCGGTTCTCTCCGACCAGCTCTATCCCAGCCTCGGCCAGCACGCTCATCTCGTCGACCGAGACGTACTTGGTCGCGGCAACGACGGTAGCGCCCGCGCCCACCTGCACGCGGATCTTCTCGTAGCGCTCGTGGATCTCCTCAGCCGATCGCACCGATCACTCCCTGGCGCCCGGTTAGACCCTGATCGCGCCGATGCGAGAAGAAGAGCTCGGGATGACAGGCGGTGCAGATTTCCACCCGCTCGACGCTACTGCAGCCGGCCTCCTCGAGCGCCCTCTCGCCCGCCAACCACAGATCGACCTTACCGCCGGCGACGACCTCGCGCCCGAAGCGGCGCCGGAAACGGGCCGCGATCTCGTCGTCCACCTCGAAGCAGCAGGGTCCGATCGCGGGGCCCAGCACCGCTGCCGTGTGCCCACTAGCGAGCGCCCGGATCGCCGACCCGAGCACGCCCGCAAGCAGTCCGCGCCAACCCGCGTGCACGAGCGCGAGCGCGGGCGCACCGCCGTTCGTACGGGCGATCGCGACCGGAAGACAGTCGGCGGTCACGAGCAGCATCCCCTGACCGGGCTCCTCGCTCCAGAGGGCGTCACACTCGGGGAACTCGGGGTTCTTCGAGAGTAGTCCTCTCGGCTCGGCGCGCTGCGCCGCAGCGCCGTGCCTTTGCAGAGCCATGCTCGAGCGAGCGGGATCGATCTCCAGCTCCCGGCAGAGACGCGCCCGGTTCTCGAACACTCGCTCGGGCTCGTCGCCGGTTCGTTTGCCCAGGTTTAGCGAGGCGAACGGCCCCTTGCTGACACCGCCCTGACGGGTTGAGAAGGCGACCCGGTAAGGACCCGGTACCTGCCAGCGAAAGAGCATGCCCTCCACGCTCAGCCGTCCTCTTCGATCAGAGCGCGAGCGGCCTTCAGCTCGGCGGCGCGTCCGGAGAGGGCGCCGTTCAGCTTGCGCCGGCGCAGCTCGGCCAGGATCTCCCCCACCCGCGGCGACTGCCCGAGCCCCATCTCCACCAGGTCACCGCCGTCGATCTCGAGCTCGATCCCGCGCAGATGCTCGAAGTACTGCTCCAGTGCCGGCAGCTCCCGCATGGCGAGAGCGATCAGAGGCGCGTCGGGAGCAACCGGATCGGCCAGCGAGACGATCTCGGCCGGGCTCACATCGCGTTGCAGGCGCTCGACCAGCCGGGGCGCGAAAACGACCGCGCCCACGATCCGCTCGACGTCGCGGCGGCGCAGGCGCAGGCGACCGAGCCAGGAGTAGACCTCGTAGGTGGGCAGGCGACGCGCGAGCACGGCCAGACCGAGGCGCCAGCGCGGTACCTCCGGGGCGTAGCGGTCGCGGAGAACAAAGACGCGTTCGACCAGCTCGGCCGCCTCCTCGTCGGCTGCGAGGTGGGGATGCACAGCCGCGGCGACTCCGATCTCGGCCAGGCGCAGGATCGAGCGGGGCGCGTCGGTCTCGTCGAGGATGTCCATCAGCTCTTCGCGCAGGCGCGCCGAAGAGAGATCGTCGAAGAGGCCCATCTCGACGCAGCTGTGAGCAAGCGCAACGCCGTGCTCGTCCAGGCGAAAGCCGAGCCGGCTTTCGTAGCGAACGGCGCGGAAGATACGCGTCGGGTCGTCGACGAAGGAGAGGTTGTGAAGCACGCGCAGGCGCCTGTCGGCAATGTCCTGGCGGCCGCCGAAGGGATCGACGAGCCGACCGAAATCGCCCGCCTTGAGCGACACCGCCATCGCGTTGACGGTGAAATCTCGGCGGAAGAGATCCTCGCGGATGGTCGCGTGTTCGACCGAGGGCAGCGCCGCCGGCGCGTCGTAGAACTCGCTGCGAGTGGTAACGACGTCGACACGCGCACCGTCGCCGTAGAGCACGACCGCGGTTCCGAACTTCTCGTGCGCGCGGATGCGACCCTGCAGCAGTCGCGCCAGCTCCCGCGCCAGCCCGATCGCGTCGCCCTCGACGGCGATGTCGATGTCGAACCCCTCCGCCCCGAGCAGGACGTCGCGCACCGAGCCGCCTACCAGGAAGATACCCTCATGAGCGCCGCCGATGGTTGCGATCGCCTCGCGCAGCGGCGCAAGCTGCTTCAGGCTCTCGAGCTCCTTTCTCAGATCGACATCCACCACCGTCTCGGGCGCTTCCTGGCGCCCGAGGGCCGCGAGCAGATCGCCGCGCGTAACGACGCCGACAACCTCCCCGCCCTCGACGACGGCGATTCGGCCCTCGGGCGAGTCGACCAGCAGCCGCCGCAGCTCGGGCAGCGCGGTCGTCTGCTCGCAGACGGCGACCTCGAGCGCCATGATCGCCTTCACGGGCGCCTGATCGAGACCATGTCCGAGCGCCTTGTCCAGATCCTCGCGGTTGACCACGCCGCGCAGATGACTGTCCTCGAGCACGAGCAAGCCCGACTGGTGATAGCGCTGGCAGGCGGCCATCGCCTCGGCGACGGTCGTTTTGGGCGAGACCGAGCGCGCCGGCTTCGACATCACCTCGCTCGCGCGGCGCGCCGGCTCGAGCGCTGAGCTCAGACCATCCTCGACCATCTGCGACGCCTGCTCGAGCGAGACGCGAGCCGCGGCCGAGGCCGCGCCGCGATGACCGCCGCCTCCGAGCAATGCCGCCAGCTTGGCAGCGTCGAGCTCGGGCACACGGCTGCGAAAGACGCCGAGCACGCGCTTTTCCATCTCGACAAGGCAGGCGAGCGCGTCGCAATCGGTCAAATCGACCAGCTTGTGAGCGAGCAGAGCGATGTCCTCGAGGTAGCGCGGCCAGCGAGCGCATGCGATCAGAAGCTCGACTCCGGCCGCCTGCACGGGACGTATCGATGCCAGCAGCTCGCCCAGGAGCTCGAGCTCTTCGTCGCCGAGAGCGGGGCGCAAGAAGTGCCCAAGCTCTTCCAGGCGAGCACCGTGGCGCAGGCACCAGGCGAGCGCCTCGGCGTCCCTCTGCGTGGTCGAGGCGAAGGTGAGCGAGCCGGTGTCCTCATGGATGCCGAGGGCGAAGGCGGTCGCCTCGAGCGGGCTCACCACCAGCTCGCGCTCGGCCAGGATACCGACGAGCGTTGTCGTCAGCGCTCCCTCCCCGGTCAGGAAGAAGTTCTCGGACCGCGCCCATTCCGGACGATCTCGCTCGTGGTGGTCGAAGACGATCTTCTCCACGGCCGGGTCGAGCGCCAGCGACTCGAGCTCGCCCAGGCGCGATGCGTCCACGGTCTCGACCACGACCAGGCGGCGAACCTGCGAGCGCTCCAGTGAGGCGGCCTCGACCAGATCGAGTTCGTCGGCGTAGAGGCGCGCGAACTCACGCACGTTGCGAGCCAGCATCGGCTGTAGTACGACAGCAGAGCCCGGATAGAGGCGGCGCGCGGCCAGCATCGAGGCGAATGCGTCGAAGTCCGTACTCGAGTGGGTGGCGATGATCGTTTGTGCGCGCATACGGTAATTGTGACGGGCGCCGCTCTCGAGCCTCGGGTTACGTGCCGTCGCGCGAGCGAACGAACGCCAGCGTCGCCAGCGAAAGCAGCATCCAGGCCGCGAGATAGGCGAAGGCCGCGCGTGGTGAGACGAGTGTCCAGAGCCCGCCCGCTACGGCGCTGGCGGCGAAGTTGCCGAAACTCTGCACGGCCGCCAGCAGCCCGAACGCCGACCCGACCAGCTCCTCTGGCGCGAGCCCGGCGACGGCCGCACTCTCGGCCGTCTCGGCGAAGCCGATCCCGACTCCGGCGAAGACGAAGAAGACGGCAATCAGGACGATCGAGGAACCGGTTGCAGCCAGCCCGGCGTAGCCGATCGCGAAGGCCGCGACTCCGAGGCCGAACACGAGCATCATGCCTCGGCGATCGCCGAGGCGCCCACCGAGAAAGCTGGCGACAACGGCCGCCAGGTTGAAGCCGGCGTAGATGCCGAGCGCGATCTCGACCGCGCGGTGATTGCCGTGACCCGGCTGGAGCAGATCGGTAGCGCGCAAGATCAAGAGCGTCGCCGCCACGTTCCCTAGCTCGAAGGCCGAGACAGCCAGAAAGAGCCGGCCCAGGCGTCCGCGCAGAACAGGGCGCACGCGCAGGCGCAGTGGCCTGCGCTCGCCCCGCTTCGGCCTCGGAATGGCGCGGATGCCGATCACGATCGCCAGGGCGGCGAGGAGCCCGGGAACGACGCTGACGAGGATCGCCGTGCGAATGCCGACCAGTGCGACGAGCCCGATCGCCAGGAGCGGCCCACCAATCGCACCCAGGTTGTCCATCGCCCGCTCGTAGCCGAAGGCGCGTCCGTAGGTTCCCTCTGAGGCGGCTTCGGCGAGAAGCGCGCTGCGCGAGGGAGCACGCAACCCGCGCGCGATCCAGCCGGCGACGCGCAGAGCGCCCGCTTGCCAGACGGCCGTCGTCACTCCGATCGCCGCGGTGAGAATGGCCGTCACCGTGTAGCCGCCGACGGCGGTCTTGCGCCGGCGCCCCGGATCGTCGGCAATCGCACCGCCGGCCAGACGCGAGACTCCCCCCAGCCCGTCTGCAACGCCCTCGATCAGTCCGAGCGCGGCCGCCGGAGCGCCCAGCGTCGTCGTCAAGAAACTCGGTAAGAGCGACGTCGGTATCTCGTAGCCGAGGTCGGCGAAGAAGCTGGCGCCGCCGATTGCGGCGACGCTCCGAGTCAGCCAGCGTTCGTCCTCGCCCGGGGCGTGCGTTTTCGACTCCGCGTCGTTCATATCTGCCGCAGACCGGTTAGTCGACCAGAGCGACGGCGTCGATCTCGACGAGGGCTCCAGAAGGAAGCGCCGCTACCTGAACGGTCGCCCGGGCCGGCGGTTCTTCGCCGACGAACTCGGAGTAGACGGCATTCATCGCGGCGAAGTCGGCCAGGTCGGCCAGAAAGACGGTCGTCTTGAGCAGGCTACCGAGCCCGCTTCCGGCCTCTTCCAGGATCGCCTTGATGTTCTCGAGCACCTTACGCGTCTGCGCCTCGATGCTCTTGCCCTCGAGCGTGGTCTCGCCGGGAACGAGCCCGAGTTGGCCGGAGACGAAGACGAGACCGCCGGCGGAGATCGCCTGATTGTAGGGCGCTCCCTGGAAGGGCGAGGGCGCGGCCTCGGTGCGAACGACCTGCTTCTCGCTCAAGTTCTCTCTCCTCTCACCCGGCAGGCGGCCTCGAGCGCCACGCCGAGCGCCTTGAAGATCGCGTCGAGCACGTGCTGGGTGTCGCGGCCCTCGACAAGGCGAACGTGCAGCGTAATTCCGGCGGCGCGCGCCAGCTCGGTCAGGAAACGATCGGCCAGGTCGCCGGCGAGACCGCCGACATGAGCGGACGAGAGATCGAAATTGGTGACCAGACAGGGATCGTCGCTGAGGTCGAGCGAGACGTGCGCGAGCGCCTCGGCCGAGGGTACGTGTGCGCTTCCGTGCCCGTACGCTCCCTCGGCGCGCAGAAGCGTAGCCAGCGCGCTCCCGAACGCCTGCCCGGACTCGGCCACCTGCGTGTCGGCGCTGCCGGGGGCGACTCCGAGCGTGAGATCGAAACGTCCGTAACGCGCGAGTTGCTCCAGCAGCCGGTCAAGAACGGGGACACCGGTCTCGACGTGAGCCCGCTCTGCACCCGCCAGAGCCAGCCGGACTGCGCTTCGTGTGCCGGCGGTCTCGTCAGCGGCCATAGGGCACCCTATCTGAGAACTCGAATCAAAACGAAGCACTCGATCGTCTTCATTCCGCTTCGAGTCCTAACTGGAAATTCGCTCGATGCAAGCTCCGAGCGAGCACAGGCGCTCGTCGATGCGCTCGTAGCCGCGATCGATCTGACCGATGTTTCCGATCGTCGAGACACCGTCGGCGCAGAGGCTGGCGATCAGCATCGCCATGCCGGCGCGGATATCCGGACTCTCCATGCGGTCTCCGGCGAGCGGAGCCGGGCCGGTCACGACCGCCCGATGCGGATCGCAGAGGATGATCCGCGCGCCCATCCCGACCAGCTTGTCGACGAAGAAGAGCCTGCTCTCGAACATCTTCTCGAAGATCAGCACGGTACCGTGAGCCTGGGTGGCGATGACCACGGCGATCGAGGTCAGGTCGGCCGGGAACTGAGGCCAGGGCCCGTCCTCGATTTTCGGTATCGCTCCGCCGAGGTCGTCCTGGATCACCAGCTCCTGCCCGTCGGGGACGTGCACCGTGCAGTCGTCCAGCTCGAGCTGCACGCCCAGCCGTTCCAGGTGCGGCAGGATCGGGCGCAGATCCTCGCCGCTACAACCTTCGATCGTCAGCTCGCCGCGCGTTACCGCACCGAGGCCGATGAAGCTGGCGATCTCGATGTGATCGGGCGAGATGCGGTGCTCGCCGCCGTTCAGGCTGGGCACACCGCGGATGCGTAGGAGGTTGGAGCCGATGCCCTCGATCTCCGCCCCGAGCGAGACGAGGAAGCGGCACAGGTCCTGGACGTGCGGCTCGCCGGCGGCGTTGCCGATCACCGTCTCGCCCTCGGCCAGGACGGCCGCCATCACGACGTTCTCGGTACCCATCACGCTCGGCTCGTCGAGAAATAGCCTCTGGCCGCGCAGCTTGCCGACTCTCATCACGTAGTCGCGCTCGATCGCGATCTCCACGCCCAGCTCGACGAAGGCCTTGAGGTGCGTGTCGAGACGCCGGCGACCGATCACGTCGCCACCCGGCGCCGGGATTTTCACCTTGCCGGCGCGGGCAAGAAGCGGCCCGGCGAGTAGGAAAGATGCGCGGATACGACGGCAGAGCTCGGGGTCGAGGTCGGTGTTGGCGATCTCGCCGGCCTTGATGCGCACCTCGTTCGGGCCGGTCCACTTCGCCTCGGCACCGACGTGCGCGATCAGCTCCACCATTGTCTCGACGTCGAGGATACGGGGGACGTTCTGCAGCACCACCGGCTCGGCGCTGAGCAGCGAGGCGGCCAGGATCGGCAGGGCCGCGTTCTTGTTCCCGGCCGCGCGCACCGTCCCGGAAAGCGGGTGCCCACCCTCGATCACGAAGGATTCGCGGTGTAGGGCTTCGGCGACTGCGGCGTCGGTCATGGTCTCGGCGCCCGCTATCTACGAGCGAGCGCGGCTATCGTAGCTATCCGGTCTGCCGGAGGCTCGGACTGAAATCGGCTATTCGCGCCTACCTCGTCGCGCAGGGACGAGGTGACCGGGCGCGTTATGCTGCCGTCGATGCCTGCGAAACGCGAGCAAGCCTGGACGACGCTGACCGAATACACGAAGAGCGAGGCGCTGCGCCGGCACGCGCTCGCGGTCGAGGCGGCGGTTCGCGCGTACGCGCGCAAGTTCGGCGAGGACGAGGAGCTCTGGGGTATCGCCGCGCTCCTGCACGACTTCGACTACGAGATCCACCCGACCCTCGACGAGCATCCCCAGGCGGGCGCCCCGATCCTGCGCGAGCAGGGCTACCCCGAGGAGATCGTGCTGGCGGTTTTGTCCCACGCCAGCCATACGGGTGTACCGCGCGACACTCCGCTGCAAAAGACGATCTTCGCCTGCGACGAGCTGGCGGGCTTCGTCCACGCCTGCGGGCTGGTGCGCCCGGACGGGATCGACACGCTCGAGCCGAGGTCGGTGCGCAAGAAGCTGAAGCAGCCCTCGTTCGCCGCGGGGGTCAACCGCGACGAGGTCTACCAGGGTGCCGACGAGCTGGGCGTCGACCTCGATGAGCACATCGCCTTCGTGATCGCCGCGCTCAGGCCGATCGCGCCCGAGCTCGGGCTACGAACGGCTGCGAACACTTAGCGAGCAACCGCGAGACGGCGACCTCTATACCGCCCCTACTGCGCGCCGATGTATCTCTGAGCAACGAATGCCGCGAGAACGACGAGCGGCGCTGCGGCGATCAGCGGTCTCTTCACGATCCCTCCCCAGTCGCGTTTCAGATGGTTGAGTCTGCGCTCGCTGTTTCGAGCGACACTGGGATGTGCGTAGATCGAGATCGGCGCCGGCGCGAGCAGGAAGATCAGCACCGGCACGAAGAGAAGCGCTAGGCGCTTCAACTATCGTTTCGTCTTTACTCCGAGCCTAGTTAGCGCCGAACGTGATGTACGCCGGCAAGAGCAGAGCTAGCAGGGCGATCAACACCGGCAGTAGGAGAAGCGTAAGCCTCTTCATTTCTCTGAATCTCTCTTTCTGTCCCGTTAGGTACTGCCGAACATGATGTACCCCGGCAAGAGCAGAGCTAGCAACGCCGGCAGCGCTATCAGCATTAGTAGCTTCATTTTTCCTCCGAGCCTAGGAAGAGCCGAACATGATGTACGCCGGCACGAACAGGGCGATCAGCACCGGCAACAAGAGAAACGCGAGCCGCTTCATTGTTCTCTATCCTCCCGCGAGACGACAGAGCGACTGTACGACTTGCCCTAGGCGATGTCAACGAGCCCCGCGAGCAGCCGCTCGATGTCGTTCTCGTTCGTCCACCAGCCGCAGGAGGCGCGAATCAGGTTCCGTCCCGGAATGTCGCGGACGACGACGCCGCGCCCGTACAGGCGCCTGACGGTCTCCGCCGGATCACTCTCCGCTAGCCAGCTCACGAGGGTTCCCTGATCTGGAGCCGAGACAACTTCGACGCGTTCCGCCAGCGCCGAGCGGCAGCGCTCGGTCATCTCGGCGGCGCGCTCGTAGCTCCACTCGGGAACGGAGTCGAGCGCCGCGAGCAGCCCGGCCAGCACGCCCGGCGAGATCCACTGCGAGTCGAAGCGGGCGGCGCCCGGCCGCGGTTCGAACGCTCCGTCGGGCTTGAAGCTCTTCTGGGCGAAATAGCTCGGCTGGGCGACGCGTAGCCGCTCGGGCTCGCGAACGACGAGCGCTCCGACCCTGTCCGGACCGCAGAGCCACTTCTGCGCCGAGATGGTGAGGAAGTCGAGCCCGATGGCGTTGACCGGAATGGCGCCGACCGCCTGGGCGCCGTCGACGAGCACGGGCAGCCCGCTTCGCTCCCTGAGCTCGGCCACGGACAGGACGCGTCCGTCCGTCCAGAGCACCTGCGAGAGCGCTAGCAACCTGGTACGCGGCGCGACCGCGGCCAGGATCGTCTCGGGGTCGGGCTTGGCAACGACGACGCGGGCGCCGGAGGCGTGCAGGGGTCCGAGCAGGCCGAAGTGCTCGTCGGTCGTGGTCACGACCTCGTCCTCGCGCGAGAGGTCTAGCCCGCCCAGGACGATGTTGCAGCTGTCGGTGGTCGAGCAGGTGAGGGCGACCTGCTCCGGCTCGGCGCTCACGAGCGCCGCGATCCGTGCCCGCGCCTCGTTGCGGAGCTCGGTTACCTCGGTGAAGAAATTCGGCCCCGAGCGCCCGATCTCGAGATCACGCCGCTGCCTCTCCTCCATCGCCTCGATCGTGGCACGGGCGAGCGGCCCAAACGTTCCCGCGTTCAGATAGGCGTAATTCTCGAGAACCGGGAACTGGGCGCGCGCCTGGGCGAAGTCCATCGCCGGGACGATAACCGCTCCTACCCGACCCTGAGCTCGACCGGCGCGTGATCGGAGAGGATTCCGGACGCGGTCGTCCGCCGTGCCTCGGGCCAGACCTGGAGCGGGCTCGTCTCGCCGCCGCGGACAAGAATGTGGTCGATCCGCGAGCCCGCCAGCGAGAAGCCGGGCAGCTTGGGTAGCTGGCTCGGGCGCAGGTTGAAGTCGCCAGCCATGACGAGGACATCCTTGGACTGGGCGACCGACTCGACGAATGAAAGCGCGCGCAGTATCTCGGCGGCGCCGAGCTCGGGGCGGCCGGGCTCGCTCGAGGCGTGCAGATTGGCGATCACCATCCCCTCGAGACGAACGGCTTGGCAGATACGGCGCTCGCGCCGGCCGCGGCTGATGGTCGTCCAGAGCTCTTCGAGCGGGACGAGACGCGGACGGAGCAGAATCGCGTTCGCCTGCCCGGAGAACGCCGAACGGAAGAAACCCTGGTTGAGCCGTGTGATCCAGCCGCCCAGCCGGGCCGGGAACCAGACGCGGCGAGTGCTCCTCCAGATCGCCGTCATACCGCTCCAGTCCTCGAGATAGGCGCAGCCCCAGAGCGGGATTTCCTGCAGGCAGATGACGTCGGGACGGTCGGACGAAACCAGCCGCACCGACTCCTCGAGGTGACTGCGCCGGCCCCGGGGCGAAGTCATGCCGTGATAGAGGTTCCAGGAGCGCACGAGCATCGCCTCCGAGTGTACGAAACCGCCTGGCTGCCGCGATGCTTGGGAGCGCCTAACGAGACGAAGCGCTCCGCCTGGCCGGGCTCGACGGCGCGGTTTTCTTCTGGCGCGAACTCGACACGTTCTCGCGCGCGTTTTCTCGATACCGTTCTCCGCCCCGTGGGAGGGTGGGGGGAGGAGGGTGGATTAGCGAGGCGCCCAGGACTCCGAGAAATCGGGAATCGCACCCGGTCGACGGTTCTTCATTCCGCTCGGCGCTCTGGGGTGGCGGGCGGATTAGCGAGATGCCAGAGACTTCGAGAAGTTCCAGCTCGCGCCCGGTCGGCGGGTCGTCACTCCGTTAGACGCTCTACGCTTCCGCCGTGCGCGTAATCATCGCCGACCCGCCCGCCTTCACGCCGCCGTACGACCACGAGCTGGCGGCCGCGCTCGCCCGCGCCGGCGCAGAGGTCGAGCTGGTCAGCTCTCGCTTCCGCTTCGGGCCGGTGCCGGGTGCCGACGGTTACGTGCGCGAGGAGCTTTTCTATCCCGTCAGCTCGCGCCTGTTCAAGCGCTCGCGTCTGCGCCTGCCGATGAAGGTCTGCGAGCACCCGCTCGGGATGGCACGCCTGCGCCGGCGCCGCCCTGACGTCTTTCACTTTCAGTGGCTCGCCCTCCCCCAGCTCGATCGCTACCTGCTGCCCAAGAAGGCGCCGCTCGTCTTCACCGCTCACGACCTCCTGCCGCGGCGCACGGCCGGCAAGCGCGATCTCTGGCTCGAGCTGCTGCGCCGCTTCGACGCCGTCGTCGTGCACTCGAGCCGGGGACGCGAGACGCTGGCCGAGCTCGGCATCGCGGAGGAACGCTTGCACGTCGTTCCCCACCCCGTCTTCCGGAGCGACCCGCCGCGCGCCGATGACGGACGGACTCTGCTCAGCCTGGGAATGATCCGTCCCTACAAAGGGCTCGACGACGCAATTGAGGTGACGAAACGCCTCGGGGACGCGCGCCTACTCGTTGCCGGCGACTCGATCGAGCCGGTCGAGCCCTTCCGCGAGCAGGCCGGTGAGATCGCCGAGTTCCGGCTGGGCTGGCTCGACGACGCGGAGGTCGACCGCGCCCTCGCCGAGACGACTGTGGCGCTCTTCCCGTACCGGCCCGAGCTCGACCAGTCGGGCGCCCTCCTGCGCGCGCTCGGTGCCGGGGTGCCTGCCGTCGTCTACGACGTCGGCGGCCTGGCCGAGCCGGTGCGCCGCTTCGGCGCCGGCGCCGCCGTCCCACCCGGCGACGTCGAGGCAATGACCGAAGCCGTGCGCAAGCTGCTAAACGAGCCGAAGGCTCTCAACCGAGCCCGAAAAGGCGCCCTGGCCGCGCGCGAGGCGCTCAGCTGGGACGCGGCGGCGGCGAGCCACCTCGAGCTCTACGAGTCGCTGATCGCTAGCCCGCTCTGATCTCGATCAGCTTCTTCACGACCTCGAGCTCCCGCGAGGACGAAACGACGAGGAAGATCCAGCGCCCTTCGGCGTAGGGATCCGCGCTCTCAATCGCCGCGCGCAGCTCGGGGATCATCAACCCCTCAGGAACGAGCGCGATCCGGTCGTCTTTCAGGATCACCTGCGCCGTGAACGAGCCTACGTCCGGGTAGAGCGAGACGACCGCGCGACCCGACTTCTTAAACGCGAGCGCCCAGCCGTAGTTCTTCCCGTAGAACTTCCACTCGCTGCGCACGCGCAGCGAGCTCTCGACGAAGGCCGACAGCTGAGTCCAAAGCAGAGCCGCCTCGCCGAGCACCGCTTCGACCTCGGCCTCGTCCGGCCGGCTGGCCCGCTCGGTGAAGGCGCCGTGACTCACAGCATCATCCTTTCATGATCGTCCCGCAATCGCAGAAACGACATCCCGATCGGCAGCCCAGTCTCTTTTCGACCAGCGGGGATCGAACGCAGAGCGTGACGATGCCCGCGAAGCCGCCGCAGCCGACATGTGCGGCTGCGGCTAACCAAACGCCCGTCCTCAACACGACTCGAACCCCGCAAGGCAACCCGAACCATCTCGCCGCGCGTATAGGAGCAGAAAGTCAGAACGCCGAAGGCGCGATGACTTCTCGTGATCGCCTCCGCGAAGAATCGCAAGATTCTTCGCGGCTCAGTCGAGCACCCAGGCGTTGGCGCGCAGGATCGGGAAAGAGTCGCCGTCTTTCGTGATCCCGTCGACATCAACCTCGGGGCCGCCGATCATCAGGTCGGTGTGCACCTCCGACCAGTTGACGCCGCGACGAACGAGCTCCTCGGGCTCTAGCTCGAGCCCGCCTTCGATGCTGCCGGGGAAGCCGCGCCCGTAGGCGATGTGGCAGGCCGCGTTCTCGTCGTAGAGCGTGTTCAGGAAGATCATGTCCAGGTCGCCGACGCGCGAGGTGCGGTCTACGATCGAGACCTCGCCGAGGCGGCAGGCGTTCTCGTCCAAACGGGTCTGCGCCTCGACTGCCTCGGCGCCGACCGAGGCCGAGACCTCGACGATGCGCCCACCCTCGAAACGCAGCTCGAGATCGTGGGCGATCGTGCCGTCGAGCGAAAGCGGGCGGGTCGAGCGCACATGGCCCTCGGCGCGAAGCCGGTCGGGGGTCGCGAACACCTCCTCGGTCGGAAGGTTCGGCACAAAGGTCTGGCCGAAAACCGTCTTCCCTTGGGCGGCATGCCAGTAGGAGTCGGCTATCAGGCCGACAGTGAGATCGGTGCCGGGGCCCTGGAAGTGGATCGAGTCGAAGCGGCGCCGGTTGAGTATCTCCGCCCGCTTGGAGAGCCTGGCGAGGTGCTCGCGCCAGGCCGCGACGGGATCGGGCTCGTCGAGCCTGACCGTATGCTCGATCGCCCGCCAGAGGCGCTCGACGTCCGGCTCGCCGAAGATCGCCTTGGCCCAGCCCTCGGTCGGGGCGCCGATCAATGTCCAGGCGACCTGGTCGTCGATGTGCTGCTGGAGCGAGGTCTCGAGCAACTCCCGCTGCCTCGCCCCGGCGACGCGGGCGGGATCGAGATCCGAGAAGAGACCCGGCTCGGGGTCGCCCGAGAAGTTGATCTTGGCAGCCTTTTCCGCGGACGCGTACTTGAGGCGCTCGACCAGCCAGGGCTGCGACCAGGAGAGCATCTCCTCGGGTCCGCTCTCGATCAGCGACCGGCGCACGCGCTGATCGCAGTAGTTGACGTCGACGAAGCGCGCTCCGGCCCTGTAGGCGCAGTCAACAACGGCGCGCGCCAGCTCTGCCTGCTCGGGGTGGGCCTGAACGAGAAGAAGCTGCCCCGGCTGAAGATTGGCGCCCACCTCGACGGCGAGTTGGGCGTATCTCTCCAGCCGTCCGCCAGCGCTCATGCGAGCAACGATATACCGTCGGCTATCAAGGTGCGCGGACGATCGCCTCAGGGCGGCCGCTTCGGGCGTGTAGACCTGGCGGGGTAGGCCCTTAGGATCGGCGAACGCGGGCGAGTACGCGGAAGGTCGGCTGGCCGACGGGGAGCTCGCTGAACTCGGGATTGCGGCAGCCGAGCCGGTCGCGCCGGTGCGCATAACACTGGTCCACTTCGGCCTCGCACATCGGCAAAGGCTCGCGCTTCGCCTTGACCGCGCCGAAGCCCTTAGACTCCTCCGCCAGGCGCAGCAGCTCGAGATCGATCTCGACCTCGTAGATCTTCTGCATGCAGCCCACATAGGTGTGGTCGAAAGCCTCGTAGGCATAGAGGAACGGGCAGGAGCGCCGGATACAGGCGCCGGGGTAGACGACCTTGTCGCAGTGCACCTCACAGCGGCGGCATTCCGTCTCCTCCTGCGGCCTCAGAGGTAGACCAACAGCCTCACGGAGATGCTTGGACATACTCCGATTGTGCGCACGCCTCACCTACTCCGCAAGCCTTGACAGGAGCCCCAAACTGAGCTAGTCGAATCGAGTCTCTTAGCGAGCGATATCCGATCTCGCGCTCAATACCAGGGGCGCTATAGGGGAGTAACGGGATAAACAGCCCGTCGCCTGCGACGAGTAGGCACCACGTTCCACAGCCCGCCACCGAAAGCGCCAAGCGGAATGAAGACCCGCCGACTTGGTCGCTGAGGGACCATCTTCCTCCGCCCTCCCCTGAGCCACTCACCCGCGGGGTCGAGAGACGGTAGCCGCTCGTTACGCACGCGAACGTGAAACCTTTGTGCCAAGAACCGCCACCCCAACAATCTCGTTCCTCATCTGCCGACTCTCATTAGATTCGGACTCGCCACAATCCCCGGATGAGATCTCGCCGTCCTCGTTGTAGGGTGCTGCTGTGATCCGCCGCATCCTCTGGTTGGGCCTCGCGCTAGGGCCTCTGGCGATAGCCCTCGACGCCACCTCGGCCCTCTCGGAAACGCTCCTGTTCGCGATCGCCGCCCTGTCGCTGATCCCGCTCGCCTGGATTATCGGCGAGGCGACCGAGCACCTGGCCGAGCACACGGGCCCGGGAATCGGCGGCTTCTTCAACGCCACCTTCGGCAACGCGCCCGAGCTGATCATCGCGCTCTTTGCGGTGTCGAACGGGCTCACGGGCGTCGTGCGCGGGTCTCTGACCGGAAGCATCGTCGGCAACCTGCTTCTGGTTCTCGGAGCCTCGCTCGTGGTCGGTAAGAGCGGCAAAATCGACCTCGTCTCGTCTTTCACCTGGCTCGGATTGATCGGTCTCTCCGTGCTGCTCTTCCTGATTCCGGCAGCGCTCGCCTGGGCGGGCCATTCTTCCCGGCAGGTGACGGCGCTCTCGAGCGTCCCGGTCTCGGTCGCGCTACTCGCCTGCTACCTCGTGGTCACCTGGCGCGCACTCCGGCGCCACCGCCTTCTCCACGTCTCCGACCTCCCCGCCGAGATTCACGCCTGGTCGCTCCCGCTCTCGCTAGCCGCCCTGGCTGGCGCCACCTTTGTGACGGCCTTCGTGGCCGAGATCGTCGTGGGCACCATCGACACCTTCGCCAGGCACGCCCACCTGTCCGAGTTCTTCGTCGCCGCCGTCATCGTCGCCATCGCCGGCAACGCCGCCGAGCACGGGGGCGCGGTCGTCGTCGCCGCGCGCGGGCACATCAAGCTCGCCTCCGAGATCGCGCTCTCCTCGAGCGCCCAGGTGGCCGTTTTCCTGATCCCGGCCGTCGCGCTCGTCTCCTGGTTGATCAAGCCACTCGCGCTTTCCTTCCGCCCGGTGGAAATCGCGGCGCTGGCGTTGTCGACGGCGCTCGTCGGAGTGCTGCTCGCCCGGGGTCGTTCCAGCCGTCTGCACGGCGCCGCGCTCCTTGTTGCCTACGTGGCACTCGCCACCACCTTTTTCCTGGCCGGCCGCTAGCAACCGGCGGCGCTCGGGCTCGACCTGGCCGCACCGATGGAGTGTGGCTATCCGCACGGCCATACACCAGCTCACCCCATATCCGCTTCGCGCTCTGCACGAAAAGCTTGGGTACGCCAATCGAATGCAGGGAGGGTGAGATCGATGCAGGTGCAAAACGCGGTCGAGCCGGCAGCGATACTCGCCGGCCAACTGAACGGAGAACGCAGCGAGGCGGCCGCATACACCGTCGTGCGGGCGAACGAAATCTCTCGCCGCTATGGAGAGGGCGACACGGCCGTCGATGCTCTGCGCGGCATCTCGCTGGAGATCGGCGAGGGGCGCCTCACCGCCGTGATGGGACCTTCGGGCTCCGGCAAGTCAACGCTCATGCACATCCTGGCCGGGCTCGACCGGCCGAGCCTGGGCAGCGTGGAGATCGCCGGCACCGAGATCACGGCTCTCGACGACACCTCGTTGACGAAGTTGCGCCGCCGCCACGTCGGTTTCATCTTCCAGTTCTTCAATCTCCTCCCGATGCTGACGGCGCGCGAAAACATCGTGCTGCCGCTCGAGATCGCCGGTAAGAAGGTGAACGAGGCCTGGCTCGGCGAGCTGGTCGAGAAGATGGGACTCACGAACCGCCTCGATCACCGCCCGGCCGAGCTCTCGGGAGGACAGCAGCAGCGGGTGGCAATCGCGCGCTCGCTCGTCACCAGGCAGACCGTCCTGTTTGCCGACGAGCCGACCGGCAACCTCGACTCGCGAACGGGAGGCGAGATCCTCGAGCTCCTGCGCGACTCGGTCGACTCCTACGGCCAGACGATCGTCATGGTCACGCACGATCCGCGCGTGGCGACGGTCGCCGACCGCGTCCTCTTCCTCGCCGACGGTCTGATCGTCAAGGAGCTCTCCGGTACGACACCGGAAGAGGTTCATCGGGCGATCAACGAGCTCAGGAGGTGACGGACAGATGACACGCATAGCTCTCCGCGGCCTTTTCTCCCGCAAGCTGCGCACCTCCCTGACCGCACTGGCGATCGTGCTCGGCATCGCCATGGTCGCCGGCACCTACGTGCTCACCGACACGATCAACAAGTCGTTCAACACGCTCATGGCCTCCGCCCGCTCGGGCACATCGGCCGTTATCTCGGGCAAGTCGCTCGTTAACGGCGGCTCGACCAGCGACAGGCCCACGGTTCCCGCCTCTCTGCTCGAGCGAGTCGCCTCGGTTCCCGGCGTGCAGCGCGCCTACGGCGCCGTCGAGACCGAGTCGGCGCGCATGATCGATGCGAAGGGGAACACCGTCGGGCCGGCCGGCCCGCCCGCGCTCGGTTTCGGCCGTGACGCTTCGACGATCGGAAAGAAGGACGCATTCAAGATCGTCGAGGGGCGCTGGGCGAGCGGTCCCGGCGAGGTGGCGATCGATGTCTTAAGCGCCAAGAAGGCGCACGCCACGGTCGGCGACACGATTAGCGTCGAGGGCTCCGGCCCGCTCGAGCGCTTCCGCGTCGTCGGGCTGCTGCAATGGGGCTCGTCCAACTCGCTCGGCGGCGCGACGATGGCGGTCTTCAGCCTCGCCACCGGCCAGCGACTGTTCGGAATGACAGGAAGGCTGACCGAGATCGACGTCGATGCGAAAGCGGGTGTCTCGCCCGCTCACCTCGTCAAGGAGATCAAGCCTCTCCTGCCCGCGCACGTGCAAGCTCTGACCGTCGACGAGCAGATCAAGAAGGACCAGTCCGAGTGGACCTCGTTCGCCAAGATCATCCGTTACGCGCTGCTCACCTTCGCCGGTATCGCGCTCTTCGTCGGCGCCTTCGTGATCTTCAACACGCTCTCGATCACGGTTGCCCAGCGCACGCGCGAGATGGCGACCTTGCGCACGATCGGTGCCAGCCGGCGCCAGATCCTCGGCGGCGTCATCACCGAGGGACTGACGATCGGCCTGATCGCTTCGCTAGTCGGGATCGCATTCGGGATCGGGCTTGCAAAGCTCCTCTCGGCGCTGATGGGCACGATCGGCATCGACGTACCGAGAACTGCAACCGTCTACGCCCCGCGCACCTTCGTGATCAGCATCGCCACAGGCATCATCGTCACGCTTCTGGCTTCGCTCGGCCCGGCGCTCCGGGCGACCCGGGTGCCGCCGATCGCCGCCGTGCGTGAGGGCTCTACGCTGCCACGCGGCCGCTTCGCCTACCTGCGCCCGATCGTCTCGGGGCTCCTGCTCGCGACGTCGCTCGCCGCGATCGGAATGGGTCTCTTCGGGTCCGTCGGTCAGGCCAGTCAGAGGCTGATCACACTCGCCGCCGGCTGCGCTCTCTTCTTCATCGCGTTGGCACTCGTCTCTTCGCATTTCATGCGGCCGCTTGCGCGACTGGTCGGCTCGCCGGGATCGATCCTCGGCGGCGTTTCGGGCAAGCTCGCGCGCGAGAACGCCATGCGTGCGCCCGCTCGAACCGCTTCGACCGCGGCCGCGTTGATGATCGGTCTGGCTCTCGTCACCTTCGTCTCGGTGCTGGCACGCGGTCTCACGCGCTCGACCGAGGTTGCGATCAAGAAGCAGGTTTCGACCGACTACGTCGTCGCGGCCAAGCCCGGTGGCAACGCCTTCTCGAACGCCACCGCGAGCACGCTCGCTCGCGTGCCGGGGGTCGAGAAGGCGGTCGCACTTCGCTCCGACACGGTCATCGCCTACCGAAAGCAGGCTCAGATCACGGGCATTGATCCGACCGTGATCCGTTCGGTTTACCACTTCAATTGGAAGGACGGGTCGAGCGACTCGCTCGCGAGACTCGATAAGGACGGAGCGATCCTCCAGGACTCCTTCGCCCGCGAGCACCACCTGTCAGCGGGCGACCGTCTTACCGTCACGATGCCGGACGGGCGGAAGCTGTCCTTGCGCGTGGTCGCCACCAACAAGCAATCGGAGTTCTTCTCCCTGCTCGGGCAGATCACCGTCTCCCAAGCCGGTTTCGACGCCGCCTATAAAAACCCGAAGACAACCACGGCTCTCTTCCTGCGCACCGCCGGCGGCCAGTCCGAGGCGATCGCAGGCAGACTACGCTCGGCCCTCGTAGCCTTCCCGAGCGTGCAACTGCGAACCGAGCAGCAGGCGATCGACGATCAGAGCTCAGGGATGAACGCGCTGCTGGCGATGTTCTACGTCCTGCTCGGGCTTGCGGTCGTGATCAGTTTCTTCGGCATCGTCAACACGCTGGCGCTGTCCGTGTTCGAGCGCACGCGCGAGCTAGGGATGCTGCGGGCGGTCGGCATGACCCGCCGGCAGGCGCGCAGGATGATCCGCCACGAGAGCGTGACCATCTGCCTGATCGGAGCCGCACTCGGGATTCCGGTCGGCGTCTTCCTGGCGGCGATGGCCACCACGGCGCTCAGCCGTTACGACGTCGTCTTCTCGCTGCCCGTCGTCTCGCTCACCGTTTTCGCCCTGGCGGCGGTGGTGGCGGGAATGCTCGCCGCGATCCTGCCCGCCAGGCGAGCTTCGAGGCTGAACGTGCTCGAGGCACTGCAGTACGAGTAAGAGTCCTGCCCACGTCAACGATTCGAAATCCGTACATCTCCGTAACAAGACCTAGAACATGCACTCATAGAGATATGGCTACTATCGTTCCGGCGCCAAGCTGGCAGCGCTGCCGTCACGCACACAGGAGGAACGTATGAGCACCCGAGCTACGAAGAAGCTTGCAAGTAAGACCGCGGAGCTGGACGGTATCGCCGTGCACGCGGTCGAAATCACCCGCCGCTACGGCGAGGGCGACACCGCCGTCGACGCCTTGCGCGGCGTCTCGCTCGACGTCCCGACCGGGCGCCTTACGGCGATCATGGGCCCTTCGGGCTCCGGTAAGTCCACGCTCATGCACATCCTGGCCGGACTGGACAAGCCGACCTCGGGTTCGGTCGAGATCGACGGCGCCGAGATAACCGAACTCGATGACACCGCCTTGACCAAGCTCCGCCGCAAGCACGTCGGCTTCATCTTCCAGTTCTTCAATCTCCTGCCGATGCTGACGGCCCGCGAGAACATCATCCTGCCGCTCGAGATCGCCGGCGAGAAGGTCGATCCCGACTGGTTCAACGAGGTCGTCACCAAGGTGAGGCTCTCCAAGCGTCTGACTCACCGCCCGGCCCAGCTTTCCGGCGGCCAGCAGCAGCGAGTCGCGATCGCCCGAGCTTTGATCTCGCGCCCGACCGTGCTCTTCGCCGACGAGCCGACCGGCAACCTCGACTCGCGAACCGGCGGCGAGATCCTCGACCTCCTGCACGACTCGGTCGAGACGCTCGGGCAGACGATCGTCATGGTCACCCACGACGCCCGCGTTGCAACGATCGCCGACCGCGTCCTCTTCCTCGGCGACGGCGAGATCGTCAGGGAACTCCCGGAGACAACTCCCGAGGAGATCCAGAAGGCGATCCAGGAGATCGGGCGCAAATGATCCGGATCACCTTGCGCGGGCTTCTGACTCGCAAGCTGCGCTCCAGCCTCACAGCGATCGCGATCGTGCTCGGTATCGCCATGATCAGCGGCACCTACGTCCTCACCGACACGATCAACGGTTCCTTCGACAGTCTCTACCAGCAGATCTACAAGGGAACGGACGCGAATATCACCGGCCGCTCGGTCGTGAACAACGACTACAGCGGGATGGGCATCACGCCGAGCTTTTCGGAGTCCTTGCTCGCGAAGGTTCGTGCGGTTCCAGACGTAAAGGCCGCGAGCGGTGGAGTCGGAAGCGGCTCTTGCTCAATCGTCGGTAAGAACGGCAAGGTCATCGCCACCGGCGGCGCGCCGAACCTCGGTTACAGCATCGATCACTCGATTCCGGAGCTAAACATTGTGACGCTGGTCTCGGGCTCCTGGCCGAAGAAGAACGAGGTCGTGATCGACCAGGGCGCCGCCCGCAAAGCCGGCTACGAGGCCGGCGACATGATCGGCATCCTCGTGAACGGCCCGGTACGCAAGATGCGGCTCTCCGGCATCATCAGGTTCGGAGAGTCGAACGGCATCCTGGGCGCCACGCTAGCCGGCTTCGACTTGGCCACGGCGCAGCAGCTTTTCGACCGCCAGGGAAAGCTCGACACCATCCAGGCCGTCGCCAAGCCCGGAGTCTCCCCGGAGAAACTGGTGCAAGAACTGCGTCGCGCTCTGCCGAAAGACCTAACCGTTCGAACGGGTCAGCAAGAGGCCTCGAAGGCGTCGTCGGACACCTCTAAGCAGATCTCCGCCTTCCAGTACTTCCTACTCGCCTTCGCCGGTATCGCCCTTTTCGTCGGCAGCTTCGTGATCATCAACACGCTCTCGATCACGGTCGCCCAGCGTACGCGCGAGTTCGCCACGCTGAGGACGCTCGGCGGATCGCGTCTGCAGATTCTGGGCTCGGTTCTGGTCGAGGCGATAATCATCGGAATCGCGGCTTCGCTCAGCGGTCTCTTGCTCGGGTTCGGCCTCGCGATCGGCCTCATGCGCTTGTTCGAGAAGCTGGGGCTGCAACTGCCGAAGAACGCGATGGTGATCGAGTCGCGCACTGTGGTCGTCTCTCTGGTCGTGGGCGTCGTCGTGACGCTGATCGCCAGTATCTGGCCTGCCCTGCGGGCTGTTCGCGTTCCTCCGATCGCCGCCGTTCGGGAGGGAGCGGTTCTACCGCCCTCGTTCTTCCACGCCTACCGAACGCCCGGCTCGCTGGCGCTGGTGGCAATGGGCTTCGGCGCGCTTCTCTCGGGCTTGTTCGTGCACGGTCTGGGAACCGGATTGACCCTGATCCTCCTGGGAGGAGGCGCGCTACTCATCTTCGTAGGCGTGGCGATCGTGGCGGCCCGCGTCGTCAAGCCGATAGCGCGAGCGGTCAGTCCGATCGGAACGCTCGCCGTCATTCTGCTGTCGACCTTGATCTGGCCGTTCTCGTTCTTGCTCTGGCTGTTCAGCCTCGCCATCGGACGACGAAAGGAGTTCCCGGACTTCTGGCCCTTCGTGCTCTTGCTCTGGCTGATCAGGTCGGCACGTGGGAAGAAACCGAGATTCTCCAGCCTGATACCCGACCGGGCCATGAATCGCCTGGCGCTCGCGAACTCGGGCCGGAGCCCCGAACGAACGGCTTCCTCGGCCGCGGCCCTGATGATCGGGTGCGCCCTGGTCACCCTCGTCGCTGTGCTCTCGGCGAGCCTGATCGGCTCCTTCAAGGGCGCGGTCGACTCGATCTTCACCGGAAACTACGCTCTGATGCCCGTCAACTCGAGCTCCGCGACCGGCATCCCGATCGCCTCCGGCGAGGCCGTGGCCAAGGTGCCCGGCGTCGAGGCGATCTCGAGCGTTCGCATGGGCTTTGCGCGCGTTTTCGGAAAGAACATGATGGTCACCGCCCTCGACGGGCAGCCCTCAAAGGTCTTCCGGCTCAAGTGGAAGGCCGGCTCGGAAAGCACGCTCGACTCGCTCGGCGCGACCGGCGCCGTGGTCAGCGACTCCTTCGCCAAGTCGCATCATCTGAATATCCAATCAGGGCTGAAGGTCATCACCCCGGCCGGAAAGCCTCTCTATCTGGACGTCGCCGGAATCTTCAGGCCGCCGACGGGAGGCTCTGCGTTCGCCGACGTGACCTTCTCGGCCAAGACGTTCGACGCCAACTTCCAGGACCCGGCGAACATGTACACGCTCCTGAACATGAAGGGCGGGGCAAGCGAGGCCAACTCCAAGGCTCTCGACAAGGCGTTGAAGGGCTTCCCTAACGCCCAAGCGCAGACACGCAAAGAGTTCGTGGACGCCCAGATCGCCTCGCTCAACCCGATCCTGATGGTGCTCTACGTACTGCTTGCCTTCTCAGTCCTGATCAGCTTCGTCGGCATCGTCGTGATGCTCGTCCTGACCGTGTACGAACGAACCCGGGAGCTGGGAATGCTGCGCGCGATCGGCATCACGCAGCGACAAACGAGGCGCATGATCAGGCACGAGAGCGTGATCACGGCTCTGATCGGCGGCGCTCTGGGAATCGCGCTCGGGGTCGTTTTCGGCGCGCTCCTGGTTAGCCGAATCCCCTACGTGAGCTTCACGCTTCCCGTCGGGCAGCTGTTCTTCTTCGCGATCCTCGCCGTGATCATCGGCATTGCCGCGGCGATCTTCCCGGCACGGCGCGCGGCGAAGCTGAACGTCCTCGAGGCTCTCCAATACGAATAGCGAGTCGGGAATAGCGTGAGCGAGCCCGCGGGGTCAATAAAGACGGGACGATGATCCACGTCACTATCCGCGGGCTTCTCACGCGCAAGCTGCGCTCGAGCCTGACCGCGATCGCGATCGTGCTCGGCGTGGCGATGATCAGCGGCACCTACATCCTCACCGACACGATGCTCGGGGCCGTGCACACGATCTTCGGCTCGGTCTACAAGAACACGAGCGCCGTCATCACGGGCAAGTCCGCCGTCGGCACGAGCGACAACGGCCTCAACCTGACACTGCCGAGCTTCCCCGAGAGCCTGCTCGCGAAGGTGCGAAAGCTCCCCGACGTCAAGGACGCGGTCGGCTCGGTGCAGTCGTTCGAGACGAAGATCCTGGGACGGAACGGCAAGGTCGCCGGCCGCGGAGGCACGCTCGGCTTCTCCGTGCACCACAACTCGAACATGGAGTTCAACCCGCTCACACTCGTCGCCGGACGCTGGGCCAGGGGACCGAACGAGGTTGTGATTGACAAGGCAACGGCCGATGCCCAGGGTTACGGGATCGGTAGCAGCGTCCCGATCGAGATTCGCGGGCCGGTTCGCCAATTCAGGCTCGTCGGCATCGCCAAGCTCGGCGGCGTTTCGTCGCTAGGGGGAACGACATTCGCCTGCTTCGACTTCCCAACCGCTCAGGCTCTGTTCGGTAAAAGAGGGCGCCTCGACATCATTCGTTTGGCGGCGCGCCCGAACGTATCGGATGCGCGACTCCTGAAGCAGATCCGCTCGATCCTGCCGCCCGGCACGCAGGTGAAGACGGGCGCCCAGCAGGCGGCTAGCGACGCTTCGTCCTCGAACAAGGTCTTGAACATCTTTCAAAAAGCGCTGCTTGCGTTCGGCTTCATCGCGCTCTTTGTCGGCGCCTTCGTGATCTTCAACACGCTCTCGATCACGGTCGCCCAACGCACGCGCGAGTTCGCCACCCTGCGCACGCTCGGCGCCTCGCGCAATCAGGTTCTCTCCTCAGTGCTGGGCGAGGGCTTCGCCATCGGCGTTCTGGCCTCGTCGGCCGGCCTCGGCGCCGGCTTCGGGATAGCGCACGGACTGCAACGCCTGTTCGGGAGCTTCGGCATCGAGCTTCCGCTCGGCAGCCTCGTCTTCGCACCGCGCACTCTCGTCGTGTCGCTCCTCGTGGGGACGATCGTGACGGTCGGCGCCAGCCTTTTCCCCGCTCTGCGCGCGACACGCGTTCCTCCGATCGCCGCGGCGCGCGAGGGCGCCACGCTCCCGCGCGGGCGCTTCGCCTGGCTCGTTCCCTACCTCGGCGTCGTAGTGCTCGCGCTCGGAACGCTCTTCCTCTGCCTCGGTCTCTTACTCCAAGGCGTCGCGACCGGCCGTCGCCTGGCCCTACTCGGCGCCGGCGGCGTGCTCGTCTTTCTCGGGGTCGCTCTGTTCTCCGCGCCGCTCGTGCGCCCGCTTGCCTCGGTGCTCGGCGCTCCGACCTCCAGGCTGGGCGGCTCCGCGGGCAAGATCGCTCGCGGTAACGCGACCCGTAACCCCGGCCGTACCGCCGCGACCTCGGCGGCGCTAATGATCGGGCTCGCGCTCGTCACCTTTGTCGCCGTCTTCGGCCAGGGGATCAGGCTGCCGTTCGTCCAGGCGGTCGACCAGATGTTCGTCGCCGACTACGCGGTCGTCGCTCAGGACGGCTTCTCACCGATCTCGCCCGCCTCCGAGCAGACGCTTGGGCGACTCCCCTCGGTCACCGCCGTCTCCGGCCTTCGTTTCGGAAGCGGGCGTGCTTTCGGTAAGACGATCGACGTCAGCGGAGCCTCGCCCGACGTCGGCCGCGTCGTCAGCATCGACTGGACGACCGGAAAGAACGCCTCCGTTCGGCTCGGCGCACGCGGTACCTTCGTCGACAGCGACTACGCCGACACGCACAACCTCCGGCTGGGCTCGCCGATCCGCCTGCTCACACCCAGCGGACGGACGCTCCGGCTTCGCGTACTCGGCATCTATAAGCGACCGGTGGGCGGGTCGGCCTTCGCGCGCGTAACGATCTCGACGCGCACCTTCGACGCCAACTTCCCGAGCCCGATGGACTTCGCCATCCTGCTGAACATCCGCGGTGGCGTGACAACCGCGAACACGAAAACGCTCGAGCACACCCTTGCTCCCTTCCCGGACGAGAAGGTCCAGACCAAGGTTCAGTTCAAGGCCTCGCGCCTGCAGGGTCTCAACCAGCTCCTGAATCTGCTCTACGTCCTGCTCGCACTCTCCATCCTCGTCAGCTTCTTCGGCATCGTCAACACGCTCGTGCTCTCGATCTTCGAGCGCACGCGCGAGATCGGCATGCTGCGGGCGATTGGGATGACGCGGCGCCAGACGCGGCGGATGGTGCGCTACGAGAGCGTCACGACGGCGCTGATCGGCGCCTCGCTAGGGATCGCGCTCGGGCTGGCGCTGGCGGCTCTCGTCACCTCGGTGCTGAAGAAGTACGGCATCGTCTTTGCGGTGCCCTGGGGATCGCTTCTCGTGTTCGCGATCGCGGCAATCGTGGTCGGACTCGTGGCCGCGATCCTGCCCGCCCGCCGCGCCGCACGCCTGAACGTGCTCGAAGCGCTGCAGTACGAGTAGGAACTACTCTCAACTGGAGATGGACCGCGACCTACTCGAGCAGATGCTCGCCAACCTCGGCCAGCCCGCCTACCGCGCCCGCCAGGTGTGGGAGCGCGCCTGCGCCGGCGCGGGCTCCTACGAGGAGATGACCTCGCTACCCAAGTCCTTGCGCTCCGAGCTTCCAGGTCGCGTGCCTTTTTCCACGCTCGAGCTCGAGCGCCGGCTCGAGGCCAGCGACGGCACGGTCAAGGTGCTCTTTCGCACTCACGACGGGCACCCCGTCGAGTCGGTGTTGATGCGCTACCGCGACGGACGCCGCTCGGTCTGCATCTCGACCCAGTCGGGCTGCCCGCTCAAGTGCACCTTCTGCGCCAGCGGCCAGATGGGCTTCCGGCGCAACCTGAGCGCCTGGGAGATCGTTGAGCAGGCGCTCTACTTCCGCCGCGTCGAGGCGATCAGCAACGTCGCTCTCATGGGCATGGGCGAACCGCTGATGAACCTGGAGGCCGTTCTAACGGCCGTTCGCGCCCTGCCCGACCTCGGCGTGGGCGCACGCCACACGGCGATCTCGACCGCCGGCTGGGTGCCCGGCATCGACCGTCTCGCCGGTGAAGGGCTCCCCGTACGGCTGGCACTCTCGCTGCACGCGCCCGACGACGAGCTGCGCCGCACGCTGATGCCGGTCACCGACCGCTATCCGATCGCCGAGGTGCTGGCTGCCTGCAAGCGCTTTTACGCCGCGCGCCGGCGCAAGGTGCTGGTCGAGTACCTGATGCTCGCCGGCGTCAACGACCGGCTCGATCAGGCGCGGGCGCTCGCACGGCTGCTCAACCCGAGGGTTTTCAAGCTCAACCTGATCCCCTACAACGAGACCGGCGCCTTCCGCGGTTCCAGCCGTGCCGCGATCGACTCCTTCCGCGAGACACTCTCCAAGGGCGGGCTCGAGGCGACGGTGCGGGTGGCCCGTGGACGCGAGATCGAGGCCGCCTGCGGTCAGCTCGCCGGGGCACCCGGTACGGCTGGCCGAACCCGAGGAGACCGGCCGGCCGTATCGCCGACGGCGTAGACGTTGTGAGAGAGTACGCCCCATGATCGCGGTCGAAGACCTCCGTAAGCGCTACGGCAAGAAGACGCTCGCCGTCGACGGGCTCAGCTTCACCGTCGAGCCCGGGCGCGTGGTCGGCTTCCTCGGCCCGAACGGCGCCGGTAAGACAACGACGCTGCGCGTACTGCTCGGGCTCGTGCGTGCCAACTCCGGCCAGGCAACGATCAACGGTAAGAGATACGTCGATCTCGAGCGCCCTTTCTGCCAGGTCGGAGCCGTGCTCGAGGCCTCCGGCTTCCACCCCGGTCGCAAGGCTCGTAACCATCTGCGCGTACTCGCCCGGGCCGGCCACGCGCCCAAGGCACGCGTCGACGAGGTGCTGAAGATCGTCGGGCTCGAGGGTGCCGCAAACAAGAGGGTCGGCGGCTACTCGCTCGGGATGCGCCAGCGCCTGGCGCTCGCCGCGGCGCTGCTCGGCGACCCCGGCGTTCTGATTTTGGACGAGCCCGCAAACGGCCTCGACCCCGAAGGGATTCGCTGGCTCCGTGACACGCTACGCTCGCTCGCCGCGGAAGGCCGGGCCGTGCTCATCTCGAGCCACGTGCTGGCCGAGGTCGAACAGACCGTCGACGAGGTCGTGATCATCAACAAGGGTAAGTTCGTCGCGCACGGCAGCGTGGAGAGCCTCACCCGTAGCGTCGAAGGGCGCGTTCGCGTTCGCAGCCCGCAGGCGGCGAAACTCGAGAAGCAGCTCGCCAAGGCCGGCCTCAAGGTCGACGCCGACGGGGATGCCCTGCTGGTTACCGGCGGCGCCAGCTCGCAGATCGGAGAGATCGCCGCCAAATCGCAGGTGGTTCTGCACGAACTGACTCCGATTGCGACACAGCTCGAGGATGTCTTCTTCGCGCTCACTACCGAGGAGCAGAGATGATCGCCTCGCTCTCCTCCGAGTGGCTGAAGATCCGTACCACACGCACCATCTTCTGGCTGCTCGTTGCGCTCACCGCGTTGGTCACGTTGTTCGCCGTCGCCAGCGTCGCCGGCGAACACAAGGAAAACATCTCGAGCCCGCACAACCAGCTCGACCTGCTCGGAATCGGATTCCTCGCACTCCTCATCGCCCTGATCATGGGCCTGATCGTCTCGACGGGCGAGTTCCGCCACGGCACGATTACTCCGACACTGCTCGCAACTCCATCGCGCGCATCGGTCGCGATCTCGAAGGCGATCGCCGGGATGCTGTTCGGTGTCGCGCTGGTCGCGCTTGCCGAAGGATTCGTGGCCTTTGAGCTCGCCATTGCCTTGCCCATAAAGGGCGTCGACTTCGTAATCCAGGCCGGCCCCGCCGCGGGTTTTCTCGGCCGCGTACTGTTCGCGGCAGCGCTCTGGGGAGCGATCGGCAGCGGTATCGGCCTTGCCATCCGCAACCAGATCGGCGCCGTGGTTGGTTGTTTCGCTTGGCTCTTCTTCGTCGAGCGGCTCATCACCGCGATCTTGCGCGTGCACGCGATCAACTCACACGCCGGACGTTTCCTTCCGCTTCAGGCAACGGGCGCCGTCCTGAACACAGGAACGCGCAACTCCGGGGACCTGCTCAGCCACGCGGCCGGAATGGCCGTCCTCTGCGGTTGGATGGCGCTGGCAACGGTCCTGGCGCTGGTACTGCTAGGGCGCCGCGACGTCAGCTAGCTCACGGCTGGGCTCTAGCGCTGGATCCGCCCGCTCGAATCGATGGCGACGACCGGCTCGCGCCTCACCGCGAGCACGCCGGAGCAGGCGAACCCGAGAAGTAGAGCCACGATCGCCACGTAGCCGCCCGTCTGCAACACGAAGCTGCCGTGCCTGACGAGAGTGGCGACTAGAGTGCCGATCGCGATCGCCCAGAGAGCGAAGGCCAGCATCAGTTTCTGGAAGTACCACTTCTGCGTGAAGACCATGTCCACGGCAAGCTCTGCCTTCAGCTCCTTCGCATACTCCTTCGCGACCCCACGCTCACGGAACCACCCCTTGGGCAGTAACCGCGTCGGCATGAGTAGAGCGCAGATGATCGCAATGAGACCTATCTGCCAGCCGATCATGATCATGCCTTTGTCTCCGTACGTCGCAACCACGAAGTGTGAGAGTGTCTGCGACCCCAGTTTGTCGGTCCCCTTCAGGTACCCGTTCCAGTAGTAGTTGACGAGCCACATCGCCAGCACGGCTATCACGGCTACCAGATAGAACGGATAGGCGGCGCGCTGGGCGAGCGACGGGACGATGCCGAGGCGCTGTCCCGCGGCCGGCACCGGTTCGGCCGGTTTCTCCTTGGCGGGCTCCGGCTGGGGCTCGAGATGAACGGGCGGAGCGACCGCGGCGGGCGTTACGGGGCGTCCGGCGCCGACAGGCGGAACCGGTGGGCTCGGGGCTACCGGCGGAGTGGTGCCAACCGTAGGACGGACAGGAGGAGCCACGGGCGGACGCGGCGGCGGCGCAGTAACGGGCGGACGCGGCGGCGGCGCGAATGGTGGCCCCGGCGGCGGAGGAACGGGCGGCCCGGCGGTCGGCGCCGGGGGAGCCGGCGGAATTGGTACGACGGGCTCGCGCCTGGCGAAGGCTGCAAGGCGCTCGGCGACGATGTCCGGCGTCGATCCTGCCGCGGGTTGAGCGGGACCTGGTGCCTCGGGCTCGGGCCCGGCCGCGGTAGCGACGGGCTCGCGCTCCGGCGGAGCCGTCTCGGCGGGAGCGCCCGGCTTCGCCCAGGCGACTCCAGGAGGCGAGCCGGGAGCGGGCGAAGGGGCAAGCGGCATCTCGGGCGCGGGCGGCTCGGTGGTAGCCGGCGGCGGCCAGACGGTGGTGACCTCAGTCGGAGGTTCGATCGGGGACTCGTTCGTGGCCTCATCGACCGGCCCGACCGGAGGCACGAACCCCGGGACAAACCCGGCCACGGGCGCGGCGACGGGCCTTCCTTCTTGCGAGCCGATCGTCGGCCCGGCGGTCTCCAAGCTCTCCAGACGAACGTCGAGCAGGCGCGAGCCACAGATCGAGCAGACACCAAGCTCGCTCTGAGCAACCACCTTGTGACAGCGAATGCAATAGCCGACGTGGGCGAGCGCGAAGGTCGTACCGCAGTAGCGGCAGATCTTGGCCTCGAGCTTGATCTCCTCAGCGCACTCCGGACAGGTCTTCATTCCTGAGTTCGGCACCGTAAGAACCCCTCTGTAGATCGCTCCAGTAGGCCGAGTATCGTCCCGTAAGCGGTCGGACTCAAGTGCGTTTTCTCCCTCGACTCGCGAAGCCCTTGCTTTCCGGAGGCGATTTTCCTCGTGATTACGAGCCGAATCACATTGGCATAGAGTTCGCGGACAGAGATGAGACGCTCGCTTTACGTGCTGGTTGCACTGGTCGTGATCGTTTGGTTGGTCGTTTCCGCTTGCGGCGGGAAGGACTAGTCGGAGACCGTCACGGTGCCGCAAGTTCCGGCCCGGAACGTCATTCAGGCCTATCTAAGACTTCGCGAGGCGGGCTTGAAGGTCGCCATACCGAGTGGTCTGTTCTCTCTGGACGGCTCCGGTCAGTCCCTGAGAATACGAACGAAGCCGGCTGCGGGCATAGTCGTGCATCGAGGCCAGGTTGTGACGATCAGCTTCAGCTCGAACACCTGTGTTCTCAAGAAAACCCGTTCGGGCGCTTTCTCTTGCTCGGCGTCAGGCACGGCGCCTATTCGCATTCACACGGGCGGGCCGCCGGCCGACACCAAGGTTCCGGCCTTCGTTAACGAGCCTCTCTCGAAAGTTGATGGCTGGGTGAGCAAGCATGGCTTCGCGTGGATCGCCGATCAAGTGCCGGCGCTTCCGGCGAGTGACCGACCCCGACTTCTCGACAACTACCTGGTCGTCAAGCAGTCACCGACTCCCGGCGGGGTTCTCAGTATCTGGCGAACGTCCTGGATTCTTGTCCGAGTCGCCCTCAGACCTGCGAGCTAAACGGTCTCGCGCTCCCCGAACTCATAGCGGACGATCGCGTTCTTGACGGCGCCCGCTTCGTCGAGGCGCTCGACCGGGCGGTCGTGCGGCGCCGCGTGCAGCAGCTCGGGATCCTCGGCCGCCTCGGCGGCGATCCGGCGCATCGCCTTCACGAACGTATCCAGGGTCTCGATCGACTCGGTCTCGGTCGGCTCGATCATCAGCGCCTCGGGCACGACCAGCGGGAAGTAGATCGTGGGTGGGTGGATGCCGTAGTCCATCAGCCGCTTGGCCACATCCAGCGCGCTGACTCCGTGCTCGCGCTTGAGCCCGGCGGCCGAGAGCACGAACTCGTGCATGCAGAGGCGGTCGTAGCGGAGCTCGTAGACGTCCCTCAGCCGGGCCAGGAGATAGTTGGCGTTGAGCACGGCCGCCTCGGACATCTCCTTCAGAGCGGGGCCGTAGACGCGAATGAAGGCGTACGCCTTGACGAAGACGCCGAAGGGGCCGAGGAAGCCGCGCACCCGGCCGATCGACTTCGGCCGCTCGTTGTCGAGCGCGAACGATCCGTCGTCTCGGCGCACGACCGCCGGGGTGGGCAGGAACGGCTCCAGCGCCCGGCGTACCGCCACCGGGCCGGCGCCGGGGCCGCCGCCGCCGTGCGGCGTCGAGAAGGTCTTGTGCAGGTTGAAGTGGACGATGTCGAAGCCCATGTCGCCGGGACGTGAGATGCCGCAGACGGCGTTCAGATTGGCGCCGTCGTAGTAGAGCAACGCCCCGGCCTCGTGGAAGATGCGCGCCACCTCGACTATGCCCTCCTCGAACAGACCGAGCGTGGAGGGGTTCGTCAGCATCAGCGCCGCGGCGTCCGGGCCGACCACACGGCGCAGGTCGTCGAGATCGAGGTTGCCGCGCGCGTCGGTCTTGACGGGCTGCAGCTCGAAGCCGGCCATGGTGACGCTGGCCGGGTTGGTGCCGTGCGCCGTGTCGGGGACGACCACCTTACGCCGCGTCTCGAGCTCGCCTTTGTCCTGGAAGTAGGCGCGCACCAGCATCAGCCCGGTCAGCTCGCCTTGCGAGCCGGCCGCGGGCTGGAGCGAGACGGCATCGAGCCCGGCGATCTCGGCCAGCGCCTCTTGAAGCAGGAAGCAGAGCTCGAGCGCGCCCTGCGCGTCCTCGGGAAGCTGGTGCGGGTGCAGGTCGGCAAAACCGGGCTGGGCTGCCAGGCGCTCGTTCAGGCGCGGGTTGTACTTCATCGTGCAGGAGCCGAGCGGGTAGAAGCCGGAGTCGACGCCGAAGTTGCGATCGGCGAGCGCCGAGAAGTGCCGGGCGAGATCGGGCTCTGCCAGCTCGGGCAGGCGCGGCGCCTCGGCTCGCGCCAGTGCAGCCGGTACGTCAGTCTTCGGCAGCTCGTAGCGAGGCAGCGAGCAGGCGCAGCGACCGGGCTTGGACTTCTCGAAGATCAGGGGTTCCTCGCGCCACTCGCTCATGGGCCGACCTTCGGCCCATGAGGGCGGGGAAGGGGCAAGGGGGAAACCGGGAGGTTTCCCCAAACTCGATCCTCAGCCGACGCGGCGACATGTGCGGCGCGTGGGTTGAGGCGTACGCCCAAGAAGAAGGGAGCACACGAGGGAAACATGGTTGCCCTCGTGGGAGCGAGCCGGAGGCGAGCGACGCTCATGCGAGCACCTCCCCCAGCACCTCGACCAGCCGTTCGATATCGGCGGGCGAGCGCTTCTCGGTCAGCGCGACGAGCAGAACGTCCTCCATCCCCGCGTAGTCGCGCCCAAGCGGATAGCCGGGATTGACGCCTTTCTTCTTCGCCGCGCGCACTACTTCTTCGGCCGGGCGATCAAGGCGGACGGCGAGCTCTTTGAAGCTCGGCGCCGCGAACGCGGGCGGCGGGCCGAGCTTGCTCTTCGCCAACTCGGCGAGTCCCATGCAGGTCTCCCCCACGTGGCGTAGGCCCTTGGGACCGAGCCAGGATAGGTAGACGAGCCCGGCCAGCGCGCAGAGCGACTGGTTGGTGGTGATGTTCGAGGTCGCCTTCTCGCGCCGGATGTGCTGCTCGCGCGTCTGGAAGGTGAGAACGAAGCCGCGGCGGCCGCGCCGGTCGGTAGTCTCGCCGGCGATACGGCCGGGCATACGCCTGATCAGCTCCTTCTTCGCCGCCAGGAAGCCGAAGTGCGGGCCTCCGAAGGAGAGGTGGTTGCCGGCGGCCTGGCCCTCGCCGACGGCTATCTGGCAGCCGTAGTTGCCGGGCGCCTCGAGCACGCCGAGCGAGAGCGGATCGACGTGCGCCACCGCCAGCGCACCCGCTTCAGCCGCCGCCGCGGCCAGATCCGGCGCCGGCTCCAGGCAACCGAAGAAGTTCGGCTGCTGGAAGATCGCCGCCGCCGCTTCCTCCGCCTCGGCCCGGAAGCGCCCGGGGTCGGTGACTCCTTCTGTGTGCGCCACCTCGACGACCTCGAGCCCGAAGCCGGGCGCATAGGTCTTGACGACCTGCCTGATCTGCGGATTGACCGCCTCGGCGATCACGATCTTCTTGCGTCCGGTCGCGTGCGCGGCCATGAAGCAGGCGTCGGCGGCGACCGTGGCGCCGTCGTAGCCGGAGGCGTTCGCCACCTCCATCCCGGTCAGCTCGCAGATCACGGTCTGGTACTCGAAGATCGCCTGCAGAACGCCCTGGCTCAGCTCGGGCTGGTAGGGCGTATAGGCGGTCAGAAACTCTGGGCGAGAGACGACCGCGTCGACGATCGCCGGCACGTAGTGGTCGTAGATGCCGGCGCCGAGGAATGAGAGCTCGCGCCCGGTATGGATGTTGCGCCCGGCCAGATCCGCCAGCTCGCGCTCCACCTCGAGCTCGGAGACGGCCGCAGGCAGCGCCAGTTCGCGTCGCAAGCGCGCCTGCTCGGGGATGTCGGCGAAGAGCCCCTCGATCGAGGTGACCCCGATCGCCTTCAGCATCGCCTCTCTGTCGGCTTCGGTTAGCGCCAGATAACCCGTTCCCACCCTGCGCTACTCCTCGGCCGCGAGCTGCTTGTAGGCCTCGGCGTCAAGGAGAGCTTCGGCCTCGCCCGGATCGGAGAGCTGCACACGAACGAGCCAGCCCTCGCCGTAGGGATCGGCGTTCACCGTCTCGGGCTCGACCTGCAATTTCTCGTTGACGGCAACGACCTTGCCCGAGAGCGGAGCGATCAGATCGGAGACCGCCTTGACCGATTCGACCTCGCCGTAGGAGCCGTCCTTGCTGACCGCCGCTCCTATTTGCGGCGGCTGGAAGAAGACGATCTCACCGAGCATGTCCTGCGCCTTCCAGGTGATCCCGAACACGGCCTCGCCGCCTTCGATCCGGACCCAGTCGTGCTCGCGGTGGTACTTCAGATCGGCCGGGTAGTTCTCTGCAGCAACCACGGCTCACCACTCTCCTTATCTGTCTGTGTATTTCCTTGAACTGGTGACGATCGGTTTCATCACGACCTTCGCCCAGAGCGGTCGCCCGCGCACGTCGATCGTCAGCATTGACCACGGCTCGCTCTTCCTCGCCGGGACGTATCCCATGCCGATGCCCTTGTCGAGCATCGGTGAGTGCGTGCCCGAGGTTACCTGGCCTTCGGGAACGATCGGCATGCCCTGGCGCGGAATCCCGGGCTCTTCCATCACGAAAGCGGCCAGGCGCATTGCGGGACCCTCGGCCTTGATCTCGCGCAGGCGCTCGACGCCGGTGAACTCCTTCTCGAGCACGCAGGCCCAGCCCAGCCCGGCCGAGATCGGGTCGGTCTCGGGCGTGATGTCCTGACCGTGCAGCGGCAGGCAAGCCTCGAGGCGAAGCGTGTCGCGCGCACCGAGACCGCAGGGCACGGCTCCAGCGGCGAGCACGGCGTCCCAGAGTTCGGTCGCCCGCTCGGCGGCGCAGATCAGCTCGCAGCCCGGCTCGCCCGTGTAGCCGGTTCGGGCGCAGATGCAGGGCACGCCGAAGAGCTCGATCTCGGCGAAGGTGAAGGAGGCGGCCGGCGCCAGGCCGAGACGCTCGAGCGCACGCGGACCTTGTACGGCAATCATCCCGCGCTCGTCGGAGAGGTCGTTCAGCTGGACACCCGCGAGCAGGCGCTCGCTCAGCCAGGCTACGTCGATCTCGCGGTTGGAGGCGTTCACGACCAGCAGGTAACTCGTCTCGCCGCGGCGGTAGACGATCAGATCGTCGACGATGCCGCCCGACTCGTTCGTCAGCAGCGTGTACAGCGCGGTTCCGGGACGAGCGCGATCGAGGTCGTTCGAGAGCAGGCGCTGGAGCGCCTGATGCGTTTCGGGCCCGTCGATCTCGAGCACGCCCATGTGCGAGACGTCGAAGGCGCCGCTATCGGTGCGTACCGCTTTGTGCTCGGCGATCTGGCTCTCATAGAAGACCGGCATCTCATGGCCGGCGAACGGAACCATGCGAGCTCCGAGAGCCAGGTGGCGATCATAGAGCGGCGTTCGCTTCAACTCCGGCATGCCCTGCCGATGCTATCCGTCCTGGCGGCCGAGCCGCGTGATTGGGCTTGGCCAATCGGGGAGCTGAGAAGTTGGAGCCTATCCCGTTAGGGAGGTGTAGACCTAGCGGAATAGGCTTTTTAGAAGCTCGAACAAAACGAAGCACTCTGCCGCCTGGCCACGCTCGGCGGCACGATGCGTTGTCCTCGGTCGCACCCGTAGCCTCCGGCTACGAGCGCTCCCTGCGTCCTAGCCTCGCACTCGCCGATCGCACTCAGTCGGCAGGTCGTCATTCTGTTAGAGCTTCTTAGTCGTCGCGCAGGAACGAGGGGATCTCGAGGACCTCCTCGGGCACGTCGAACGACTCCGCCGTGCTCTCGCGCTGGCGTTCGCCGCCCTTCCTGGCGGCGCGCCAGCGCCGATGCTCGCCGCCGGCTCCGAAGCCGGTCGCGATCACGGTCACACGCACGTCTCCGGCAAGCGACTCGTCGATGACGGCGCCGAAAATCACGTTCGCGTTCTGATCGGCGGCGCCTGTGACGAACTCCGCCGCCTCGTTGACCTCGAACAGGCCGATGTCCGAGCCGCCGGTGATGTTGATCAGGATGCCCGTCGCGCCCTCGATCGAGGCGTCGAGAAGCGGCGAGGAAACCGCCATTTGCGCGGCATCGGCGGCGCGGTTCGGCCCTGAGCCTTGGCCAATTCCCATCACCGCAGTGCCGGCGTCGCGCATGATCGTGCGCACGTCGGCGAAATCGAGGTTGACCAGGCCCGGAACCGTGATCAGGTCGGTGATGCCCTGGACACCCTGGCGAAGGATGTCGTCGGCCATGCGGAAGGCGTCGACCACGGTCGTTCGTTTCTCTACCACCTCGAGCAGGCGTTCGTTCTCGACCACGATCAGCGTGTCGACCCGGTCCCGGATCTCCTCGACGCCGGTGATCGCCTGCTCGGCGCGTCTGCGCCCCTCGAAGGCGAACGGCTTCGTAACCACTCCAACCGTCAGCGCTCCCAGCTCGAGCGCGAGCTCAGCCACGATTGGAGCCGCACCCGTGCCGGTCCCGCCGCCCTCGCCGGCGGTGACGAAGATCATGTCGGCACCCTTGAGCGCCTCTTTTAACTCGTCGCGGCTCTCTTCAGCAGCCGCTTTGCCGAGTTCCGGGTTGGCTCCAGCACCGAGTCCGCGCGTTGCTTTGGCACCGATGTGGATCTTCACGTCGGCGTCGCACATCAGAAGCGCTTGCGCGTCGGTGTTCACCGCGACGAACTCGACGCCGACGATCCCCGCTTCCACCATCCGGTTGACCGCGTTCGAGCCACCGCCGCCAACGCCGACGACCTTGACCACTGCGAGATAGCTGCTCGATTGGTCTCTCATCTGGAAAAGCTCGGCTCAGAATAGGTTCAGGTTAGTGGCGGAGCCGCTCTGGACAGGCAGCGTACGCGCCCTCTCTGCGGCTGTCAATGCGGCATTCTGCCTTTAGTAAAGAGCTAACTCTAACTCTCTACCTTCGACTTTAGGGTCGTCCCGCTCACTGGCCGGCTCGGAACGCTGACATCGAGATAGGCGACCGATCCGGCGGGAGACGGACCGAGATCGGGCAGGATTTTCTCCACCACCGCCAGCTTCAGCGACGCCTGGGAGACATCCCCGAAGCGCAGCTCGATGCCCGAGCTGGTCACCAGCGTCAGGTTTCCGTTCGAAGCGATCACGTTCGTGAGTTGAAGCCCGCGCCCGGCACGCCCGAGCGAAGCGAGCAGCCCGATCGCAGTCCTCACCCCGGAATCGCTGATCGGCTCGCCCTGGGCGACCTCCGTTGAGGCGGGCACCCAGATGCGGGGGAAATCGGTGCTCCGTCCGAGCGGGAACGGACGCACCACCTTGTTGCTGGCCGCGATCAGCCACGCTTCCGAGCCCCGCCTGAGGATGGCAACAGGGAACTCCCGCCCGACGAAGACGCGCAAGGTATTTGGGAAGTCGCGGTCGATCCTCACCGTGCGCACTTCCGGGATTCCGAGAACCGCTCGCTCGATCGCGGGTTTATCCAGTCCCACGAGACTGCGACCTCGAAACGGCCCGACAACCGCATCGATCTTCCTGGTCAGCGCTGGCGGCGCTCCCTCGACCTCAATCGCTCTGACCGCGAAAAGCGAGCTCTCGCGCGCGAGAAAGTAGAGCCCTACCGCTATCCCAAGCGCGGCGAAGAGAAGCACGATCGTGCGTCCCGAAGGCACGAGGACTTGCAGCGTCGCGCGCTGTTTACGGCGACGTTTGAGCGGCACGACTGTGCGCGCCGTCCTTGCACGGGCTGTGGTGGCCACGGCGCCTAGTTCGCGGCAGGTGAGAGCGCTCCTACTCCGGAGAGGCCAACGAGATTGGCCCCACCAGTCGCACCTCGAGCTCGAGCACCACCTCGAAGCGCTCGAAAACGCGGCGGCGAGCGAGATCCATCAGAGCGATCGCGTCGGCGGTTGTGGCGCCGCCTGTGTTCTCGATGAAGTTGGCGTGCTCGGGCGAGATCATGGCGCCGCCGACCTGCTCGCCCTTGAGCCCGCAGGCGTCGATCATGCGCCCGGCGCTGAGCTCGTGCTCGGGGTTCTTGAAGACGCTGCCGAAGGTGTTGATGCCGGCCGGCTGCGCGACCTTACGCTGCCCTTTCCTGTCGCGGATTCCTCGCTCGATCTCCTCCTGGGTGCTCGGGTGGAGCCTGAACTCGGCCCGCACGACGATCTGCCCGGGCTCTAGAGCGGAGCCGCGGTAGCGAAAATCGAGCTCGGCGGGCTCGAGCCAGCGCTGTCCCTCCGTATCTACGACCAGCGCCCGCGCCAGGACAGCGCCGAAGTCGCTTCCCCAGGCGCCCGCGTTCATGCAGACGCCGCCACCGACGGTGCCCGGGATAGAGGCCGTGAACTCCAACCCGGAGAGCCCGGCCGCCCGCGCCACGTGCGCGATCAGTGCGTCGGCCGCCCCGCCTCCTGCGATCAGACTCTCACCCTCGACGCGAGCCGAGGCCAGCTCGCCCTCGAGCCGGAGCGCGAGTACTTCGGCGCCCTCGTCCGCGACGAGCAGGTTGGAACCGAAACCGAGCGGGAACACTGGTAGCTGGTGTTCCGCCGCCCAGGCAAGCGCCTGCGCCACATCTTCCTCGCTGCGCGTCCTTGCGAAGCCGCGCGCCGGGCCGCCGCAACCGAATGTAGTGAAGAGCCCGAGCGGGACTTGCTCCTCGATCTTCACGAGAGCGCCTCCAGGAGCATCGGGCCCGCCTTCTCCACGTCGCCGGCGCCGACGGTGAAGACCAGGTCGCCGGCTCTGACCCAACCCGCCAGGAAGCGGATTGCGTCCTCCAGAGTCGGCGTCCAGGCGAGCGGCATCCCCGGCCTGATCTCGGCCAGGGCATCGACGACCAGCTTGCCGCTGACTCCGGCGACCGGATCCTCGCGGGCGGCGTAGATCTCGTTGACGCAGACCGCGTCGGCCGCCGCCAGAGCCGCGGCGAACTCGCGCGCCAGGTAACGCGTACGAGAGTAGAGATGCGGCTGGAAGACAACGGCCAGACGCCCCTCCCCAGCCTCGACGCGCGCGGCGGAGAGTGTGGCCGCGACCTCTGCCGGATGGTGCCCGTAGTCGTCGAAGACGCGCACTCCGCGCGCCTCGCCACGCAACTCGAAGCGCCTGCCGGCGCCCCGGTACTCGACGATCGCCTTCTCGGCCTCCGCGCGGTCGATGCCCGCCAGCTCCAGGGCAGCCAAAGCGGCGGCGGCGTTATAGCGGTTGTGCTCGCCGGGCAGCGTCAGCGTCAGGTCGACCGGCTCCAGCTCCTCGCCGCGCACCACCTTGGGCACCAAGGCGAGCCATTCTTCGAACAGCTGCTCGACCTCGGCCAGAGAGGCGTAGGTCGTGTGATGGTCGAGATCTACGTTGAGCAGCACGGCAATCTCCGGCCGCAGGGCCGCGACCGAGCGATCGGACTCGTCGCCCTCGACCACCAGCCAGCCCGAGCCGGCGCGGGCGTTTCCGCCCAGCTGGGCGATCTCGCCGCCGACGATGAAGGCCGGATCGAGGCCGAGACGATCGAGGGTGAAGGCGATCATCCCGGTGGTCGTGGTCTTGCCGTGCGCCCCGGAGACGACGATCGATTTTCGCAGCGAGACGAGCTCGGCGAGGAGGTCGGCACGTGGCCGTCCCTCGACCCGATTGACGAACGCGGTCGAAACGTAGCGCTCCCACCCGGCGCCGGGCTGAGTGGGCTCGGGCGCTATCTCGACGGCGATCCCGGCCGCGCGCACGTTCTCGAGATACGGCGTCTCCGTCTTGTCCCAGCCGGACACGTCCGCCCCCCACGCCTTCGCTATCACCGCGTAGGCGCTCATACCGGCGCCGCCGATCCCGGCCAGCCAGATCCGTCTGCCCTGTAGCGGAGCCTTTTTACGTGCTTCTGTCATTTCGCCGCCCTTGCCGAGGTCATCGCTCCCCGCTTCCGCTTCGTCTGCGGGCGAGCACGATCAGCTCCTCGGCGATCTCGTCGGCGGCCTTGGGGCGCGCGAGCGTAAGCATCGCCTTCGACATCGTCTCGAGCCGGGCCTCGTCGTTCAGCAGCTCGAGCAGGAGTTCGGGCACGCGCTCGAGCTCGCTCTCCGGCACGGTGATAGCGCCGCCGCCGTCCGCGAAGTAGCGGGCGTTCTTGGCCTGATGATCGGCCGTCGCATAGGGGAAGGGAACCAGCAGCGCCGGCTTGCCCGCGGCGGCCAGCTCCCAGACCGAGCCGCCGGCCCGTGCCAGTCCGAGGTCACAGGCAGCGAGAGCCGCTCCGAACTCGCTCGTGAACCCGAGCAGCACGTAGTCCGGTCGCTTGACCCGGTCGACGAGCGAGGGGTAGTCGCGCTCGCCGGCGAGATGGAGGATGGCCGGCCCGCTCGCGCCGAAGCGCTCGACCACGAGCTCGTTCAGCGCCCGGGCGCCCTGGCTTCCGCCGAAGACGAGCAGCACCGGTCCCTTCGCCGGCAGGCCGAAGCGTTTGCGCGCGTGCGACCGCTCGGGCAAGCGTGAGCGCTCGGGGAGAGGGCGACCGCTGACTCGGTACTTGGCGCCTGCCCGTCCCTCGATCGGGAAGGATAGAAAGACGCGGCGCGCGAACGGCACGGCCAGCCGGTTGGCCAGACCCAGGTGCGCATCGGCCTCGCTCAGCGCTGCTGGAATCCGCGCCAGCCAGGCCGCCAGCACCATCGGCCCGGCCACGTAGCCGCCGGCTCCGAAGACGACGTCCGGCCGCCGGCGCCTGAGGATCCGCAAACAGGTGAATGGCGCTACCAAGGCTCGAGCGAGTCCTCGCGCGAGCCGGAGCCCCGGTCGCCTGGAGAACCCCGAAATGCGAAACGAGTCGAAGGCGAAGCCCGCCTCGGGCACGAGCTCGGCCTCGATGCGGTCGGGCGAGCCGGCGAAGCTGACCTCGACGCCGCGCTTCTTCAGCGCCTCAGCGACGGCCAGCGCGGGCATGAGATGCCCGGCGGTTCCGCCGGCTGCGATCAGACATCTCGGGGGCCGCTGCTCTGCCATTGTTCACCGCGATGTTAAGCAGGATGCCTACAGCCATGAGGGAGACAACCAGACTCGAGCCCCCGTAGGAGACGAAGGGAAGAGTGATTCCGGTCAGGGGAGCGAGCCCCAGCGCGGCCGCCAGGTTGATCGCCGCCTGACCGCAGATCATCGCCGTCAATGAGGCCGCGACGGTCTTGCCGAACGGATCGCGGCAGGCGAGCGCGATCCTGAGTCCCGCCCAGGCGAAGGTCGCGTAACAGCAGACGAGGATGACGATCCCGATCAGGCCCATCTCCTCCCCGACCACCGATGCGATCATGTCGGTGTGCGCCTCCGGGAGGTAGTGAATCTTCTGCACGCCCTCGCCGAGACCGCGCCCGAAGATACCGCCCGAGCCGATCCCGATCAGTGACTGCACACTCTGATATCCGCTTCCGTCCAGGAAGGAGGTCAGACGCGCGCGCTGGTAGGGCTGATAGAGAGCAGCCAGGAAAGCCAGCGCACAGACGACGCCGATCGCTCGAGCGAGCAGGCCGAACCGGACTCCGGCGACCAGGAGAGTGGCGATGACCATGACCAGGATGGAGATCACGGTGCCGAGATCGGGCTGAAGGACGATCAGGCCGCAAGCGATCCCGACCATGAAGCCGATCGGTTTTGCCAGCTCGCCGAGAGTCTGCGGACGGGCGCGGCGCACGAGTCGAGCCGGAATCCAGAGCGCGAGGGTCAGCTTGACCAGCTCGGACGGCTGCACGGTGACGGGCCCGAACGACAGCCATCGCCGCGCTCCCTTCACCTCGACGCCGATGACGAGAACAGCGAGGCAAAGACCGAGCGCAGCAACGAGAAGAGTCGGCGCCAGAACACGTAGATACCGGTAGTTGAAGCGCGTCAAGGCGACCATTCCGACCAGGCCCACACAGACCGAGACGGCCTGGCGAACCAGGTAGGCGCTGGCGCTGCCGCCGCCAAGCGTCGCCGTCGCCGAGGTGGCGCTGAACACCATCACCAGCCCGAAGGCGACGAGCGCAAGCGTCGCCAGTACCATCAGCTGGAACTCGAGCTGCATTTTCGGCACCCGGGACGGTGTGGGGCGAGAGCTCGAAGACGGCGCCGGCACAGGCGCCAGCCGGATCGGCGCCTCGCTGCGGCGTGACGCCGTGTGCGCCGGCCGCGGTACTGTCTGCGCTCGCCTCGGGCTGCGCCGCGGCGCTGCGCCGCGAACCGCGGTGGTCTGCTCGTACCGGCCTCTCGTCACTCTTGGACGGTTCGACCACACGGGCGCGCTTCCTACCGAGAGCGGATCGGACGGAGCGCGAGCGCGGCAGCGGCGAGCAGGAAGCCGACGGTGACGAGTAGCGCCCGGCCGTCCCAGGCGAATCCAAGCCAGGGATCCTGGATCAGACGAATACCGTAGGTGAGCGGGAGCCCATCGGCTATCACGCGCAGCGGCCCGCTCATCACCTCGGGCGGCGGCCCCGCGCCCGAGATCAGCATCATCACGAAGAAGAGGATCAAACCGACGATCTGTGCAACTCGCGCGGTTGGAATGAGCAGCCCGAGCAGAACGCCGATCGCCGTGAAGGTGAGACTGATAAGCACGGCGACGGCGATCACACCCAGCCACGACTCCGGGAGCGCGTTTCCGTAGACGGCAAAGGCGACCGCGGCCATGACGAAGCTCGTCAGCGCTGCCAGCGCCAGGCTGACGAGCGCATGCGCCGCGAGCAGACTCCTCAACTCGAGCTCGGACGCCCGCAGACGCCGCAAGATACCGCGCTCTCGATATGCCGCCAGGTGCACAGGCAGAGAGACGAGCCCGATCGAGGCAATGACCAGCGCCACGTATGCCGGCACGTAGTAGTCAATCGCGCCGACATTGCGAAAGGTCGGCTCGTCTCGGCCCTCGACGCTGTTGCCGAACACCTCGGCGAGCACGAACAGCATCACGAGCGGGAAGCCGAAGGAGAAAACGAGCGTCAGCGGCTCGCGCACGAGCAGCTTCGTCTCGACCCAGGCCAGCTTGCGAGCAGCTCTCACGTTTCTCCCCCTCGCTCGGTCAGGGCAAGGAACGCATCCTCGAGCGACGGCTGCTCGACCCGGAGATCCGGGGGCACGATTCCGCGCGCGGCGAGCCCGGCCGCGACATGCACGAGCACGGGGCCCGAGCCATTGACCTCGACCTTTGTACCGCGACGATAAATCGCGCTGACGCCCTCGACCCGCTCGAGCCAGCCTAGGTCGTTGTCGGCGCAGCCGAATAACACCCGCGTCTGGCCACCGTGGGCCTGTGCGAGCCGGGCCGGCGTATCCAGGGCGACGAGACGGCCGGCAAGCACGACGCCGACGCGGTCGCAAAGCCTCTCGGCCTCATCCATGAAGTGTGTGACGAGGACGACCGTCGTTCCCCGCTTGCGTATCTCCTCGATCAGGCGCCAGGCTTCTCGGCGGGCGCTCGGATCGAGTCCGGTCGTCATCTCGTCGAGGAAGACGATCTCGGGCTGGTTGACGAAGGCAAGCGCCACAAACAGGCGCTGGCGCTGCCCTCCCGACAGGTTGGCGAAGCTGGCGTCTCGCTTTTTCGAGAGTCCCCACTGCTCGAGCAGCTCCTGCCAATCGGCCGGCCGCTGAGCTAGCGAGGCGAACAGGTCGAGCGCCTCCCAGACCTTGATCCGGTCGGGTAGCGCCGCCTCCTGCAACTGGCAGCCGATGCGGGGGCCGAGCGCCGGCCGTTGGCTCGCCGGATCGAGCCCGAGCACACTCACCTCGCCGCCGTCGCGCTCGCGTAGGCCCTGAACGCACTCGACGGTCGTGGTCTTGCCGGAACCGTTCGGCCCGATTAGCCCGAAGATCTCACCGGACTCGACCGAGAACGAAAGCCCGTCAACGGCGACCGTTTCTCCATAACGCTTGCGCAGTTCGTTAACGTGGATCGCCGCTGTCATCGGCTTCGGCTCGTGTCTACCGCTCTCACAGCCGTACTGTGACACCCTGACGGCTGCTAGGAGGTGCGGCCAGCTCCACTACTCACACTCAGAAGGAGCGCTTCAACTCCTCGACGAGAGCCCGAAAGGCGTCGCCGCGCTGCTCGAAGTTGTCGAACTGGTCGAAGCTGGCGCAGGCCGGCGACAGCAGCACTATCTCGCCCGTGCGGGCGTTTCGAGATGCCAGCGAAACCGCCTGCTCGAGTGTCCCGCAGTGCTCGAAGCGGACTTCCGCCCGAGCCAGTGCGGCGGCGATCTCTTCGGCCGTCTCGCCGATCAGGTAGGCGCAAGCCGCATGGCCGTGCAGCTCCCCGGCGAAGGCGTCGAACGACTCGCCCTTACCGCGTCCGCCGAGGATGATGTGCAGCGGCTCGGAGTAAGAGGCGACCGCCCGCCGGGCGGCGGCGGTGTTGGTGGCCTTGGAGTCGTTCACGTAGCGTACTTTCGCCACCTCGCCCACCGGCTCGAGCCGGTGCGGGACGCCGGGGAAAGTACGCAGCGCCTCGGCGATCGCGTCCTCGGCGATGCCGGCCGCCCTCGCGGCCTGGGTGGCGGCGGCAGCGTTCTCGCGGTTGTGGGCGCCGGGGATCAAAGGCTCTGCCGGAAGCGGGTCGTGCGCGTCGAACTCGAGCCGGCGACCCCGGCCGCGCACCTCACCGAATCCGCGCGGCAACACAGCCACATCCTCGGGAAGCTGGTTCTCGAAGATCCTCAGCTTGGCATCGCGATAGGCCTCGAGCGAGCCGTGGCGATCGAGGTGGTCGGGCTCGATGTTCAGGAGCACGGCAACGCGTAAACGCAGACGATCGATGTCCTCGAGCTGGAAGCTGGAGAGCTCGCAGACAATCCAGGCCTCGGGATCGAGCCGGCCGTCGAGATCGCAGATTGCCCGCCCGACGTTTCCCGCAACCTCGACCTTGCGATCGGCCGCGCGGAAGACGGCGCCCAGGAGCTCGGTCGTCGTCGTCTTGCCGTTCGTCCCCGTGACGCCTACGAGCGGGTTGGGGAAGAGGCGCGAGGCCAGCTCGACCTCGCTCCAGACGGAGATTCTCCGCTTGCGGGCGGACTGCACGAGCATCGCCTCGGCCGGCACTCCCGGGCTCTTCACGAGCGCTCCGACGCCGTCGAGCAGACGCTCGCTCTCGGCACCGAGCCTGATCTCGACGCCGACGCCGGCCAGTTCGCTCACGTCCACGTCGGTCGAGCTGTCAACGGCGACGACCTGTACACCGCGCCGCGCCAGCGCTAGCGCCGCCGCCCGCCCGGAGCGGGCGAGTCCGAGCACCAGCGCGCGATCAGGCAGCTCGCTCAAAAGCGAAAACCGATGAAATTCCGGTAGTAGAGGGCGAAGGCGCAGGCACAGAGAACCCCACAGAGGATCCAGAAGCGCACCATGATCTTCGTCTCCGACCAGGCCTTCATCTCGAAGTGGTGGTGGATCGGCGCCATCAGGAAGACACGTCGCCCGAGATAGCGGAAGGTGAAGACCTGGATCATTACCGAGAGCGCCTCGATCAGGAAGATCCCCGCGATCAGGAGCAGTAGGAGCTCGGTTTTGGTCATGATCGCGAACCCGGCCAGCGCGCCGCCGATTCCCATCGAGCCGGTGTCGCCCATGAACACCTCCGCCGGGAAGGCGTTGTACCAGAGGAATCCGATCAGGCCCCCGATCAGCGCGGCGGCCAGGATGGCCAGATCGATCAAGCGTGGCTCACGCAGATTGGGGTGGGAGGAAGAGCGAACGTAGGCGATGACCGCGATCGCCATGAAGGTGAAGGTGGCGATGATGCCGGTACCAGCGGCGAGGCCGTCGAGGCCGTCCGTGAGGTTGACGCCGTTGGCCGCGCCGGCGATGACGAAGAAGAGCAGTACGTACCAGACGACACCGAGCTGGATGCGGGAGTCGGTGAACGGCACCGCGATCCAGGTGGGCTGACCGGCGCGGTGAGCTAGGTAGCCGGCGCCGACGGTGATCAGGATCAGCAGCACCATCTTCCAGCGTCCCGCAAGGCCAAGCGAGCGGCGGCGGCGCAGCTTCATCAGATCGTCGAAGACGCCGATTCCGGCGCAGGCGAGCATGATGAAGAGCACGGTCATCGCCTGGGTCGTGTCCTCGCTGAAGATGAGAAACGCGATCACTGCGGCAACCAGGAAGAGCACGCCCCCCATCACCGGAGTGCCCTGCTTGACCACGTGCCCGGCCGGTCCCTCCTCGCGGATGTGCTGACCTAGGTCGTGTTTGCGCAGGAAGGTAATGAAGCGCGGGCCCGCGAAGATCGAGATCGCAAGCGCCGTGATCCCGGCCATGATCACGCGCACCATCGGATTGGGGAAGCTCAGGTCGAGCCCGGCGAACGTCGTGGCGAGACCGGCGCTCACTCGGCGAACGCCTCCTCGAGCGACCTGGCGACGAGCTCCAGCCCGACAATCCGCGAGCCCTTGACGAGCACGCAGTCACCCGGACGGACGATCTCCCTCACCATAGAGCCGGCCTTCTCGGCATCGGGCGCCCACTCGCGCACGGGCACCTCGCCGGCCCCTGCCAGGTAGGCTCGCGCAGGCTCACCAACCGCGAGCACGGCCGCAACTCCGAGCTCGCCCGCCCGGCGCCCGATCTCGCGGTGGTAACGATCGCTCTCGGCTCCCAGCTCGGCCATCGTTCCGAGTACGGCAACTCGCCGGCGCCCGGCCGCAACCTGGGCCTGATGCTCGAGAGCCGCCCCGAGCGAAGTGGGATTTGCGTTGTACGAGTCGTTGATCAGAAGCCCTCCGCCGGACAGCGCTGTCTCCTCTCCGCGCCAGCGTGAGAGCCTAATCGTACGCGCGCCTTCTTGCGCGCCTTCCAGCGGTAACCCGAGCTCGCGGTAGGCGACGAGCGCGGCGAGTGTGTTCAGTGCCTGGTACCGGGCGCTCAAAGCCAGCTCGAGCTCGACCCGTTCTCCCTCGATCTCGAAGACCGCACGCGCCGTTTCGCCGTCGGGCTCGAACGAGACCACCGAGGAGGAGCCGCCCGGCCCGAAGCGGCGCAGGTCGACGTTCTCGGGAAGGAAGGGCTCGAGCAGGGGCTCGCCGGCCGGAACGATCCCGACTCCGCCCGGCTCGAGTCCGAGCAGCACTTCGGCCTTGGCCTGGGCGACACGCTCGATCGTCCCCAGCAGCTCGAGGTGCACCGGCCCGACGCTCGTAATCAGACCGATGTGAGGGCGTACGAAACGGCAGGCCTCCTCGATCTGGCCGAGACCGCGCATGCCGATCTCGACCACCGCGATCTCCGTATCCTCCTCGACGCGGCAGAGCGTGAGCGGAACGCCGAGCTCGTTGTTGAAGCTCGCCTCGGCGGCGACGACGCGGGCGTGCGGAGCGCAGAGCGAGGCCAGGATGTCCTTGGTCGAGGTCTTGCCGGTCGAACCGGTGATCGCAACCACACGCGCGTCCGAGCGCTCGCGCACCGCTCCGCCAAGCGCGGCCAGAGCCTGCTCGGCGTCGGCCGGCACCAGCACCGCGGCCGCCCCGAGCTCGAGCGCCTGAGCGGCGAACTCGGCGCCGCGGCCAACCGCGACGAAGAGGTCGCCGGGCGTGAGGCGGCGCGAGTCGATGACAACACCCGTTATCTCCGTGACGCCGGGAGCCGCCCGGAGCTCGCCCTCGCAAAGGCGCGCGACCTGATCGAGACCGATCGGGATCATCGCTTCGCACCCAGCTCTTCGAGCAACTCTCCGGCAACCGTGCGATCGTCGAACGGGAGTAGCTGCCCCGCGATTTCCTGGCCCTGCTCGTGGCCCTTGCCGGCGATCACGACCACGTCGCCAGCCCGCGCCTTGGAGAGCGCCTGCCCGATCGCCGAGCGCCGGTCGAGCTCGACCGCGACCGGGGTCTCGCCGATCCCTTCCAGGATCTGATCGACAATCGCCCGCGGCTCCTCGCTACGCGGATTGTCCGAGGTGACGATGGCGAGATCGCTCAGCCCTGCGGCGATCTCTCCCATCAGCGGTCTCTTCTCGCGGTCGCGGTCGCCGCCGCAGCCGAAGACGCAGATCAGCCTTCCCCGCGTGAGCTCGCGGGCCGCGCGGAGCACCCGCTCGAGCGCGTCGGGTGTGTGGGCATAGTCGACGACGACCGCGAACTCCTGACCGCGATCTACCGTCTCGAAACGGCCCGGCACCCCCACGAGTGCCGCGGCTCCAGCCTCGATCGCCCCGTCCTCGATGCCGAGCAACCGAGCCAGTGCCACCGCAGCGAGCAGGTTCTCGGCGTTGAAAGCGCCGCGCAGCGAGCTTCGGAGCTCGAGCTCGCCGATCCGAATCCGCGTTCCGCCGCTACCCAGCTCGATCTCGTCGGCGCGCATGTCGGCATCGCCCGAGCGCCCGAAGGTGAGCACCTGCTCCTGACCGAGCGCGCGCAGATCGGCGGCTAGGCGGCGGCCCCAAGGATCGTCGATGTTGATCGCCGCGGGCGTCTCTTCACCCGAGAGGAAGATCCGCCGCTTGGCTGTGAAGTAGCGCTCCATGGTCTCGTGGAAATCGAGGTGGTCCTGGCTGAGGTTGGTGAAGGCGAGCGCCGAGAAGCGAACCCGGTCGAGCCGGTTCAGCTCGATCGCGTGCGAGGAGGCCTCCATCACGCAGCTTCGGTCGCCGCCGTCGAGCATCTCGCGGAAGAGCCGTTGCAGGTCGATCGCCTCCGGCGTTGTCCGGGCCATCGTCCGGGCTTCTCCTCCGACGCGGCTCTCGACCGTTCCGAGCAGCCCCGGACGCCGGCCGGCGGCAACCAGGATCTCGTAGGCGATAAAGCAAGTCGTTGTCTTGCCGTTGGTGCCGGTGACACCGGCGACAGTCAGCTCTTTCGTCGGCTGTCCGAAGAAGGCGTCCGCGGCCACCGCCATGGCCGCACGGGCCGAGTCGACCACGAGCTGCGGAACCTCCAGCTCGAGCGGTCGCTCGACGACGAGGGCGACGGCCCCGCGCTCGAGCGCCGCTGGAGCGAAGTCGTGCCCGTCGGCACGCATGCCGGGGACGCAGAAGAAGAGCGAGCCTTCTCTGACCGCCTGCGCGTCGTATGCGAGGTCTCGCACATCGACCGGAGCGCGCCCTCTGACGTCGATCGGGTCGAGCGCCTCGATCAAACGCTCCAGATCCATCGCCGGGCGAGTCTACCAATGCTCCGACGCCTGCTCGTGATCGGTTCTACTCGATCTCAGCCGGTGCGATCGGGCGGAACCTCGAGATAGCGCAGACAGTCGAGCGCGATCTCCTTGAAGGCCGGCGCGGCGACATCGCCGCCCCAGATCGAGCTGTGGGGCTCGTCGACGGTGACGAGGATCACGAGCCGCGGCTTCGAGGCGGGCACGATGCCGACGAAGGAGGCGACGTAACGGTAGCTCGAGTACCCACCGGTTTTGGGGTCGGGCTTGGCGGCAGTACCGGTCTTACCGGCAACCGAGTAGCCGCTTATCTCCGCTCGTGTGCCTGTGCCCTCGTCGACGACGTCGCGCAGCATTCGCATCAGCTCTCCCGCCACATAGGGCGAGACGACTCGGCGCTTCTTGGGCGCCGGCGCCGCCTTACCGCCGATTCGCTCGACCAACCGCGGCTGCACCCAGACGCCGCCGTTGGCGATGGTTGCGTAGGCCGCCGCCAGCTGGATCGGCGTGACGGCGATTCCCTGGCCGATCGGGATCGTGCCAGCGGCCGATCCGTACCACTTGTCGAGCGGCGCGACGATGCCGGAGCTCTCGCGCGGGAAGTCGATACCGGTCGGCTTACCGAATCCGAAGGCGCTTATCCAGCGCGCCAGGCGCTCCTTTCCGAGCCGTTGCGAGATCGTGATCGCGCCGACGTTCGAAGAAAGTGTGAGGATCTCGGATACGCTCAGCCGCTCGCTGCCGCGCGGGTGCGCGTCGTGGATCGTCTTGTCGGCGACGGCGATCGAGTAGGGCAGGGTGAACTTCGTCTGCGGCGTGACGACGCCGTCGGAGAGCGCTCCCGCGACCGTGACGAGCTTGAAGGTCGATCCGGGCTCGTATGTATCGGTGACCGCCCGGTTGGGCAGGTACCGCGCCGGAACCACAGGGACGTTGTTGGCGTCGTATCCGGGAGCGGTGGCCATTGCCGCCACGTCGCCGGAGCGCGGGTCGAGTACGATCGCCGTCGCCGAGCGCGCCTGCTGATCGATCAGCGTTTGCTCGAGCACCTGCTGGACGTCGAACTGGATGACGTTGTCGATCGTGAGCGCGAGATCGGCACCGGGTTTCGCGTCGCTCGTGCTCTGCACGTCGATGATATGGCCGGCGGGATCCCTGACGACCGTCTGTCTACCGCTGTGCCCGCTCAACTCCTTGTCGTAGATCGACTCGAGCCCGGTTATGCCGCGGTTGTCTACGCCCGTATAACCGAGCACCTGAGAGGCGAGCGCTCCCTGCGGGTAGATCCTTTTCGGATCTCTCGAGAAGCCGAAGCCAGGGAGCTTGAGCCTTTCGAGCCTCCTCGCCTGGTCGGCGGGAGCCTGCCTCTCGACGTAGGCGAAGCGGCTGGAGCGTGCGGCGAGAGCTTTGAGCAAGGCGGTCTCGCGCGCGGCGTCGAATCCTAGAACCCGAGCAGCCCGGCTCGATTCCCTCGCGGGCGAGCCGAGCTTCTGCACCAGCGCCGGGTCGGCGTAGATGGTGACCGTTTCGTTGTCGTTCGTCGCCAGCTCTACGCCGTTGCGGTCTACGATGGAGCCCCGGCTGGACGGAATCACGACTGTCTCGATCTGCTGAGCTTGCGCGCGCCTGGCCAGCGACCCGCCCTGTACCACCTGAACCCAAGCTGTCTTCGCCAGCACCGCGGCTAGCGCCAGCGCGAGCACGACCCCGAGCAGGCGGATACGGCGGTTCGCTGCCCGCTGGCTCACTTTCCGCCCGTGCCGAGCTTTACGTACGTCGTCTGGTCGGGCGCCATCAGGACGAGACCCTGCGCTTTGGCGCGGCGCTCGATGTTCACAGACGATGTCGCCTTGGAGAGCTGAGAGCGCAGCCCCTGAGTCTGGTCGATCAGTTGTATGCGCTGATTGCCGAGGTTCTCGAGCTGCATGTTCTGGCGCAGCGCGGCGACATTGACCGCCACCACTCCGGTCAGGAGGACGGCGAGGACGACGATCCAGACGACCCCGCCGCGCACGCTGCGCTGAGCCTTCCGCTTCCTGCGCTCCGGCACCGCTCGCGGCACCTGCGGCAGCACATACGTCCTGGCAGGCCTGGCGGCGACTCGTGACGGTACGGCGCTCACAGCTTCACCGCCGCACGCAGACGCGCCGAGGCGGCACGCGGATTGAGAGCCAGCTCACGCGGACCCGGGCGAATCGCCTTGCGCGCGAGCGAACGCAGCTCGGCCTCACGGCCGCAGTTGCAGATCGGGAAGTCGGGCGGGCAGATGCAACCGTGCTCCTTCGCCCGCAGGAAGCGCTTGGCGATCCGGTCCTCGAGCGAGTGGAAGCTGATCACGGCCAGGCGACCGCCGGGTCGGAGCAGCTCGAGTGCGAAGGGAAGAGCATCGGCGAGCGACTGGAGCTCGTCGTTGACGGCGATGCGGAGAGCCTGGAAGACGCGCCTGGCCGGATGACCGTCGCCGAAGCGTGCCGGAGCCGGGATGGCGCCCCGGATCGTCTCGACGAGCTCGAAGGTGCGGGTGATCTCCAGCTTGCGCCGGCGCTCCACGATCGCCCGGGCGATCGACTTGGCGTAGCGCTCCTCGCCGAAGCGATGGAAGATCCTCTCCAGCTCCTTGGCGCTGGCCTCGTTGACGAGATCGCTGGCCGAGTACTCCTCGGTGGGATCCATGCGCATGTCGAGCGGCGCGTCAACCGCGTAGGAGAAGCCACGCTCGGGACGGTCGATCTGCATGCTCGAGACGCCGAGATCGAAGAGAACGGCGTCGGCCTTGACGCCGTTGGAGGCCAGGCGCTCGAGCACGTCGGCGAAATCGCCGTGAAGCAGGCGCGCCTGAACCCCGGCTCGACGTCGGAAGCTCTCGAAATAGGGACGTACGGAGGGATCGCGGTCGATGGCGATCAGCTTTCCCTCGCCGCGCAAGTCGGCGGCGAGCAGGCGCGCATGGCCGCCCGCGCCGAAGGTCGCGTCTACCGCCGTCTCGCCGGGACGTACGGCGAGCAGTTCCCGCACCTGATCGGCCAGTACGGGAACGTGGTCAGTCGTGCTGGGCTGCAAGGCGTTCGGCAGCATCTTCAACGTTCTCCTCGACTTGTTTCATGTACTCCCGCCAGGCCGCGCGATCCCAGATCTCGAGACGACTCGAGACGCCGATCACGAGAACCTCGCGCGTGAGCCCGGCTTTCTGGATCAACGATTGCGGAACCATGATCCTTCCCTGCTTGTCGGGCACAGCCTCGACGGCGTGCGCGTAGTAGTAGCGCTCCATGGCTCTGCTCTCGCGCGAAAACGGATCGAGCTTGGCGAGGGGAGATTCGACCTTTTGAGAGAACTCTGTAGGGGTGTACACAGTCAGACAGCCGTCCATGCCGCGCGTGAGCACCAGGCCCTCGGCGAAGCGGGGCCTGAACCGGGCCGGAAGCGTCAGCCGGTTCTTCTCGTCAAGGGTGTGCTCGTATTCGCCAGAAAGCATCGGATCGACCGTTTGCGTTCTCCACTTGTCCCCACCTTAACCCAAAACTCCCCACCACGCAACCTTTTTTATTCACGCAGCACCCGATTCCTGTCTCGAGTTGGGACAGATCGGCAACCTGGAGCGGTCGCGCGGGTTGTGACCAAGCTCACTGCGCTCCGCTCCATCGGCCGCGTACGGCCCCTATTCGCCGTTGCTCAGCGAGCCCGAAAAGCGAGTTTGATCGCGGTCTTGAACTGTCATATGCTCACCTGAGACCGGTCGAAGGCGACCTGCCCGTTCCGAGCGTGGGAGCGCACTCAACGGCGGCGGCGGAAAGGACGTTGCCCGCAGCTTCGACCGCAAGCTCGACAGGTTGATCTCGATCCCTTAGAAGAATCGGCTTACCCGTTACGGCGTCTCACCCGCCGCAACCACTCGCGCGGACTGGTCGAACGCCGCTAGGAAGAGAGCCGATGCTGGCGTTCGTAGGGACCGCTGCCTGTGAGCACGGTCGCGCCGCAGAGGGCAGCGAGCTGGACGGCTTCCGCGACAGGCATGCCGGCCGCCAAGCCGTAAGTGAGACCGGCGGCGAAACAGTCGCCGCAGCCGTAGCTGTCGACGATCGTGCCCGGAAGCTCGACCGGCTGGTAGCGACCGCCGGGCTCGAGCGTGCCGCCGCGCGCCCCCTCCGTGCGAACAACGAGGCGAGGCGGCGGATCGAGGTCGCCGGGCCGGTAGCGCTCGCCCGGATCGGAGGCGCTGCCGACAATCGCGTCGAGCTCGACGCCCGCCTCTGTTAAGACGCCGAGCGAGCGAGATGCGGCGACCAGCACCCGCGCCTTGCGAGCCCGGCGCACGGTCTCGGCGTCGCCGCTGACAAAGTAGACGCCGTCGGCGCCGTCGAGCTCACTCCAGGGCAGATCGGGATCGGCGCCCTTCAGGGTCAGTCTCTCCCCCACTACGGTGATCGTCCGCTCGCCCTCGTCGTCGACGAAGGTGACTCCGTATCGCTGCGGCTGCTCGATCTCGTGCGCGAACACGCGCACGCGCTGCTGCTCGAGCCGCTCACGCGCCTGGCGGCCGCGGGCATCCGAGCCGAAGGTGGTGAAGAAGATCGCCTCGCCGGCGAGATTGGCGAGCTGAACCGCCGCGACCGCGCCGCCGCCGGCCGCATCGCCCCAGCCGCGGCTCGCGTGCACGATCTCGCCCTGAGCCGGCACGCGCTCGACGCGCAGGAAATCGATCCATTCGACATGTCCGACGACGGCCAGGCGCACCTCGGTAGTCTCCCATCTCGACGGTAAAGCCGCTCGGTCGGACCGCCGAGAAAGGGAGCGACCTCGCTCGTGACCAAGCGCAAGAGATGATCGCCGCTACCCGACTCGACAGACGCGCCTTCTGGATCGCCATCTCAGCCCTGGCCGGCTCGCTGGCAATGCAGGCAGCGATCTTCACCTCCGCGGCGCTGGGACTGAACTCCGTTCTCGACGACGGCACCGTCTCGGTTCTGCTTTCGCATCATCCCCACGTGGGCGATCTGATCGCGGTCGCCGGCACCAACTGCGCCTGGCTGGTGGCGATCGGGATGCTCGCCTGGCCGATCGCTCGCCTCTGGAGCTGGGGAATCCACGACACCTGGGATCGCCCGAGCGTGAACATCGTCGCCCGCTTTCTCTACCCGCTGGTTGCCGTCTGCCTGCTCGTCGTGCTCTGCTGGGTCTTCTCCAGACAGGCGCAGATGCTCGACCACCGCCTCGTCTCGCACTGGGCGCTATTGGCGATGCTTCCCCACGGCACGCTCGAGTTCGGCGCCCTGCTCCTCCCGCTTGCGGCCGCGGCGAGCTGCATCTTCGTGCCGGCCGAGAAACCCGGGCGCCTGCTCCTGAGAAGCCTCGCGGTGGCGCTGCCGCTCCTCGTCTGCGCCGCGCTCCTAGAGGTCTATCTGGCTCCGCACCTGCTCCTACCCTTGCAAGCCTGATGCTCTCGCGGCCGGACCCGGGGCTTGCGCTGCGGCTGTCTCTAGTCGGAATATGGACAGTGTGAGCAAGCTCCGAAGCGCGGTCGTGGCCGGCCACATCTGCCTGGACGTCATTCCCGATCTCGCCGCGCTACCCGCGGGATCCTTCTACGAGGCCTTTCGTCCGGGCCGTCTGATCGAGGCCGGGGTCGCCGAGCTATCGACCGGAGGGCCGGTATCGAACGCCGGTCTCTCTCTTCACATACTCGGCATCCCGACCAGACTCGCGGGCAAGGTCGGTGCCGATCCCTTCGGCCGCATCGTCCGGGAGATCGTGGAGTCCTACGGATCCGGGCTGGCCGCCGGAATCGAGGTAGACGACGCCACCTCGACGGCTTACTCGTTGATCGTCAGCCCTCCGGCCAGCGACCGCCTCTTCCTGCATCACCCCGGGACGGCGAGCTCCTTCGGCGTCGACGACATCGATTTCGACGCACTCGAGCAGGCCGCGCTCTTCCATTTTGGCTATCCGCCGCTGATGCGCCGCTTGTACATGGACAGCGGACGTGAGCTGGTCGAGCTGTTCGAGCGGGCGCGGGCGAGCGGGGTTACGACGTCGCTCGACATGAGCTATCCCGACCCGGCCTCCGAGAGCGGCCGGGCGAACTGGCGGGAGATCCTCGAAGCCGCCCTCCCCTTCGTCGACGTCTTCGCGCCCAGCCTCGACGAGCTCCTGTTCATGCTTCGGCGCCCGCTCTTCGAGCAGCTCTCACGACACGGCTCGGTGGCAAGCCGGGCGACGCCCGATCTCCTGCACGAGCTGGGGGAGGAACTGATCGAGCTGGGAGTGGGCGTCACGGCTATCAAGCTCGGCGAGCGCGGCCTCTACCTGAGAACGGGCACGCGGAAGCGAATCGCCGCTCTCGGTCGGGCGCGTCCTGCCGATGCCGCCTCCTGGGCCGGGCGGGAGCTCTGGGCGCCCTGCTTCCGGGTCGAGGTTGCCGGCACCACCGGCGCGGGCGACGCGACCATCGCCGGGCTTCTGGCGGCGCTCCTGCGCGGGCTCGGTGCCGAGGAGGCGATCACCATGGCTGTCGCCGTCGGAGCCTGCAACGTCGAGGCGCGAGACGCGCTGAGCGGACTGCGCGGCTGGGAGGAGACACTGGAGCTGTTGCGCTCGGGCTGGGAGCAGCTGCCGCTCGAGCTCGACGATCCTGCCTGGCATCGGGACGAGCGTTACCGGCTTTGGAAGACGAGCTCCGAGAGGGAGCGATCGCGCTAGAGTCGCTATAGGCGAACAGGAGGGGGAACGATGGCCGCTCGGATCGAGACGAAACGTATTGGCGAAGGTCGAGAGGCGCCGCCAGCGAGCAAATCGCGCCAGCGCGCGTTCGTCGACACTCCGCTCGGCACGCTCGTCGTCGAGGCCTCCGAACGAGGATTGACGTACATCGACCTCGCCCGTTCCGGCGACCACGGGCCTGACTCCGAGCCGGCGCCCGGCAGCATCCTCGCCGAGGCCGTACGCCAGCTCGAGGAGTACTTCGCCGGCAGTCGCCGCGACTTCGACCTCCCGCTCGACCTGCGAATGGGCGAGTTCGAGCGCCGCGTGATGGAGGCGCTGGCCCGCGTCTCCTACGGCACGACCGTCAGCTACGGCGAGCTCGCCGCCATGGCCGGCCACCCGGGAGCGGCCCGCGCCGTCGGCAACGTGATGCGCAACAACCAGCTGATGATCGTGCTGCCCTGCCACCGCGTGATCGGCGCCGACGGCTCGCTGCGCGGCTACGGCGGGCGTGGTTCCGGGCTCGATCGCAAGCGCTGGCTGCTCGAGCTCGAGGGTTCGATCTCTTAGAGCGCCCAACAAAACGAAGCACTCCGCCGCCTGGCCGCGCTCGGCGGCGCGATGCGTTGTCCTCGGTCGCGCCCGTAGCTTCCGGCTACGAACGCGACGCCGCGTCCTAGCCTCGCACTCACCGATCGCACCCAGTCGACGGGTCTTCATTCCGTTAGGCGCTCTTAGCCGTCCAGCAGCCGGTATCCCACGCCCCACTCGTTGATCACGAACGGGCCGGCGCCGGGACGGGCGAGCTTGCGGCGCAGGCGCGAGGCGTGGGAGTCGACCGTGCGCGTGCGGCCGAGCGAACGGAAGCCCCAGACCTCGCGCAGTAGCTCCTCCTTCGAGAAGACGCGGTTGGGCGCCGAGGCGAGCTTGGCCAGTAGCTCGAACTCTTTGGCCGAGAGGAGCACGCGCTCGCCGAGAACGGTGACCCGGCGCGTCTGGCGGTCGAGCTCGACCTCGCCGGCGACGAGGCGCTGGCGCGAGTCGGGCGAGGTGCGGCGCAGCACGGCGCGGATGCGTGCGACGAGCTCCTCGTGGTGGAAGGGGTGCGCCAGGTAGTCGTCGCAGCCGCGCTCGAAGGCCTGCACACGCTCGATCGTGTCGGACTCGGCGCCGCCGAGCACGATCACCGGCACCTCGCGGTTCCAGCACCGGCCCGGCTCGCCCTCGCGCAAGCGCCGGCAGAGCTCGGCGGCGGAGGAATCGGGAAGCTCGCCTCCGACCAGGACGAGGTCGGGCGAGGACTGCTCGGCCAGGCTCAGCGCCTCGCTGCCGGCGCCGGCCCCGACGACGGCGAAGCCCGCCACCGAGAGCTGGCGCTCGAGCAGCCCGCGAACCTGCGGCTCCGGCTCGGCGAGAAGGACTGCTGCATTCATGGAAACGACGCTAACAGCCGAGAGAGCGCCTGAACAGTGTCCTTTTCCGCCCGTTTTGCAGCCGATTTGTGACGGATTATCCCCAGTTGTCCGGAACGGCCGCGGCGGTTAGGGACCGCGCCTTGGACTTCGTCTCGAGAGGAAGACGCACCGCTTGGCGCTCAGACGAGCCTATCCGCGGGGTTATGACGCGGCTTTTTACGAGTTCCGGGCGGCGGGACCCACCTCTCCTCCTCCCACCCTCCCACGGGGCGTAGCACGGTATCGAGAAATCGAGCTCGGGAATGTGCCAGGCTCGTGTCGAAACAGCGTCTTACCCCGCGGAGCACAGGCAGGCGACAGAGTGCTCCGTTTGGATGCGAGCTCTCACAAGCGCCCGGAGCGAATAACGCCCCAGAGCAGCCAGACGCCGAGCACACCCGCAAGCAGAAAGCCGGCAACGGAGATGACGTTGACGCCGAGCAGTTTCGGGCCCGCGTGGGCGAAGATCCCGATCAGGCTCGAGCCGATCAGACCGCCGGCCACGATCAGTGCGATCACGAGCCGGTTGAAGGCGACCGAGACCTGGTGGATCGCGTCCTCCAGCCCCTTGTGCACGAAGCCGATCTCGAGCCGGCCCTCGCGGGTTTGCGACATCACGCCGTGCAGGAGCGAGGGCAGCTCGCGCCCGACCCGCACCAGCTCGACGCCGTCGCGGCGAGCGCGCCGAAGCATTCGCTCGGGGCTGAAGCGATCGCGCACGAGGTCGCGGGCGTAGGGCCGCGCGATTTCGAAGACGTTGAAGTCGGGGGTCAGCTCCACTCCCACCGCCGCGAGCGTCGCCAGCGCCTTGTCGAGAATCAGAAAGCGCGTCGGCAGCCTCAGGTTGAGCGAGTAGATCATCGAGAAGACCTCCCTGATCACCTGCAGGGGATCGATCTCGGCCAGGCTCGCTCCGTGGTAGCGGTAGTAGCCCTCGTGTAGCTCGAGCGCGAACTCCTGCTCGCGGTCGGGCGGGCAGCGCACGCCGAGGTCGTAGAGCCGCTGCGGCAGGGCGTCGACGTTCTCGGTGGCGGCGTCGATGAAGAGACGGGTGAGCCTGCCCATGTCTTCGTCGGAGAGGCGCCCGACCAGTCCGAAGTCGACGAGTCCGATCTCGTCCGGACTTCCGAGCACGAAGACGTTGGCCGGATGCGGATCGCCGTGAAAGACGCCGTGCTTGAAGATCATCTCCATCCAGGTCTTGGCGACCCTCGTCGCCAGCCGGCGGCGATCGTCGCGCGAGAGCTCCTCATCGAGCTCGGCCAGTTTGGTTCCGTCCAGGAACTCGAGCGTGAGCACGTGCGACCGGGTGTAGGTCCAGTAGACGTGCGGGACGCGGACGTGCGGGTCGGCCGCGAACTGACGCCGGAGCATGTCGGCATTCCGCCCTTCCTGGTGGTAGTCGAGCTCACGGCGGATCGAGTTCGCGAACTCGTCCACGATTGCGCGCACGTCAACGAAGTCGAGCGCCCGCACTCGCTCCTTGATGATGCGGGCGAGCTGGTATAGGAGCGCCAGGTCGGCCTCGATCTGCTCGGGAGCGCCGGGGCGCTGCACCTTGACCGCAACCACGTGGCCGTTCGGGAGCACGGCCCGGTGCACCTGCCCAATCGAAGCGGCCGCGATCGGCGTCTCGTCGAACTCCAGGAACAGCCGTTCGAGGGACTGGTCGAGATCCTGCTCGATGACACGTTGCGCGTCGCTAAAGGCAAAAGGGCGGACGTCGTCCTGAAGCCCGCGCAGCTCGGCGATCACGTCCGGGGGCAGGATGTCGGGGCGCATTGAGAGGAGCTGGCCGAATTTGACGAAGGTCGGGCCGAGATCCTCGAGCATCGCGCGCAGATGGCGCCCGCGCTCCGAGCCGACAGCCTCCTCCAGACGCAAGCGCCGGCGCCCCGGAATCAGATCGCTCAGGTGGTGGCGGGTAAGCAGGTAGCCGAAGCCGTGACGCACCGCCACCTGGGCGATCTCGGAGAGACGGCCCAGATTGCTCGCTCGGGAACGCGAGGCCATTGAGGAAGTGTGACAGGAAGGGCGCGACGACCGGAAAACGCGAAGAGCTTGTCTCGGAATGAAGACCCGTCGACTGGGTGTGATCGGTGGATGCGAGGCTAGGACGCAGCGTCGCGTTCGTAGCCGGCGGCTACGGGCGCGACCGAGGACAACGCATCGCGCCGCCGAGCGCGGCCAGGCGGCGGAGTGCTTCGTTTCGAGACGAGCTCCGGGCTCAGATCGTCGCCGCCGGTCGCTTGCGACCGGGCATTCGCGGCGACGCGATCAGCGACTCGGCTCGCAGGTAGGCGATACCCACAGCCGGGAGATCGCTCAGCCGTTCCAGACAGACGTAGCGGGGCCGCCACTCGGGCAGAAACTTGCGGCTGAACGAGTTGAGTCTCTCGATCTGGAAGAAGGAGTCGAGTCCGAGCAACACCCGCCGCGCCAGCCGATGCAGAAGCCCGCCCTGCGAATCGCCGTGGAGCATGTCGCGGAAGGCGCAGAAATTGAGCGAGAACTCGCGCACACCGGCCTCGCGCGCCCAGGCGAGCGTCTCCACGACCAAGAACTCGGATATTCCTCCGGGACACCCCGGCAGGCGCCTCTGGCTGGAGAGCGAGTAGCCTCCGCCGGCCGATCCAGGGACGAGATGGAGAAAGGCGATCGGCTCGCCGCCGCAGTCGAGCGCGAGCGCGAAGACGCTTCCGGCGGCGAAGAGGTCGTCGATCGCCATCGAGAAACCCCGCTCGCGGCGACCCGCCAGCCAGGCGTTCGAGATCTCCCCGAGCTGCGCGCGCCGCTCCTCGTCCATCTCCGCCGCTCTCTCGATCAGAAAGCTCACGCCGTCGCGCTCGGCGATCTTGCGCGCGGACTGCCGGACCTTCCTGATCGCCCGGCCCTCGGTCGAGAAGATCTCCGGCCGGAGAACAGCCTCGTCGCCGATCTTGATCACCCGCCGCATCCCCAGCTCCCGATAGAGGCCGAGCCAATCGGGGCCGGCGCCGACGACGGCTACGCGCCAACCGTGGTCACTGGCTCTGCGAACGAAATCGCCGAGCAGATCGCGGAACTCGCTCTCCTCCCCCACCGGATCGCCGCTGATCAGCGCCGAGCTGCCGACCAGACGGTAGGCGAGGAAGGAGTTGCCGCTGTCCGAGAAGCAGTAGCTCTTGTCGCGCCTGAGCGTGAAGAAGGCGAGGCTGTCCCGGCCGAAGCTATCGACCAGCTCCCGGGCACGGTGCCTTTCCTCCAGCGACTGGCGAACGTGCTCCGGGATAGGTCCGAGCCAGAGCACCAGCGCCCACAAGGCGAAGAGCACCGTCGTGACGCTGATCAGGTCGCCGATTCGATCGGGCATGCCGCGGGAGCTCAGCACCACCGCGACTCCAACCACACCGGCGAGCGCCAGCACGGCGCCGAGCACCGGACGGCGAACCGCGGGATCGCCCGGCGCATCGAACCGGGAGCGGTAGCGCAGCAGCCCGATCACGAGCAGCGAGCTGATGATCGCCTCCTCGTAGTCGAGTCCCTTCGCCAGATGAGCGATTGAGACTCCGCAGACGGCGAAGAGCGCCAGCTGCCAGGCGCGCCGGCGGCCCCTGGCGAGCGAGCGCGAGAGCAGCAGCAGGGCAAGGCCGAAGGCGAGCGTGAGCAAGCGGGCGAGCTCGGGGAAGCCGGGCGGAAGAACGCCCCTGATCAGCCTGGAGCGATCGGCGAAGTCCGGAGTCAGACCGGAGACGAGCGCGACCACGCCTACCAGCGCGGCCGCCGCAGCCAGCAGCGACTCGACTCGCACTCGCGGAAGCCGCTTTTTGGTCACGTTCTCAGCGTACGCCTCAACCGGCTCTGGGCGCCTCGATGAGAAACCCGACGCCGGGTTCACGCCGGGCCGGAATCTCGCTCCAGGAGTTGCAGGCGGTGGTCGAGCTGAGCCACTCGCAACTCCAGCTCGTCGGCCTCCTCGCGACTGACCAGGCCGAGCTCGCGCGCGAGAGCGCCGATCCACGAGGTCGCCTGGCCGCTCACTCGAGCCCCCTCTTCGCGCCAGTGATCGACCTGCTCGCGCAGGAAGGCGCGCGCCTCCTCGCTCGTCGCAACACCGCCGCGGGCGGCGAGAGCCTCGGCCAGTGCATCGATCCTCTCGGCGGTCAGAGCGACCGTGCCCACGGCTGCCAGCGCGAGCTCGCTCGCGAGTTGGCGCGAGCCGCTAGCGGGGCCGGCCATGGGGCCTCGAGCGCCTTCTCTGCCGGCGCCGTTCTCGCTTCTCCACTGCTTCGCCCTCGTACTTGCCATACACGGACGGCTTCTCGGCAGCCGCAGCCAGCGCCGGCTGTGGAACGCTTCCACCCACCGACTCGTCGCGACCGCCGCGGTAACCGGCCCCCTGTAGGCGCCGCACGTACTCCGGCTCCCGCTCCTTCCAGATCGTCAGGAGCGGCGCCGCCACGAAGATCGAGGAGTAGGCGCCCGAAGTGATTCCGACCAGAAGCGCGAAGGCGAAGTCCTTGAGCGTCGAGCCGCCGGCGATGAAGAGCGCTCCGACCGGGAGCAGGGTGATGAAAGTCGTGGCCAGGGAGCGGCGGATCGTCTCCCAGATCGAGACGTTGACGATGCGGGCGAACGGCGCCTGCCTCATCAACGGCACATTCTCACGGATGCGGTCGAAGATGATGATCGTGTCGTAGATCGAGTAGCCGAGCACGGTCAGCACAGCGGCGACCGTGGAGGTCGTCACCTCACGGGCCGTCAGCGCGTAAACCCCGACCGTGATCACGATGTCGTGCAGCACCGCCAAGATCACGGGCACCGCGAACTTGATGTCGAAGCGCATCGTCATGTAGCCCGTGATCAGCAGGAAGGAGACGATGATCGCCAGGATCGCGCTGCGCGCGATCTCGCCGCTGAAGCTGTTCGAGACGGTCTCCTTGCTACTGATCGAGGCGTTCAGTTTGCTCTCGAGTTGCGACGTAAGGTTGTCCAAGACCGCGGTCTTGGGCGAGCGGATGCGGATCTGGAAGTCCTTGTAGCTCTCCGAACCAACCGACTTCTTCAGACCCTGGATCTGGGCGTTCTTCTCGCCCGTAACGGCGCCTACGATGCTGCGAACGGTCGAGAGCTGGGCGGGCCTGGGCGTGGCGAACTCGATCTGGGTGCCACCCTTGAAGTCGATGCCGAGGTTCAGGCCTTTCGCACCGAGCGAGACCGCGCTGACGAGGACGACCATTCCGGAGATCGCGAGCCAGAGGTAACGCTTGCGCATGAAGTCGATGTTCAGCCAGCGCAAGCTCTGAGCGCCGCTGGCGCCCATGAAGCTCGGGTTGCCGAACCAGCGGAAGTTGGAGAGCAGGCCGAGCATGGCGCGCGTACCGGCGACCGCTGTGATCAGCGAGATACCGGTACCGAGCATCAGCATCAGCGCGAAGCCCTTGACCCCGGCCGTGGCGACCAGGAAGAGGACGGCCGCGGTGATGAAGGTAACGACGTTGGCGTCGAGGATGGTGTGGAAGCCGCGCGCATAGCCGGTGGCGACGGCGGCTTTCACCGATTTGCCCGCGCGGGATTCCTCCTTGATGCGCTCGAAGACGACGACGTTGGCATCGGCCGCCACGCCGATCGTGAGGATCATGCCGGCGAACCCGGGCAGGCTCAGGGTGACATTGAAGAGCAAGATCACCCCGTACAGGAAGGCCGCGTAGATACCGAGCCCGATCACCGCCACCAGCCCAAGGAAGCGATAGAGAGCGAGCAGGAAGACGACCACGAGCAGCAGGCCGGCGATCGCCGCGACCAGCGCCTGGTGCAACGAGTCCTTGCCGAGCGTGGCCGAGATCGAAGTGCTCGCCTTCGTGTCGAACTTCACCGGCAGGGCGCCCGTCTGCAGCACCGTGGCGATGTCCTTGGCCTCGCCGATAGAGCCGATCCCCTCGATGATCGCGCCGGTCACCGAGGGATCGATGCCTTCGCTGAGCGATTGGTCGTTGGGGTCGATCTGCGGGAAGGTGATCAGCTGGCCGTCGAGCACGATGGCGTTGTGCTGGGTGCCGTAGATATGCCCGCGGTCCCACTCGGCTTTGGTGATCCGATGGAAGGCCTTGTTTCCCGAGCTCGTGAAGCTGAGGTCGACGATGGGGCCGCCGTTCGAGCCGAAGTCGGCCCGGATTCCGCTCGCGTTCAGATCCCCACCCGTCAGCGCAGGCGGCAGATTGAAGAGGTAGTAGAAAGTCTGACCGGCCTTTGGCTCGAAGATCTGCCCCGGCCCTGGACAGACACGGCTGGTCGCCTTGTCGCAGGAGACGACCGTCATCTTCTTCGGGACGGCAAGGAGGATGTCGCTCTTCAACAACTTGCGCGGCGCCGATAGCGCAGCGAGCGACCTCAACAGCTCCTTCTGCAGCTCCTTCTGCGCGTCGATCGGGCCGACGACGAGCTTGTGCTTGGCGTTGAAGAGGTAGTAGCTGGACGCTCCCTGCACTTTCACCTGCGCCTGTACGGCCTTGAGCAAGGGGTAGAGAGCGGCGTGAGGCTGCGGTTGGTAGTTGGACACGGAAATGGGGCGAACCAGGGCCGCCTCGAGATCATAGATCTGAAGCTGCGCGGTCTTGCCGATCACCTTCATGGCCCGTGCCGTGTCGCTCACGCCCGGCAGATCGATAACGATCTGGTCCTTACCCTGAGTGCGGATGTCGGTCTCGGAGACGCCGAGCTTGTCGACACGCCGGCGCATGATGTCCACCGAGCGCGTCATGTCCTCGGGCGTCACCTTGCGCCCGTTCTCGGGCCGCGCCTGTAGAACCACCTGCAGCCCTCCTTGAAGATCGAGCCCGAGCGCCGGCGACTTGTAGAGAGGCGACCCCGGCGAGGCAAAGAGGAAAACTGCACCGAGCGTGGCCACGATCAGGAGAAGCAGGATGATGTGGGGTCGACGCGACGCCATTTGAGGGTGCAGCTTAGCTTGACGAACCTCGGTCCGAGTCCACGTCTGCGCCGGTTCCGTCTCCTGCGCTCGACTTCGGTGATCGTGCCAGCACCGCCGCCACGGCACCCCGGGCCAGCGTGACGACCGTCTCGGGCGCGATCTCGAGCCGGACGGTGTCCTCGGCAAGCTCGCGCACAACGCCGTGGAAGCCGCCCGCCGTCATCACTCGATCGCCCAGCTCGAGACCGGCCACGATCTCGGCGTGCCGGCGGTTCATCCGCCTCTGTGGCAGGGCCACGAGCAACCAGAGAACGCCGACGAAGGCGACGGCGGCGATTACGTAATAGGAGGACATGCTCAGAACCTTACTTCCGGTGCCCGGCGCGCGTGGCACGAGCTCCCTCGCGTAATTGTGCAGGTTGCGAGCGGTTCAGCGCCAGCGACCGCCCGCCGGGGAACCGACCGATGGGATCCCCTCGTGGGAGCTTTACGGCGAGACGGACGCGAGCCGCGCCCTAGCCTCCTGCTTGAAGCCCGCAAAGCGTCCTTGCTCGATCGCCAGCCGCGCCTCGCCGACGAGCCTGATCAGGAAGCGCAGGTTGTGCAGGCTGAGCAGCCGCAGGCCGAGCAGCTCCTGCTGATTGACCAGGTGGCGCAGGTAGGCGCGCGTGAAGCGGCCGCAGGCCGGACAGTCGCAGTCCTCCTCGAGCGGTCGCGGATCGCGGGCGAAGCGGGCGCCTCGGAGGTTGAGCCTTCCCTCCCAGGTCAGCGCCGAGCCGGTCCGGGCCGTGCGCGTGGGCAGCACGCAGTCGAACATATCGATCCCGCGCTCGATCACCTCGACCACGCCCTCCGGGTCGCCGATGCCCATGAAGTAGCGAGGCTTCCCGGCCGGTAGAAGCGGAGCTGAGAAGCCGGTCGCCGCGAGCATCTCCGGGCGCTCCTCCCCCACACTCAGGCCGCCGAGCGCGTAGCCGTCGAAGCCGAGCTCGACCAGCTCGGAGGCCGAGCGTTGCCTGAGCTTCTCGCTCGTGCCGCCCTGGACGATTCCGAAAACGAGCTGACCGTCGGCCCGAGGCGCCCGTCGCTGCCGCTTCGACCAGGCGGTGGTGAGCTCGACTGAGCGCTCCAGCTCGGTGCGCGAAGCGCCGGCCGGCGGGCAGACGTCCAGGCACATGGCGATGTCCGAGCCGAGCTTGCGCTGGATCTCGGCCGATAGCTCGGGAGTGAAGCGGGCCGTCTGGCCGTCGTAGACCGAGCGGAAGGTGACGCCCTCCTCGTCCACGCCCAGTAGCGTGTCTCTGAGCGAGAAGACCTGGAAGCCGCCGGAGTCGGTCAGGATCGGCTCCTGCCAGCCCATGAAGCCGTGCAGCCCGCCCAGCTCGGCGACCAAGTCCTCGCCCGGGCGGAAGTGCAGGTGGTAGCTGTTCGAGAGCACGATCTCGGCGCCGAGCGCCCGCAGCTCCTCGGGATCGACGCTCTTCACGCTCGCCTTGGTGCCGACCGGCATGAAGACGGGCGTCCGCACCTCGCCGTGCGCGGTCCTGAGCACGCCCGCCCGGGCCTCGCCCTCGCTCGCTGTCAGCTCGAATGTCGGCTGCTCCGCCGTCACGTTCCCCTTCCCCAACAACCCCCAAGGGATCAGTCGCGACCCCTGAAGGAAGGCTATCCGCGATAGCGATACGCGTCTGTGTCAGATCAGCGCCGCTTCACGTCGCTCGGGTCGTATCACAGAGTGCGAGCGGCGTCGGAAGCTGGAACGGCTGGGCCAGGGTTAGTGGACCGAGACGGTAGCGCAGTCGCACGTAGCGTACCGGCGCCCGGTCCTCTACGCGGCGACAGCGTTCGGGTCGGAAGACCACGGTGATCTCGCGTGTTGCGTGCGCCGGAAGCGTGAGTCGGCGCAGCGGTGTCTTGATGAAATCCTTCGGCAGTCCGCCCGGTCCCCAGTCCGCGTTCTTCGGACCGAACCAGGGCTCCCAGTGGCCCACTAGCACGTCCTTCAAACGCTGCTGCGCCGACGACGCCTCGACTCCCTCGAGAATCGCGTCGAAAAGACCCGGATTGTGGATGAACAGCGTTTCGATCGAGAGGCCGCGCAGCGGAAGCTCCCACTGCTCGCCGTCCGGTCGTGTCGTCGATCGCACCCCACTTGACCCATTTGTGTCGAACGGATGCAAAGGGCCGTAGGAAAGGGAGAACACGAGCGCGAGCAGCCAAACCACCGCCAGCGCTTTCGTGTAGCGATAGGGAAGCACCCAGCGTCGCTCAGGCACGCGAGCCGCGACGTACAGGAGAGCGAGAGCCGCCAGGAACCCATTGAGGAGCCAGTGACGCCGATTGAGGAGATAAACCGGCAGACCGGCTGGGCCAAGTAAAAGAGCGACGAAAGCAACACTGGTCGACACGCGGAAGCCACGCTCACGCAGGTCGCCGACGACGATCCACGTCCCGAGCGCGGCAAGCGACGCGAGGAGGACGGCGTCTGCGCCCGCGCTCCAGAAGCCGTTCGCTAGGTATGGCCATCCGCGAAGGCTGTGGGTCGCGCTGTTTATCGCCCACCACTGGAAAAGTCCCGTGAACATCCCCACGATGGCGAAGAGAAGGATCACTCCTCCGAGCACGATCTCGGTCACGAAAAGCCGACCGGCGAGCGTGCCCAGACCCGGTCGTCCGGGTTTCATCGGGGCAGATACCGGCTCGCTCATTGCCCGGAGTCTAGATCCTTCAAAGCACGAGCATCGCGTCGCCGAAGGAGTAGAAGCGGTAGCGCTCGGCGATCGCCAGCTGGTACAGCTCGCGCGTCTGCTCGACTCCCGCGAACGCCATCACGAGTGCGAGCAGGGTCGAGCGCGGCAGGTGGAAGTTGGTCAGGAGCGCGTCCACCCGTTTGAACTCGAAGGGCGGCTGCACGAACAGCTTCGTCCGGCCCCGGAGCGGCGCGCCGCGGGCGAGGGTCTCGAGCACGCGCACGCTCGTCGTCCCCACCGCCAGCACACGCTCGGCGGTTTTTATCCGCTCCCAGCTGTCCGGGCGCACCTCGTAGCGCTCACCGTGCAGTTGGTGCCGATCGAGGTCATCCACCGCGACCGGGCGGAAGGTGTCGAGCCCGACGTGCAGGGTGACGCGCTCGACGTCGAGGCGCTCGAGCAGCTCGAGCGTAAAGTGGAGACCGGCGGTCGGCGCCGCCGCCGAGCCGAGGTGTGCGGCGTAGACCGTTTGGTAGCGCTCCGGGTCGTCGAGCTTCTCGTGGATGTAGGGCGGAAGCGGTGCCTCGCCGGCGGGCTCGCCCTCGAGCGCGATCCGCCAGCGTCCCTCTCCAAGCGCCTCCAGCAGCTCGACCGGGCCCAGCCGCTGCCCGGCGCGAAGCTTGCGGGAAGGACGTGCAAGAGCCTCCCACTCCCCCGCCCCGAGCGCCTCGAGCAAAAGCACCTCGACCTGCCCGCCGGTCGCCTTGCGCAGCCGCAGCCGCGCGGGGACGACGCGGGTGTCGTTGACCACGACCAGCTCGCCGTGCAACTCCTCGGGAAGGTCGCTGAAGCGGCGCCAGCGGATCTCTCCGCTCGCCCGCTCGAACACGAGCAGTCTCGACTCGTCGCGGCGATCGAGCGGCCGCTGGGCGATCAGCTCGGACGGGAGCTCGTAGTCCAGATCACGTAGGAGCATCCGCCGCCAACGTTAGCCTTCATCCTCATGGAAGATGCACTGGCACGAGCACGCGAACGCCTCGAGCAGGCCGCACATGGCCTCCTCGATCCCGCTCAGACGAAGGCGGCTTTCGAACACGCGAGGGCGCAGATGGAAGCTCTGGCGCAGATGGGCGCCGAGCTCGAGAGTCTGCTGCCCGAGCAGATCGGGCTGGCCGTACGCGAGGGCCTGCAGGCCGAAGCGGTACCGGTCGCCCGCCAGCTCGCTGAGCTGCGCGGCCTGGCCAACCAGCTCATCCGCCGTCTCGACCAGCTCGAGGAGGCGCTCGAGGCCGAGCGCTTCGCCCGGGTCGAGGATCTCGGTCTGCTCGTCGATCTGATCGCCGGGGGCTGGTGTGGCGTTGACACGCGGCTGGCGCGGATCGAGCAGAGCCTGAGCGAACGCGAGGCGACGGTCTATCAGCTCGAGCAGGTCGAACGAGAGACCGCGTAGTTAGAGCCTATCCCGCCAGGCCCGCACGATCGATGCGGCCGTTTCGCGGCGTCAGTGGCCGCCCGGACCGCTCGATGCACTATCAGTACGCCTTCGCGACCCGTCCGACGCCTGACATCCACGCCTCGACCACCTCGGACGCACGTTCCTAACGGGTTAGGCTCTTGATACCGACTGTTCTTGGTCACTCAACCGACGCAGCCGGCGGTCGATTTAGGTATCAACCTTTGTGGCTTTACTACTCTTGCCCGAACAGAATCGACTGAGAGGTTGCAATGCCCATCGCTGATCCCAAGACCTACGCCCAGATGCTCGACGCCGCCAGAGCCGGCAAGTTCGCCTATCCCGCGATCAACGTCTCCTCGTCGGAGTCCCTGAACGCCGCCTTGCGCGGATTTGCCGAGGCCAAGTCCGACGGCATAGTGCAGGTCTCGACGGGCGGTGGCGAGTTCGCCTCCGGCGCGACCGTCAAGGACGGCGTCCTGGGCGCGATCGCTCTGGCCGAGTTCGCCTACATCGTCGCCGAGCGCTGCCCGGTCAACATCGCCCTGCATACCGACCACTGCCATCCCGAGAAGGTCGATACCTTCCTGAAGCCGCTGCTGGCCGCCTCGCGCGAACGGGTTGCCGCCGGGAAGGGACCGCTCTTCCAGAGCCACATGTACGACGGCTCGCCGCTGCCGCTGGCCGAGAACATGCGCGTCGCAAAAGAGCTACTGGCTGAGTGCGCCGAGCTTGACATCATCCTCGAGGTCGAGGCAGGCGTCGTCGGCGGCGAGGAGGACGGGGTCTCGAACGAGGGCGTCGCACGCGAGAAGCTCTATACGACCCCCGAGGACATGCTCTCCGTCGCCGATGCGCTCGGCACCGGCGAGAAGGGCCGCTACCTGTTCGCGGCCACCTTCGGCAACGTGCACGGCGTCTACAAGCCCGGCAACGTCGTGCTCAAGCCGACGATCCTGCGCGACGGCCAGGCGGCCGTCGAGGCGAAGTACGGCGAGGCCGCGCGCTTCCTACTCGTCTTCCACGGTGGCTCGGGCTCGGCGCTGGAGGAGATCCGCGAGACGCTCGACTACGGCGTCGTCAAGATGAACGTCGATACCGACACCCAGTACGCGCTCACGCGGGCGATCGCCGATCACATGTTCAAGAACTACGACGGCGTGCTCAAGGTGGACGGTGAGGTCGGCGTCAAGAAGGTCTACGACCCGCGCTCGTACATGAAGGCGGCCGAGACCTCGATGGCGACCCGCGTGGTCGAGGCCTGCGACGACCTGCGCTCGATCGGCACGACGCTGGCCAAATAGCCGCTGGCCACGTCGCATCCAGTCTTTCTCATAGAGGTGCCCGAAAGCCCCGGCTCAGGCGCCGGGGCTTTCTCACATCTATGCGCTGCCCACTCGCGAGACGCGCTTCCGAGCGCGCCGTTTCGCCCGCATCGCGAGCGGAAGCGACAGCACGAAACGAGCTCCCGAATCGCTCTCGGCGCAGACCAGCGTGCCGCCGTGCGCCTCGGCGATACCGCGCGAGATGGCCAGGCCGAGCCCGCTTCCGGACCCGTCCGCGGAGCGAGGACGCGACTCGTCGAGACGAACGAAGCGCTCGAAGATGCGTTCCCTGTCCTCGTCGGGTACTCCCGGTCCCGAGTCGCGTATCTCGAGCACGGCCGCCTTTTTTTCGGGGCGCACAGAAACCTCGATCTCTCCGTTGTGATCGATCGCCTTGCAGGCGTTGTCGATCACGTTTCCGATCACGCGGCGAATGCGCTCGGTGTCGGCAACGAGCGGGCACTCTACCTCAACCGAAAGGCGCAAATCGATCCCGGGCTCCAGGTCGCGCACCCGCTCCACCTCCTCCTCCGCCAGCGAAGCGAGGTCGAAATGCACGCGCTCGAGCTCGACTCCCTGGTCGAGCCGGGCGATCACGAGCAGATCGGCGACGAGTTGCGAGGCCCGGCGAGCCTGCTTGGCGATCTGGAAGGAGAGCCGCTCGCGGCGCTCGCGCCGGTTCCCGTTGCGGAGAAGCGCCTCGGCGCTCCACTGCAGGCCGGCGATCGGAGTACGCAGCTCATGCGAGGCGTCCGAGAGGAAGTCGCGCATACGCCGCTCCGAACGGTTGGCCTGCTCACGGGCCGCGCGCTCGGAGACGAGCGATTTGGCAAGCGAGTCGAGCATCGCGTCGAAGGAGGTAGCGAGCTTGCCCAGCTCGGTAGAGGCGTTACTGGGCCGCATCCGCCGACTGATGTCGCCGGCGCTGATCTCTTCGGCGACTGCTGCCATTCGGTCGAGCGGCCGCAAGGTCAACCGAACGGCAACACCGACGATGACGATCGCCAGTCCGAGCACGAGCAGCGTGCCGATCAGCTCCGTGATCAGCAAGCGCTGGAGTGCCGCCTCCACCGGCCGCTTGCTGGCGACGAAAAGAACGCTGTCGGCGCTGCCAGCGAATGGAGTCGTGGCCTGCCAGATCAGATCGGGATCGGAGTTGACGGCGGCCATGAGAAGCGCCCAGGACTCGTCCGTTGTGGCGGGATGACCGGACACCCTGGGCAACTTCGGTGGCTCGAATCCAGTCGGCTTGCCGGTGACCGGAAACTGGCCGGGCCGATAGACGACCGCGACCACGTTCGAGCGAGAGATCATGTTGGCAATCTTCTGCGGGCTGTCCTTCGCGCTCGGGGAGATATCGCGGGTGTGAGCTATGACCGCCGCGAGATTCGTTTGAAGATCGCTGTAGTCGCGACTGTGCATATTGATGTAGATGACGATGTCGAGGGCGACCAGAGCCGCCGCCAGCAGTACGAGGCTCACAGCCGTCAGACGCCACCTGAGCGACGCGGTCTTGGTGGTGTTCGAGTTGCGGCGCCTCATGCCCGTAACACGTAGCCATGCCCGCGAACCGTGTGGATCATCCGCGGACCTGTTGCTTCCAGCTTACGACGAAGATTGCCGATGTGAACCGGCACCAGGTTGGGATCGCGCTCCTCGTAGCCCCAGACCTGGCTCGTTATCTGCAGTTTCGAGAGCACGACGCCGCGGTTCCGCATCAGGAAGTCGAGCAGCGCGAACTCCTTCGCGGTCAGGTCGATCTGCTCCTCGCCGCGTCTGACCACACACGCCGGCTCGTCGAGGATCAGGTCTCCGACCTCGAGCACGTCGTCGGCGAGCCGACCGCTGCGACGAAGCAAAGCTCGCACCCGCGCGAGAAGCTCTTCCATCACCACCGGTTTGATCACGTAGTCGTCGGCGCCGACCGAGAAACCGGCCAGGCGCGAGCTGACGGCATCCTTGGCGGTGAGTAAGAGAATCGGCAGATCGCTCGCGCTGCGCAGCTCGCGGGCCAGCTCGTACCCGTTCCGACCGGGCAGCATCACATCGAGAATGGCGATATCCGGGCGGAAGCTTTCGACGACAGCGGAGAACGAATTCCCGTCCGCTTCCGCCTGAACGAGGAAGCCCGCATCTCGGAGCTCGAAAGCGACCGCCTCTCTCACTGCCTCGTCGTCCTCGACGAACAGGACCCGCGAAGACCTGCGCATGCCGAAAGCATGCCAGCATCGCCAGAGGGGCGGGGCGCACGGGCCGATCTCCGTCCCCCCGCCCGCGCAGGGACAGACTGCCCGGACGGGGGCGTCTGCGACAGCATTGGAAGCTGCGCTACACTCGCGCCGCTAGTGGTCTTTGCGGCAAATACGTCTATCGCCCGGCACCTTGCTCACCGGAGTAACCGCTAAATGGAGCGCCGAAAGCTGTTCACACGCATGCGCCGCCCCGAAGACGCCGGCTCGTTCGCCGGCGAAGAACCGGAGCGAGGTCCGCAATCTCCAGGCGACGAACCAGCAGAGGAGATCGAGCCGTCGCCGGAGTTCCCGCCGGCCGAGGTCGACGCGGAAGAGCTTCCCGCGCAGGTAGCCGAGAGCGAGAAGCCGCAGGGCCGAAAAAACCGCGGAGCGAGCGCCCGGGCGATGCGTCCTCCCGCCGCCAATCTCTCGCTCGTACGCCGCGAGCGCAGGGCACTCGTGCGCGAGCGCGAGCGGCGAATACGCGACCTCGGCGGGCTTTTGCTCGAGATGTACCGGCGTGACCAGTTCCGCGAGGATCTGATCGTCGAGCACTGCGCCCAGACCATGGGCGTCGAGAATCGCATCCACGAGCTCGAGGCAATCCTCACGCGCAGGAACTCGCGCCGTAGCTCCTCCGGCCCGCACTGCGCCTGCGGCGCGCCTCTTTTCTTCGGCGCCCGTTTCTGCGCGAGCTGTGGCCGCCCGACCGATCTCGCCAGCACGGGGGAGTTGTGCGCCAACTGCCTGCAGCCACTCGACCCAGGTGCCAGTTTCTGCGCGGGCTGCGGAGCCGCGTTGAGCGGTACTGCCAGCCCGGAAAAGCCGGGCGAGCAGACGATCTCTCACTCCATCCCGGCGGCGGAAGAAGCCGAGGAAGAGCCCGCCGAGCACGAGGACAGCGATCGATGAGCCCCAGCGCCGAGGAGCCTGCGGACGAAGAGGCGCGTTCCGACGTCAGAAGCCTTTGCCCGCACTGTGGCGCGGTCTGCGAGCCCTACCAGGAGTACTGCCTCTCCTGTGGAGAGCGGCTCTTCGAAGAGGGAGTGGTCGTGGAACGCTGGCGATACGCCCTCCCATTCTCGAACGGAGGCTGGCGCTGGTCGATTCTGATCGCACTGGCGATCGCGGTCTTGGCCGCGACCTTCGCGATCCTGGCCACGCAGAGCAACCAGACCAAGACCCTGCAGGAGCTCGGGCCAACCGTTCATCCGACCACGGCCAGCACCGGAACGGTCACCGGTCAAACGGTTACGGGCACGACGACGCCCACGACGACGGGCCACAAGCCGCCCAAGCCGCCGGTCGACTCCACGGGCCTGATCGCCTGGCCGGGCCCCCCGGATTACACGATCGTGCTCGCATCGATACCGATCTCGGGCGGCAAGGCCGGCGCGAGGCAGAAGGCGCTCGAGGCCCTGAACGCCGGCCTTGGCGACGTCGGGGTGCTCAAGTCGTCGGATTACTCCAGCCTTCACCCGGGCTACTACGTCGTCTTCAGCGGTATCTTCGACGATCAGAGCGCAGCTTTCAGGCGTCTTCCCGCGGCGCGTAAGGCCGGTTTCAAGACCGCGTTCGTAAAACGCGTGGCTTCCTGAGCGGGTTTCCTTCGCGTTTTTTGTCACAGCTCGGAAAAGCCGCTACACTGTTCGCGCGCCGCGGAAGCCGAGTTGGGCTTTGGCCAGTTCGCCGCCTGGCGTGGGGCCTCGCTCCGAATCAGAGGAGAACATTCGAGTCGTATGGATGAGCAAAGCACGCAGCTTGTGAGCTGCATGTACCAGTACTCACGGGCGATCTATCGCTCGATCAAGGATCTCATCGATCCTTATGCTGCTCCCGATCAGCAGATCGAGTTTAGGCGCTCGGTACTCGACGCCTGCGAGCAAACGATGGTGCGCCTGGCCACCGATCCACACTACTTCGCCAAGCCGGATCGAGCTCTCTTCCAGGACATTCGACGCTACTACCCGATCACCGTGCAGGCTCAGGTCGGCTGGGCGGTGGAGAAGGGCGTAAACGCGGCCGGCGAGTTCATACAGAAGCAGATCGAGGCCGGCGCTCTCGACGGCGGTATCGCACGCTGTAAGGCGACAACCCGCAAAGGTAAGGCCTGCCAGCGCACGCCGCTTCCCGAGCGTGACTACTGCCCCTCGCACCAGCACCTCGAGCGGGCCAAAGTCGCGGCCTGACAACTCGTTTTCACCTTTAAACCGAGACCCAAGCGCTTCTGCCGCCTGGTCGTTCTTACCAACCCGGCGCCGGGACGAAGTGCCGAGCGCACGAGCTCTCCAATCCGATCTCGCTAGCTGTAAGCTCGCGGAGCGATGTCTCACGACGCCGACAAGTTGATCCGCCAGCTCTCGCTGGTCGCCTTCTTGATGGCCGAGCGCCGTCCGGTAACGGCGCGCGACGTGAAGTCCAACGTCGAGGGTTACTCCGAGATGTCGGACGAGGCCTTCGCCCGCCGCTACTACGCCGATCGCTCCGAGCTGACCTCGCTGGGAGTGCCGTTGCGCTCACAACGGGACGAGTTCACAGGCGAAGAGCTTTACACACTGCGCTCCGAGCAGTACTTCCTGCCGCCGCTCGAGCTGACCAACGACGAGCTGGCCGCCCTGCAGACCTCCTTCTACTTGCTCGAGGGTAAGTTCGCCTACGCCGAGCCGCTCAGACTCGCGCTCCAGAACCTGGCCCTGGGGCGGCCCGGCTTCAGCGAGCTCCCGACCGCCACCGCCGTCCGCGTCGAGGTGCTCGACCCCGACTACTCGCCCGAGACGCCGGGACGGCTCGGCAAGCTCGAGGCCGCGATCTCCAAGCAGCGCACGGTCAAATTCAACTACTGGTCGATCTCACGTGACGAGCACTCCGAACGGATCGTCAACCCCTATGGTCTTCTCTCCGACAACGGCCTCTGGTACGTGATCGGCCACGACCTGGAGCGCGATGCGATGCGCACCTTCCGTGTCTCGCGCGTCCGCAGCGACATCCGCTTCGCCACGCGCAAGGAGCGCGACTTCCGCGTTCCGCCCGACTTCGACATCGACGACTACCGCGGTCGCGCGCCCTGGCAGATCGGTCCCTCTCTGGGCGAAGCGAAGGTCCGGGTCGGGCGTGAGACCGCCTGGTGGGTAGAGCGCGCCTACGAAAGCTCCGGCCGAGTCGAGAACGGGGTCTTCACGACCGAGTACTCCTCGCTCCGTCTGCTCGCCTCCTGGATTCTGCGTCAGGACGGCCGGGCGGTGCCGATCGAGCCCGTGGAGCTGCGCGAGGAGGTTGCGCGCGCCCTCAGCCTGGTCGAGGAACGCCACACTGCCGCGCAGCTCGTGCCGGCGCCGGAGCGAAGCGAGCCGAGCGAGAGCCCGCAGCTCGCCGACCACCCCTCGGGGCCGGTCGCCCCGGAACGATTCGCGCTCTTACAAGCCTTGCTCGCGCACCTTCTCGCCGCCTGCGGAGACCGAAGCGATGCCGTGATCCCGGCGGGCGAAATAGTCGAGCGCCTGCGCATTCCCTTCGACGAGCTCGAAGAGCATCTTTCACTGCTCAACCTCGTAAACTTCGGCGGCGGCTGCTACACCGTCTACGCCGAGCTCGACGGCGAGTCGGTGCGCGTCGACAAAGAGCTCTTCGGTGACACCTTCCGGGCTCCGCCACGCCTGACGCCGCTTGAGGCACGCGCAATCCGGCTCGCGCTCGAGTTCGTCGGCCCGATGATCGCCGCCGACGCGCACACGCCACTCGAGCGCGTGCGCCGCAAGCTCGAGGAGACCTTCGGCCAGTTCGAGCTCCAGCAGACGCCCGAGACCCAGGTCAGCGAGGCCGAGGAAGATCTGATCGCGCGCCTCGCCGAGGGCATCCGCCTGCGTGAGCTGGTCGAGCTCGAATATCTGAAGGAAGGCGACGAGCAGCCCTCGCTACGCCTTACCGAGCCCTACGCTCTCGAGCGCAAGCTGCCCTACTGGTATGTGCATACCTGGGACCGCACGACCGGCGGCGAGCGCAGCTTCCGGCTCGACCGTATGCGCCGGGCAAAACTCACGGGCGAGCGCTTCGAGCCACGCCCCGGATTCGAGCCACGTGGGCTCCGCGACGCCCGCCGCGCGCGCATTTGGTACTCGCCCCGGATCGCCCGCTGGCGGCTGGAGCGAGGCGGAGCCTGCGCGCTCACCGACGGTGCCGCTCTCGCCGAGACTGCGGTGGGAAGCCCGGAATGGCTGGTGGGAGAGATCCTCTCCAACCTGGGCGAGGCGATCGTGCTCGAGCCCGGCGACCTGCGCGACCTGGTTGCCGCCCGGGCGCGTGAGCTGGCCGGTGTGCTGGCTTAGGCGACCTAACCGAGCGCCGTCTCGCGGCCGAGACGCTCGCGCAGACGACGAAGAGCCCAGCGGGCATGCTCGGCAAGCAGCTCGTCGCCGCCCCTGACGTAGCGCTCGAGCAGCGGCTCGTGCTCACTCGTGCCCGTGCTCGCGAGCGCGACGAGCGCGTTCCGGCGTAGAAAGCGAGGATCGCGGCGCGGGATGTAGAGGCGCTGGAAGCGCTCGATCAACTCCTCGTCACTCGCCGTCAGCCAGTCCTCGAGCGAGACGAGCGACTCGCCGCCGCCGGGCGCATCGGCGCGCCGTTTCTCTACGCCGCGGTTCCAGGGGCAGACCTGCTGGCAGATATCGCAGCCGTAGACCATCGCGCCCAGCTCTGTTCGAATCGAATCGGGGATCGCCGTCCGTGCCTGCGTCCAGTAGGACAGACACAAGCGCGCATCGAGCACGCCGGCTCGAACGAGCGCACCGGTCGGGCAAGCGTCGAGGCAGAGCCGGCAGGAGCCGCAATCGCGCTCGAGCGGCTCGGTCGCCTCGAGCTCGAGCTCGCTCACAAGCGTCCCGAGCACGATCCAGGAGCCGAGACGCGGTGCGATTACGAGCGTGTTCTTGCCGTAGAAACCGATTCCGGCACGCACGGCCGCCTCTCGATCTACATGCTCGTTCGCGTCGACGAGCACGCGCCAGGCCCCGCCGATCCTCTCGCCGAGCGCCTCGAGCGCTGCGCGGAGCTCGCCGTAGCGATCGCGCCGGGCGTGGCGGGCGAGGCGCCCCTCCCCCGCTCCCGGCTCCGGCCCGGGCTCCCAGTAAGCAAGCGCTGCCGAGACTACGCTCCGCGCTCCCTCGAGCAGGCGCTCGGGATGGCAAGCGAGCTCGGGTCGCGCCATCGTGAAGCGCATGTCGGCAAAGAACCCCTGCGCACGGCGCTCGGCTATCGCATTCTCGGCGCGCTCGTAGGGCTCGGCCGTCGCGGCGCCGATCGCGTCCAGTCCCAGCCCACGGGCGATCTCGCGCAGCCGATCGGCGTTCATTGACGCATTGTGACGGGCGCGTGCCATCTCGCCGGGACCTCTCCGGATAGAACGGGGGGGCGCAATCGCTGTGATTGCAGAGACGCTAGGGCTTATCCCGTTAGGGATACGTGGTCGAAGGGGTTGAGCCGTGGATGCCAGGGGTCGCACGGGCCGTGAAGGCGCACTAGAAGTGCGTCGAGCGGTCTGGGCGGTCACTGGCGCCGCGGGGCAGCCGCTTCGGGCGTGTAGGCCTGGCGGGATACGCCCTTAGTAGCCGAAGCCGAGCAGGAGCTTGGCGTCCTCGGAGAGCCGCTCGGGCGTCCAAGGGGGATCCCAGGTCAGCTGTAGATCGACCTTCTCGACACCCGGCAGCTCGCGGACGGCTTCCAGGATCTGCTCCTGAATCAGCGGCCCCGCCGGGCAACCCATCGAGGTCAGGCTGTAGCTGACGGTGACCTCGCCAGCCGCGATCTGAACGTCGTAAAGGAGTCCGAGCTCGACGATGTCGAGCCCCAGCTCGGGGTCGAAAACCTGCCGCAGCGCCTCGGTGACGTCGTCGACGGTGAGCACCATTTCAGTCTACCGGTGCCTGACTTCAGTCTGGCACCGGGGTGCAATTCAGAAGGAAGAAGTGCTCACCAGGATGAAGTGCTGCCGTAGGACGGCGCTCCCGTACTGGCACTGGTGTGCAATTCGGTAGTACCGAGGTACTAAGCGCTACCGAGCAGGCGGACTCTCATCGTTCGCCTTCGGCGGCGGGTTCTATTTAGCGGCGGCGTCTGTCTACCGAATTGGTCGCCCGAGCCAGACTGAAGTCTGGCACGGGATTGCGTTGGCGCCGCTCGGAGAGGGCGAGGGTTCATTCAGGCGCTGCCGAGCAGGCGCACCTCTTCGCGGCGATCGCGGGCGAAGAAGTGGACACTGTCGATGAAGCGCACCCAGTTGCAGCGCGTACACATGACCAGGGTGTGGGTACGAGCGCTGTCAGCGAGAAAGCGAACGCCCCGCAGGAGGTCGCCGTTGGAGACTCCCGTTGCGGTGAAGATCACCTCGCCGGGCGCGAGATCGGTGGTCGTGAAGATGCGTTCGACGTCGTCGATGCCCGTCGCCTTGGCCTGCTCGATCTCGCGCCTGGAGACCGGCCACAACTGGGCCTGGAGCTCGCCGCCGAGGCAGCGCAGCGCCGCCGCCGTGAGCACGGCTTGGCGCGTGCCACCGATGCCGATCGCAAGATGGTCGTTGGTGCCGCGAATCGCAGCCGAGATCGAGGCGGTAACGTCGCCGTCGGGAATCAGCTTGATGCGCGCGCCGGCGTGGCGGATCTCGTCGATCAAGTCGTGATGCCGGGGCCGGTCGAGCACGATCGTCGTGATGTCGTTTGGGTTGCGCCCGAACGCCTCCGCGATCGTGGCGATGTTCTCGCCCACAGGCTTGCGCAGATCGATCCGATCGCGTACGCGCGGTCCGACCGCCATCCGGCGCATATACATATCGGGCAGAGTCACGAATGCGCCCGGCTCTCCGATCGCGATCATCGACATCGCGCCCGAGCCGCCACGGGCAACCACTTCGCGCCCCTCGAGCGGATCGAGGGCGAGATCAACCGGGATCCCACCGGCGCCGATCTGCTGCCCGGCCGCAAGCGGCCCTTCGTCGGCGGCCCCTACGACTATTCGCCCGTCGATCGGTAGGTCGCCGAGCGCGTCCTGCATGGCGGCGAAGGCCGCTTCCTCGGCTCCCTCGCGGTCGGCCCGGCCCAGCCACCGGGCGCTCGCCAAAGCCGCCGCCTCGGTTGCACGAGCGTAGTGCGAACAGCTGCAAACGGCGCCGGCCTTCTCGGCGACGGGCTCGCTCCTCTTCTTGGTCGTCTGCGTTTTCGGGGGATTCATTTCACCTTCTGTAAACGCTCTGCCCCTTCGAGCACGAGTTCGATCACAGCGCCGACTGTACGATCGACGTTCTCATTCTCTATCACCGGGACGCCCGACTTGCGAGCCCGTTTGAGCAGGAAGTCCTGTACCTGACGGATCTCACCGAGGTTGTGAAGATACTTCTCGACCGGGCGAACGCCTTCTGTAGCGAGATCGCGGACGAAGAAGTTCGATGCGTGAATCTCCTCGTTGTAGACGACGAGAAGCGTCTGGATGACGAGCGCTCCCTCGATCTCCGAGGGCAGCATCCCGGGTACCAGGTGCACGCCCTCGAGCACCATCGACCAGCCCTCTTCGATCGCGCGCTCGATCGAGGCGCGAACGCCCACGAGCACGTTCTTCGTCTGCTGGAGAAAGCCGCGGATAAGCGGATCTCCCTCCTCGCGCTCGGCCTCGGGTAGCGCTTCCCAGGCTTTGAAGCTGGAGTAGTGGATCGTGGGCATGAACTCTTCGGAGAAGAACGCGCGCATCGTCTGGCGGATGAAGTCGGTCGAGGAGAGGCGCGTAATCCCGAGCCGGTGCGCCGACTCGGCGGCGATCGTCGTCTTGCCGGTGCCTGTGGCGCCGCCGATGAGCAAGATCACCGGCATGTCCAGCTGGTCGAGATCGCGGTAGCGACGCAGGCGCTCGACGGCTTCGTGCCCTTCGACCGGCCCGAGAATCTCGACCGCCAGTTCGTGTAGGCGTTCCAGCTCGACCGTGCGCTCGTCTCGTTTCGCCAGGTCGATCTCCACCTGCCGTGCCAGTTCGTAGGCACGTACGCCTCCGACTCCGACCGCGATCAGCGCGCGCGCCATCAGGCCTTTGGAATAGGGAAGGCTCTCGTCACCGAGCGGGAAGGGGTTGTGACGGTGCTGAGTCATCCCGGAGCCGGCTCCTTTGCCCTCGCCTGCTCCCCGAGCCGCAGGAGCGCGCTTTCGAGATCGGGCTCGCCGGCAAGCGTGACGATCTCATTGTCGACGACGGCGACCTCGCAACCGCGCGCCACCGCCTCCTCCAAGACAACGTCAACCGCCGCCGCCTTCAGCTCGACCAGGAACAGATCGGCTTCGATCGTCTCGAGCTCGGAGCGCAGCTCCTTGCGCCGGGCGAGATTGCCCGAGACGTGAACGACCTCGGCGCCGTAAGCGCTCTCGAGGTGCTCGGCAAGCGGAGGCAGCGCCGGCTCTGGAGCGGTGGTGAAGAGTGCCGTCTTCTTTCCCGCCACCGAGACGAGCGGGCGCGGCCTCATCGTGGTCGCGATCACTGGCAGCTCGGGACGGAGCGAGGCGAGTGCTTCGCGCAGCTGATCGAGCCTCTCACCGGGCTCGGCGAAGCTGAGCACGACCAGGTCTGAGACGAGGATGCGATAGGTGTTCAAATAGCCGCAGGCGAGCTCGGCATCCTGATGGGCGCTGACGACGAGCACGCGCCGGTCGGTTGCGATCGGGGGCAGCGCGGCCCCGCTTCCCTCGAAGACGACGAGATCCGGGCGGCGCTCGAGCGCCATTTCGGCGGCCTCGGCGACGTTCGAATAACCGACTGCTCCGGCCAGGCCGCCACCACAGCGCCGTGCTCCGACACTGACGATCTCACCCAGCAGCGCGTCCTCGAGATAATCGGAGGCGGCGTGTCTTCCCGTGCGCGCCAGCTCGAGCAGCTCCTCGACGCTCGGCGGCGTCTCCCGCAGCTCGGGCTCCGGCGGCCCGCCGCGTCCCATCGCAACGACGACGACCTCGAAGTGCTGCGCGCAGATGCGCGCGAGCTGGATCGCCAGCGCCGTCTTCCCAACCCGCTTGCCTGTCCCGATCACGCTCACACTGGGCAGGCCGAAGGGCTCGAGCGTCGGCGGATCGAAGCGAAAGTCGGCGCCCGAGTAGGGCAGCCCGAGCGCGAGCACGCGACTGGCGATCGCCAGGCGCTCGCGCGGGCCGAGCACCGGCTCGTCGGAGAGATCGACGACGATCTCAGGCGAGTAGGACTGGATCCCCTGCTCGATCGAGCCGACCAGAGGAACGCCGTAGAGCGCGTCGTTCTGCTCGGAGCCGAGCCGGAGCTTCTCGCCTCCACCCACGTTCACGCAGCAGGCGAACTCGTAGGGCAAGGCGGCGAGCGCGTCACGAACGACCGGCGGGTAGTGCTCTCCGTCGATCAAGGCCAGCGCGCGCACTAGCGAATAGTCACCTCGCCTTCGATCGAGGCCGTGTACTTGCGGAAATCGAGCGTATCGGTCTCGAACTCGATGATCTTCTCGGTTCCGTGGAAGGGGTGCCTGCGATAGACCTCGATCCTCGTTCCGCTGAATTCGATCACGTTGTAACAGGGTCTCGTGTTCCCGCGCAGGCGCAGCGAGGAGACCGTTCCGGCGTTGACGACGAAGATGTTCTCGAGCTTCCAGGCGTAGGGAACGTGCTTGTGCCCGGCCAGGACGAGATTGACTCCGGCGCGCTGCAAGCACTCGAGCGCATCGCCGGCGTCGTTCACCACGTTGCGCTCCCTGCCGGTGCCGGGCACCGGAAGCAGGTGATGGTGGAGCACGAAGATGCGCAGCGAGGCGGGGGGCGCGAACTGCTCCTCGATCCAGCGGTAGCGGCCGCGTCCGATCTGCCCGTAGTCGAGATCGGGAACGGTCGAGTCGACGGCGACGATGCTGACGCTACCGACGTGCAGAACGGAGCTGCGCTCACCGAAGAGTTGCTCGAAGTGGACATAGCCGACGTTGCGCGCATCGTGGTTGCCAGGGATAACGACCAGGTTCGGACAGTCGATGCGGTCGAGGTAGGCCTTGGCCTGGGCGTACTCGCCCTTTAAACCGAAGGTGGTCAGGTCGCCCGAGCAGACGACGACGTCCGGCGCCAGGTCGTTGACCTCGGAAATGGCACGCTCGAGCAGATTGGGCGCGAAGTGCACCCCGCCGCAGTGCAGATCCGAGATCTGGGCGATCCGAAAAACGCGACCGTCGTTCCGGCCGGGCATGGCCGAAGTGTATGCCGTGAACACCATTCCGCGAAAGTCCCGCCCCAACCGGGCGCCTGACCGCCGTCCCGGAAGGCGCGTCCGACCCTACTGCTAGGCTTGTGCGCAGATGGGCTTTGAAAACCTCGATTTCCAGGCATATCGCGGCTCAACACCCCCTCGTTTCGCCAATCAGGCGGAGGTTGAGTGCGCGCGGATCCTTGACTACTACCGGATCCCCTGGGAGTACGAGCCGACCTCGTTCGTGCTCGAGCAGGACGAGACCGGCCGGGTGAGCGAAGCTTTCACGCCCGACTTCTACCTTCCCGAGCAGGGTCTCTACGTGGAGATCACGGTCATGAAGCAGTCGCTCGTGACGCGCAAGAACCGCAAGTTGCGCAAGCTGCGCGAACGCTATCCGGACGTTCGGATCAAGCTTTTCTACCGGCGCGACGTCCAGCGCCTGGCCGAGCGCTACCGCCTCGACCTGGCTTCCTGAAAACGGTCGCTCGCATGACTCGCCGCCCCCGCGCGGAGCCGGATCGAGGAGGATTTGATTCCAAGCGGATGCGTGACGATGACTGAGAGCTTCTCCGGGGACGAGCAGATCGGCGAGGTTTACCTGCGCCGCGAGGAGATCGCCGCCCGCGTGCGCGAGTTGGGAGCGGATATCGCCCGCGACTACGCGGGGAAAGAGCCGATCCTCGTTGCACCGCTGAAGGCAAGCGTGGTTTTCCTCGTCGACCTCTCGCGGTCGATACCAATCGCCCACACCATCGACTTCGTCGAGCTGTCGGGCTTCGCCGCGGCGGCGAGCGGCGGCCACCAACGTATCCGCCTGCTCAAGGACATCGACTGCGACGTCAGCGGACGCGATCTGATCATCGTCGAGGATGTCGTAGACACCGGCTTGACCCTCAACTACCTGACCCGGGTACTGGCATTGCGGGCGCCCGCGTCGGTCGCGATCACGACCCTCTTCGACCGGCCGTACCGGCGCCTGGTCGAAGACCTGCCCGTTCGCTACGTCGGCTTCACGATTCCCGACGAGCTCTTCGTCGGCTACGGCTTCGATATCGACGAGCGCCTGCGCAACCTGCCCGACATCCACGTCATGAGAGGTAAGACAGCGGATTGACCGGCGTCCCGTTGACACGCACCTCGAAGTGCAGGTGCGGACCGGTCGAGTGCCCGGTCGAGCCGACATAGCCGATCAACTGACCGCGAGAGACGATCGCTCCGCTCGATACGACGATCTGCGACTGGTGGCCGTAAGCGGTTGCCAGACCGTTGCCGTGATCGATCACGGTCAGGTTGCCGTAGCCGCCCTCCCAACCCGCGTAGATCACGGTTCCTCCGGCTGCCGCGTATATCGGAGTCCCGGTTGCGGCGCCGATGTCGATGCCTTCGTGCATGCGCCCCCAGCGCATTCCGTAGGGACTGGTGAGCACACCTTGCACCGGCCAGATCAGACCGGCGGCGGAAGGAGTCGCACTGGAGTGCGAGCCGGCGCTGCGAATACGAGCGGCGATGTCGGCGCTTCCGGCCTGGAGCGCGGCAATGTCGCTCAACCACTTCTCCTTCGACTCGCGCACGCTCGCGAGTACCCGCTTTTGCTTGTTTCGCTCGGTTCGCAGCCGGTCGCGAGTCGAGTTCAGGCGATCGCGTGTCTCGAGTACCTGCGAGGCCCGCAGGGTCACCTTTCGAGTCTCGGCATCAATCTGCGCCAGCAAACGGCCCGTCCGACTGCGGATCGCCGATATGCGGGTCTTGGCCACCCGCGCCTCCGTTGCCACGCGCTGATCGAGAGCCGAGACGGCGTTTAAAAACTCGACCCGGTCAATCGCGTTCGACAGACTCCGAGCCGAGAGCATGACCGCCACCGCGTCGGGTCGATCGCTCTCATAAACGGCAACGAGGCGTTGGGCGAGCCGGTGCTCGGCCGCATCGTACTGGCGCTGCGCCAACTCGAGCAGACGCGACTGCTGCTCGTACACCGTCTCGACCTGAGCCAGGCGCTGCTCATGCCGACCGACTTCGACCTGAAGTCGCGCCAGCTTCGACTCTGCGCTGGCTACGCTACCCCGAAGCGAATGGATGCGCGCGTTCGCAGCGGCGATGCTCGAGGTGAGAACGCCTTCCCGCTTGTTTGCGTTCTCGACTTTTTGCTGTAGTCGTGCGACCTTGTCCTGACCTGTCTCCGCGCCGGCGGAGGACGCGAGCAGGAGCACGCAGAGCACGGCGAATATGACGCGCCGGACCATCGAATGTGACTTCGTCAGCAGAGCTCGGACTCCCCCTCTCGCCCGTCGTTATCGGCTCAGATGCCGGGACGGCCAAGTCGTAACGAGCCTCTGCGCCGCCGAGTGCGACCGGGCGGAGTCTTCTCGGAGTCCCAAGCGGCGGGACCCACCTCTCCACCCCGGAGCGCATAGAGGAATGAAGACCCGCCGACTGGGTGCGATCGGTGGATACGAGGCTAGGACGCAGTGTCGCGTTCGTAGCCGGAGGCTACGGGCGCGACCGAGGACAAGGCATCGCGCCGCCGAGCGCGGCCAGGCGGTGGAGTGCTTCGTTCCGGAAAGAACTCTTTACGGACTATCCCGTTAGGGATGCGCGGTCGAAGAGGTTGAGCCGCGGATGCCAGGGGCCGGACGGGCCGTGAAGGCTCACTGGTAGTGCGGCGAACGGTCTGGGCGGGCGCTGGCATCCGCGGGGCGGGCGCTTCGGGCGTGCAGGCCTGGCGAGATAGGCCCTTAGGCGGCGCGACGGTCCGGTACGCGATAGCCGTGATCGGCACAGAGACGACCGAGATCATCCTCGGTCAGGGCGTCGCAGTAGCCCTTGCCGTAGGCGGCGCGCATGAATGCCGCCACCACTCCCAGGTTCCAATCCTGAATTTCGAGCGCCTCACGCCAGAGATCGCAGAGCCTCGTGTCGATGTCGAGCTCGAGCAGCTCGATCCTGGACGGCGCCTTGCTCACCGGGTCAAGCCTAGGTGTCGCATCGGACGTTGCTTTACTCGCAAGCGATCAAAAACGCTCGAGATCGGAACCCAAGGAGCCCGGTTTTCTGACACTGTCGGCACGGGCTTACGAGGCACCGCGCCCCGGTTGAGATCAATAGTCCGCTCCGATGCCGACTCTCGATAGCATCCCGACCATGCTCGAGCCCGATGTCTTCAAGGCCTACGACGTTCGCGGGATCTACCCGACCGAGATCGACGAGGAGGGCGCCTACGCGATCGGGCGGGCCTACGTCGAGGAGTTCGGCCCGAAGCTGATCGCCGTAGGGCACGACATGCGCGTCTCGGGCCCGCAGATGGTGGCGGCGCTGACCGAGGGAGCAACCGACGGAGGCGCCAACGTGATCGACATCGGGTTGATCGGCACGGAGATGCTCTACTTCGCGGTCGGCTCGCTGGAGCTCGACGGCGGCATCACCTGCACCGCCTCGCACAACCCCAAGGAGTACACGGGTTTCAAGATCGTGCGCGCAGGTGCCCTCCCCGTCGGCGGCGACTCGGGACTCGTCGAGGTAAAAGACCGCGCTCTGAAGGGCTTCGGCGAGGTCGTCCGCAAGGGCAGTGTCGAGAAGAAGGACATCTGGCCCGCCTTCGTGGAGCGCGTCCTCTCTTTCATCGATCCGAGCGCCGTCAAGCCGCTGCGCATCGTCGTCGACGCGGCCAACGGCATGGGCGGGCGCATGCTCGAGCCGGCGCTGGAACGGCTGCCACAGATCGAGGCCGTACGCTGCTACTTCGAGCCGGACGGCACCTTCCCCAATCACGAGCCCAACCCCCTCCTGCCCGAGAACCGCGAGTTCATCGTGGCCAAGGTGAAAGGCGAGAAGGCCGATCTCGGTATCGCCTTCGACGGCGACGCCGACCGCTGCTTTTTCGTCGACGAGACAGGCGAGTTCGTGCCCGGCGACTTCGTCACGGCGCTGTTTGCCGAGACCTTCCTGGCCAAGGAGCCGGGCGCCAAGATCATCTACGACGTGCGCGCCAGCTGGGCCGTCCCCGACACGATCGATAAGGCAGGCGGCATCGCGCTCGTCAACCGCGTTGGTCACGCCTTCATCAAGCACCGCATGCGCGAGGAGGGCGCCGTCTTCGGCGGCGAGGTCTCGGGCCACTACTACTTCCGCGACTTCTCCAAGGCCGACTCGGGGATCATCCCCTCGCTGCTGATGCTCGAGTATCTCTCCAAGCAGGGAAAGCCTCTGTCGGAAGTCCTCCGCCCCTACCGCGAGCATTACTTCATCACCGGCGAGCTCAACACCCGCGTCTCGAATGTCGCCGCCAAGCTCGCGGAGCTTGAGAAGCACTTCTCTTCCCAGGGCAAGATCACTCACCTGGACGGGCTCTCGGTCGATGCCGAGGACTGGCACTTCAACGTCCGTCCCTCGAACACCGAGCCGCTCCTCCGCCTCAATCTCGAAGCGCTTTCTCCAGATCTGATGGAGCAGAAGCGCGACGAGGTGCTCGCCGTCATTCGCAGCTGATCAATTCCTAACCCGGTGCCGGACTTCAATCGGCGTCGGCGAGCACTCCGGCAATCCGGTGCCGGACTTCAGTCTGGCTCCGGGCTGCAATTCGGTTGACCTCAGGCGCACCTGAAACCGAGGCGGAGCCGCCCAGAGCGCCGCGTTCCCGTGCTCGCCGCTAGGCTGCGCTGGTGCCTTCCCCTGTGACTCTCGCGCTCTTCTCGCTCGTAGCGCTCGCGCTGCTGGCGGTACCCGGACCGGCCGTGCTCTACATCGTCAGCCAGAGCGTCTCGCGCGGGCGGCGAGCCGGGCTCGTCTCCATGCTCGGGATCGAGACGGGCGGACTCTTTCATGTCGCCGCCGCCGCGGTTGGGCTGTCCGCGCTACTCGCCTCGTCGGCAAGCGCCTTCGCGATCGTTAAGTACGCCGGCGCGGCCTATCTGATCGCACTGGGAGCGCTGCGGCTCCTGCGCAGCTCCGAGCAGGAGCCACGCTCCGATAGCGGTACCAGAGACATCCGTCCGCTCTACCTTCAGGGTATCGCCGTCAACGTGCTCAATCCCAAGACGGCGCTCTTCTTCCTCGCCTTCCTACCCCAGTTCGTGCGCCCGGGTCACGGCCCGGCGACACTGCAGATCGTCGTTCTGGGACTGTTCTTCCTCGTGCTGGCGACGCTCAGCGACGGCCTCTACGCCCTGCTCGCAAGTGGAGCCGGGGCCAGGCTCAGGCGCAGCGGGCGTGCGCGGTCGCTATCGCGCTACGGATCGGGCGGTGTACTTGTCGGGCTTGGGGTGGCAGCGGCTCTGGCCGGAGACGGGCGCAAGTAGTCCGCTTAGGACGACGGCGTGACGCGGTAGACGTCGAAGACCGCGTCCACATTGCGAAGCGCGTTCAAGAGCGTCTTCAGCGCCTTCACGTCGCCGAGCTCGGCCGTGTACCAGTTCTTGGCCAGCTGATCCTCGACCACGCCGCCGTAGGAGACGATATTGGCCCCATGCTCGGCGAAGGTGCGGGCGACATCCTCGAGCAGACGCGGCCGGTCCCAGGCCGAGACGGCGATCTGGACGCAGAAGCTGTGCGCCGTGCTGCCATCCCAATCCACCCGCGTGAAGCGCTCGGGGTTGCGCCGGAGCGCCTTCACGTTCGGGCAGTCGTCGCGGTGGATCGTGATGCCCTTGCCCATCGAGATGTAGCCGACGATCTTGTCGCCCGGTACGGGGTTGCAGCATTTGGCCAGACGAAGAAGCACGCTGGTGTCGTCGACTCCCTGGACGCGGATGCCCAGGTTGTCGGAGGCAATCGCCCGCCTGGTGCGCGGCTTTCGCGACGGTAGCGTCTGCTCGGGCACCGCCTGGTCGGTCTTCAGCCGCTGGAGGAGCTTGTTGACCACCTGGCTCGCGGGCACCTTGCCCGAGCCGAGCGCCAGGTAGAAGTCGTCCGCCTTCTTGAAGCCCATCTCGCGGATTACCTGAGCCAGCATCGAGGAGCCGGCCAGCTTGCGGTAGGGGAGGCTCTGCGCCTTCAGCGCCTGCTCGAGCGAGTCGCGGCCCTTCTGCTCGGTCTCGCCGCGCGTCTGCGAGCTGAGCCAGTGGCGGATCTTGTTACGCGCGCGCGAGGAGACGGCCAGCGAGAGCCAGTCGCGTGAGGGGCCGCGCGGCGAGCGCGAGGTCAGGATCTCGACGAAGTCGCCGTTCGAGAGCCGGGAGTGCAGGGGCACGATGCGCCCATTCACCTTGGCGCCTACGGTACGGTGACCGATGTCGGTGTGGACGGCGTAGGCGAAGTCGATCGGCGTCGAGCCGGCCGGGAGCGTCTTGACCTCGCCCTTGGGCGTGAAGACGAAGACCTCGTCTTCGAACAGATCGCTGCGGAAGGTACGCATGAACTCCCCGGTATCGGCTCCTTCGGGGATCGCATGGGTATCGACCAGCTGCTTGACCCAGGCCAGCCACTCCTCTTCCTGCGCCTTGGCGGCGCGCAGGCGTTTGTAGAGCCAGTGCGCGGCGATTCCGAGCTCGGCCTCCTCGTGCATCTCGCGCGTCCTGACCTGGATCTCGAGCGGCCTGCCTTCGGGCCCGATCACCGTCGTGTGCAACGAGCGGTAGCGGTTCGCCTTGGGCATGGCGACGTAGTCCTTGAAGCGCCCGGGCATCGGCTTCCAGAGCGAGTGGATGAGACCGAGCGCCCCGTAGCAGTCGCGGGTGCCTTCCTCGCCCTTGCGCTCGACGATCACACGCATCGCCGTCAGGTCGTAGATCTCGTTGAACTCCTTGCCCTTGCGGGCCATCTTGTCGTAGATCGAGTAGAAGTGCTTGGCCCGCCCGGAGATGTCCGAGGGAATGTCGAGCTTGTCGAGCTCGGCCTTGAGCAGGGCGGCCGCCTCGCGCACGTGCGCCTCACGGTCGGAGCGCTGCTCGTTCACGATCGTCTTGATCTCCGAGTACTTGCGGGGATGCAAGACCTGGAAGGCGAGATCCTCGAGCTCCCACTTGAGCGTGTGGATACCGAGGCGATGAGCCAGAGGTGCGTAGACCTCGAGCGTCTCGCGCGCCTTTTGCACCTGCTTCTGCTTGCCCAGGTACTCGATCGTGCGCATGTTGTGCAGGCGATCGGCGAGCTTGATCAGGATCACCCGCATGTCGGTCGCCATCGCCACGACCATCTTGCGGTAGTTCTCCGCCTGCGCTTGCTCACGGCTCTGGAACTGGATCCGGGTCAGCTTGGTGACACCTTCGACCAGGCGTGCGATCTCCTCACCGAACTCCTCTCTGAGCTCGGCAACCGAGACGCCGGTGTCCTCGACGACGTCGTGCAGAAGCGCAGCCGCGACCGTCTGCTCGTCGAGTCGGAGCTCGGCGCAGATCTTGGCGACGCCGAAGGGATGGTTGATGAACTCCTCGCCCGAACGGCGCTGCTGACCGTCGTGTGCCTTGGCGGAGAACTCGAAGGCGCGGACAATCAGATCCCGGTCGACGTCCGGGTTGTAGGCGGCCACCTCGGCGAGCAACTCCTCGACGAGATGCTCATGCCGCTGGAGCGCATCGAGGACAGTCATCTCTTCTAAGTGTATTGTCGGCGCAAGCGCTTGCACCTGTAGGTGATCGCGGAAGCAACGTAGCTCGCGCTCCCGAGGAAGGAAGTCGCGAGTTGCGTCGAACGGGGGATCGATCAACTCCGCAGATCGCCGATTCAGGTAATGAACATGCTCAGCGGATGGAACAGATCGAGGCGACACTCCAGGCGCAAGGTTATGGCGCTGGCTCGTCTCCTCTTCTTCGAGATCAGCGCCTCGCGTCCGGAACGCAGCGAGTTCTTAGGCCGCTAACGGCAAGAACCGGCGCCGCCGATCGGCTGATAGCTCCTGGTTACGAAGGGGTCGTCTGTGCCGACATGGGAAACGTTCGTGACCAACACGCGCGGACCGTTCGAATTAGGATAGATCGGACCGAGCCGCGGTAAGATCGCGCCTCATGAGCATCGCCGTCCGAGCGCTTCGAGAGGACGACCGCCCCTGGGCGATCGAGCTGGTGCGCGAGCGCTGGGGCAGCGAGGTGGTCGTGACCCGCGGAAAGGCGCGAGATGCGACCTTACTCGAGGGTTTCGTGGCCGAGGCGGACGGCGAGCCGGTGGGCGTGGCGACCTACGAAACGCGCGGCGCCGAGTGCGAGCTGGTCACGCTCGATAGCGTCCGCGAAGGGACCGGCGTCGGCTCGGCTCTACTCGCCGCAGTGGCGAACGCCGCCTGGAAGCAGGGTTGCCGCAAGCTCTCGGTCGTGACCACGAACGACAACGTTCGCGCGCTCGGCTTCTACCAGCGCCGCGGCTTCGTTCTCGTCGCTCTGCGAACACGCGCGGTGGAGAAGTCGCGCCGGCTCAAGCCCGAGATCCCCGAGCTCGGCTTCTTCGATATCCCCATCCGCGACGAGCTCGAGCTGGTGTTGCGGCTCACGGGCCCAGACTCCTAGCCGGCTTTAGGCGGCTTTTAGATCCCCGAACTAGCCTCAATGAAGCCTGAGGGCGAGGCCGGTGAACAAAGAGCGAGTCACATCCTTCTTGCTGGTCGGTGTCGCAGCGGCGCTGATTGCGATTGCCGCGCTTCTCTACGTGAACTCGGTCAACTCGAGCAGCACGGAGACTCGTACCGGCAAAGAACTCGCCTCCACGGCGTTCGTCACCGTGCGTGACGGCGAGTTCGTGCTCGCCGGCCGTCCCTACCACTTCGCGGGCGCCAACTTCTGGCAGGGGATGAACATGGGCGCTCGCGGTCGTAGCGGCGACCGGACCCGGCTCGTCGCGGAGCTGAGACGCATGCGGCGCCTCGGGATCACGAACCTGCGCGTCATGGCCTCTTCCGAAGGGCCAAACAGCGAGCCGTACCGAGTCACGCCCGCTCTGATGACGGCACCGGGCAAATACGACGAGCGGATTCTCGACGGGCTCGACTTCCTGCTCGCGAAGATGCGCAAAAACGGGATGCGAGCCGTGCTCGTGCTCAACAACTTCTGGCAGTGGTCGGGTGGAATGGCCCAGTACGTCTCGTGGCACGAGGGCAGCCGCATCCCCTACCCGAACGACACGGGCGACTGGAACGCTTTCGTCGCCTACTCCGCCCGCTTCTACACCTGTGCGCAGTGCCAGCGCTGGTACCGGAGCTACATCCGCATGCTCGTCGAGCATCTCAATCCCTACACCCACCGGAAGTATCGAAACGACCCAACGATCTTCTCCTGGGAGCTCGCGAACGAGCCCCGCCACTACCCCGACGAGTGGATCGACGGTACGGCCGCCTACATCAAATCGCTCGATCCCAACCACATCGTCACGACCGGCTCCGAAGGCGCCCCGCCCGGTGAAGGCGACGACTTCGTGAAGACGCACGACGGCCGCCACGTCGACTACGCGACGATTCACATCTGGCCGCAGAACTGGGGTTTTTTCGATCCCGCCGACACGAGCTCATACGAAAGCGCCGAGGCGATGGCACTTGGCTACCTCTCCGACCGTGAGAGCGCTACTGCGAAACTGGGCAAGCCGCTAGTGCTCGAGGAGTTCGGTCTGGCCCGCGACTGGCAGCCGCTGCACGACATCTACGACCCGAAGTCGGGAACGAGCTACCGGAACAGGTTCTACGAGGCCGTGTACCGGGAGGTCGAGAGGTCGGCCTCCTCGGGCGGAGCCGCGGCCGGCGACAACTTCTGGGCCTGGGCCGGACGGGCGAGACCTGGTAGCCGCTGGATCGGAGATCCACCGCACGAGACGGCGGGCTGGTACTCCGTTTACGACAGCGATCGCTCTACTCTGGCGATCGTCTCAGCACACGCCCGGAAGATGGCGGCCGTCCGTTAGCGAGCGCTACGCGGCGGCGGCGACCGGTTCATCCTCGAAGAGAAGCGCCCGGAAAGTCGCCGACTCAAGCAGGCTGCGCCGACCAGCGCCTTCGCCAAGCAGGCCCGCCTCGGCGAAGATCTCCCGCGTCTGCTCGTCCCAGGCCCCGTCGCCTGCTTTCCAGCGGGCTACCAGCTCGGCCCGCAAGCTCTCGTAACGCGGCGCCTCGTCGAAGATGCGCCTGACCTGGAGCTGGGGAGTGACGGTGCCGTTCCAGCGGTTCTCCTCCAACCGAAACGCGATCTCGTAACGACCGAGACGCCGGTAGCGATCGAGCTGCGACCCCAGACCGAACGCGATCGCGCCGCCGGCTTCGGCGCCGTCCATGCGCACGCGGAAGCGCAGGTGCTTGCCCTCGCCGCAGGTGGAGAGATCGACCAGCTCACAACCGGGCGCGAGCAGCACCACGCCGGGGTTCCCGAGTCCGAATGGAGCCAGGCGCTCCAGCTCGCGGCAGAGATCGAGCGTCAGCTTCGTCTGTGGGGGCACGATCGCATCGACCGTCGTGACCGGCCTCAGATCAGCGTCCGACAGCAATGCGTCGGCGTGGGCGGTGAAGGTCTCGACGAACTGTTCGAGGCGCTCGGGCCGGATCGAGAAACCGGCCGCAGCCCGGTGGCCACCGAAGCGCTCGAGCAGCTCGGCGCAGACGACGATGCCGCCGTGCAGGTCGAAGGCCGGGATCGAGCGGCCCGATCCCCTCCAGTCTCCGCCGGTGCCGGCGACGAGTACGACCGGACGCGAGAAGCGTTCGACCAGGCGCGAGGCGACGATCCCGATCACCCCTTCGTGCCAGTCCTCGCTCGCGAGCACGTAGGCGCGGCGACGGCGCTTCTCCTCAGGCCAGGACTCGACCTCTGACACCGCCTCGCGCAGGATCCGGTCCTCGACCGCCTGGCGCTCGCGGTTCAGCTCCTCGAGCTTCTCGGCCCGCCGGGCCGCCTCACCGTCATCTTCGCCCAGTAACAGCTCCAGCGCCAGCCCCGGGTTGCCGAGCCGGCCGGCCGCGTTGATTCGCGGCGCCAGGCGAAAGGCGATCTGACCGGTGTCGACCGTCGCCGGATCGACGCCGGCCGTACGCATGAGCGCGCGCAACCCGGGTCTGCGTGTTCGTCCGAGTGCGCGCAATCCCGCGGTAACGAGCCAGCGATTCTCGTCGAGGAGCGGGACGACGTCGGCGACCGTGGCCAGGCAGACGAGGTCGAGCTGGCTGCGCAGGAACTCCGAGTCGGCGCCCAGCAGCACCTCGCCGAGCTTGTAGACGACTCCCGTTCCACACAGTCCGGTAAAGGGATAGTCAGATGGGCGCGGCGCCACGATCGGGCAGTCGGGGAGACGCTCTCCCGGCCGGTGATGGTCGGTGACGATCACTTCCAGCCCGAGCGCCTTGGCCTGGGCCACCTCCTCGACGGCGGTGATTCCGCAGTCGACGGTGAGCACAAGCGAACAGCCGTCCGCCGCCAGCCGCTCGAGCATGCCGGGATTGAGCCCGTAACCTTCATCGAAGCGACTCGGCAGGGCCCAGCTCACCTCGGCGCCGAGCTCCCTGAGCACGTTCACCGCGAGCACCGTCGCCGCGATTCCGTCGACGTCATAGTCGCCGTGCACGCAGATCTTCTCGCCGGCCGCCACGCCAGAGCGGATCCGCTCGACCGCTCCCGTCATGTCACCGAGCGTAAACGGATCGTGCCCCGGCGCCTCGGCTGCCAGAAAGGCGCGCGCCCGCTCGGGATCGGTGAGACCGCGACGGACGAGCACCGAAGCGGTGAGCTCGCTCAGCTCGAGCTCGCTTGCGAGCATCTGCACCTTGTGCGGATCGATAGCTTCGATCGTCCAGCTTCCCTTTTGCATGGGAAGAGAACGTTATGCCTAATGCCGGACGGAGCCCGCCCGGCCGCGGGCTCCGTTCGACTTGTCGCCGCCGCTAGGGCGTATCTGGGTAAGTCACGCTTCGGTCGTAACGAGAATCGCCGGCGGAAACGCCGAAGCGGAAGGTGTCGTCGGCCGTATTCGACGGCCGGCGCGTAGCTGTTGCCACGCCGCACAGCAAAGCGAGCGTAGGCGCGCTCACGAGGCTTCCGACTGCTTCACCGATAAGGAGTCGCTTCTCATTCATCCTTTATCCCTTTACCGATTCGTCGTCGCCTCGAGTGGACGCCTGGCCGCATCAGCGCCGGCCGCCACCTGTCATTCCGATAGACCCTAGGCCGCGCCGATAAAGAACCGCTAAAGGACGGTAGCGGTGTCTAGCCCGATCTCAAGTGCCCGCTTCTCCACCCCGATAGGAGCGGGGAGAACCCGCGCTCCGGAAACTCCCTCTTGGGCACCAAATCACAGAATCACTACGAGATCCTCGGCCTCTGGCGCGACGCCAGCGAGGCGGAGATCCGTCGTGCCTACCGGCGTCTGGCAATGCTGAATCACCCGGATGTCAACTCCGACCCGGCCGCCGCCGAGCGCTTTCGCGCCATTCGGGACGCCTACGATGTTCTCTCGGATCCGGCTTCGCGTGCGCGCTTCGACGCCACTCTCGGCGCCGGTGTCAGGTCCGACGCCGATCGTGCCAGGGCCAATCGCGGCGCCGGCGTGCCGGGGGGATGGACGCCGCCCTGGGTACAGGACTGGAAAGCCGAGGCCTGGCTCAGGACGAACGTCAGGCCGGTACCCTGGAGCGTGCGCGCAATCGGAGCCGAGCTGCGTAGGTCCTGGAAAGTGCTCGCCGTGTTTTTCTCCTCGCTCGCGCTCATCGTCGTCGTTTGTGCGTTGCTCGACTGGGCGATCCCAGGTCTTGGCACGGCGGTGGTCGCCACCGCCTTCATGCTCCCGTTCTTCGCCTACGTTTTTCTCGTCTTTCGCGGGCTGCGAGAACCCGACGATGCTTTCGGCAGACGACGGCGCCGCAACCGCGCACGAGTGGACTGGACGGCGGACGCCGAGCAGGAACGCGGACCGCGCTGAGAACCCTCAAACGAACGACTGCCTGTTCGGGATATTCCTCCGCGTTCTGAGATTTCGAAGCCAGGGACGATTCCGAGGCTATCCTGGCAAGGTGGCAAAGCAGCCGAACTACCGCTCGGGCAACGACTACGTCGTCGAGTTCCTCCACTATCGCTTCTCTTTCGGCAGCGGTGACTTCGAGGAGCGAGTGGTGGCCGCCGCCGTGCGGCTCGAGCTCGTGGCCGGGAACGACCTCGCGCCGGAGGAGACGGCCGATTTGGTCGAGCTCGTAGCCAGCCCGATAGGTCAGATCTCCGAGCCCCGTAGTGAGCTCGGCCGCTACCTGGTCGAGCACTGGGAGACCGTCTCGCTGCTGAACGGCGAGTCGCTCGTCTACTGGCTGCGCAAGCTTGTGTTCCGCGGCGCCTGGCTCGACCATCGAGTCAAGCAAGGGCTACTCGAGATCGCCTGGGACGATGATCAGGCTGATTTCGGCTACCGCGATCTCGATGGCGATCGCACGCTGCTCGAGCTGGCCCCGGTACCGTCCTGGCACCGCCTCGGTTACGGCGGGTAGCCACCAGGAGAGGGCGCCGAGCGAATGAAGATCCCTCGACTACATACGTAACGGCACTTCTTTCTACCGCCCGCCACCGAGCCACCCGCCCGCGGGGTCGTTGAAAAGTACCGTCTCCGCAAGGCGAGAAGCGCTCCTCGATGTGCCGGTCCTGTGCCGATTCAGGAACTTCGGGCTTTCGCTCCGACCGGAGCTAGAACAGACTCTTGTCTTCTACCGGAGCTGAAGCGCCGATGTGCGCCAGCCCGGCCTTGGTGACGATCCGCCCGCGGCTCGTGCGCTGGATGAAGCCGAGCTTGAGTAGATAGGGCTCGTAGACGTCCTCGATCGTGTCGGGCTCCTCGCCGAGCGCGACCGCCAGCGTCGAGAGCCCGACCGGTCCTCCGTCGAAGCGCTCGACGATAGCGCGTAGAAGCTCGCGGTCGGTGTGCTCGAGCCCGACCTCGTCCACCTCGAGCAGTTTCAGCGCCTCGCGCGCGATCGCCATGGTGACCTCTCCCTGGTGACGCACCTCGGCCACGTCGCGGACGCGGCGCAGGATGCGATTGGCGATTCGAGGCGTGCCGCGCGAGCGGGCGGCGATCTCGGAGGCCGCCTCGGGCTCGATCTCGACTGCGAGGATTCGCGCCGAGCGGCGCACGATCGTGGCCAGGTCGTCCACGCAGTAATAGTCGAGACGGTAAGTCATGCCGAAGCGGTCGCGTAGCGGCGTCGTCAGGAGACCCGTGCGCGTGGTCGCGCCGACGAGGGTGAAGTGCGGCAGGTCGAGCGTGAGCGTTCGCGCCGCCGGCCCCTGGCCGACGACGATGTCGAGGCGGAAGTCCTCGAGCGCCGGGTAGAGGATCTCCTCGACCGCATGATTGAGGCGGTGTATCTCGTCGATGAAGAGGACGTCGCGCGCCTCGAGACTGGTCAGAATCGCCGCCATGTCGCCCTTGCGCTCGAGCGCCGGCCCCGCGACACAGCGGATGCCGACCCCGAGCTCGGCCTGCACGATGAAGGCGAGCGAGGTCTTGCCCAACCCGGGTGGACCGACGAGGAGGACGTGGTCGAGCGCCTCCTCCCTCTTCTGCGCCGCCTGCAAGGAGATGTTCAGAGGCTCCTTGATCCGTTCCTGACCGACGAACTCGCCCAGGTTGCGCGGGCGTAAGGAGCGCTCGATTTCGTCGTCTTCGGGCTTGATCGTCGGTGCCAGGAAGGTCTCGCTCATCTCACACCACTAAGCCGCTCTGAGCGCCAGGCGCACGCGCTCCTCCGGCGGTAGCTCGGGATCAATCCGGGCCAGCGCCTGCTCGGCTTCGACGAGCGTGTAGCCGAGCTCGACCAGCGCTTCGCGCGCGACCAGATGCGCGTCGCCGCCGCCCGCCTCTCCGGCCGGTACCAGATCGCTCCCGGTCAGCTTCTCCTTCAGCTCGAGCACGACCCGCTGCGCCGTCTTCTTGCCGATGCCCGGAATGGCCTGGAAGCGCGCGGTGTCCTCGCGAACGATCGCACGCTTGAGCTCGGCCGGCGCCGAGCCGGAGACGATCGCCAGCGCCACCTTGGGCCCGATCCCCGAGACCGAGAGGAGCTGGATGAAGAGCTCGCGCTCCTCGGCGTCGGCGAAGCCGTAGAGGGAGAGCGCGTCCTCGCGCACGTGCAGGTAGGTCTCGACTGTCATCTCGTCGCCGTCGGCCCTGGCCAGCGCGCGTGGGGTCGCGTGAACGAGATAGCCGACGCCGTTCACGTCGAGGATCAGACCCTCCGTCCCACGTCCGGCCGGCCGGCCGCGCAGCCGCGCGATCATCCCGCCAGCCTCTCGAGCGGCGGCGCCAGCGCGTGGCAGATCGCCACCGCGAGCGCGTCGGCAGCGTGATCGGGAGTCGGGATCTCTTTGAGGTGCAGGATCGCCTTCACCATCCGCTGCATCTGCGCCTTGTCGGCGCGCCCGTAGCCGCAGGTTGCCTGCTTGACGTGCGCCGGTGCGTACTCGAAGCAGTCAACGCCGGCCAGCGCGGCGGCGACGAGCACGGCGCCGCGCGCCTGCCCGACAGAGAGCGCGATGCGGGCGTCGGCGCCGACGTAGGACTCTTCGAGCGCGACGGCATCGGGCTGCTCGCGGGCGATCAGCTCGCTCACCCCTTCGAAGAGAGTCCGCAAGCGCGCCTCCAACCGCTCCCCGGGCGACGTTCGCCACCAGCCGTGGCCGAGCGCCTGAAGGCGGTTTCCGTTTCTTTGGACGATTCCGTACCCGCATGCAGCAGTACCAGGATCGATGCCGAGAACCTTCACGACGAGACTGTAGGTGGCGAGTCGGACGGCGGTTCCGCGGCGCCCGGACCGACGCCAGAGCGACGTTCGTCAGATCGACGGTCTGATCGTCTGCAGGAATGCTGAAAGCGGAAGAGAGGCTCAAACATGAAGAGAGGGCGGGTCTAGACACCCCCCAGCGTCCGGACCCGCCCCATACCCGCAAGCGCTGCACTAACCGTAGTACAAGTCGCAAGCTCGCGCACGCTCAGCTGCTTCCGCTCGGTGCGAATCAACGGAACCCAGAACGTGAGTATCACCCTCTACTTGCTCTGTTGCCCGTACTAACCGGAGCCAGGTCGCCCTCCGCACCGGCGCCGAAGTAGCGCCGCTAGGGGAAGCGTGCGCCCTGGCTGGCGCCGTGGTTCGTTCTGGCGTCGTAGGCCGCCTCGACCTTGTTCGCCTGCTCAACACCGTCGGCACCCACCTGGTCGGCCGCCGCCTCGAGTCTCCGGCAGGAGCTCCGCGGCGCCAGCGAGCGAATGCTCTGGAGCATCTTGCGGCCCATCTCGGCCGCAATCGCGCCGTGCCCGTTCTCGTGCTTGTGAAGCGCCTTCAGGTAGCGCTGCCATTTCCGCTGTAGCTGCGCGGATGCACTGCGCGGCGGCGCCCAGCGCGGGTAGGTGTACTTGAGCTCGACCAGCACCTTGGCGCTCGTGATCCGGCACTTACCGGCACGGACGCGGTCGTGGTACCACCAGGAGAAGGTCCAGTTCGCGAACGCGTCGTAGCGCTTGCCCGTGAAGTAGTCGAGCGGCCCGCGCCGGTTCATCTGGGAGCGCAAATCGGAAGCCGTCCGTCCCGTGATCCGGTAGTAGACCGCGCGGGTGCTGACGGTGAGGCCGGGCTGTGGGTGGGTAATCGACGATTGCACACGAGCGGGCGCCGTACCGGCGAGTAACAGCAGAAGTAAGAGTGAGAAGAGAAACGCGCGCACGGTTTCTCCGATCGTAGTCGGCCCCGGCGCCCCTTCTTTCATCGGCCCGGCCATTGACAGAGCCAGTCCCACTAGTCAGCATCGCGGTACTGCATCCGAACGAAAGAAGGCGTTACATGCGCAAACTCTTCAAGAAGCCTTCGCCGGCGACGGTGATCGCCTGCCTGGCGCTGTTCGTGGCGTCGACGGGAACGAGCATTGCCGCGAGCCACTACCTGATCACTTCGACCAAGCAGATCAAGCCGAGCGTGCTCAAACAGCTCAAGGGTGCCAAGGGACCGAAGGGATCGACCGGAGCGACCGGAGCGGCCGGAGCGGCCGGAGCGGCCGGAGCTACCGGAGCGACGGGACCCAGCGACGCCTGGGAGGCGGCATCGACGGGGGAGCACGTGATCGGAGCTGGGGTGGGTTATACGATCTCCGTGACAGTGCCGGCCGGCAGCTATGACATCAGCGGCACGGCGGACTTAGTGAACCGGGACGCAGCGAATGCTGCGGGGATGTACTGCATCCTGTACGTGGACACCACGAATGTCGACGACGTATGGACGGAAGCTCCCGTAAACAGCGCGGGCCCCATAGGGGCCGGTGTAGCGTCGGCCGCCCTGCACGCAAGCAATACAACCACTACGGGCGCAACGTTCTCGCTCAACTGCAGCGGGTACAGCAGTACGAATGAGACTGTGCGAGCTATGACGCTTAGCGCGATCAAGGTCGGGACGCTCCACTGATGATCGTGCCGTAAAACTGCGTCGTCGATCTGCCGGGCTCGCGGCTGCAGGCGAGCCCGGCACACGGAGAAGGCGCCGAGGCGCCGATCTTCCTCAGCGAGTCGACTCCTAGGAAGCGACAGCCTCGAGCAACTGCTCGGGGATGTCGAAGTTGGCGAAGACCTCCTGCACGTCGTCGAGCTCCTCGAGCGCCTCGACCAGCCTGATCACGGTGCGAGCCGCCGACTCGTCCATGAGCTCGACGGTCGTCTTCGGCAGTATCGCCGGCCTCGGCCGTTGACAGAGACCGTCCCGCTCGTCAGCATCCTCGCTAGGAATCCCGAGCGAAAGAAGGCGTACATGCACACACCTCTCAAGAAGCCCTCGCCGGCGATGATCGTCGCTTGCCTGGCGCTGTTCGTGGCGTCGACGGGAACGAGCATTGCCGCGAGCCACTACCTGATCACCTCGACCAAGCAGATCAAGCCGAGCGTGCTCAAACAGCTCAAGGGCGCCAAGGGACCGAAGGGAGCGGCCGGCGCGGCCGGAGCGACCGGAGCCACCGGAGCGGCCGGCGCGGCCGGAGCGACCGGAGCCACCGGAGCGGCCGGAGCCACCGGCGCGGCCGGCGCGGCCGGAGCGACTCACGTCGTCAAGCGCTACGCCACGGGCCCGACGGATCCGACCTTGTCGGGCGCCACTGCATCCTGCAACGCAGGCGAGGTCGCGACCGGCGGCGGCACGGATTACAACTCCGCCAGCGAAGATGCAGAACCGGTCGTAACGTTCAGCGCCCCCGCACCCTACGCCGTAAATAACAACACCCCTACCGGTTGGTTCGGCGCCGTCAGGAACATGAACAGTCCCACCGGCACCGTCCAAGCTCTGGTCTGGGTCATCTGCGCTTCGCCCTAGGCGCCTACCGGAGCAACCATTCTAAACGGCGCCCTCTTCGGAACACCTCGCCGTTTACTGGAGAGGGCGCCGGAACACCGGTTTTCCCGGGCGGCCCGTTACGAGGCGACGGCCTCGAGGATCTGCTCGAGGACGTCGAAATTGGCGAAGACCTCCTGCACGTCGTCGAGCTCCTCGAGCGCCTCGACCAGCTTGACGAGCGCGACCTTCCCTGCAACCTTGGTGGTACCGCAATCAAGAGGGGATGAGGACTATGTATCGGCTGGTTCGAAAGCCGTCGCCGGCGCTGGTTGTCGCCTGCCTGGCGCTGTTCGTCGCGCTCACCGGAACGAGCGTCGCCGTCGTCAACGCGCTGCCGAAAAACAGCGTCGGCACCAAGCAGTTGAAGAATAACGCCGTCGTCTCGAGCAAGGTCAAGAACGGCTCGCTCAAGGCGCTGGACTTCGCCTCGGGGCAGTTACCGAAGGGAGAAAAGGGAGACACCGGAGCGACCGGAGCAAGTGGAGCAAACGGCGCGACCGGAGCAAGTGGAGCAAACGGCGCGACCAACGTTGTCGTTCGTAGTCAGAGCGGCTCCGCCGGTGTCTGGTCGTTCGCAACCGCGCAATGCCTCGCCGGAGAGCGCGCTACCGGCGGCGGCGGCTATTTCGCAAACCCTGGGATTGGTTCTATTCCGGCGCTCGTAAACAGTAGTCCGAATCCATCCACTGGTACTCCCACTGGGTGGTTCGCGGCAGTTGAGAATCTGGGCTCCGGATCCGTTCAAGCCACAGCCTACGTCGTCTGTGCTTCTCCCTAGGCGGTCACTTGAGCAGATCCTGACGCCAGCTTGCATTCTCCTCCGGTGCCCTCCTTGGAGTGGCGGTCGGCGACGGCCGCCGGCTTCCAAGAGGGCACGGACGAGCTACCTCCCTAAGAAGTACATCTAGGACGCTACCGCTTCTAGGATCTGCTCGGGGATGTCGAAGTTGGCGAAGACCTCCTGTACGTCGTCGAGCTCCTCGAGCGCCTCGACCAGCCTGATCACGGTGCGAGCCGCCGCTTCGTCCGAAAGCTCGACGGTCGTTTTCGGCAGCATCGTCAGCTCGGCCGACTCGACCTGGAAGCCGGCCGCCTCGATCGCCTCGCGCAGGCCGCGTAGCGCCTCTGGCGCGCTTGTGACCTCGAAGCTGGAGCCGTCGCCGGAGACGTCGTCCGCCCCACCCTCGGCCGCCGCCAGCATCAGGATGTCCTCGTCCACTCCGCCGGCCGGCACGAGCACGACTCCACGCCGCTCGAACATCCACGCGACCGAGCCGCCCGAGCCGAGGTTGCCGCCGTGCTTGGAGAAGGTGTGGCGCACATCGGAGGCGGTGCGGTTGCGGTTGTCGGTCAGGGCTTCGACGATGATCGCCACGCCGCCTGCTCCGTAGCCCTCGTAAATGACGATCTCGAAGGCCTGCCCGCCGGCGCCCTCGCCCGCTCCCTTGGCGATCGCGCGCTCGATGTTGTCCTTCGGCATCGAGTAGGAGCGCGCCTTCTCGACTGCGTTCTGGAGCGCGAGATTGGCGTCGGGGTCGCCGCCGCCCTCCTTGGCCGCGACGGTGATCGCGCGCGAGAGCTTGGAGAAGAGCTTGCCGCGCTTGGCGTCGGCGGCGCCCTTCTTGTGCTTGATCGAAGACCACTTGCTATGACCGGACACTCGCTGCCTCCCGTACGACCTCGCAGAAGAGCTCGTGGACGCGCGTGTCGTCGGTGAGCTCGGGATGGAATGCCGCGACAAGGATACGGCCTTCGCGCGCCAGCACAGGCCGGCCTTCGTGCTCGGCGAGGATCTCGACGTTCGCACCGGCTCGCTCGATCCAGGGCGCGCGGATGAAGACAGCGCGCAGGGGCTTGGTCTCGCCCGCCAGCTCGAGGTCGGTCTCGAAGCTGTGCACCTGGCGTCCGTAAGCGTTGCGGCGAACGACGATGTCGATCAGCCCGAGCAGCGGCTGGCCGGGCAAGCCGTCGACGGCGTCCCGAGCGAGCAGGATCATGCCGGCGCAAGTTCCGAAGATGGCGCCCTTGAAGGCGACGATCGCCTGCTCGAGCTCGTAGGCGCGCACCAGCTTGCCGATCGCGGTCGACTCGCCGCCGGGGATGATCAGCCCGTCGAGCCCGTCGAGCTGGTGCGGCTTTCGCACCTCGCTCGCCTCGACGCCGAGGCGCCGCAGCACCGCTAGGTGCTCGCGGAAGTTTCCCTGCACGGCGAGAACACCGATACGAAGTGGCTCTCTCATCACTCATCAGTCTAGGTGCGAGCTTTCGCGGCCCGCCTGGTACCCCGCCCGAAGTCCGCCCCGGTCGTGGCGGTACTTGCCTATACCCAGCCGTGGAAAGATCGCCCCACTTTCGTTACGAACACCCCTTGACACCAGACGGTGTCTGACACCTTTTGGGCGGACCGGAGCGCTTGGCTCGATAAGTTCCTGCTAGGAGAGGGTTTTCTGGCGTGGTGATGGCTTCCGGTGGAGCGCCGTTTAGGACTGGTCAAGCGTGCGAGAAAGCGAGCGGCATTCCGGCTCTACCCGCCGGCTCCGTCTAATGTTCTCCTCATGCCCGTCGCGCTGGTCACCGGAGCGAACCGCGGTATCGGGCTCGAGGTCTGCCGCCAGCTCGGGCAGCGCGGCTACTCGGTGCTGCTCGGCGCGCGAGATCTCGAAAAGGGCGAGCAGGCCGCTGCGAAGCTCCGCGGCGAGGGACTCGTGGTGACGGCGCTCCCGCTCGACGTCACCAGCGAAGAGGACATCGCCCGCCTCGCCGAGCTCGAGCGGGTGGACGCGCTCGTCAACAACGCGGCGATCCTGCCCGACTCGGCACACGAGAGCACGAGCGCCCTAGAGGTGCCGGCCGAGACGGTGCTCGAGGGCTTCCGGACGAACACACTCGGCCCCTACCTGATCTGCCAGCAGGTCGCGCCGCTCATGCTCCGCCACGGATACGGCCGCATCGTCAACGTCTCCACCGGCATGGCCCAGCTCGCCGAGATGAACGGCGGCCACCCGGCCTATCGGCTCTCCAAGACGGCGATCAATGCCCTCACCCGCATCCTCGCCGACGAGCTCCAGGACAAAAACATTCTCGTCAACTCGGTCGACCCCGGCTGGGTCAAGACCGACATGGGCGGCCTCGGAGCGGTCCTCAGCACCGAGGAGGGCGCCGAGACGATCGTCTGGCTCGCCACGCTTCCCGACGGCGGACCGACGGGTGGCTTCTTTAAAAAGAAGAAGCGGATCGCCTGGTAGGACCGGCGAAAGTCCGCCCTCCTGCGGAGGGCATGACAACTTTCGCCGGTAGAAGAACTCAGGCGCTGAGCCGCGCCTTCGGCGCTTACTCAGCGCCTGCTCCGATGAGCGGCGCGAGCTGCCGAAGTCCTAGCCGGGGTCCGGCCTGTCGGAAGTGAGAGCGAACGTCAGGTAGCCGCGCCCGCGCAGGTCGGTCGCGGCGGCCGCTTCTAGATGTACGCCCGCTGTTAGTGTCCCCAAGGTCTTATCTCCAGGACTCGGCGAGAGGAGCTCAGATTGGACTGGTATCTGGAAGTCTTGAAGAAGTACGCGGTGTTCGAGGGTCGCTCCAGGCGCAGCGAGTACTGGTATTTCGCGCTATTCAACTTCTTGATCGGCCTTGTTCTCGGAATAGTCGACACCGCTATGGGCACCGTCGGTTCGGCCAGAATCGGGTTGCTCGGAGGCCTCTACTCGCTCGCCGTCCTCATTCCCAGCATCGCGGTGGGCATCAGGCGTCTGCATGACACGAACCGCAGCGGCTGGTGGCTCCTCATCGCGCTGGTACCGCTCGTGGGCTGGATCGTTCTGCTCGTCTTCATGGTGGAAGACAGCAACCCCGGCATCAACCAGTACGGCCCGAACCCGAAAGTTGCACCTGCAGCTGGCTAGATCCCAGTCCGTAATGTTTCACGCCGCCGGAAGCCCGTCCGCAAAGCGGGCAGGGCTTTCAGCGAGAACGCCGCGACCGGCATGACGGGCGCGGCCCACAAAACACCGTCCCAACTCGCACCGGACACCACAAAGCAAACCGCGGTCAGCCCGCCCCGCCAGTAGGAGCAGGCGTTGAGCAAGCGCCGCAGGCGCGCTCAACGCTTCGTTGCTCGCGCCGGCGAAAATCGAAGATTTTCGCCGAGTAATTACCAGCCGCGAGTCTCGAGCAGCTGACTCTCGTCGAGACCGGCGGTCGAGATCGAGGCCATCGCCTCGCCTAGCCCCTGCGACACACGCGCGAGGACTTCTGGATCCTGGAAATGCGTGGTCGCCTCGACGATCGCCTTGGCACGCGGGGCCGGATCGTCCGACTTGAAGATGCCCGAGCCGACGAAGACGCCGTCGGCGCCGAGCTGCATACAGAGCGAGGCGTCGGCGGGCGTGGCGATGCCGCCGGCGGTGAAGGTGACAACCGGGAGCTTGCCGTTCTCGGCCACCCATTTGACCAGCTCAATCGGGGCGCCCAGGTTCTTGGCCTCGGCGTAGAGCTCCTCCTCGCGTAGCGAGCCGAGGCGGCGGATGCCACCGTAGACCGCGCGCATGTGGCGGACGGCGTTGACGATGTCGCCGGTGCCGGCCTCGCCCTTGGTGCGGATCATCGCGGCGCCCTCGGCGATGCGGCGCAGCGCCTCGCCCAGATTGCGGCAGCCGCAGACGAAGGGCACGGTGAACTGCCACTTGTCGATGTGGTGCTCCTCGTCGGCCGGGGTGAGAACCTCGGACTCGTCGATGTAGTCCACCTCGAGCGCCTGCAGGATCTGCGCCTCGGCGAAGTGGCCGATGCGGGCCTTGGCCATGACCGGGATCGTCACGGCCTCCTGGATCTCGCGGATCTTGGTCGGGTCGGCCATGCGCGCAACCCCGCCCTGGGCGCGGATGTCGGCGGGCACCCGCTCGAGCGCCATCACGGCGCAGGCGCCTGCCTGCTCGGCGATCTTGGCCTGCTCGGCCGTGGTGACGTCCATGATCACCCCGCCCTTGAGCATCTCGGCCAGGCCGCTCTTGACTCGCATAGTCCCGATCTCGCTCATCGAAGCCAATTCTACCGCCACGCCCCGAACCGCCGCCCGGTTCCTTTTATACAGGCGCCGGCACAGATCGCGCCGCGCCCCCAACTATGATCGGCGGCAGTGAAGCCTCTGAATGAGCTTCTGAAAGGAGTCGGAGAGTGAAGAGAGTCGAGACCTGGCTCCTGACGGTCGGTTGGATCGGAGCGATCTTGATCCCGATCGTCGGCATCGTCGCTGGCGTGTACATCAACTCGGCGAAGACGACTGGCAGCGACGGCTTCCGTACGAACAAGTACGACGACTGGTCGCGTAAGCAAGCCGTCCCGATGATTGTCGTCGCGCTCGCGATCGTTGTAATCGGGGTCGTGCTCCAGGCCCGGCGACGATAGCCCGGCTTCGACGCGAATCCTCATCCTCCGCGGGGACAAGGCCAGGACCTCCCCCCGGAATACACAAGCTCCCGGGAGGGGGAGACCCGGGAGCTTGGTTAAACGGAAGGGAAACGGGCTTGCCGGGAGGCTTTAGGTACCTCCCCGTGAACCCGATCCCCAGAGGGCACTGCCGCATTCGTGCACCGCTGTGACTCCTTTATCCGCCGATTGGCGGTAACCGCAGACTTACAAATGACTCGGGCTCGAGCAAAGCCGCTGGAGACACCGAGTAGATTGACGGTAGTCCTGCTCCGGAGCGCTCGCCCTCCCTCATTCGAGGGAAAAAAACGCGAATCCCCCCATCGGGGGATAAAGACCGATCGGGAAACCCCTGGACAGAGTTACGAAAACGCTTTCAGCGCCCCGAGGCGCCGGCACGACGCACGGGGCGTCTGGCGGCGATAGGCTGATGGCGTCGGGCCTGTAGCTCAGTTGGTTAGAGCAGCGGACTCATAATCCGACGGTCGCTGGTTCGAATCCAGCCGGGCCCAAAAACCGCCGCACCGTTGAGCGAAAACCGCACGGTTGTGCGGGTCAGCCATGTCGTGTGTGCCGCCCACGCTCGCGGCGTGCCACCCTCGGTGCCACCCTGGGATACGAGCTGTGGCTGGCGGTTTCAGAGAGACTGACCGATGCGGGCGGAGATCACCCGTATCGCGATCTCGCGTGCTACTCCGCTCAAGGCCTCGGCCGCCCCGTGCAGCCGGCTTTTCTGATCGTCCGATGCTCTGTCCGCTTCTGAGTTGAGGGCTTCAATCAATCCATCGAGCATGTTCTCGGGAGTCGGCCAGGAGCCGAGATCGCGCCGAGTCCTTTCGAACACTCTCATGACGTCGCCGTTGGTCTCTTTGCTCCCGACTGCTCGACCGCCGAACACGACCTCAAGGAATGGGGGGTCAGCAAAGGCGAGGGCTTCGGCGCCGATTGTGACTTGGTCCGCCGTAAGGCCTGTTTCAGCGCGAATCACCTCGAGACTAACGGGGCGCTCTCCTGCCTCGTAGTGGCGCAGCGCGACGCGCAAGATCGGCAACTCGCGGGTAGTCCAGGTTTCGTGAATCTCTCCCATTGCTCGATCAGTCTCTCACGCTCATCGAGGAAGTCAACCGCGCGGCTAATGCCCCTCAGACATAGGCCTTGAGGCCTTCGTCTTTCAGTCTCTCGAGCGCGGAGTCGAGATCCTGGCGCGTCGGGTCGACGACTCCATGAGCGGGTCCCTTCTCGCCGCAGTGGCGTGTGGCATCGGCGCGCCACGCGTCCAGGACGGGTGCTCCCCGCTTGGGCGCGGTCATCGCCGGGCGCGGCTTCCCCCGCCGTCTCCAGTAGCGGTGCATCCTGCCCTCCCGCTCGTAGAGCGTCGCGAGTGCGCGATCGTGCATTCGCAGCTGGTCCCGGTACTCATGCAGGGCCTGCTCCTTCAGCTCGGCTAGCGCTCTCCCGTGGTCCCCGCTGGAGTAGAGCCCTCTCGCGTTCTCCTTCGCCGTCATCGCGCTTAGCTGCCGTCGCAGCAGGAGGTGGCGGTCCGAGATCCAGGACGCTAGGTCCTCGTCGTGCTCCGCGGTCAGCCGGTCGTGCGTCGCGATCTCGCCGCGCGCCCGGCGGAACGCCGCCCAGCCCGCTGCCAGGAGACCCACGGCCGCGACCGTGACGCCGCCCGCGACGGCGATGAGGAAGCTGTGCGTCCACGGCTCCCCGGCGGCGGTGATAGCGAACCCGTCCACCCGACTGATTCTGGGGCCCCGGCCGGATGCGGCCTTTGCCGGTCGGCCACGCGAGAGGCACGTGGCGAGGGGGTGCCGGACACGACAGGTCGGGGCGGGCGCCCGTGGGCGTCGGGTTCGTTATGGCGAGGGTTGGTGCCCACGCCGTCGGATCGTCCGCGCCCACCGGGCGACCGGGCGCCATGTCCGGAGCGCAAGCCTCGTCCAGGGAGGGCGGAGCGCCTCGCGCACGACCTTCTCGATCTTCGGACGCGACGCGTACCACTCCTCGCTGAGGGCCGGGTCGAGCGTCGCCGCCCAGCGGCGCGTGACCCCGTGGGCCTCGTCGAGCATCGGCCGCACGTAGGACGGCGCGAGCAGCAGGAAGCGGTTCTGCGCCTCCGCGACCCTGGAGAAGACGGCCTCCACTCGGCGGTTGACCGGGAGACTGAAGAGATAGGCGAGCGTCTGAATCGCCTCGTGTCCGATGACGGCGGCCAGCCACGTCCCCAGGGAATCCAGCACCTCGCTGATCTTCGCGGCTCCTCGCGGTGCTGAACCCTCTTCGGCGGTCGACTTCGGGAACTGCTGCCACACGAGCGACACGTCGTCCAGGGCGGAGAGGTACGCGGCCGCCGCCCGCCTCAGCTCCTCGCGGCGTCGGTACCAGCGGTCGACGGAGCCGGCGAGCACGGCGACGCCCCCGCCGATACCCGCCGCGATGACCGCTGCCGCGCCGCTGTCCATCCGTCGAGCGTAGTGATGGCGTCTGACGGAACGGCCGCTACGCCTGAGCGTCGGGGCGGCTCAGCTTCCTCAGGGCCTCGAGCGAGGCGGCGGCGGCGTCGAGCACCGGCCCCCAGCCGAGGTCGGGCCACCGCCCGTCGACCGGCCGCAGGAGGTCTAGCAGTAGGTGCGCTCCGAGTTGATAGGGGTCGTAGCCGCTGAGTCCCGAGTCGGGCTCCGGGCGGATCATGATCTGCCCGTCTTCCTGCTGGATCAGCGTGTTATCGATGACGAGCATCGTGGCGTGGACGTCGCCTTGAGACTGGAGCCGGTAGGCCACGTTGTACGCAAAGCCGAGCCCGACCTTCCCTGACATCACCTCAAGCGGGGGGAGGCCCTTCCGCTTCTTCCTCGAGTGGCCGCAGGTAGGGCAGCGGTCGTCATCTTTTGGCGCCTGCTCCTCCTCCTCGGGCAGCCGGGCGAGGAACGCTCGCAGCTTCTCCTGCTGGACATCCTCTTTGCCGCGGACGATTTGCTTGACCTCCTCGTCCAAGTCCTCGTCTGACAGGATGCGCTCGAGCGTGGTGCCGCGCTGGCGCAGGTCATCCTTCGCCCACATCGGCAAGTGCTTCACAGGGTCGGTGTCGAGCCAGCGGGCGACGATCAGGTACTCGTGAAGGACCCGCAGTAGGGGCGCCGCCTCGGCACGCTCGCCATTATCGATCAGTCGGTAGGCGGCCCGGAGCAGGCGGCGGCCACGCGCAGCGAACGCGAGCAGCACGAGGCCCATCGGATCGACGCCCCTTTCGACGAACGCCTCCTCCTCGAGCGACGCCGTCGAGACGATCATCGCCACGCCTGCCGCGCGGGCGATCTCCCGCCGCGCCTTCGCGTTGCGTCCCTCCTGGTCGCCGTGTGGCGGTTCCTGCGGGTCGGTTGCCATACCCCTAACGTACGCCGGCTGTCAGACGCCCGGACCTAGAGCGGCACGATCCGCACCTGCGTGCGGCGGACGGTGGAGCCGCCAGACGCCGCTGGCGGCACGAACCTCTCCGAGCCCCAGGGTTCACGCGCGGCGTCCTATCGCCGGGCTCGGAGCACGGTCAACTTCCTCCGCCCCACTTCGTGCTCGGCGCACTCGACATCGGCGAAGCCGATCTCGGTCAGCCGGGACACGAAGCTGGCGAATGCGTCCTCGCTCGCGGCCGGGCCGTTGGAGTTGCCGCGGCCGTATACGCGCTCGGCGATGACGAGGCGACCGCCGGGACGAAGCACGCGCCGCAGCTCGCTCAGGCCCTGCTTCGGGTCGGCCCAGTGGTGAAGAGTGAAGACGGCGAAGGCGCCTGTGAAGCTCTCGTCTTTGAAGGGAAGCTGCTCGGCCGGCGCCTGGACGACCTCCGCGCGGCCGGCCGCGATCGCCTTGCGGCAGCGACGGCGGGTCTGGGCGACCATCACCGGCGAAATATCGACCGCGGCGACGAAGCCGCCGGTCGCGCGCGAGGCGGCGGTCGCGGACGCCGCCCCCGATCCGCAACCGACCTCGAGGATGCGGTCGTCGGGCTTCACGGCGAGCTGGTCGATCACGAACGGGTTGATCTTCGCGTGCTCCAGCGCCATCAGTCGGCCGCCGAGGCGCCCGAGCAACCCCTTCGGTACGCCGAACATGTTATCCAGCACCTTCATTAGAGGCGCCTGCACATGCCCGTGACTTTCATGCATCTCTACCCCCTAATCGCTTAGTCGGTAAGTTAGTTAGCGAGAGAGTATCATACGAGCTATGGGTACCACAACACCCGACTCGATCAGGCAGCAGCTACACCGTTTCGGAATGGAATCGACCCGCCTCCGCGGCGCGGTCTGTCGTGCTGCCGGGATCGCAGGTAGTGAGCTCGACGCGCTCGAGCACCTCGAGGCGGACGGGCCGCTCACCCAGCGCGAGCTCGGCGACCGGCTCCTGCTCAGCTCGGGCGGCGTGACCATGCTCATCGACCGGCTCGAGCGCGCCGGCTGGGTCTCGCGCCGACCTCACCCGAGCGATCGCCGCGCCGTCATTATCGAACCCTCGAAGAAAGCTTTCGCCCAGGTGCCAAAGGCGCTCGCCGACTTCCACGCGGCGATCGAGAGCGCGGCGAACGAGATTCCGACGGAGCACAGAGAGGCGATCGCGGCTTTCCTCGTGGCCGTGAGCGCGGCCGCGCACGACACCGTCTCGGCCCTGCTCCGGGAGCGCCACGCGAGTTGACCTCGGCCAGCCCGTCGCGATCGCGAGCCTTCCAAACGGACCGCTCGTCCAATACGATCCCGGCATGCGTACAAAGGTGATTACCCGAGCCCTGGTCGCTGTTCTCCTGGTCGCTCTCGCGGCCTCCTGCGGCGGTAACAAATCGACCGCGAAAACCACCTCGACCGCGAATACCATCACGACGAAACCGCCGCCGGCTGCGACCTTCAAGGCCGTTTTCAAGGCGTCCTCCCATCACCCGGTGGTGAACAAGAACTGGCCGATCACCGTCACGGTCGCCAGTCTCACCGGCAAGCCGATCGCCGCGACGCTGCAGATGAACGTGCTCTTCGCGGGCGCGCAGGTCGGTCAGATCGACAATGGCAAGATCTACCACTTCGTCGGCCGCTACCACGAGAACATCACCTGGCCGGTGGATGCGATCGGACACCTGCTGACGCTGCAGGCGGTGGTCAAGGTCAACGGGAAGACTCAGAAGCTACTCTGGCCGGTCTCGGTCGTGAGCAAGTAAAACGAGGGAGCTCCGTTTAGCTCCTACCGGGCGCGCTCGGCAAGATCGCTAATGGCAAGATCTGCCGCCTATACGGCAGTCATCATGAGACAATCACCTGGTCGGCAGTTTCGATCGGCCAACCGATCACTCTGCAGGCGGTCTTGTAGGCGACGGGAAAGTCGGAGCCGATCAATTGGCCGATACTGGTCGAGCGGTGAGCAGTAACGGAGGGCACGGTGTCGAGGTCGTAGTCGAGCACGTGCGCAAGGGCTTCGAGGGAGGCCTGATCCGCTCGCTCGAGGATGTCTCGCTTCGCATCGAAGCGGGCGAGTTCGTTTCCCTGATCGGCCCTTCCGGGAGCGGCAAGAGCACTCTTCTCAATCTGATCGGGGCGCTCGACCGGCCCGATGCCGGCTACATCGCCGTCGGCGGCCACCGGCTCGAGCAGCTCCATCGTCCGTCGCACTACCGCGCCAACATCGTCGGCTTCGTCTTCCAGTTCCACAATTTGATCACGACGCTGACCGCACTCGAGAACGTCCAGGTGCCGCTGCTGGGCAGGCGCCTCCCGCGCAAAGAGCGCGAGCAGCGCGCCCGCGAGCTGCTGAGCGAGGTCGATCTCGCGCACCGCCTGCACGCCTACCCGGGAACGCTCTCCGGAGGCGAGCGTCAGCGCGTGGCGATCGCCCGGGCGCTCGCCAACCATCCCTGCCTGCTTCTCGCCGACGAGCCCACCGGCTCGCTCGACTCGGCAAGCGGCGATCGGATCATGGCGCTGCTCAAGGGTCTGCGCGACCAGTACCGGATGACGGTGCTCGTGGTCACCAACGATCTCGCCACTGCTGCGACCGGCGATCGTACGCTGCGCATGCGCGACGGTCGCGTCGAGGAAGTCGACGGTCCGGTTACTCCCGCCGCAGCGCCTCGATCGGGGTGAGACGGATCGCGCGCAGCGCCGGATAAATAGCCCCGACCAGCCCGACGCCGAGCGAGAAGGCGAGACCCCAGGCGAACACCCCGGCCGTGAAGTCGGGCACGACGAAGGTCGAGATCAAGCCGTAGGCGGTGAAGAGGTGCGCCGCCATTACGCCCACGCCCAGGCCGATGCCCATCGCAAGCAGGCAAATGCCGAGCGCCTCGCTCACGATCAGAAGCGCGATCCGGTAACCGGACCAACCGACCGCGCGCAGGATGCCGATCTCGCGTGTGCGCTCGAAGACCGACATCGCCATCGTGTTGGTGACACCGATACCGCCGACGATCAGCGCCAGCAAGGAGAAGATCCAGCCCGCCGAGATGAGCAGGCGGCTCGAGGTGTCGATCTTGACGGCCTGGCCCGGCTCGGCCAGTGAGGAGATATTCGGAAACCTTTTCGTGATCTCGCTAGCGATCTTCTTCGAGGGCTGACCCGGGATGACCGTGATCGCGATCGTGGTAATCTCGCCTGGCCGCTTGGTCAGGCGCTGGAGCGCGGCCAGCGGCATCACGGCGCCGTTGTCCTCGAATGGATCGCCGGTGTGGTAGACACCGGCGATGCGGTACCGATGCCGGCTGATCGTGATGCTGCCGCCGATCTTCGCGTGCAGGGAGTTGAGCGCCGCATCGCCGACGATGACCTCGCCGCTGGCCGGGAGCTGACCGTGAACCATCACCAGGCGCTCCCAGGGGAACTGGCCCGGCTGCATCCCGAGCACGAGGAAGGAGCTCTGGCCGTCCACCTGACTGACGTAGAGCTGCAGTCCGGCGACCATCTGCACACCGGGCTGCTTGGCGATTCCGGGCTCCAGCGATTGGGGCAGGATCGACTTGGTCAGATCCGAAGTGCCGGACTGGAAAAGGCCAAAGTCGGCGCGACCGAGGTGAATGAGCTGGTTGGCGGTGTTACGCACGCCGGCGGTGATCGAGAGCAGCGCCACGATCAGCCCGACCCCGATCGAGACACCGGCCGCCGTAAGAGCCGTGCGCATCGGCCGCCGAAGCAAGTTCTTACTTACCAGCTTCGCCCAGGTCACCCGTGGATCTTCCCCGTTTACGAACTTCTGTGCAAACTCGGGGAGGCCGAAAACGGGCGCCGGGCGCTCGATCTGGCAGCAAGCGACGCCTTCGAGTGGCGAAGAGTTGATCTCTCGCGCACAATTAAGCTCCGTGAGAGCGTTCCTACACGAGCGCGAGCTGCGGACGACCGGCAGCCTGACAGCAACCGACATCACCGACGAGGTGGTCGAGGCGGTGCGCCGTAGCGGCATCGAGAACGGGATCGCCTGCGTCTACTCGCCCCATACGACCTGTTGCATTCGCATCAGCGAGCTCGAGAACGGCTTCCTCGAGGATTTCGCCTCGCTCCTGCAGCGGCTCGTCCCGCGCGAGGGCTACTACGCCCACGACGATTGGGATCGGCGCACGGAGAACATCTGTGAAGAGGACATGGAAGCGGGCAACGGACACTCTCACTGCATGGCGATGCTGCTCGGGCCCGCGGGCGAATCGATCCCGGTTCAGGGTAGTGAGCTCGTGCTCGGGACCTGGCAGCGAATCCTCTTCATCGAGCTCGACCGCGAGCGTGACCGCCGCTGGCTCGTCCAGGTCGTAGGCAGCTGACCGTCACCGTCATTCGATCGTAGGCCGCAGACCGGACCGGTGAAGAACGCCGGGGCCGGGCTCTTCGCCGGCCCGGTTCTCGTAATCGGCGGTGACGTCCTTCGACCCCGCCGCCGAGCGTTTCCCTAGATCAGATCAACCCGCAGGCGCGGGCGGTGTTTGGCCAGGGATAGAAGCCTCTGCCGCTCTGATAGGCACGCTCGGCAACCCACATCTGCTCGTAGGAACTCCAGTGATTTGCAGTCCCTTTCAAGCGGAGTAAATAGTCGCCGTATGAGCGCTGGAAGGTGAGATCCATCTGCAGTCCGCCGTAGTAGCTGTTGCCCGTGTTGGCGTTCCAGCTGCCCTCGCCGCGGTGGATACAGAGCCACTGGGATTTGTGCGGAACATGCACGACACGGTGCCAGACACGGGCGGCTCGATTCCTCCAGAGCTCGAGCACCCAGTGTCGATAGGCGCTACTGACCGCCCACTTCTCACTATTGCTCGTCGGCGTTCGGCCGACCCCCATCACCTTTTGCCAGTGCCAGGTCGACGTCCGGAGCCGCTGGATTTGCCTGATCTCGGCTGTTCGTTTGCTCGAGGCGCCGGCGTACGTGGGCGCGAGCAAGAACGCGAACACGACCGCCACCGCCAATATGCGCAGAACACTGCTGCGAAACACGAAATGAAACCCCCTAGGGGCTGACGAAGACCGACGACGCCCACGAGAACCGGCCGGGCCGCCTCGGCCTGACGCTGCCCAAAGCAGCGCCAGCGTGACTAGGCTAGCAAAACTTCGTCGGTGCAAACTGAGCATAGCATAAATAAGCTATTGGCTGGAATTGGCCAGCTTCAGGCATAAATCGCCAGGAAACTTACGATCACAACGAATTTGTTCGATTCCACCAATCGAGCGATGCGCGACCACTCTCGCCCGACGACACTACGTCTAGCCCCAACCTGCTGCGGACTATGCAACTGCGACTCGGCGATCCGATCTACACAGAGCGTCTGGCTTCCTTCTTAGAAAGCCTCGGCCAAGCGACGATCACCTCCGGTCCGAACGAGATCGAGCTTCTCGTGCCGGACGAGGGAAGGCCGGGCGAGATGGCCCGGAAAGAGTTCGCCATCTACCTACGCGTCTGGAGCGTGCTCTACCCCGACGCCGAGGTTTCCGTAATCGACGAAGCTGCGCCGAAGCTTTCCCAAGCGCAGGCCGTCAGCGCCGGCTAGCCTCGGGCGCCTCCTCCTTAGCAACCGCAAGCGGTGTCCAATCGACGAGCCGTATTCCCGCGCGGCCTGAGGATCTCTACGGAAGCAGTCGGCAACCGAGAGCGCCTGTGGAACGAAGACAGGTCTCTGTCTCGATACGAACCTGGCACATTCTCGAACGCTGTTTCTCGATACCGTGCTACGCCCCGTGGGTGGGTTTTTCGAGCGCCTAGCGAAACGAGGCACTCCGTCGCCTGGCCGGTCTTCATTCCGCTATGCACTCCAGGAGGAGAGGTGGGTCCCGCCGAGCGCGGCGAAGCGGCGGCATGCGTCGTTCCGCCAGAGGTTCAAATAAAAAGGGCGTCGAGCCGGTGACGCTTTCGTCCCCTCCTCCTAGGAACCTCGGCATCTGCCGTTTCCGGCTTCTGCCGTTGCCCCCCGGAGGAGGATCGACCTAGTCGCGTTCCGTGCTCGACGCTCGATGATCTTCCCACCGGATCGCACGGACTTCAATCAGGGAAAACACGTATTCGCGTGCTCGATTTCGCCGGGCTGCGCCTACCGCCCGATCGCCCCGGGCCCGAGCCTGGAGTTCCTAGCTCGCCCGGATCCTAAGCAGGAAGGTGCGAAGCGGCGCTTGCCCCTTTTCCCAGGAGCGCCGGTAGGCGAGCTCGAGCCTGCCTTGTCCCGATCGCACCGAGAAGCGGAAGACGTCCGTACCTCCCTGTCCGATCCGCATCGGCGGCGCGGCCAGGTAGGTGCGCTTGACGAGCTTGAGCACCTTCGGCTTGGAGACGAGCGCCCAGTCGTAGCCCGTGGTCGGATTCGCGGCCAGACGGACAATCAGCGTGTCGCCCGGGTTTAGCTCGAGGCTCTTTCCGTTGGCGGCGGCGCCCAGCGTCAGCGTTCGCGCCGCGGCGGCGGCGGCCGGTAGCGCAATCGCCACGAGCACGGCGGTAGCGACGAGCGGCCGGCGGAAACGTCCTGCTTGGCTACGAATCAAGATCTCTTCCCCTCTCTGGGCGCAGTGCTCGGCCCACCCCGGCGTTGCGGATTCGGATCTGCAGCCACATCACCTAGTACGCCGCCGAGCTACGGCCGCATCACACCTGCTCACGGACGAACGTTACTTGTGCCAGTGCCGGTTACCGTGTCCGGCCATGCCGAGCAAAAAAACAATGAGCACGATCACGGCCCACCAGGCGATGCTCAGCGTACCGTTGTGCCAGCCGAGTACGTCCCACATGACGGGGAGAGTAACGCAGCCTCGGCGGCCGCGCCGAGAATCCCGGCCCGATCCCGAAGCTTCTCAGCTCAAGCGCAACACGACGAGCGCGATCGCAAGCATCACGACAGCGGCGCTGAGTGCGCGCAGCGCGGCCTCGGGAGCAGCTAGAAACGCTTGCTCGTCGATCTCCGCCAGGCGGCCGTCCTTGTAGAGAATCGAGCCGGAGATCTCGCTCGTGCGGCGGCGCACGGTGCGAACCTGAGTCGAGAGCCGGCGCTGGGCGGCCGAGAGGAGCGCGGCGAAGAGGGCGGCCAGGACGGCCTCGGGACGCAGCGTCCCGGCAGCACCGACGTAGGCGGTGAGCACGGGGAAGGCGCCCCAGGCAAGCGCGAACCAGATGTCGCCGTGGAAAAACCCGCCGGCCAGCTCGAGCGTGTAGGCGACCGCGATAAAGGTGCCGAAGGCGACGAAAGGCGCGAGCCAGAGCGTCCAGGCAAGCGTCGCCCCAACCCCGATCGCCGTCGCGCTTCCGATCGAGATTACCGCCAGCGAAACGAGCACGCTTTGCGGTATCCCGGTCGCCAGCGGTCTTCCGTTCAGCTCGTCAAGCGCGTGAGCACCGACTCCCATCGCCAGGAAGAACGCAACCAGCCCCCAGACGAGGCGGTGCGGTTGCAGACCGGGAGCGAGCGAGGCGCCGATGGCCACGTAAGAGAGGTGCCAGAGCGTGTAGGGCGGATGCAGGAGCGTCAGGTAGTCGCGCCAGCCGCCCGGAGCGAGCGCATAGAAGGCCGGACGTGCCTGTGTCGTCACAGGCGTCTCCCCCAGATCACCACTCCTCCTCCGAGCGAGAGCCGCCGGTAGCGGAGCTCGCCGATTCCTGCCCGTAGCCAACAATCGAGCGTCCGCTCCAGCCCCCCTCGGGCGTAGAAGTCGCGAATGCTCGGGCCGAGGAAGCGCCCGACCTCGCCCCAGCCGCGATCGATAAAAGCTCCCGCCACGGGCAGCCCCGCGCGAACGTAGAGCTCCCAGGCCAGGCGTGGAAGCAGGCGCGTGGGCACGGCAAACTCGAGCGAGGCCACAGTGCCGCCGGGACGCACGACGCGCGCAAGCTCACGCATCGTCGCGGCCGGATCGACAACGTAGCGGAGTAGATAGGTGAAGCTGAGCGCCGAGAAGGATCCGCAGGCGAAAGGGAGAGACTCGGCCTGTCCCTCAAGCAGCTCGATGCGGCCGCTGAGACCAGCCCGGGCGGCGCGCTCGCGAGCGACCGCGAGCATCTGCGGGCTCTGGTCGAGCCCGACGACGTGAGCTCCGGTGTGCCTGGCAAGCTCGATCGCAACCGCGCCGGTGCCCGTGGCTACGTCGAGAACGCGGTCGCCTTCGCCGGCGTCGATGCGCGAGACCAGGAAGCGGCGCCAGCGCGGATCCTGGCCGAAAGACAGGAGACTGGCGTAGCGGTCGTAGCTGTGGGCCAACGGCGCGAACAGAGCTTTCGCGAACTCGTTCACTGTCGCCGTTTCCGCCACCGGTCAACTTTACCCCGTTCTCCGGGCACGCGAACTCGGCGAGCTCGGTTCAGGACGACGTGCTCCGCCGCCGCACGCTTAGCCTGACCTTAATCCGGACTTGCGTTCGCTTAACACGCCGACAGCAATCATGAAAGTCATGAACGAACAACACCAACGCCTCTTGGGTCCGATGATGCGCCACGGCGGTGCCTTCGGCGTCCAGGAGCACGTACACGGCGCCGGCACGAGCTGCGTCGAGTGGGCCATCCTCGGCCTCACTATCGCGATTCTGGTCGGCGTGGTCTTACTCCTCGCCGATCGCTGCCGGCATCGAAGGCACCATCGCCTCCTGGGTTGGAATCAACCGGGTGGGTTCGACAAGCCGCTCGCGATAGTTCGCATGCGCTATTCGCGCGGCGAGATGAGCCGCGAGGAGTACCAGCAGGCGCTGGAAGATCTCGGCGCTTCGCCGGAGCAGAAAGCCGAACCGGTAACAGAGCCAGCGGAGAAAGCTCCGCGGCGCCGGCGCGGCGGCAAGTAGGGGAGGCCGAAGAGCTTCCCGAGAGAAGGGCGCCGGGTTTCGTTGGCGCGGCGCTAACGGGCCCGGCGCCGCCCTCTTCTCGGTAAGCACGGACGTGCGATAAACGTGGTGCTCATACGAGTCCGACCGCGCGATCAGCTCGTAGACGGCGCCAGCCCAAATCTCGCCGCGCCAGGCGGAGCGCGCGCTCGATCGCGTGCCGCTTCTCCTCACCTTTCGCCAGGGCTTGGTCCTGCGAGAAGAGCAGCCGGTACGAATACAATCCTGTCATGCGAAGCCTCTGATTCTCGCCCGGCTCTTCTTGTCTCTCATCTATCTCCGGAGGATCAGATGTCTGCTCGTACCGAATCGAACCCATACGACCTGAGCGATCGCACTGCGCTCGTCACGGGCGCCAACATGGGAATCGGCGCGGCCACCGCCGTTTCGCTCGCACGCCGCGGCGCGGCTGTTCTCGTCACCTACCTGTCCATGCGCGATCCCGAGGACGATGCGATCTTCCCGGCCGCTTACCGCGAGGCCCGCTCGCGCGACGGCTCGCAGGTCGTCGACGCCATCCGCCGCGAGGGTGGCCGGGCCGAGGCACTAGAAGCCGACCTCGTGGACGAACTAGCGCCGGCGCGTTTGTTCGACCACGCCGAGCAGGAGCTCGGGCCAATCGAGATCCTGGTCCTGAACGCCACCGGCTGGCAGTGCCCGGACAGCTTCTCGAGCGGGCGCGAAGATCAGGTCGGCCGGCCGCTCCACCCCGTCACTTCCGAGGCGTTCACGGCCCAGTTCGCCGTCGATGCCCGCGCGACCGCTCTCCTGATCGCCGAGTTCGCCCGTCGTCACAAAGAGCGCGGCGCTGGCTGGGGCCGGATCGTCTCGCTCACCTCGGGCGGGCGTGACGGCTTCCCGGGTGAGGTTTCCTACGGCGCCGCCAAGGCCGCGCTCGAGAGCATCACCCTGTCGGCCGCCTGGGAGCTCGGCGAGCAGGGGGTGACGGCCAACCTCGTTCATCCTCCGTTCACGGACACCGGCTGGATCACGCCCGAGGTGGAACGCGAAGCGATCGCGGCCAGCCCGCTCGGTCACTACGCGCAACCAGAAGACGTCGCCGAGGTGATCGCTTATCTCTGCTCACCGGCGGCCGGCTTCATCACCGGCAACCGGATCCAGATGCGCTGACCTCGAGCGTTCCTGTCCCGGCACGACGTTGGCACGTCAATCACCTCGCGCGGATCACTCGCGGAAGCGAGTAGATACGCGCGATGCCGCCGCAGCCGACACGTGCGGCTGCGGCTCACAAACGCCAGTCACCAACACAACTCGGACCCCGCAAAGCAACTCCGGTCAGCTCGCCCGCTTATAGGAGCAGGCGTTGAGCAAGCGCCGAAGGCGCGACTCAGCGCTTCGTTACGCCGCCGGCGGAAATCGAAGATTTCCGCCGGCGCCTAGAGCTTGTACCCAATCTTACGCAGCAGGTCGTGGCGGGCGACGGCATCCTCGTCGTTCTCGACGCCGAGCGGGCTCGCTCCGTCCACGACGCCGGCGATCCCGCGTCCCCGCTCCGTCTCGACCACCAGCACCTCGACCGGATTGGCCGTGGCGCAAAAGATGTGGCAGACCTCGGGCACCTGCTTGAGCTGGTTCAGGACGTTGACCGGGAAGCCCTCGCGCAGGAAGACGACGAAGGAGTGCCCGGCACCGATCGCGGATACGTTTCTGACCGCGAGCTCCACCAGCGCCTCGTCGTTGCCGGCGCGGCGCACCAGGCACGGCCCCGACGCCTCGCAGAAGGCGATTCCGAAGCGCAGGTGCGGAGAGGTGCCCACGAGCGCCTCGTAGACGTCCTCGACGGTCTTGATGAAGTGCGACTGGCCGAGGATCACGTTCACGTCCTCGGGCTTCTCGATCTCGACGGTTAGTAACTCCATGGGCAACCTCCTGCCGGGATTCTCCATTCCGGAGGGCGAGGTTTCAAGCCGACTCCGGTAGCATCGCCTACCAGCGCGACCGCTTCCTCGAGACCATGCAAACGAACGAGCTGATCACCTGGCCGACGCTGTGCGTCTTCGGCGACAGCATCGTCGTCGGCTCCGACGATCGCGAGGCCGGCGGCTGGGTCACGCGGCTGAGGCTCGACTTCAACTCGCGCGAGCGGATCTCCGTCTACAACCTCGGCGTCGACGGCGACCGTAGCGAGCAACTACTGCGCCGGCTCGGCTCGGAGGCGGCGGCCCGCAACGCGAGCGTGATCGTGATCGAGATAGGCGCGAACGACCTCGGCTGGCACGGAAGTGCGGGAACCGACAGCGCGCTTTTCCGCGAGCGCTACGACCGAATCCTCTCCGAGGCGGGACGCTTCACCAGGCGCATCCTCACGCTCGGAATCCTCAACGTTGACGAGTCGAACGAGTCGCACGGCGTCTCGAACCGGCAGGTGCTCGCCTTCAACGGGATCATCGAAGAGCTCGCGCGCAAGTACGGAGCCGAGCACCTCGATCTCTACGGAGCGCTCGAGCCCGGAGATTTCACGGACGGCCTGCATCCGAACGCCTCGGGCCACGCCAAGCTCGCACCCCTGATCGCTCGCGAGCTCGAGCGCCTCGGCTGGGATCTCAGCTGAAACCGCCGACGAGCTTGCGCCCGTCCGCGCTCCAGGCTTGCATTCCACCCTCCAGCTCGACGATGTTCGTGTAGCCGAGCTGCTCGAGAATCGGAACGGCGAGCGAGCTGGTGTGGCCGCTCCAGCAGTAGACGGCCAGAGTGGTCGAAGTCGGCGGCAGATCGGCCACTCGCGCGGAGAGTTGATCGACCCGGATCTTCAGATCGGTTCCGGGGATGTAGGGAGTGTTCGTACCGAGCACGTTCAGCGTCACCGTCCCCGGCTCGGCCACGGCCCGGGCAAACTCCGCGGGCGAGACGAGCCTGTGCCCGGTCTCCTGTTTCTTCTCGCCACAGGCGACAGTGAGAAGGATGAGTCCGGCAGCGACGATCACGCGAGCGCGATGCACGCGAGACAGCTTACGCGGGGCACGTGCCCCGGACAAAGGCGAGAGCCGGGGAAGCTCTCCGGGCCGCCCGCTATTTGCAGCGGATATCCGCAGGGACGCGCTTGACGTGCGTACAGCCGGCGAGCTTGTCGTTCGTACCACGGCGCTCATCAACAACTGTCCAGGCAGCCTTGGCGGAGAGGCTCTTTCGCCGCAGCCACCAGTGATCGAAGTAGGTGCCGCCGCAAGTCACCTGGGTGATGATCAGGCCGTAGTGCCGATTGTTGCCGCTGAGCCAGGCGTTCTGCTTGAAACAGAGCCGCTCGTGCACAGCTCGCAGCATGCTCTGCGTGACCGCGGCCGAAGGATGTCTGGCGGTTCGGGTGGCTAACGACGCGCCGAGGCTCGAAGCGGCCAGAAGAAGCGCGACGATCCCGCAAACCAGAGCTGTCGCAGAACGCTTGTTCATCACCAATAGACGGATCGTATTCGACCGGGGCGAAAGGCGCTCGGTGCGTTTCCTGCGCCGCCTACCGGGACGCGCCCGATACCCTGCGCTCGATGAACCGGCTCTTCGGACTGGCGCTCGTTTCAATCTCGCTCGCAGGGACTCTCGTTTCGGGCGCCTCGAGCTCGCCTGTCACCACCCCTTTCCGGAGCAAGATCTCCCCGCTCGCCCCGGAACTGCGCGCTCAGATGACCGGCGTCTCCTGGCATCGCGGCTGCCCCGTGCCGCTCTCGGGCCTGCGCCTGCTCACGCTCAGCTATCGCGGCTTCGACGGCCGCTCGCACACGGGCCGGCTGGTCGTCAAGCGCTTCGTAGCGGCGCAGGTCGTCACCGCTTTCCGGAAGCTCTACAACGGCGGCTTCCCGATCAGGCGAATGCAGCTTGTCGATGCCTACGGAGGCAGCGACTTCCGCTCGATCGAGGCCGATAACACCTCCGCCTTCAACTGCCGCAACGCCACCGGCTCCTCGCACTGGTCGAACCACGCTTACGGTTTGGCGATCGACGTCAACCCGATCGAGAATCCGTACGTCACAGCCAGCGGCAGCGTCGCGCACAAGGCCAGCCGTCCCTACCTGAACCGCTCCCGGATCAGACCCGGGATGGCTTACCAGGGCGGCGTGCTCGTCAACGCCTTCCACTCGATCGGCTGGGGCTGGGGCGGCTACTGGAGCGGCGACCGCGACTACCAGCACTTCTCGGTCAACGGTGGCTGAGCCTGTCTAAACGTCGAACTCCTGGTAGTTGACGCTGAGGGTGAGCGAGTCATCGCAGGCCTTGAGGTCGAGCAACGCACGCTCGCGGCGATAGAGGATCTCACAGGTCGCTCCCTGTACGGCCTGAGGGCTCCAGCCGGCCAGTTGCCGGGAGTAGAAACCGAGCACCAGATCGGGCCTGGCCCCGACGGGCAGCTTGTAGGTGTGGGTCGTCCAGTAGCTCTTGAAAAGGCCATTCTCTGCGGCCTTGGCCCCGGCGTTCGGATAGGGCTCCCCCGTCGAGTAGGGAGCCCGTGCCTCGGTCGCGCCGGGATAGAGCGGCAGAGAAGAGAGCACGATCTCGTTCTGCTTCGCCCAGTCGCTTTCGCTCGCGCCGCTCGCAAGACGCCCCAGATAGGCGGCCAGGACGAGGAGCAAGGCGATAAAGGCGATGCCGAGGATGTAAGCAGTCGTACGCCGCTCGCTCACGAGCGAGCTCCGGTCGATCGGTTCTGCCGAAGGGAGAACGGCACGACTCGCATATCGGCAGCGACAGGTGGGGAAAGGAGATGGGCTTCGAGACGATGCGGCGCGCGGCCGAGGGGCGGCGGCTTACGGATTAGGCGTGCTGCTCGCCGTCAGATACAGATAGCGCGCGTGCAGCCCAGCCTCGATCGCACGGCTGAAGCCCTCGGCGTCACCCATGCGGTTTTCGTAGATGAAGAGGGTGCCCTCTGCCTCGAATTGAGGGCGTAGCTCGCTGAGCACCTCCTCGCGCCGCAGCGCCAGCCGGTACTCCTGTGTCGTCAGGTCCCAGCTGCGAAAGCTCAGTCCGTTAGCATCGAGCGCCTCCGCCAGCGGCGTCTTGTCGGGTGACAGCGTCTCGGCCGGGAACTCCTCTACGGGCACCCAAGGCTCACGCCCGTGCGAGTAGAAGATCGCCATCCGGCCGCCCGGCCGGAGCGCCGTCCGAAGCTCCCGGATCGTGGCGGCGTAGTCGTCGCTGAAATACATGCTGTCGATCGAGAGCACGAGATCAAAGGTGCTCTGCGCAAGCTCGAGCTGGTTGATGTCCCCCACTTCGAACGCCAGCCGGTCGGACTTGGCGGCCGTACGCCGCCGTGCCTGCTCGATCGCAAGGGGAATGTATTCGAGCCCGGTGACCCGCGCGCCCGTGCGATCGGACAGGTACTCGGCGATCATGCCGTTGCCGCAGCCGAGGTCGAGCAGGCGTTGGTTCGGGCCCAACCCGGCCACCTCGATCAGAAGTTCCAGCTGCTCGAGATCGGCGAATCCGTGCTGGCAGAGATCTTTGCCGAAGACGCGCTCGCAGAAGGCATGGTGCGCCGGACTGTGCTCGACAGCGGCGTAAAACGCTTCGTAGAAGTCCTTCATTCGTGTTGCCTTCGCCAGTGCGGGGACCCAGGGCGAGTGAACGATACTGGGATCGTCTCGGCAGGCTACTGGACTCTCAACCGGCGCGAGCCCGCCCCGCCTCCGTGAAGCGACTACGATCCACACACCGCGGGGGGGGTCTCTCAGCTTGTGATGGTGACCGGCACACCGGGGCTGATGCGGACAACCAGCCAGCGCATCGTGCTGTTGCTGAGGCGCACACAACCGTGGGAGGCGGCGCTGCCGAGAACGCCGCCGACGTTCTCCAGCCCGTGCAGGGCGATCTGGCCCGGGCCGCCGTCGAACTCCTGGAACACGTTGGAGCGGGCGCTCAATGCGAGCGCGAACGGCGCGCCGACATCGGTGGCTCGCAACTGGATCACTTCTTCGACGAAGAACTCGCCGCGCGGCGTCGGCGTCGAGGGCTTGCCCACGACTGCCTTTACGATTCGCACCGTGCGGCCCTTCTGGTAGACGATCACGCGTCGCCTGGACGTGTCGACGACGATATGCCAGCTCGTCTTCGACGTAACCGTCGCACGTTGTTTGATCCAGCCCGTATGTCCGTTCGGGCGCCCGGGAAGCCTGACGTGCAGCCACCGGAGTCCGCCGGCGCCAGTCCTGTCACCGAGAACCGGAAGCACGGTCTGCTCCCCCGTGAGCGGCCGCCGCGCCTGAACCATCCCGAGCGGCGTTGAATCTTGAGCGGGCTTCGAGAACGCCTCGTGCGCGCTGAACAGCGTCGCCAACTTCTGGGTCGGCCTCGCGACCGCCGGCGTGCCGGAGTGCGCCGGCGCAGCCCCTATCCACATCGAGGCGAACAGCACGAGCGTTGGCAGTATGGGCCGAAAACGGTGGGTACGCATGGTTACCGATCCTGATACCTGCTTGCGCGAAAGAGAGGACGAGCGGGCGGCGTTGCCGCCCGCTCGTATTCGCTGGAGCCGGTCGGGTTCCAGCCGGGCATTGCTCAACCTGTAAAGCCAGCGCGGTTGCGGGCCGGTCTGGCGTTGCCGCGCTTCGAGCTCGCGGCCTTCTTCTTCTTCGGCGTGGTTTTTGGCGTGGTTTTCGGCTTGGTTTTCGTTTTCGACGTAGTGGTTGTCTGCGTCGTGGTTGTCTGCGTGGTGGCTGCCCCCGTGGTCGCTGTCGTGGACGGCAGAGCAGCGCACGTCGGCTTCGTGATCGTGTCGTGGATCAAGGTCACCGCTCCGGCACCGGATGCCTGCTCGCCGGCCAGCAGCCGGCCGTCGACGGTCACGCCGTCGCCGAGGGAGATGTCGTCGTGGGCGAGGATCGTGCCCCTGAAGGTAGAGCCTGCCCCGAGTGTCGCGGCACTACCAACCTTCCAGAAGATGTTGCAGGCCTGCGCACCACGGATCAGGGTGATGTTACCGGTACCGCCCGTAATCAGCGTGCTGGCGGTCTGGAAGATGAAGACGGCGTCGGCGTTGTTCTCGCCGTCAAGAACGAGCGTCCCCGTCATGCCGAAGGTGCCCGAGGCCGACGTGTAGACGCCGCCCACGAGCGTCTGGCCGGCGAGCTCGGTGAGCACCGTGGTAGGCGATCGCCCGGCCGCGTTGTCGTAGGCAGTCGTCAGGGCGGATTTCGCGCCCTGTGTTGTCGCGTCGTTCGGATCGGGATCGTTGTGGTTCGCGCCGGTCAGGTTGACGCAGTTCGCGCCGGGGCAGGCGCCGAATCCGGTCTCGGAATGAGTCGGAGAAGACCCGACATCACCGCTGATCGTGCTCGCGCCGGTGTTGGTAATACCGGAGCCGGCCAGTACAGCGAAACCGTCTGCGGTTCCGAGCGGCACGGTTGTCGGCGCCGCCGAGGCGCCACCGACGAGCCCCACGAGTATCCCGATCACGAACAGCGCGGACAGGCCTGTCGCCCACGTCGCGCGTGAGCGAAAACTTCTCGCGCCCGGCCGGCGCTTGAAGATTGAAAGCGTCATATTCGGTCTCCTTCAGCTAGCACTCCAACATCGCCGACAAAAAGGGGGCGTCAGTCGGCCTGCTCCGACCTACTCTGCTGAGGGCGGACCCGTCGCGGTGGCCAGTGACTTTGGCCGTCGCTGCTGAATCACTGCGCCAATCAATGAGGCGCTGCAAGAAAATGTTAACAGGGATGTGCCGCCCGTACCAGCGTCAAACTCCGTCTTGCTCTTTGGCGACCGCGAAATCGATATTGACGGTTTCGTCCGGCTGCCCCTCCTCGATCTTGCCGCGCTGGACGACGGCGTGCTTGTCCGGCGGCTTCGGTATCTGCGGCATCAGCAGGAGGTGGCTGTGGACGATCGCCTCGGCGACGTCGGCGAGCTTGCGGCCGTTGTGCTGCGAGTGATCGCGTAGCATTTCGAAAGCGTTCTGCTGGCCTATCGCGTAGCGCTCCATCAGGATGCCTTTCGCCTGCTCGATAACGGCCCGCCGCCCGAACGCTCCTCGTAGGTTGTGGTATTCGGTAAAGCGCTGGAGGGTGATGTCGATTGCACTCTGCAGCTCCTCGGCATCGGCGTCGACGATGTAGGCGAAGACGCCACGCTTGGCCGCTTCGCGGATATAGGCGGGATCCCTCGCCGAGAGCAGCGCGATCACGGGGCAGGTCGACTCGTGGACGATCTCTGCGATCAGCTCGAGCGCATGGTCGGAGCTGAGCCCGAGCCCGACGAGCGCGACGTCGGGATGTTCTCTGGCGGTTACGGCGCCGACTTCCCGGACGTCGACCTCGCGTGCAATCACCTCGTGGCCGAGGCCGGTCACGACCTGGGCGAGCAACTCGAGCCGGTCTCTGCGCTCGTTTGCGATCAGAACGCGCAGGTGCGAGATCTCTTTGCTGGTCATCGACTCACTCGCGAGTAGGCGTTATTTAATCATTTTAGGTGTTTCGCGCTAAACTGATCGCGGAAGCCAAAACGATCGACTTCTCACGCATTCTCGCGACTGTCACAGGAATCGGCGTCGCGCAGATCCACCCCTAGCAACCGGGTCGGAGCGATTTCCGTCGGCCGGCTTGAGGAGGATCGAGATGGAGATGCGGATTGTAGTATCCGACGCCGGCAGTGCGAGCGCGCTCGCCGAGCGATTGACTGCCGCCTATAGCACTGCCTGCATCTCGCGTTGGGTCGATCGCCCGGAGGTCGAGGTTCGGATCGAGGCGGAGTCGGACCGAATCGTCCTCGGCGTCTTGGAAACGGTCGAGCGATGGCTCGACCAGGCCAGCTCCGGATCAGCCGAGATGTGGCTCGGGAAGAACTCGTACCGCCTCGCGCGATGGGCTCCGGTAGAGATTCGGCAATGACCCTGGGCGCAACTCAGCTGCGCGTGCTCAACCCATGAACGGAGAAGCCATGTCCCCGAAAGAGAGCAAGACCACGACACGTCCTACGTCCGACGCCGTTCCGAACGACAAGCCCGCCACACCGGCTGCCACCGAGACACGCGGGGCGCGCTTGAGCCGCAAGGCCCGGCGGGTTCGCTTCCACCTCTATGCGTTATTCACGGTCGCGCTGTTCGTGTGCCTGGTCGCGCTCGTGATCGCGAATACGCGTCAGGTCAAGCTGAACTGGGTGTTCGGCTCTTCGACCGCCTCGCTCGTCTGGATCGTCCTCTTCAGCGCCATCCTCGGCTGGCTGCTCGGGATCGTCATGAGCGCCCTCTTTCGCTGGCGCACGCGGGCGCCGCGAGCCTGATGCCGACGAGCCTTCCCGAGAAGAGCCCCTAGGCCCGAGAATCGCAAACGGTTTTAGCCCCGCCGTGACCATCTCGCGCCCTCGGCCGGCAGCTCCTTCTTGGAACCGAAACTTCGAGCTAAGCGCTTCAACACCTGGACGATCTCCCGCACAGATCCACTCCGTGGTCCCGTCACGGCTTCTCGACTACGATCCAGAGACTGCGGCGGCGTGGAGACCGCTTGCGCGAACACTGAGGGGAGTCTGAGGTGAAACGTCCGAATCTCAAGCTCGGCGGCACCTCGGGGCCGGAGATCTGGCTCGGGGTCAACTACTGGTCGCGGGCGGGCGGGCCGGACATGTGGTCGGAGCTCGACGCCGAAGTGGTCGAGCAGGAGCTGCGCCAGCTGAAAGAGCACGGGATCGGGCTGATCCGATCGTTCCTCGTCTTTCCGCAGTGCATGCCCGAGCCCGGCGTGATCGACGCCGCGGTGCTCGATCTCTACGGCGTCTTCCTCGATCTCTGCGCGAAGACCGAGATGAAGACGATCCCGACCTTCATCGTCGGGCACATGTCGGGCTATGACCTGGATCCGGTCTGGCGCGAGGGACGTGATCTCTACTCCGATCCCTTCATGCTCGAGCAGCAATCGATCTACGCGCGCGAGGTCGTACGCCGTTTTGCCGGGCATCCGGCCGTCGTGGCCTGGTTACTCTCGAACGAGATGCCGCTCTACGCGGGCAATGGCGAGCACGAGGCGGTAACGAACTGGGTCAAGACGCTCGTGCAGGCGGTCAGGGACGCCGGCGGCAGCCAGCCCGTGTCGGCGGGAGACGGCGCCTGGGGCATCGAGACGAGCGGCAAGGACAACGGCTTTCGCATCCGCGAGCTTAGGGACGTCGTCGACTACGTCGGCCCGCACGTCTACCCGCACGAGCGCGACGAGTGGCGCCAGCTTCTTACGGCCGCTTTCGTCTGCGAGCTCGACCACTTCGGTCTGCCGGTGATCATGGAGGAGTTCGGCGCCACCTCGGCCTTCGCCGACGACGAGGCGATCGCCGACTACTACCGCCACGTCCTGACGACGACGCTGCTCGCCGGCGCCACCGGCTGGGTCGCGTGGAACAACACCGACTTCGACCGGGTCGGCAAGGATCCCTACCGCCACCATGCCTTCGAGCTCCGCTTCGGGCTGGTGGACGCGCAGGGGCGGCCGAAGCCGCAGCTCGCCGAGCTGACCGCGCTCGGGAAGCTGCTAGATGAGATCGAGCTAGACCGCTGCGAGCGCGCCGAGACGAAGACAGCGATAGTCGTCAGCTCCTACCTGGAGGTCGGCTATCCCTTTATCGATCCCGACATGCGGCCACTTGTCCGCGACTGCCTGCTCCAGTCGTACGTGGCGGCGCGCGCGGCCGACCTGGCGCCGGGCTTCACACGCGAGCTGGACGGCATCGCCGAAGACGCCGCGCTTTTGATCGCCCCCTCGCTGCAGATGCTGACCGGCCCGGGCTGGGAAGCGCTGCAGGAACGCGCCGAGGCCGGTGCGACCGTCTACGTCTCCTACTTCACCGGCCACGGCCCCGGGCGCACGCCCTTCCACCCCGGCCTCTGGCACCCCGACCTGAACGCGTTCTTCGGCGTTCGGCACCTGCTTCGCTACGGGCTCGTCACCCCGATCGAGGACGACGAGATCGTCTGGCGCTTCGAGCGGGGCTTCGGCGCGCTCGAGGCCGGAGCGGAGCTGCGGTTTCGGACCCGAGGAAGTGAGGACGGGCGTTCGTTCCTGCCGCTGGAGCCGAGGGAGGCGGAAGTAGTCGCCGTGGACGCGCACGGGCGTCCGGCGCTCGTCAGGCGCAGGGCCAGCAAGGGCTCGATCATCCTCTCCGTCTACCCGCTCGAGTACATGGGCGCGCTCGGCAGAGCCGTCAATCCCGACGACACCGTTCGCCTCTACCAGGCTCTGGCGAGCGAGGCGGGCGCCGCGGCGCCGCTCCGGGTCGAGCGTCCGGACGTGCACGTCGACCGCCTCGTCCGCGACGACGGCAAGGTGTTCGCTTTCTTCGTCAACTACAGCCCGGAGCCGCTCGAGGTCGAGCCCGAGCTCGAAGGCGGCGCCACGCTGCACGAGCTGACGACCGGCGAGCCGCTCGCACGGATCGCGCTCGCAGCTCGAGGCGTCGCGGTCGCGGAACTGCGCACGTAGACAGAACCACTACACAAGCCGATAATCGGGCTGGCTTTCTTGTTCCCATCCAGGCACGGGGGAGAAAACGCCTGAGCGGCTTCCCGCCGGTAGTCGCAAGCCAAAACGGTCTCTGGCCGCGCATCGGCGCAGCAAACCCGCGAAGGCGGAACCGAACGCAAAACAGCTCGGGATCGTCTTCGAGAACGTAACGGTGGGAATGGCTCTCGCCGACCTCGATCGCCGCGACGTCGTCTGCAACCGAGCCCTGGCGGAGATGCTCGGCTACGAACAGAGCGAGCTGACAGCCAAGAGGGCGGACGACCTTCTACACCCGAGCGATCGCGAAGAGGCGCTGGCGGCCTTCGAGCGGCTCGTTCGCGGGGAGTCGGAAAGGGCTCAACTCGAGCTTCGGCTGCTGCACAAGGAGGGCAAGGCGGTCTGGGCGCGCGTAACCGGCTCGACCGTTCTCGACGAGAGCGGAAAACCCGTTTTCGTCGTCGGCAGCGCCGAAGACATAGGTGAGCACAAGCGCGCCGAGGAGGCTGCCATCACCGCTCGCGAATCGATGGAGAGACTGATAGAGACGACCGATGCGATCGTCGTCCAGCTGAGCGCTGCCGGAGAGATCCAGTTCGTGAACCGCGCTTTCGAGGAGATCACCGGCTATACGCGTGAGGATCTCGAAGACAAGAGCTGGTTCGAGACCCTGGTTCCGAGAGATCGCTACCCCGAGGTCTGGGAGGAGTTCCAGCGCCTCACCACCGTGGGGATGGCCGACAAATTCGAGAACCCGATCCTGACCAAGAGCGGCGAAGAGCGCTACATCGTCTGGCGGAACAGCAGCCTGCAGCAGGACGGCGAAATCGTCGGAACGATCTCGATCGGCATCGACATCACCGAACGAAAGAGAGCCGAGGAGGCGCTCAGGGATTCGGAGGAGAAGCTGCTCGCGGTTTTCACCTCGTCGCCGGTCGGACTGGCGGTCAGCGATGCGGACGGCGAGATCTACGACGTCAACCAGGAGTTCGAGCGGCTGTTCGAATGCCGGCACGACGAGGTGGTCGGCAAGACGTCGATCGAGCTCGGATTCTGGGCCGACCCGAAAGACAGGGAGCGGGTTACCGGCCTGATCGAGGAGGCCGGGCGAATCAAGAACTTCGAAGTCCAGATGCGGTCACAGAACGGTACGGCGATGACGATGAGTCTCGACGTCCACCTCGTCACCGTACGCGGCTTCTCCTACCTGCTTACTGCCTTCACCGACGTCACTGAACGTACACGCGCGGAGGAGCAGATCGCGCTCCTCAAGCGCACGATCGACGTCCACCCCGACGGTGCCTACTGGCTGGACAGCGACAACAGGTGCTTCTACGTCAACGACGCTGCCTGCACAGCCGTCGGCTACACCCGCGAGGAGCTGACCGGCAAACCCGTCAGTTTCCTCAATCCGAGCGCCACGCCCGAAATGATGAAAACCGTCTGGGAACGGTTGCGAACCGACGGCTTCTTCTTTACCGAAACGGTGCACCGGCGTAAGGACGGCAGTGAGTTTCCAGTCGAGATCATGGCGACCTATGTGCAGCTCGGCGGGAAGGAATACCACTGCACCTTCGCGCGCGACATCAGCGAGCGAAAGCAGCAGGAACGCGATCGCGCTCAACTCGCCGAGCAACTCGTGCAGGCGCAGAAGATGGAAGCGGTCGGCAGGCTCGCGGGCGGTGTGGCACACAACTTCAACAACATCCTCACCGCGCTGATCGGCTACTGCGAGCTCCTGCTGGCAAAGCTCCTCGAGGGCGCCGATGGCCGCCAAGAGGCCGAGCAGATCAAGCTGGCAGCCGACCACGCAGCCTCAGTCACGCGTGAGCTTCTGCTCTTCAGCCGACGCGAGGCAGGACGGCGCGTGAAGCTCGATCTGAACGCGGTCGTCGTGCAGACGAGGTTGCTCCTGCGCGAGCTCATACGGAGCGATATCAAGATCGTCACCGCGCTCGCGCCGGTCGTTGCGCCGGTCGAAGCGAATCGCAGCCAGATCGAGCAGGCGCTGGTCAACCTCGTCCTCAATGCGAGCGACGCGATGCCAAACGGCGGCGTGGTCGCGATCGAGACCGCCGATCTGGTGATCGACGAACAGCTGACCGAGGGTGGCGTCGTGCTCGATCCTGGACGCTACGTGACGCTGACGGTCAAAGACAGCGGCATCGGCATGGACAAGGAGACGCAGGCGCGCATCTTCGAGCCCTTTTTCTCGACCAAGAGACCCGAGCAGGGAAGCGGGCTCGGCCTCGCAACCGTGTACGGCATAGTCGAGGAATCGGGCGGGCGAATCCTGGTAGACAGCAAGCCGAACGCAGGCACGAAGTTCACGATCTTCCTGCCTGCTCTCCCGAGCCGCGGCTAGTAGGGCGCTCCTAGCGGAGCAGCTTCTGCGCGATACCGCGAACCGTCTCCTCGCCATAGGCCGAGCCGGGATCGCCGTCGGTCATCACGCAAATGACGATCGTCTGCCCTCGCCGCTCGAGGCGAGCGACCTCGTGTATGAGCTGGCCGCGATCTGTTCCTCGCCAGCCGCCCTTGAAGAAGACCTTCCAGCCGCGCGGCCGCGCAACCTGGGGAATGCCCCAGCTCTCCCAGGAGACGACCGAAGAAAGCAGCGAGCGAGCGAAGGCGTAGTGGCGCGGATAGATGGCCTTGGACAGGTGCCCCATCAGCAGAGCCTGGTCGTTCGTCGTCAGTTGCGCGTTCGCCCAGTAACCGTAGATCGAGAAATGGCGCATGCCCAGACGGTTCGCGAGGTTATAAAGGCGACCGTCTCCGACCTGGTAGTAGATCTCGTCCGCGGCGTCGTTGTCCGACTCTGTGATCATGGCGTAGAGATCGCTGCGGTCGGTCGAGGTCAGCGACTCGTGCTCGACCGTTTTCATGTTGAGGAAGCAGGCGAGGAGCATGGCCTTGATAACCGAGGCCGTGACGAACTGGCGGTCGCCGTCCAGCGAATAGCGCTTACCGCGCGAGTCGACGACGGTGAAGGAGATGATTCCGGCGCGCGAGCTCGCGTAGCGCTTCGCGGCGGCGACCTGCGCCGAGCTGGGAAAGGCCAGCCTGATGGAACGCTTGTAGTCTGGAATCGAGGCCAGCGCCGCCGGTCCGCACAGCGCCATGGCGGAGACGACGAGAAGTAGGAGCCGTGCTCGCGCCATCGCCGAACTATTAGCGGACAGGCCGGGGGTTGTCGAGGCTCGTTATCCTGCATCGCAGCGATCGAGAGGGCAGGTGGCTGATGAAAATCGTCGACGCGAAGGTTTTTGTCTGCAGCCCGGGTAGGAACTTCGTCACGCTCAAGCTGACGACCGAATCGGGATTAACCGGCCTTGGCGACGCGACCCTGAACGGGCGCGAGCTGGCCGTCGCCAGCTACCTGACCGATCACGTCTGCCCACTTCTGCTCGGCCGCGACGCCGGGCAGATCGAGGACATCTGGCAGTACCTCTACAAGGGCGCCTACTGGCGGCGGGGGCCGGTGACGATGAACGCGATCGGCGCCGTCGATCTCGCCCTTTGGGACATCAAGGGCAAGGCGGCCGGGATGCCCGTGTACCAGCTACTCGGCGGCAAGGCGCGCGAGGGCGTGCTCGTGTACGGGCACGCAAACGGCGAGGACATCCCCTCCACCCTGCGCGCGGTCGAGGGCTTCCTCGAGCAGGGCTACCTGGCGGTGCGCGCCCAGGCGCTCGTGCCCGGCCTGGAGAAGATGTACGGCATCACGAAAGAGCAGCTCCGCTACGAGCCGGCGGAGGGCGAGCTGCCGCTCGAGACGGTCTGGGAGACCCGCCCCTATCTCGAGTTCGTGCCCAAGCTCCTACACGCCGTGCGCGACGAGCTCGGCTTCGACTTCCACCTGCTGCACGACGTCCACCACCGCCTGACGCCGATCGAGGCGGCCGAGCTGGGCAAGCGGATCGAGGACTGCTCGCTCTTCTGGCTCGAGGATCCGGCGCCCGCCGAGCTGCAGGAGTCGTTCCGGATCATCCGCCGCCACACCACCACCCCGATCGCTGTCGGCGAGGTCTTCAACACGATCTGGGACTGCCAGCAGCTGATCAGCGAGCAGTTGATCGACTACATCCGCATGGACGCGGCCCACTCGGGCGGAATCACGCACCTGCGCAAGATCGCCGCGCTGGCCGAGCTCTACAACGTGCGCACGGGCTGCCACGGCGCCACCGACCTCTCCCCCGTGTGCCTGGCCGCGGCGCTGCACTTCGACATCTCGGTGCCGAACTTCGGCATCCAGGAGTACATGCACCACACCAAGGAGACCGACTCGGTCTTCCCGCACGCCTACCACTTCGAGAACGGTTACCTGCACCCGGGCGAGGAACCGGGGCTGGGGGTCGAGCTGGACGAGAGCCTGCTCGAGCGCTTCCCCTACGAGCGGACATACCTTCCGGTCGCCCGCCTGCGCGACGGCTCGGTCACGAGCTGGTGAAGAGCAAGCGATGACGACGCCCGAGCGAGAGAGCTACCTCGAGCGCCTATTCGGCCTGGGCGGACGGGTCGCCGTCATCACGGGCGGAAGCGGGGCGCTCGGAGGAGCGATCGCGCGCGGGCTGGCGCAGGCCGGAGCCCAGGTGGCCGTGCTCGCGCGCCGGCGCGGCCCGATCGACGCCGTCGCCGAAACGATCGCCCACGAGGGCGGTAAGGCGATCGGGATCGAGGCCGACGTAACCGAGCGCACGCAGCTGGAGCGCGCGCGCGAGGCGGTGCTCGAGCGCTGGGGCCGCCTCGACGTGCTCGTCAACGCCGCCGGCGGCAACCTGCCCGAGGCGATCGTGAACGAGAGCATGTCCTTCTTCGACCTTCCTGCCGAGGCCTTCGAGCGGTCCGTTCGCCTCAACCTGCTCGGGACGGTGCTGCCGAGCCAGGTCTTCGCCCGGGCGATGAACGAGGGCGAGCCGGAAGGACGCTCGATCATCAACATCTCGTCGGTGACGGCACGGCGGCCGGCGAGCGGCGTGGTCGCCTACGCGGCAGCCAAGGCGGGCGTCGACAACTTCACCCGCTGGCTGGCGGTGGAAATGGCGCGCCGCTACGACGGGCGCATTCGCGTAAACGCGATCGCGCCCGGTTTCTTCATCGCCGAGCAGAACAGAGCTCTTCTGCTCGACGCCGAGGGTAGCCTGACCGACCGCGGTGAGAGGGTGGTTCAGGCCACGCCGGCCGGCCGCTTCGGAATGCCCGACGAGCTCGTCTCGACCGTGCTCTGGCTCGCCGGCCCGGGCGCCTCCTTCGTGAACGGGACGGTCGTGACGGTGGACGGAGGAATGGACGCGTTCCGTGGCGTCTAGCCGGCCCTCCTTCTCCGATCGCTTGCTGGGCGCGAGCGAGCCTGAGCGCGCGCTCGCCCGCCTCTTGTACGAGCCGGTCGCGAAACTTCCGATCGTGAGTCCGCACGGCCACGTCCCGGCCGAGCTCCTGGCCGACCCCGAGGCGCGCCCCGATCCGCCCGGACGCCTCTTCGTCACCGGCGACCACTACGTACTGCGCATGCTCTACTCACGGGGAATACGGCTGGATGAGCTGGGCGTCCGGCCGCTCGACGGGGAGCCGGCGGAAGAGGACGACCGCAAGATCTGGCAGCGCTTCGCCGACAACTTCCAGCTCTTCGCCGGGACGCCGAGCGGACTCTGGACGGTCGGCACTCTGGCACAGGTGTTCGGGATAGAGGAGCGCCTCTCGAGCGCGAACGCCCAGGCGATCTACGGCCTCCTCGCCGAGCGGCTCGAGTCGGCGGACTTCGCTCCCAGGGCGCTGCTCGACCGCTTCGGTATAGAAGTGCTCGCGACGACCGACGCGGCCGAGTCGAAACTCGATGCCCATCAGCGTCTGCGCGAGGAGGGCTGGGGCGAGCGCGTGCGACCGACCTTTCGTCCCTACGCGGTCGTGAACCTCGGCGCCGTCGACTGGCGCGAGTCGCTGGAGAAGCTCGAAGCCGTCTGCGAGCGGGAGATCGGAGACTACCGGGCGTTCGTCGAAGCGCTCGAAGAGCGCCGCGAATACTTCAAGGCGCTCGGCGCGACCGCCACCGACCACGCCACCGAGTCGGTTCGGACCGAGAGGTTGTCCGAACGGGAGGCGGAAGCGATCTTCCGGCGAGCGCTGCGCGACGAGGTCGCGGCGGACGAGGCCCGGCGCTTCGGCGCGCACATGCTCTGGGAGATGGCCCGGATGAGCTGCGAGGACGGTCTGGTCATGCAGATCCGCGCCGGCAGCCTGCGCGATTACAACGACGAGCTACGGAAGCGCTTCGGCGCGGACATCGGCGCCGACATCCCGATCGCCCTCGACTGGACGCGCGGCCTGCGCCCGCTTCTCGCCGCCCACGGCAACGATCCGCGGCTGCGCCTCATCCTCTCCACCCTCGACGAGAGCACCTACGGCCGCGAGCTCGCTCCGCTCGCCGGCCACTACCCCGCTCTGCTCCTGGGCCCGCCCTGGTGGTTCCACGACAGCCCGAACGGCATCGCCCGCTATCTCGACTCGGTCGCGGAGACGGCCGGCTTCCGGAACCTGGCCGGCTTCGTCGACGACGCGCGCAACCTGGTCGCGATCCCGGCCCGCCACGATATCTGGCGCCGGGTCACCTGCGCCTGGCTGGCGGGGAAAGTGCTGCTCGGCATCCTCGACGAGGAGGACGCGGCACGGATCGCCGCCGAGCTTGCGTGTGGTCTGGCGCGGCGGGCGTACCGGCTACGCGATCGCGAGCGTCGTGACGTCTAGACGGTCGCTGGCTCGGCGGCGCTGGCGTTGAGGTTGAGATCGAGGCACCAAACTCGAGCGAACGTCGTCCGCGCGGAGCGCTCGCCGGATTCGCCCCGGCGATGGAGGCGGCAGGCCCAGCAACAACGAGTTTCCGCTCAATGGAGGCGTCGAAAGCCTCCAACGGCTCTGAACTGCGACCGGACGCGACAGTATTGTCCCGGTGTGGCGCCGCTCTTCCCCACGCTGATCGTATGAGCGAGCTGGAGCGAGTTGCGCGCGAGGTCGCGGCGGAATGGCGCGTTGTGCTCGGACCGCCGTTCCACCTTTCTCGCTACTCGTTTGTTGCGCCCGCGGGTGACGACGCGGTGCTGAAGATCGTGCCCGCGGAGGACGAGGAATCGGATCACGAGGCGAACGCGCTCGAGCTCTGGAACGGCGACGGCGCAGTTCGACTTCTGCGCCGCGACGCGGACAGAAAGGCAATGCTTCTCGAGCGGGCACGGCCCGGCACCGACCTCTCTCAGGTCGCAGAGGACGAGGCGATGGCGGTGGCTGTCGACGTCTCCGCACGGCTTTGGCGCCGGCCGCCGCCCGGAGCTCCGTACCGCCGCGTCGCGGATCTTGCCCCCGTATAGCTGGAAGCCGTAGCCGATGAGTCCGAGCTCGTCGTCCAGGCACGAAAAGCGCTTGCCGGGCTCGGATCGCGGCCGACCACGATCGTGCATGGCGACTTACATCACCACAACGTGCTCCGGCACGGCGACCGCTACGTTGCCATCGACCCGAAGGCGGCGATCGGCGAGCCCGAGTTCGACGTGCCGCCATTCCTCTGGAACCCGATCGGAACAACGCCGACCGTCGAACGGACAGAGCAACGGATCGCGGCGTTTGTCGCGGCAGGTCTCGACGATGCGCGCATCCGCGCCTGGTCGATCGTCCGAGGCGTCTACTTGGGACTGCTGCCGCAAGACCCCTCGATCACGGAACCAGCGCAACTCGCAGTCGCCAGGATGCTGACCGCGGAATAAACCGTCAGGCCCGCGCAACGTCTTTCGCCGCGGAGCCTCTACTCGACGCCAAGCGCTCAGGCGCCCGCGACAAGCGCCTCCAGCCGCCGGCGGAGCCGCTCGACATTGCTGCGGCGGCCGCTGAAGAGCTGGCAGCGAAAGCGCACGTCGAGACCGCTGCGACGGACGACGTCGAGCATGAAGGCGTCGCAGGTGAGAAGCCGACAGCGCGGCAGCGCGAGCGCCAGCGTACGCAGGTCGAGGCTATCGCTCGAGCGGCCGAGACGCTCGGGGAAGTCGCGCGCCAGTATCGCCGTCAGGCGCCGCTCGAAGGAACGCTCGCGTGCCCCCGGCTGCGGAAGCGTGAGCCCGCCCGAGAGCTCGTGCAGGAGCTCGAGCAGCGGCAGGTCCGGCCGCCTGGCCGACTCGAGCCGGTGCGCCTCCGACTCGGGGACGCCGATCGCCCAGCAAGTCACCGCTTTCCGCAGTACCGGCTCAAGCTCGTCGAAGGCCGGCTTCTTCTTGACGATGCCGCTCAGGTAGTTCTGGTCGAGATAAAGAAGTTCCATCTCGCACCCTCGAACGGTAGCTCCGATCGGCCGGGCGCGACCGGCCTCTCGCAGCCAGCTGACGCCGGCGGCGGCACACGGCTCGAATTCGTTAGTTTCATCGACCAAGTGCTGCTCGTTAGCCTGGCGGGGCACGTTGCACAAGGAAATCCGTTCCATGCGCGGGCCCGCTCACAGGCGTGGAAGCCCTCCGGCTAGAGTCAGGCCGCGTTAGCGCTTCACCAGGACGCGCTAAGCGGCTCGAGTAAGGGTCACTTTCCGGCAGCCTTGGCTAGTGCGCTCCCGGTGGCAGCGGCTCCGATGGACGCCCCGCCCATCGTCCCGAGCAACTTCCACCAATCGCTGTGCAGCGACCAGTGAGACGAGAAGCTCTCTACGCCGATCCCGATTACGGCGGCGGCGGCCGCGCCGACGATGACCACGCCCCAGATGGGAGGACGAAAGGCGTACCAGACCCTCCATCCTTTCTTGCCTGTCCTGAAGCTCTGCGCGCCGAAAACCGCGAGCCCTACGAACAGGCCGATCACGCCGATCCCAAACACCGCCCAGGCCGAGCTGTGCTTATCGATCGTCAGGGTGAGAGTGCTCGTTCGGATGAGCTCGCTGCCGATAACCAACTTGACCGCGGTCGTACCGGCGGGAATCTCGTCCCTCTTGGCTTCCAGGTGGAGAAAGGCGACGCCGTCTCTGCCACCGCTGAACGTCGCCGTCAACGCGTCACGGTTATCAAGTCCCTGAACCCAGACCCCTAGATCGCTCACCCGGAGATCGCACTGGGTTACCCGGTATTCGATGTCCCAGCTTCGATGCTCGTTAACGTTGAGCCCGGTCGGAATCTCTTTCGGCGTGACGATCGCGCGCGTCTCGGAACTGCACGGGTGCAAGCTACCGGTAGCGGCATCGGCAGGAGCGCCCGCTAGAGCGGCGATTCCAGCGGCTAGAGCGATGAGTGGCGTCCTGCGCATTGGGACGACCTTCGCGGCGGCATTTACAGACCGGTCGAGTATCCTCCCGGTTATGGCAATTGTCAAGGCGCTTTCAAGGCGGTGTCTTGCTGCGCAGAGACGAGACGATCGCCGCTATTTCCGCTCGTTAAAAAAGGGGTGAGCAGGATGCAGATCTCCGTCGGTACGTTCAACCTCAACAACCTCTTCTCGCGCTTCGACTTCGAGGCCGATCTCTCGGCGGCCGACGCCGCGACGGGCCAGATCGAGGAGCGAACAACCTTCTCCTTCAGCGACCCGAGCGGGTTCAAGCTCCGCACTTACCAGGGCAAGCTGGTCAAGGGTAAGCCGGCCGCCGAGCGTAAGCTGATCGCGGAGCGGATAAAGCGCATGGACCTCGACGTACTGGCGGTGCAGGAGGTCGAGGACATCGACACCCTGCGCCAGTTCGCTTCCGACGACCTCGGCGGGCTCTACCCGCACGTGGTTCTGGTCGAGGGCAACGACCGCAGTCGCCTGATCGACATCGGACTACTGTCGAAGCTGCCGATCGGCGCGATCACGTCCTGGCAACAGGTACCCGATCCGCTCAATCCCGGAGAGCCGATTTTCTCGCGCGACCTGCTTCAGGTCGAGATCCTGAGCCCCGATCGGAGCGAGCGGCTCTTCACCGTGTTCAACAACCACCTGAAGAGCCACTTCGTCCCCTTCAACACGCCCGACCCGAGCGCCGAGGAGAAAGACTCGAACGAGCGCCGGAAGCGCCAGTGCGAAGCCGCCGCGACGATAATCGCCGTGCAGATGCGGCCGGATAGCCGTTTCGTCGTGACCGGCGACATGAACGACGGGCCCGAATCGCCCTACGTCGCGCCGCTGGCCGATAGCCCGAGTCTCAAGCTGACGCTCGGCCTCATCGACGCCCAGGAGACACGCCCCACTCCGTGTGACCCGCCGCCGCCCTCTCCCGCCTGGACAGAGCGCTTCAAGCCGTCGGGGCAGCCGGCCGTCTACACGCTGATGGACCAGATCTGGCTCAGTCCGGCGCTGGCGCCGAAAAAGAGCGGTGCCTTCATCGAGCGTCGCTCCAAGCTGGGAGGCGACGGAAGCGACCACGACCCGAGCTGGGTCACGCTGGAGCTCTAGCCGAGCACGGGTTCCGCTCCCGAGCGAATGAGCCGGCCGGATAGAGTCGGGCCGTGTTTGCGATTCTCGGTGGGCTTGCTGCGGCCGCGTTCTGGACGGTGACGACGCTCTGCTCGTCGCGCGCGAGCCGGATGATCGGCCCGTTTTCGGTGCTCGCCTGGGTGATGATCGTCGGCCTCGCCGTCACAGCCCCCGCCGCTGCGAGCGAAGGCATCCCCGCAAACCTCGATCGTTCGATCGTGGCCTGGCTCGTGCTCTCGGGCGTGTGCAACGTCGGCGGGCTTCTGTTCGCGTACGAGGCGCTTCGCCTGGGCAAGGTCGGCGTCGCCTCTCCGATCGTCTCGACTGAAGGAGCGATCGCCGCGGTGATCGCCGTGATTGCCGGCGAGGCGCTGGGCCTGCCGCGGGGCGCAGCGCTGGCGCTGGTCGTGATCGGCATCGTCGCCGTGGCGGCCGGCTCCGGGGGCGAGGAGGCGCCGGGCCACCACGACGTCGAGGCGGTTGTGTTCGCAGGCGCCGCGGCACTCTCCTTCGGCATGGGCATGTATGCGACCGGGCACGTGAGCGTCGACGTGCCTCTCGTCTGGGCCGTGCTGCCGCCGCGGGTCGTGGGCGTGGTGGCGGTGGCGATCCCGCTCGTACTCAGTAAGCGGATCCGCCTGACCCGCCGCGCAGCGCCGCTCGTCGCCGCTTCCGGGCTCGCCGAGGTCGGCGGCTACTTCGCCTTCGCGTTCGGCTCCCGGCACGGGATAGCCGTCACCGCCGTGCTCGGATCACAGTTCGCGGTGCTCTCGGCGCTGGCCGCGTTCCTGCTCTTTGGCGAGAAGCTGGGGCGGCTTCGGACCCTGGGCGTGGTCGTGACCGCGGTTGGGGTCGCGGTGCTGAGCGCGTTGCAGGCTTAGCGTTTGATGGTATTAGACCGAGATCAGTTCGCACCGATCGCCTCGGCCTTATCGATGCGGTGGACCCCTACCTAAATATCCGCGAGCTGCTCATCCAACTGCTTAAGTAACCACTTCGCATGTTCGGCCGGATCAACCAGTGCCCAGATCTTGAGCACACGCCCCGAACCCGCAATCAAGAAGGTGGAACGCGTAGCCTTATTGTCCATACCCCAGGTGCCGTATTTATCGCAAACTACGTGTTCAGGGTCAGAGAGTAGTGTGAACGGCAGCTCGTAGCACTCTTTAAAAGCTCGATGTGACGTAACATCGTCCGAGCTTACTCCCAGCACTACCACGTCACGCTTGACGAATTCCCGCCAAGCATCGCGGATATCAACGGCTTCTGTCGTACAGCCTGGTGTGTTGTCCATCGGGTAGAAATACAGGGCAACCGTTTTACCACGATAGTCGGAGAGCTTGACCTGGCGCCCATCGTCGGCCGTCAGCTCGAAATCAGGCGCAATATCGCCCTCTTTTATACTGATTGTTGGTTTTGTATTAGCTTCAGTCATATTTAAGTCATTGACTGAAAGCTCGAAAAATAAACCCGTCAGGAGAATCTTCATCGAGGATCCCGGCATCGTTGCCGTGGCGGCCGGCTCCACCGGTGAGGACGGCCCGGGATCAACGACACCGAAGCGGCTCTGTTCGCAAGCGCCGCGGCGCTCTTCTTCGGCCTCGGCCTGTATGCGACCGGGCAGTTGAGCGCGAATGTGCCTCTCGTCTGGGCCGTGCTGCCGCCGCGGGTCGTGGGTGTCGTGGCGGCGGCGATCCCACTCGTACTCAGCAAGCGGATCCGCCTGACCCACCGCGCAGCAACGCTCGTCGTCGCTTCCGGGCTCGCCGAGGTCGGCGGCTACTTCGCCTTCGCGTTCGGCTCCCGGCACGGGATAGCCGTCACCGCCGTGCTCGGATCACAGTTCGCGGTGCTCTCGGCGCCGGCCGCGTTCCTGCTCTTCGGCGAGAAGCTGGGGCGGCTTCGGACCCTGGGCGTGGTCGTGACCGCGGTTGGGGTCGCGGTGCTGAGCGCGTTGCAGGCCTGACGGCTACTCGAACTCAGCTCACGACCTTGAGCCAACCGCCGTCGACGTAGTAGGCGCTGCCGACGCAGTAGCTCGCCCGCTCCGAGCAGAGAAAGACGAAGAACTCGGCCATCTCCTCGGGGGTCGCGAAACGTCCGATCGGTGCGTTCTCCCGGGCGATCGCCTCAAGGTACTGCTCGGGGGTCTTGCCGGTACCCTCGGTCTCGAGCCCGGCCGTCTTGTACCAGTCCGGCGTCAGCACCAGCCCCGGATTGATGCAGTTGACGCGGATGCCCTCGCCGATCAGCTCGTTCGCCATGCACTTGGAAAGCATCATCAGGGCGGCCTTGGTGACGTTGTAGATCGGCTCGTAGCCGAGCGGCTGCTTGGCGCAGATGGAGGCGTTATGCAGGATGACGCCGCCGCCGCGCCTCCGCATCGAGGGAACGAGCCCACGGGCGAGCCGGACGGCGGCCATGACGAAGAGATCCCAGTAGTACTGCCACTCGTTGTCGGGCGCGGCCATGATCGTCTCGTGGCTGCCGACGCCGGCGTTCGAGACGAGGATGTCGGCGCCGCCGAAGACCCGCTCCACCTCCGCCGCCAGGCGCTCGATCTCGGCGGGCTTCGTCACGTCCACGTTCATGCCGACAGCCCGGACGCCCAGGCTCCGCTCGATTTCCTCGGCAACGCCCCGGATCCGCTCCTCGTCGCGCGCGCAGAGAAGCAGATGCACGCCCTCCCTGGCCAGGCCCTCCGCGACGGCCAGTCCGATGCCCTGCGTGGCGCCGGTCACCACGGCCACCTTGTCCTTCAATCCCAGATCCACGTCCGAGCCTCCTCGTTCTAGCTGTCTCGAATCACGGCGCGCCACCGAGCGCGGCCAGTCACGATCATCTCACCGAGGAACCAGCATCGTCTTCAGGTTGCCGCCGCGCGCGGCCTCCATCGCGGCCGGGAACTCCGCGAGGGGGTAGCGCTCGCTGATCAGGCTCTTCACGTCGACTTTCCCTTCGGCGACGGCTTCGATCGCCCGCGGATAGCAGCACGGGCCCAGGTGGCTGCCGCGCAGGTCGAGCTCCTTCTCATCGCCGATGATCGACCAGTTCAGCGTCACGGGATCGGATATCACACTGAAGGCCACCACGGTGCCGAGGCATCTCGTCATCTCGAGCGCCGGGGGAACCGCGAGCGCATTGCCGCTCATCTCGACGTAGACGTCGCAACCGTAACCGCCGGTCAGCTCCTTGACGCGCTCGGAGGCGTTCTCCTCGAGGGCGTTGACGAGGGTATCGGCGCCCAGCTTGCACGCCAGCTCGAGGCGGTAGGGCTTGGTGTCGAGCGCGACGAGGAGGCCCGGCTTGAAGCTCCTGGCCACCTGCAGCGCGCAGAGCCCGATGTTCCCGACTCCGCCGATAACCACCGAGTCGCCCGGCTTGATGCCGGCGCGATCGACCGCATGGATCGCGCAGGCGAGCGGCTCGATGTAGGCGCCCTCCTCCAGCGAGAGGCGCCGGTCGAGCTTGTGGACGCGCGATTTGGCCGGGAAGATCATGTACTCGGCCCAGGCGCCCTCGCCGCGACCGCGCTTGAAACCGAAGATGTTCGCCGGCTGGCACATCCAGTACTGGTCGGCCTTGCAGAAGCGGCACTCGCCGCAGGGAATGATCTGCTCGGCGGTCACGCGATCGCCGAGCGCGACCTGGTGCTTCTCGCCGGCACCGTCTCCGAGCTCGGCGACCGTTCCCGCGAACTCGTGCCCGGGAATGACGGGAGCCTCAGTGAAGCCGCTCTTCCCGTCTTCCCCCCAGGAACCGATCCCGCCCGTGTAGCAGATGATGTCGCTGGCGCAGATGCCGGACGCGCCGACCTCGACCAGAATCTCACCCGGCCCGGGCCGAGGACGATCGACCTCCTGCACCCGGTAGTCGTGGGGCGCGTGGCAGACGACAGCCAGCATCTTCTCCGTGCTCATCTCCCGATCTTTCGCTCCCGGCCGGCCAGGGGCGACAAGCGTATCGCCGAGAGCCGGCGGGCGCTCGACGATGCCGCTTCGGTAGTTCTGGCCGCCGTTATTGCCACGGTGCTCTCCATCGGCTAGTCGAAGCCGATGAGTTCAGCCGCCGACTGCACCGCCTGACCGCTTGTGCTTCATGGGAACGGCGAGTCTTCCGTGACCTCGAGAACCCCGATTCCTCCCCACTGACCAAAGCCTCGATCGTTCTCGGGCTCGAGGTATTCGTGGTGGACGTATCGACTCTTGATCTCGTTCCAGAACCGGTCGACCGAACAGGCCGGCACCTGCGGGTGAGGAAGCACGTCATGGAAAGCGACAAGACCTCCCTCGCCGACGAGTTCGGCGTACATCTGAAAGTCGGCCTTCACACCCTCGTAGGTGTGGTCACCGTCGATAAAGAGGATGTCGATAGGACGGCCGGAGAGGATTCTCAGAAGCTTCTCCTTTGTCGACGCGTCATGGGAGTCGTAGCGGAGGAAATGGAGCGACTGTCCCTTCCTTGCGAAGCGGCGCATGCGCGGGATCGCGTCTTCGCTGTAACCGCCGCCGAAGTCTCCGCCAGGTAAATCGATACTCACGAGCAGGCCGCCTTCGGCCGCTACCTGGCAGAGGGCATACAAGGTGCCTCCCCGAGCCGTCCCGATCTCTATTACGACGCTCGGGGAGCGGGCCCTGAGCAGCCTCAGAAGCGAGGACAGCTCCGTCTTTTTCTGGTAGGCGCCTTGACGAATCGCCTCTCGGGCGATCTGCTTTGACGACCGGAGTGCGAGCGGACCTCTCGCAACAGCATCGACGACCGGGCGCGTCAGAACAGGACCGAGCCGTCGCAGGAACGAGGGCGTAGGGACTGTCGGCTGCTCGATCACCTAGACCAAAAGCATCATTGCGGCTGGCGCCTCTCGACGCGAGACCTCGAGCGGACCGGCCCATTATGGCGCAGGTCCCGCCGAGCCAGGTCTGAGCCTGCAGTGGCTTTTGGCCGGCCGCCTCAGCCCTTGATGATGTTGCGCACCGGGAAGACCTGCGGCTGGCCGGGATCGGCCCCGAGCGCCGCCATGATCGGCATCAGCGTCGGCCCGAAGGCCTCGAACGACTCCTTGGAATCCCAGATGTCGAACACCTGGATCTGCCCGTCGGCCTCGAGGGCGACGTGATAGAGCCTGCCGGCCGGAGCTCCGGCGCCGGCCGCTTCGAGCCGGCTGATCGTTTCGTCGTACGTCGCCGGTGTGAACGAGCTGGGGGTGAAATAGAAACCGAGAGCCATCTTTGCTGTCCTTTCCGCGTCCTTCCGATTAGTCCACGCACATGCTTTCCATTCGTGTCCTACTGAAACGTACGAAGTAGGCAGCACCGACTTGGGCGGGTGTTCAGGAATGTTCCCAGAGGGCTGTGTCTCCTGGCTAAGCGTGCCGAGACGTGTCGGGCGTTCGCTAGATGCCGAGCGCGGGCGGCTGCGGGGGTGGTGGCGGCAGCAGGAGGTAGCTTTCGACGATCGCGCCTGCGACGTCAATCACCTTGCGTCCGGTGTGTTGTGAGTGTGAGCGGACCATTTCGAAGGCCAGGTCCTTGTCGATCTTGTGGCGTTCCATCAGGATCCCTTTCGCCTGCTCGATCACAGCCCGGCGCGAGAACGCTCCCTGCAGGCTGTCGAACTCGCTGAAGCGCTGCAGGGTGATCTCGATCGCGCTCTGCAGCTCCTCAGAATCGGTGTCGACGATGTAGGCGAAGACGCCGCGCTTGGCCGCCTCGCGGACGTAGGCGGGATCCTTCTCGGAGAGGAGGGCGATGACCGGGCAGGCCGCCTCGTGGACGATCTCGTCGATCAGCTCGAGCGCGTGCTCGGAGGAGGGCCCGAGCGCGACCAGGGCGACATCGGGACGCTCCCTCGCCGTCGCCGCGCCGGCCTTCCTAATCTCGATCTCGCTGGCGATCACCTCGTGGCCGAGGCCGGCGACGAGGTGGGCGAGCAGCTCGAGCCGGTCCTGACGTTCGTCCGCAATCAGAACGCGCAGGTGTGCAGTCTTTTGCTCGGTTATCGGCTGGCCCTTCTCGACGGTCCACGCAAACGATAGCTCGTGGAGGCGGCGGGAGTTCGAACTCGCGCCCTCGGGCGTGCAGCCCGGACCCGGGTCAGGGAGTTCGAGCGCCGCGTGGGCCAGTGTTCAGAAATGTCCCCTGACGGTTCTGGCCTGTACCACCTACTTGGGGTCGAGCCGGGGCGCGGAGTCGAACCTCCGGCGCGCTCGAACGCTTCCCCGCTACGCCCCGGCCTCCCAACACTGCCGCGTCGGAGAGCGAGTTACTAGGAGGGTTTGGCGATTTGATTGGCGAAACGGCGTAGACTCGCCCTATGAGCAATCTCATCGCAAAGATCTGCAAGTGGTTGCGGATCGGGAAGAAGCCGTAACCGTTCTCACGCCCCAAAACGGCGTAGGATGTTCTTAACTGGCCCTGCACTCAGGTTCTGGCCCGAGCCCGCAACACACCAACGCGCGATGCGCGCGAGGCGAGGAGCTTTAAGGCTAACGGAGTTCGCGTGCGGGGCCAGACTTTTGCTTGACCGACTGGCTTGAGCCAGTGTTCAGGAATGTCGCCTGATCAAGTCGAGCACAAGGCCCGGGTGAGGCTGGGTGGACAGTTCTAGCGAAGACCAACCACACTAACCGGAGTCGTGCTGTTGGTCGTCGTGCCGTTGCCGAGCTGACCGTAGTCGTTCAAGCCCCAGCACTTGACTTTGTGGTTGGAGAGGAGGGCGCAGATGTGGGCTTTGCCGGCGCTGAACGCAATGGCGTTCCTGATGTCCTTGACTAGAACCGGAGTCGAGTTGCCCATAGCCTTGCCGTTGCCGAACTGGCCGTAGCTGTTCCAGCCCCAGCACTTGACCCAGTGGTTGGAGAGAAGGGCGCAAGTGTGCAAATAGCTGGCGCGGATCGCGGTGGCGCTCGTGATCCCGCGTACTTGAACCGGGGTCCAGCTGTCCACCCTCGTGCCGTCGCCGAGCTCGCCGTGGTCGTTGCGGCCCCAGCACTTGATCCTGTGGTTGGAGAGGAGGGCGCAGGTGTGTGAGTGGCTGGCGCTGACCCGGATGCCGTTCGTGATTCCGCTGACCGGAACAGGAGTCGAGCTGCCGGACGTCGTGCCGTTGCCGAGCGGGCCCCAGTTGCTGGCGTAGCCCCAACACTCGACCCTGTGGTTGGAGAGGACGGCGCAGGTGTGGTATTCGCCGGCGCTGACCTGGGTGGCGTTCGTGATTCCGCTAACCGGAACGGGAGTCGAGCTGTCGGACGACGTGCCGTCGCCGAGCTGGCCGTCTGCGTTCCGCCCCCAGCACTCGACCGTGCGGTCGGAGAGAAGAGCGCAGGCGTGAACGTAGCCGGCGCTGACCTGGGTGGCGTTCGTGATTCTGCTGACCGGAACAGGAGTCGAGCTGTTAGTCGTCGTGCCGTTGCCAAGCTGGCCGTAGCTGTTCCAGCCCCAGCACTCGACCCTGTGGTTGGATAGGAGGGCGCAGGTGTGGTACTTGCCGGCGCTGACCTGGGTGGCGTTTGTGATTCCGCTGACCGGAACAGGAGTCGAGCTGTCGGACGTCGTGCCGTCGCCGAGCTGGCCGTCTGCGTTCCGCCCCCAGCACTCGACCGTGCGGTCGGAGAGGAGGGCGCAGGTGTGGATGGCGCCGACGCTGATCTTGGTAGCGCGAGTGGACCGAAGGCCGACAACCTGCGCCGCGGAGTCCGATGGAATACCGCCGGCAAGCCCTAGGGCCATCGTCCCGCCGAGCAGAACGACGGTGACGACGCGAGTGCGGAAAAGCGCGGTGCGAGCGAACATCGACCATGACCTCCCGAGATCGCGGAACGCGTCATCGTTTCTATCAGTCTGGCTGACTTCGGTCAACTGAGCACGGATGCGGAGCGCTCAGGCGCCAAGGGTGGGGTGAGCGAGCGTGCTCTCACCTGATATGACTTGAAAGCGGAGTGGGGCCGTTGATCGAGCACGCGCTCCGCGAGAGCTGGAGCCTCGACGCGGAGCGGATCACCTGCTCGGTGCGAGTGCTGTGGGGCAACGACTACAAGCTCCTACCGTGGCCTTCGGCCGCCGCACGCTTTCGTGATGAGTGGTTAGTGCAGGCGGATTGGGTCGTGCTCGACGGCGTCGGCCATTGCCCCCAGCTCGACATCCCGCTCGAGACGGCGCAGTTGATCATCGGCTTCACCGCATGCTGACGCGACGACCGACGCAGCAGCTGTCGTAATGCAAGATCCGACCCTTCTGCGCCGCGAGCACGACCTATTCCGACCTGGAGCCTATCCCCCGTGGCGGCAACGGCATCCGGAACCGGCGAGCCTCTGCCGTGCAGTTCGAGAGCACTTGAAACAGCATGCCGCTAGTAGCGACAGCATGAGTAGAGCCGAACCTTTCTTGGTCATCAGGCGCAACCTCCAGATTCTCGAAAAACGCTCACGTCAACCCCGCCTCAGGCGCCCGGCCGCTCGTTCGATCTCCAGCTCGGTCACCGGGCGACGCAGATACGCTCGAAGCCCGTGGATGGCGAGTAAGAGCGCCCAGATGCTCAGGATCACGAGCATGGTCGGATCCCAGTCGCCCGGGCGCCCCTGGTCGCTGAGGCGATCTGGCCAGCCGCCGGAGTTCATGTAGTTGATAGCGACCCAGGGGCCGCCGAGTATGACCAGCCCGAGCAAGAAGGCGCCCAGGTGGAACCTCATGTGCCGGCTCCGCTCGATTTTGGCGAGCGCGCGCAAACGCATTTCCTCTTCTCCGGCGGGTCGGGAAGCGGGCCGGGATTCGGCCTCGAGCCGCCAGTGCCTGATCCATGCGTCACACAACATCGCTCGTCTCCTTCGTCCTGCAGCCGCAGCTGCTATCGCATTGATCGTCGAGGTCGTCGGTTTCGGCGAGCTTCGTGCCGAAGCGCTCGAGGAATCGCGCGGTCTCCTCGATGTGACCCTCGGCCGCCTTTCGCTGAACCCGCTCGGCGACGCTGATCGCCTCGGCGAGCTGCGAACCGGAGAGACCGCACTCCGAAGCCTGGATCATGTGGCGCCGGATATTCGGGAGCGAGTTGGCGGCGATCGCTGCACCAAGCGCCGCTAGCTCGCTGTCGACGCGAGGTGTCCCGGCGGTCGTCTCGGCGTCGCGACCGAGCTCCTCGCTCACGTGTGCCAGAAGACGAGCCCTGGCATCGCTGACGACACGCTCGGCGTCGGCGGCGGCCGAACCCATACGGCCGGCTTCGATCCCGATCTTCCGGCTGAGATTGAAGTGGAAGCTGGTGCAGGGCAGGCACCCCGCGCCGACGCTGGCGCCGATCGCCACCAGCTCCTTCTGCTCCGGGGTCAGCCTCTCTTCGTTATTCGGCATTGACATCTCCTCCAAGGTCGTGGTTCGTGGACTCCAACTACCGGTAAAGGACGTAACGGGAGCAGCGAGAGATACAAGAGCGCCGTTTTTCGATTTTTCGCGCTACGCTGCGGCCGAGCGAAGGATCTCCACTGGCTGACGCACGAGACACGACGGTCGAACTCGACGAGCAGGTACTGGCGCAGTACAGAGCGCAGATTCAGCGCCACATTCGCGCGATGGTGCGAAACGCCGACGAGGCCGAGGAGCTGACTCAGGAGACGTTCGCGCGAGCGCTCGGCGGAGCGGCATCGTTGCGCGATCCGCAGGCCACGCTCGCCTGGCTGTTCCGCATCGCTACCAACGTCTCCCTCGATCACCTGCGCCGGCGCCGGGCGATGTCCGCCCGGCTCGATCCGACGGAGGTCAGCGAAGAAGCGATCGGCGCGAGCGAGGGGGAGCCCGCTTCGTCGATCGAGTCCGAGCTCGAGCAGACGGAGATGTCGGAGTGCGTCCAGCGCGCACTCGCGACGCTTCCGGACGACCACCGAGTTGCCCTGCTCCTGCACGACGGTCACGACCTGAGCAACCCGGAGATAGCCGAGCTGCTCGGCTGCTCGCTCGCCACTGTGAAGATCCGTGTTCACCGGGCTCGCAAGCAACTTCGCGAAACGTTCGACGTCGCTTGTGTGGTTTCCACCGACGAGCGCGGCGTGGTGGTTTGCGAGTCCCAGGTTCAGGACGCGCGGCTGCCCCGGTAGCAGCGCTGGTTGCAGGTTGGACTAAAGCGCCGGGTATATCACTTGAATCCCTCTAAGCCGCGCGGGACGATCAGACGGAGTGATGCGACTAACGGCATCCGATCTTTATCTCTATCTCCGCCCCGAGCGTTGCGGTCGGCGCGTTTTCTTGAAAGAGCAAGGCGAGGAAGAAGCTGAACCGAGTCCGTACGCACAGGTACTCCGGCGCTTGGGGCTGCAGCACGAGCGAGATCACCTCGCGAGCTTCGCCGAGTTCGTTGATCTACGTCTTGGCGACGAATCACAGCGAGCCGAGATGACCCTCGAGCAAGTCGAGGCCGGAGCGCCTGTTCTCTACCAGCCTGTCCTGTTCGGAACGGCTTCTGTTGGAGGTCTCGAGTGCGAGATCGTGGGCATCCCTGATTTCCTTATTAAAAACAACGGCGAGTACATCGTCCGAGACTCGAAGATCTCTCGGCGGATCACTGAGAAGGATCACCCGGAGATACTCGAGCAGCTCGGTCTCTACGCGTGGCTGTACGAGCGCAACTTCGGATCGGCTCCGTCCGGAGTACAAGTTCATAGCGGCAGCGGCGAGATTGTCGAGGTTCCCTACGACGGCGGAGTCGCCGCGCTCGAGACGCTTTCGGAGATCGTGAAATCGAAGCGAGAGCGGATCGAACCACGCGATCCGGTCGGATGGTCGAGGTGCACTTCCTGCGGTTACTTCGATTACTGCTGGAAGACGGCGGAAGAGAAGCGCGACGTCGCGCTTGTTTTCGGAGTTGATCAAGGGCTCGCTCGTCAGCTCTACGCGGATGGAATCGACACCTTCGATCGGCTCTGTTCCGAATTTGATGGGGAAACGCTGGCCGAGTATCAACGACCCTGGGGGAAAGGAATGCGGCGAGTTGGGAAAAGCGCGCCCAGGATTCTTACGATGGCGGAAGCGCTAGCATCGAATGAGGAGATCCCTCTCGCTCCGCTTAACCTTCCCGAGCACTCAACCTGGGTGATGTTCGACCTCGAGGGCCTCCCGCCGCATCTCGATGAGTTGGAGAAGATCTATCTCTGGGGTCTTCAGGTATTCGGAGATAACGCGGGCTCATATCAGTCCGCGACCGCCGGGTTCGGGCCGGAAGGCGACCGCGAGGCATGGGACGAATTCCTCGAGACGGCGAACGTAGTTTTCCAAGAACACGGCGATGTGCCCTTCGTTCACTGGCATCATTATGAGAAAACCGAGATCAACCGCTACATCGAACGCTTTGGCGATACCGACGGCATCGGTGAGCGGGTCATCAAGAACTTGCTAGATCTACGACCTCTCACACGAGAAGCCGTGGCGCTACCACTCCCTAGCTACAGCCTGAAGGTCGTTGAGCAATACATCGGTTTCGAACGGACTCAGACCGAGTACGGCGGAGATTGGGCGATGGCGAAATACATCGAAGCGACCGAAACCGAGGACGAGGCGCTTCGAGCTGAGGTGATGGACGCGATACTCGAGTACAACCGGGAGGACCTCGAAGCGACCTGGGCAGTTCTGCAGTGGCTGCAAGCTAAAGCGTAACGTGCCGATTGACGAATGAGATGCATTCAGACCAGGTCCAACGACGGTTGAAACAGTTGGGCCTGGGCATTTCTGCGTCGACTGAGCGACGAATGTATGCCGACCTATTTCGTGAAGTGCTGCGCCATTACGAGGATGCGATGCGGCTCGACCGGCCTCCGCAGCTTCCGGATGACACTCTGGCGAGTCTCCGAGAGCTAGCAGTTGTCGCTTTCGACGAACTCGGCGGACTACCAGACCCGGCGGAGCGGTCGCTCCGGCACTACGACCATGAACGCTTCGGGCCGTATCTAGGCGTCAGCGGCGAACCCAGCGCAGCATCGGCGATTGTCGAGGCAGCGTTGCAATCACCGAAGACGACCGCGCTAGGGCTCGTCGACCCTCTTGAGATAGGAGTTGCCCACGACGCCGAACGACTTGGCTCGATTGGAGAGCTCCCGAGCGGACCGGACGAATACCGCGAGATCCGGCTTTCCACGCTGGGCCGGATCTTGGTGTCCACTAACGTCGGCTCGCGACTCAACCTTCGCTTCTACGGCCGCGTGCATGACATCTGGGTCAACGAGGGACCGCTTCAGCAGATAAAGAAGGCGGCGATCGAGTCCGCCCGAAGGCGGTTCGAGCCCTTCCTTAAGACTCCCGACGGTCAACCGCGTCCAACAGCCGTCGACATCCGTTTCCGGGGCGTTTCGCTACCCGATCAGCGGACCGTTCTAACCGCCGTCGTGGCCGCCATACAGCGAGGCGAAATCGCCGTTCCCGGGCACCACTCGCTCGTACTTGCTCCGAAAGTCGATAAGGGCAGCCGAGGCGTCGGCCAAGCGCTTGAGGCGATCACACTCGCCTCTGAGGTAGGCGTAGATAGCGTCGCGATCGAGGGCGAACCCCGTGCTGCCGCAGACGAGATGGTGTCGCTTCCCGGGCTTCTCCAGTATTTCAATGCCAGCGAAGTAAAGCGTCTACTTGCGGCTGCAGCGCGAGCGCAAGTCAGCGTCTCGGCCAAGAACAGAGTTGATATCGAGAGTGTTGCCCGACATGTCTGGACAGGGCTCGAGGCAGCGCGGCGGATGGGCCTCGATCTGGGAAAGTACTCGCTTCTCCCGCTCACGCTTGAGGAAAGCGCGGAGGTAATCGAGCGTGTTCAAGCATGGTTCAGAGACTGGACGGCTGCCCCGGTTTTCTACGTCGATATCGACGTTATCGGAGGGGGTCGTGTCTTTGGACGGCGCCAGATGATGGAAGCGACTCAAGCCTGGCTCGAGATGGCCGCCGACCGGCACGTGCCAGTCGTGCTAGTAGACACGGTGCGGAAGAGCGTGGGGTACCACCTACTGAAACAAGGAGCCCGTGATCCGAAGGGGATATTCCGACTCGATGAACTGCGAGAGCTCGATGCATTCGCCCGCGCACACGGCGTCCACGTCCTCTGGGCGGGGGGAATAACGGTAGCCCAGGCGTACGAACTTGGACGACTTGGCGTCTTCGGTCTCTACGTCACGAGCGCCGTCGCGTCATTGCGTGCCGTCGGGCCTGAGCACGAGTCCGATCCGGGTCTTGCGGCTGAGCGTTTCCCCACAGAGGAGGGCGTCTCGCGAGTCAAGCTCGCGATCGAGGCTGGTTTCGTTGAGTCGAGACTCGCGGAAGCCGGATCACGGTCGGCATCGCCGATCGCCGCTTTTGCCGCCGAGCTCGTCGGCAGATCCGCTTCGCGAGAAGCTCAGGTACGGCGTGAACTTCGGGAACGGGTCATGGAGGGTTGGAGAGAGCTAGCTGGGTAACGACTTTGATATCCACAGCGACATCTTGCGCATCCTCGTCGGCTTCGCGTCCGAGAGGCGTCGCTGAATACGCTTCGATCCGCTCGGTCCGAAGGGCTAACCGCGACCTTCCGACCCTAGCCAGCCAGCCGAAATGTGGGCGTGTAGCCACGCCCGGCGCCGAGGTCGTCGTAGAGCTGGGTTTCGGGCATCCGGTTCCAGATGTGGCCGAGGATCAGCGCTAGCCCGAGCGGCGTCGCCTGGAACAGGTGTACCTTGCTGCCTCCCGCGGTCTCTGCGCGGGCGGCGTCGAGGAGTTTCCGGGCGAGCCCGCGAGCCTCCGCGGCGTCGGCCAGCACCTCCCCTCCGATCCCGCGCTCTGGCATCAAGTTCACGAACCGGCCAACCGATAACCCCTCGCCCTTGATGTAGGCGATGACATCGGTAGCAACGTGGACAGCAACACTGATTCCGATTGCGATCTCGTCCCCTTGGTTAAGTTCGACTTCTTGACGAGCCACATCTACATCCGTCCGCTGGCTGGCACTCGACCACTCCTCGCCGCGTTGGCGTACCGCAATCTCGAATCCGGCGACGTCCGGAAGCTCGAAGCCGACCATGAACCCCGTCGACAGGCGCATCGTTCCGGTCACGAGAACGTCGCGGTAGCCCTGCCGCTTGATCTCGGCGACCGCCTCCCGGAGTTGTGGGCGCATGACCTCGTTCCAACCTCTCTCGTCGCGAAGCCGGCGCCGGACAGACGCCTCTTCTCCCTCGAACATGTCGACCCAGTCAACGGCGGCCGTTGCGGTCTCCGGCCACGGATCACGTTCGAGCGCCTGGACGAGAAGGGTCGCACGTTTTGTGTCGTCCGCCAGCTTCTGCGCATCGATGATCTCCTGGAGCATCTCGACGTCGAGTTCGCGAACGCCCTCACCGATTAAGCGGCGGATCTCGCTGACGCCGATTCTGACCGCAGCGACGTCCGGACGTAAGCCCACCGCCGCCATTAAGTACGAGCACTCCTCTTGTAGAACCTCAAGCGAACCGCGCCCCGCGTGGATCTCGAAGTGCTCAAGCATCTCGAGAAGCTCTGACTCGCCGACCTTGAGATTCTCCGCCCAGGCCGCGCGCGCTCTCCCGGAGGCTGACCGCCGCGTTTTATCGGCGAGGCGCGGGACCAGCTTATGGTTACGGCCGGAGAGGTGCTTAAGGATTGGATCACGAAGTGCCGGCAATCGATTCGTTTGCAGCGCCATCTCTGGTGGCTGACCGTTACGCGTCAGCTTCCTATAACTCTCGTAGAAACGTTGTAGTGGCGATTGTTTGAGCCGCGGCGGCGGCGTGATGAACCACTCGTAGCTCAACGGCTCCTGATGAACCTGAACGAACTTCACCTGGTGATAAATCGTCGGCGCGTCGCGGCGGTGAACGATCAGGTCGTCGACATTTCCGGCATCAGCGGCCTCGAATTCGATCCGGGTCACGCCCGAAAACTCGTGCAACAACTTCAAGGCGTAAAGCCAGGTGAAAGTGTGTTGGTAGTCGTCGCCTGAGAGACGCGCGCCGCTTGCACTTGGGATACCAGCCACGCTAGCGCCCGCCTCGTACCGTCTTCGTTATCGTCCGCAGCCTCCGCCAACGTCGTGGCCGAAGCGGACCGCCACTAGAAAGCGGTCCTGCCCGTAATACCTGAAGCGACTGGAGCGATCGACCCCTCCACTGCCGCGCGTCGACCCAGTAGTCGTCGCCGACACGACGGAGTACGAGTAATAGCGGCATCGAGCACTCCGCGTACGGATCCACGGCAACACGCTTCATCGTTGTCGCGTCACGTTCGCTTGGCTCGACGTCCACCGGATGCGAGTGCCAGTCACCAAGGTAACCCACCCTTTGATCGAAACACCGCGCCCTATCAACCGCCCGCCGCCGTGCCCCCGCCGGGATTTCGTACGAGGTGCCGGAGCTCCTCGGCGACGGAACGTGGACGGCATGGGTCACCCACGGGCGTGAACCGGCAAGAACGCCAATCAGCACACCGCCGGTCTCCCGGGGGTGGTCGACTCGCGCTTCTTCCTTCATCACAGCCTCTGCCTCCTCACTGAGCCAGACACGCCAGCGGCGGCGCTTAGTCAAGGCTTACCCGCCCGAGATGGTCGAACGGGGTTGTCCCGAGCGACCGGTAGACGTCGATAGTCTCGTCGTCGTATTCATAGCGCTCAATAAGCGCGTCGATGATAACCATGGCCGTAAGCGCGGCAACGGCGGCTACGGCGGCCGGCGAAGCGTTGTTCACCGGGGCTGAGCAGCCGGGCTCGAGGCCGAACGATTCCTCCCCACGCGGGATCGACAGATACCGCTCGTCTCTACTTCGTGCGTAGATCGGTGTGTCACCCTCGCGACCCTGGCGGCAGACGCGGGCGACAGCGCCTTCGCGGAACAGCGCGGCCGAGACCAGCGGATGCGCGGCGTCCTCGCAGATCACCGACAGCATGTGTGTGAACCCGGCGAGGCCAGTGGTGTCGACGACAAGGTTGCCCTTCTTTAGGTAGTCGAGCAGATCGTCCGGCTTCCAGCTCGTCGTCTTGAATTGCCGGACGGTCGTCCATGGCACACGCTCGGGCACGAGCAGCTTCGTAGCCTCGGCCTTGTTCCACCCGACTGCTGCTCTCGGTGCAGCGTGTCGCACGACGTTACTCGGTCGCAGCGGTTCACGGTCGATCAACGCCAACGCGCCGATCCCACACTCGGCCAATCGCAGCGCAACGTTCGAACCGATGGCGCCGATACCGAGGATGGTAACGCCTTTCCCCTGCAACTCGGCAAAATCTCGCCCGGCGCGGCGCGCGAGATACGCGATGTCGGTCGGCGCGATTTCGATCGCCGTTGCGACTAGTTCACGGCGCTCCCGACGCAGACAGACGACAAGCGCGTTGCGGACGCTACGATCGTCCCAGATAAGAAGGACGATGCGCTCTTCTCCCGCGACGAGGTCGCGAAGTCGCGCTGTAAGGAAACGGCGCTGTTTGGGCGTGAGCACATCACGCAAGGAGTCGAAGTCGCGCGGGGGCGCACCGTCGAGCGAGACAAAGTACCAGCTGCCTTTCACGCTCCCACCCTGGCTTGGCTTCCCGAGCGCGAGGACGGTAGCGGCGTCGTTCCAGGCGCCGACAAGGCGCCCTTTGTACCCAGGGCGTGCCCACGGCGCCAGCTTTGTCAAGTCGACGGTCGCAAAGCCGGGGCGTGTCGACGCGAAGTAGAGATGAGCGTCGAGGACCGGGTCGTTAGGAAATCCTTGCTCGGCCTCAACGACCCAGTCGGAGACACGCTTCTCGAAACCGTTGAGCGTCATCCACTGCCGGGATGGATCGCCCTCTTGCCACAGGCAGACCTCTCCGCCGGCGTTTACGTGCCCCGTCGCCATCCCCTCGACGAAGATTCGCGGATGGCGAAACGGCCAACCGTTCTCGAACTGGAGCCTCATCGTCGTCTCGGACGTGAGACTCCGAAGCGGAGTGAACAGCGGTCCGCGCCATTCGCGTAGCTCAACGTCGACGGGCTCAAAGCCGATCTTGATCAGCTCGCCTTGAAAGCGCTCAAGGCTCGGAACGTCAAGAGTCGCGACCGGCGAAACTTCCCGCCTCCTCCGAACCGACTGCGGCGACGGCCCTCACCCGCTTTATTGCCTGGCCGCGCTCGTCGCAGCCCGGCGGGAACTCGAAGCACGGTCCACGATCGTTGTTCCCGAGGATCTGCCGCCACCGCAGGGCCGCCTGGCAGCGCTCGAGTCGAAGCGCCTCCTCAGCGTTCGTCGCAAGCCCCGCGAACACTCGGGCGGCGTGCGATACGTCGGCGGGCTCGGGCGCGGGACGGTACGGCCGACCGAGTACGGGATCGATATTGGGCCCGCCAGACGCCAGCTGCGTTGCGACGACCCGCAGCGTCTTGGCGAATATCTCAGCGAAACAGTCGCCCGAAACCGCACCGATCTCGAAAGCCCAGTAGCCGAGGATCTCAAAGTAGAACCCTCCGGGCTTACGGTCATCGAGGTGATGTTTGCGCGCTTGGCGAAGGAGCTTCACCGTAGGCACGTACGCCCCCTGCGTGCCCACAGTCGGTGTTTTATTTCGCTCCAAAGTCAGGTCGGCGAGTCTCTCGGGGTCCGTTTCGACCCACCGCTCCTCGATGTTCGCGCTCAGCCAGAGCTCAGTATTGTGTCGAGGAATTGCCCAGCGCTCACCCATCCGAACTGCTGGCACTACATCGACTGAGAACCCGTCGCCATCGAAATCGAAGTCGACTTTGATCGAGCGAGACTGGGCCTTTACACGGTCGCCGTAATACGCGACGAGAACATCCCGCACGACGCCATAGACCGTGCCGGGTTCGGCGTTCCGGGTGTTGAGAGCCGTGAGCTTTGCGAAAACGTCAACGTCCTTGCCGGGGTAGATCCCGGTGTGACGAGCGTAAGAGCCGATCAGCGCCGTAACGATCCCCCACTCTTTGAGCTTCGGATCGGCCTCGAGAACGCTGCGTATCTCCTCATGCGCCTTGACCGCACGGTCACGTTTGGGGCCGCTTATCTCAATCCTGGTGAGTGCCCCGTCGAACTGCGCCTCGAGTTTTTCCATCGTGAGCCTCCGGCCACGTACCTGGCTTCTGCAGCTGGCTGTAGCTACACATCAGAGATAGCAAACCCGTCGGACGGAGGCTCAGCACGAAAACCTTTTAGGCCGCACGTAGGCAGTAGAGCCCTGAGCGGGGCCTGACTGATTCGACATTGGGTGCGCGAGCGATCTGCGTGAGGAAAGTCGCCAGCGGATCCTTTCCCGCTACGCGGAGGCCAGCGTCTAGGAGAAGGTCGTACCACTCCCTATAATGCACGACCGAACCTACGCCCTTCTTTTCGCGCAGGACCTCCACCGCTATCTCGCGCAACCTTTGCCCGCGCAGTTCACCATGCATTTCGAGGGAAAGCTGGGGAGCCAGCCCCAGCATCTCGTCCATCTGGCGAAGAAACCGCGAGGTCTCTTCCACGTCGGCGTCGACCCGCTCGACAAACTCGTGCAGCCGCCGCGACTGATCGCGCAGAGCAATAAGACGAGCCGCCACAATCTCCCGCTCTTGAACCACTACGGCGCGTACGTGCTGCGAAAGACGGGCCACTGTCATGGGCGGGACTTTAGGGCGGCTGGCGGACGAGATCGTCTACTACTCGCGCTCCCTTTGCCGCCGCGACCGACATGCGCGGGCGCGGCTCACCCACGCCCCTCGGACACCCGCTACTTCAGCCCCTGGCCCGAAAAACCGGCCACGGCGCCAAACGCCAGTCCCCCACGCTCCTCGCTTTCTCGGGGCGCCGCTGGCGGTGCGAGCCCGGAGAGCACAGTGTTACCAACACGGGCTCGGAGAGGATCGTGCCGCCAGCGGCGTCAGGGTCATCGCGCTTGACGCGATGACCCGTCCGAGAAAGCGAGGATGGAGGCGGCGGGAATCGAACCCGCGTCCGTCGTCGTTCCGACCGAGCGTCTACAAGCTTGTCCAGCGCTTTGATTTCATCCGGTGGCCGGCTCGCTGGCGGCCTACCGCCGAACTAGCCCTCCTGAGTGGTCGCGCCGCGGGCGAGTGGCTCTCCCTTGGTGCCGAGCCCGTTTGTTGACGCCGCTACCCGAACCACGGGCCCAATTCGGAGCGACGCGTCACCTATTTCTAGGCAGCGAGTGCGAGTTCGTTATCCGCACTTACGTTGTTTTCCCGGTTGATTAACGAGGCCAACCGGGGACCTCGGCTTGCAGCTCGACCGGAGAACCGACCACGTCGAAACCTGATCGCCCCCGTATGTTCGTTCTCTTTGATTGTAGCCGCGTCCCGAAAGCCGGCTACTGATCTTGCAATGTCAGGCCCGCCGTCGCGACCGGCGTGACGGGCGCGACTCATAACGGCTGTCCCTCAGATCCACCGACGGAAATCGTCATGCTCCCCGAAGGGGAGCGGATTTCTGTCGGCTACGGCCACGTCGAAACCTGATCGCCCCCGTATGTTCGTTCTCTTTGATTGTAGCCGCGTCCCAATACGAGATCCGCCGCCGCGACCGGCGTGACGGGCGCGGCTCACAAAACGCAATCCCCCGGATCGCTTTTCTCTTACCGTCGGAAGTCGTCATGCCTCCCGAAGGGAGGCGGACTTCCGACGGAAACTTAGATCCCGACGGCCACGAGCAGCACGACGAACCAGACCCAGAAGGCCACGATCACCGCCTCCGCGCCCCAGGTCACCCAGACCGCCACGTCCGTGAACTCGGACAGTCGGCTGGCGGCCTCGATCTGCGCCAGCGCCGCCGGATCGACGCCGGTTCTCGTCTCCAGGACGCGCAGCCTTCTTTCGGCCTCGCGTCCGCGGGCGGCGATCATCAGCACGATCAGACCGCAGGGAGCGGCGACCGCGCTGGCCACGATCATCGTCGTCAAGAGCGTGTCTCCAAACTCGGTCGAGTTGGTCAGAAAGGCGCTGTTGGCAATGCCGGCAAGAACGAGGACGAAGGCCGCCAGAATGACCGGCACCGTGAGAAGCGCACACAGATAGGCGCGCCAGGGAAACCCGGGGGCGAACACGGGCGTCTCCTCGACCGGGGCCGCGAGCAGCCGGTCGTAGGCAAGGCGCGCGTCCATGTCGAGAAGCGTGGAGCGCGCCTGCTCGATGATCTGCAGCCAGTCGGATGCGAGCGGATCGCGAAGCGCGAGCTGGGCTTGCCAGTGCTCGAACAGCGTCTGCGACGCAAGATCGATATCGCTAGACGAGGCATCGCGCCAGACGCCGAGTATCTCGTAGTAGTTGCTCATGGGCAGAGAATCACATTCGCTCCGGCTGGTACTCGCTAATTGCCCTACTCATGCTTATCTTGAGCTCCTTTGAGCGCCCGCTCGATCTCCCGCTGCGCGTCGCGGCGGGCGATGTCCTCGCGCTTGTCTCGACCCGCCTTGCCGCGCGCCAGCGCCAGCTCGACCTTGGCGCGCCCGGCCTTGAAGTAGAGCCGCGTCGCCACCAGTGTCAGGCCCTTCTCGCGCAGCTCGCCGCCGAGCGAGGCGAGCTGATGGCTGTGCAGCAGAAGCTTGCGATCGCGGTCGGGGTCGTGCGAGCCGAGCGAGGCCTGCTCGTAGGGGGCGATGTGGGCGCCGATCAGCCAGGCCTCGCCGCCACGGATCTCGGCGAAGGCTCGGGTCAGGCTCGCCTGCCCCTGCCGAAGCGACTTGACCTCGCTCCCGGTCAGCACCAGCCCGGCCTCGAAGCGCTCGAGCAGGTGGAAGTCGTGGCGGGCGCGCCGGTTGTCGGCGATCAGCTTCTCTCCGCGTCCGGGCATGGAACGATTGTAGGCGGAGCGCTATCCCCCTTCTGCGCTATTGCAGGTTAGGCCGAGAACAGGCAAATATCGAAAGCATGCGGTCGTCTGCGGCAGACCTGCGATTTCGAGCTGGGAAAGAGGCCGGCTTCACCCTGGTCGAGCTTTTGGTCGTGCTCGTGATCATCGGCGTCCTGGCCGGGATCGCCGTCGTCAGTTATGTCGGTTTCCGCGACCGCTCGAGCCGTTCGGCCGCAAAAGCGAACGTGCGCTCGGTTATCCCGGCGCTCGAGGCCTTTCACACCGATCAGGACACCTACGTCGGCGCGACGCTGACGGTGCTACGCACCCAGTACGACTTGCAGATCGACGACAGCGCCGCTTCCCGCTACAAGATCGACGACCTGACCGACACCTCCTACTGCCTCCAGAACCACATCGGCGACTGGTACGCCTGGATGACCGGTCCGGGCGAGCCGATCGACGTCGGCAGCACGAGCCACTGCTAGCGACGGCCGCCACGGCGCGGAGGAGGCGCCCCGGCCGGCCGCAGCTCGACCTTGCCCGAGTGGCGCTCGATCCGCTCCACCTGCACCTCGGTAGCGTCGCCGAGCCGGTGGCGGCCGCCGCGCCGTCCCTCCAGCGCCGTCCCGAGCGAATCGAGCTGGAAGTAGTCGCCCACGAGCCGGCGCGCGGGCAGGAAGCCCTCGAAGACCTCGCCGAAGCGCACGAACAGACCCGAGTCGATCAAGCCGATGATCTCGCCCGTGAAGCGCTCGTCGTGTCCTTCGACGAGCTGGCGCCGATCGAGCAGCCAGGCGAGACAGATCTCGTCGGCGCGAAACTCGACCTCGGCCGCCTCGCGCTCGACCGCCGAGCAGTGCTCGGCCAGGACTTCGAGATCGCGGGGAAGCACGTCGTCGCCGAGACCGAGCTCGCTCAGCAAAGCCCGGTGGCAGACGAGATCGGGATAGCGGCGGATGGGGGAGGTGAAGTGGCAGTAGGCGCGGCTGGCGAGACCGGAGTGGCCGAGGTTGCGAACGTCGTAGCAGGCTCGCTTGAGCGCACGCAGGACGAGCGCCGGAAAGGCCTCCCGGCCGCGGCCCGAGCGGGAGACGTACTCGCTCACGCTACCTGCGATGCTCGCGGCGAGCTTCTCGGCCTCTTCCGGCGTGAGCGAGCCCTCCTCCGGCGCCGGCGGCGTGGGCACCTCGAGCGCGGTCAGCTTGGCGACGAGAGACAGGAGCGACTGCGGGTCGGGGCGCTCGTGGACGCGGAAGAGCGCCTCCCTCCCCCGCTCCGCGAGTAGTCCGGCCACGGCCTCGTTGGCGAGGATCATCAGGTCCTCGATCAGGGCGTGCGCCCGCGGCTCGGTCTGGAAGCGGGCGCTCGCAACTCCACCCTCGCCGTCGAAGGCGAACTCCAGCTCGGGGCGCTCGATGCGCAGGGCGCCGCGGGCGAAGCGCCGGCGCCTGAGCCCGGACGAGACCCGGTCGGCGAGCGCCAAGGCGGCCGCTAGCTCGGGCGCCGCCTGCTCGTCTCCGCTCAGGATCCGCTCGACCTGCCCGTAGGCCAGGCGCGCGCCCGAGCGGATCAGCGAGCGGTAGAAGCGCGGCTCGCCGCGGCCGAGCTCCCCGTCGAGCAGAACCTCGGTCGTGACGCAGAGCCGGTCCTGGTGCGGTCGCAGCGAGCAGGCGTCCTCGGAGAGCTCGGGCGGAAGCATCGGCGCCACGTTCCCGGGCACGTAGGTCGAGAAGGCGCGCTCGGCGGCGCCGTGGTCGAGTGGGACGCCGCTTTGGAGATAGGCCGAGACGTCGGCGATGTGGACGAAGACGCGCACTCCTCCCTCCTCCTCGCGTACGGAGATCGCGTCGTCGAAGTCCTCGGCCGTCTCGGGGTCGATGGTGAAGGTGAGGAGATCGCGCAGGTCGACCCGATCTTCGAGCGAGGGCGTCGGGCGCTCGTAGGGCTCGAAGCGGCGGCGGCGCCCGCTCTCGACCAGCAGTCCTTCGAGCACGGTCTCGATCCGCGAGGCGCGTCCGAGCACCCGCTCGACCCGCGAGCGCTTGCGGCCCGGCTGCACGACGACGAGATCGCCCAGCTTGACCTGCGAGCGCGCCCGCTGCTCGAGTAGTAGCGGCAACCCGGGCGTGAAGTAGGGCTCGGCGTAGACGAGCTTGCCGCGCCGGGTTACCTCCGCGACGACCAGTTCAGCGGCCGCGCGCACAGTAGCTCCGGTCAGACCTGTAGAAAGCGGCGCAGGGTGATTCCCGTGCCGAGGGCGCCGAGAACGATCCCGATCAGGAGCATCAGGAATGAGGTCAGCGCGAACGGCCAGGCATGTACGTCGCTGCCGGCGTTGACGTCGAGATGGAGTGCCGGCATCGCCACGACCTTGGCGATGGTGAGCAGGAAGACCGCCAGCAGCGCGCCGCCGAAGCTGCAGATCAGCCCCTCGATCAGGAACGGCCCGCGCACGAACCAGTTGGTCGCGCCGACCAGCTTCATCACCTCGATCTCACGCCGGCGCGAGAAGATCGAGAGGCGAATCGTGTTGGCGATCAAAGCGGTCGAGGCCACGAGCAGAATCACGACCATGAGCAGGAAGGAGAACTCGATCACCTTGGCCACGCGCAGGACGCGCTTGGTCACCGGCGCGTTGTACTCCACTTTCTGCACGCCGGGAAGACTCGGACTGTTGAGCAGATTGGCGATCTTGGTCGCGTCCTCGCCGCGCTTCGGCGTGAGGTCATAGGCATCCGGAAGCGGGTTGACGACCAGGTTCTTGACCAGATCGGGGTTCGAGATCTTCATCTTCCTCCACGCCTCTTCCTTGGAGACGTAGACGGCCTTCTTGATCAGGCCCTGCTGCGTGATCTGACTGATCCGGTTGAACGTGGCGACTTTGTCTTGCTGAGTTGCGGGCTTTCCGCAAGTCTCGGCCGCACAAAAGTAGACGTGAACGACGATCTCCTTCTTGGCGTGGTTGCTCCAGGAGACCATCCAGCTCCCCAGCGCGATGCAGACGCCGAGCAGGAACATGCCGATGAACACCGTCATGATCGCCGCCACGGTCGTGGAGAGGTTGGAGCGAATCGAGTGCAGCGCCTCGGAGAACAGCAGATGGAAGCGGCTCATTCGGAGGAGTACCCTCCCCGGCGGGCGTCGCGGGAGATCTTGCCGTTCTCGAGCGCGATCACGCGGCGGCGCATCTTGTCGACCATCTCGCGGTCGTGCGTCACCATCAGGATCGTCGTGCCGGTGCGGTTGATCGAGTAGAGCAGCTGCATGATCCCTACCGACGTGTCGGGGTCGAGGTTCCCGGTCGGCTCGTCGCAGACCAGAAGCGGCGGGTGATTGACGAAGGCGCGCGCGATCGAGACGCGCTGCTGCTCACCGCCGGAGAGCTGATCGGGAAGCGAGTCCATCTTGTCGACCAGCCCGACCAGCCCGAGCACTTCCGGCACCTTGCGACGGATGTTCTGGTTGCTGTCGCCCTGGACCTTGAGCGCGTAGGCGACGTTCTCGGCCGCGGAGCGGTTGGGGAGCAGCTTGAAGTCCTGGAAGACGCAGCCGACGTTGCGCCGTAGTAGTGAGACACGCGAATGGCGCAGGCGCGAGATGTCGCGGCCGCCGACGATGATCTTGCCCCGGGTGGGCTCCATCTCCTTGAGCAGGAGACGAATCAGCGTCGACTTGCCCGAGCCCGAGGCGCCGACGACGAAGACGAACTCGCCCTTGTCGATCTGGAAGGAGACGTCGTTCAGGGCGACCACATGCGGTTCGTAGATCTTGGTCACGTCCTCGAAGACGATCATCGAGCCGGCGCTCGCAAGCGGTGAGGCGCCGGCCGCGCCGGGCGCAGGGAGACCGCTCAGGTTCTGTATGTCGAGATCCACGTCCTGTGCCGGAGTCATAGCGACGGCGTTAGTAACCGCAGCCGGTCGAGGTCGATGAGAGAGTCTAGCCGAGTGCCCGGTCGCCGGACCGGAGAACCGTTCGCGCCGCCGATCGAGAAGTTTCACTTTCGTTACCGCTTCGACTTGACGCCTCCCGGTGTCAGACACCGGTTGGTGTCAAGAGGTGTTTGTAACGAAAGTGGAACTTTTGTTCCGGAGCGCGAAGTCTGCTCCGGCGATCTTCGCTGCGCCGTTCCTAGACGACCTTTCCGGCCGCCTTGGCGAGCAGGAAGGCACGCACGAAACCGTCGAGGTCGCCGTCGAGCACGCCCTGCGTGTTGCCCATCTCGAACTCGGTGCGGTGGTCCTTGACCAGCTGGTAGGGATGCAGGACGTAGCTGCGGATCTGGCTGCCGAAACCGATGTCCTGCGCCGCCCCCCGTTCCCGCGCGATTTCGGCCTCTCGCTTCTCCTCCTCGAGCTCGACCAGGCGCGAGCGCAGCATCCGCATGGCCGTCTGCTTGTTGGAGCTCTGCGAGCGTTCGTTCTGGCACTGAACGACAACGCCGGTCGGCAGGTGCGTGATGCGTACCGCCGAGTCGGTCTTGTTGACGTGCTGGCCGCCGGCGCCCGAGGCGCGGTAGGTGTCGACGCGGATTTCCTCTTCGTCGATCTCGATCGCCGCCGAGTCGGGCAGGAGCGGGCTGACGATCACCTCGGCGAAGGAGGTGTGGCGACGGTGGGCGGAGTCGAAGGGCGACAGGCGCACGAGCCGGTGCACTCCTCGCTCGGCCTTGAGGATGCCATAGGCGTTCTCGCCCTTGACCGTGAAGGTGGAGGACTTGATCCCCGCTTCCTCGCCCGGGCTGGCCTCGATCATCTCGGTTGTGAAGCGGCGCTGGTCGGTCCAGCGCAGATACATGCGTATAAGCATCTCGGCCCAGTCCTGGGCGTCGGTGCCGCCGGTGCCGGCATGAACCGTTACGAGCGCGTCGCCGGAGTCGTACTGACCGCTGAAAAGCGCGTCCTCCTGCAGGCGCTCCAGCTCCCCCCGGAGCGGGGCGATGGCCTCGGCGATCTCGTCCTCCATCTCGCCGTCGAGGGCGAGCAGGTCGCGGGCGTCCTCGTACTCGCGCGTCAGGCGCTCGTAGCGGTCGAGTCGTTTGGTCAGGCGCGACTGTTCGGCCGAGACCGACGCGGCTCGCTGCTGGTCGTCCCAGAAACCGGGCGCGCCCATCTCCTTCTCGAGCGCGGCGGTACGTTCCCTCAGCTTGTCGGGGTCAAAGGTAATCACGGACCCAAGCAAGCTGGTCCCTGATCTCCTCGAGTTGCTGCTGTACCGGTACGCGTTCGTCGTTCATCGTTCCCGATGCTAGCTGAGCCGTCAGCCGAAACCGGGATCAGCCCTTACGAACCACGCTCAGAAGCTTGCCCAACCGCGTCTGCTCGGCGGGCGACCAGTGCTTCGCGACGACCCACTCCGCGTCTTCCTGCGCCGTCGGCAGCGTCTGCTCGAGGAGCTTCGCGCCCTCATCGGTGAGTACGACCAGGGCAAGACGGGCGTCGGCCGGGTTCGACTGGCGTGCGACGATCTTTCTCCGCTCGAGCGGGGCGAGCTGGCGCGCGACGCCCGAAGTGGTGATGCCGAGGCGACCCGCCAGCTCGACGCGCCGCATCCGCCCCTCGGGCGCGGCCTTCAGCTCGAGCAAGAGGGCGAGGTCGTTCAGGCCCAGGCCGTGAAGGGCGCCCAGCGCGCCGTCGAGCTCCTTTACGACCAGCGTGCGCGCCAGCGCAAGATCGAGTACGAGAGACAGTTCCGATTCGCTCATATCGTGACTATATCATTTACTGCTCAATGACTTGTGCACGTGCTCTTCGCCACTGAGATCAGGCGCCGGATCGGGGCGCGGCCGCCCCTTGAAGGAATACGGAGACGGCCATCGCGCTCGCCTCCTCGATCCCGAGCCCCTCGTCGAGCGCCCGGCGCAGCCCGGCGAGGATCAGGCCGCCGAACATCTCTCCCAGCAGCTCGAGCCCGATATCGGCGCGCAGAGCTCCGCTCCGCTGCCCACGTTCGAGCAACTCGCGCACGCGATCGCCCAGCACTTCCCGACCGCGCTCGAACTCTTCATGGCTCGGTTCGCGCAGTAGCACCGCGTAGCGCTCGCCGACGCTTCCGATCGCTCGTAAGACCCTCGCGATTCCTTCCTCGAACGGAACTTCGTCGAGCCGAGCGGCCTCGAGCCGTTCGTCGATCTCGGCCAGGGCGGCCTCCCAGAGCGCCGATACGAGCTGCTCGCGGGTCTTGAAGTAGCGGTAGAGAGTGGCACGCCCGAGCCCGGCCTCGAGCGCGACCTCTTTGATCGTCGCGGCCTGGCCCTGCCGTGCCAGCACTCTTGCCGCTGCCTCGAGAATTGCGACCGCTGTTCGGTCCTGAAGCGATCGGGGCGATCGGGACACCCTTCCTCCTCTAGGACCGCGGCTCGACCGCGTCGCTTTTACGAACGAGGAATGCGAGCAGAGCGGCGGCGAAGGCGACACAGGCAGCGACGACGAAGGCCACGTCGAGAGCGTAGGTGAAGGAGGAATAGGACGCCTGCGCCACGACGGCGTCGAGCGCGAGCGGCATCTTGGGGCCGATCGGCGCGATTCCCTGCGCCACCGCGCCGTGGTTCTGCGCGATCAGCCGCGCGGTCGCCGAGGGCACTCCGTGCGCAAGCAGCTTGCCGAGGAAGGTGGCGGTGACGCGACCGGAGATGACGGCTCCGAGCACCGAGGTGCCGATCGCGCCTCCGACCTGAAGCGCGGTCTGCTGCAATCCACCCGCGACGCCGGCCATACGCACCGGCGCGTTGCCGAGGATCGTCTGCGTGGCGGCCGCCTGCACCAGCCCGAGCGCCAGGCCGATCACGAGCAGCCAGGGCCAGATGTCGCCGTAGTCGGTGTGCCAGGCGAGCTTCGAGAGACCGAGCATGCCGGCCCCGAGCAAGGCCATCCCGCTCACCAGAGGAAAGCGCGGCCCCAGACGCGCGCTCAACACCCCGCCGAGCGGCGCCGCGAAGACGAGCGTGGCGGTTAGAGGCAGCGTCCGAACGCCCGTCTCGACCGGCGAGTAACCGCGCACTCGTTGCAGGTAGAGCGAAAGGAAGAAGACAACGCCGAAGAGCGCGAACGCGAGCAGGAGCATCAGAACGACCCCGACGCTGAGCGAGAGCTTGCGGAAGAGCCGGAGCGGCAGTAGGGGGTACGTGGCCTCGCGCTCGCGCAAGGCGAACAGGAAGAAGCCGGCCGCCGAGGCCGCGAGCGAGGAAACAACGACCACGTCGCCCCAGCCGAGAGTCTGGCTCTTGATGATTCCCCACACGAGCGCAAACAGCGACGCACACAGCACCGCCATTCCGGTCAGGTCGAAACGCTCTTCTGCGGCCTTCTCGTCACGCGACTCGGCGATCACCCAGCCGCCGACGGAGACGGCAACGATTGCCACCGGCACGTTGAGGAAAAAGACCCAGCGCCAGCTCGCATGCTCGACCACGAGCCCGGCGACAATCGGGCCCGAGGCGACCGCGGCCATCGACACGCCCGCCCAGATGCCGATCGCCTGCTGTAGAAGCCGCTCGGGGAAGGAGGCGCGAATGATCGCGAGCGTCGATGGCATCAGTAGAGCTCCCGCAAAACCCTGCACCGTCCTGAAGGCGATCAGCGCCCCGATCGAAGGCGCAAAGCCACAGGCCGCCGAGGCAAGTGCGAAGCCGACAACTCCGGTTAGAAACACACGCTTGCGCCCGAAGCGGTCACCCGCCTTTCCCGCGCTGATGATCAGAACGGCAACGGCGAGCAGATAGGCGTTGGTCACCCATTGCAGACCCGAAAGCGAGGCATGCAAATCGTGGCCGATCGCGGGGTTGGCGATCGCGACCACGGTGGCGTCGAGCATTACCATCATCAGCCCGAGCGAGACGGCCAGGAGCGCCAGCCACGGATGGCCGTGACCGCGGCGCTTGGGTACGAAGGCAGCGTCTCCGGAGGCGGAGTCTGGAGAGTTCTGAGCCATAGCTATATCGATATGATACGCGATTGTCTCAGTTTGAAAAGAGGCGAGCGGTTGCGATTTGGGTAAGAAGACCTCGATGAACGAACACGCGAAGAGCGCTGTTGTCCTGGGCGCGCGCAACCTCGGTGGCGCGATCGTCGCGCGGTTGCTGGCGGAAGGCTGGCGCGTCGCCGGAGTGGCGCGGAGCGAGGACACGCTGGCTCTCCTCGAAGCGCAGCGTGCGCTCGCGCTTCGCGCCGACGCCTCCGACCCCGGCCAACTCGCCGAGGCGCTGGCGACGGCGCGTGAGAAGCAGGGCGGTCTCGACCTCGTCATCAACGCGGTCACCGCCGCCCGCCCATCCCCGGGTAGTCCCTTCGGAGGCGGCTCGATCGCCGAGGCCGATCTCGACTCCTTCCGCGGCTGGGCGGTTGCGGTCGCCGAGCAGGCGTTCGTCTTCCTCTCGGAGGGGGCCCGCGCCCTGCAGGCGAACGGACGAGGCGGCTGCCTGATCCAGATCACGGGCGGCTCGAGCCGTCGCGGTATGCCCGGCCGGGGCGCCTGGGCGGCCGGCGCCTTCGCCACCCGAGCGCTCGTGCAGGCCGCGGCGCAGGAGCTGCGCAGTGAGGGCATCCACGTGGCGCTCCTGATCGTCGATGCGACGATCGCGTCGCCGAAGACCGCAGCCTGGAACCTGCCCCCGGAGCAAACCGCCGACATGGACGAGATCGCCGCCGCGGTCTCCTATCTCGCCGGTCAGAGCCCGCGCGACTTCACGCACGAGCTCGTTCTCACGCCCGCAGGCGACACCTGGGTTCCGTAAGCGCGCCCGAGCCGGACGGAATCGAAATTCGCGCGAGAGCGAATTAGCTCTCATGCCGGCGCCCCACTCGCCGATGAAAAGCGAGTGTTTCTTGGAAAACCAGCGTTTATCGTCGCCAAACCGCAGACAAGGTTCATGCGTCTCAATGGAATGAAAGGGTGTTACGCATGAGAAGATCGTTGCCGGTCCTCACCGCGCTTTTCGTTCTCGTCGCGCTCCCCGCCGCGGCTTCCTCCTCGATCGCAAAAACCAAGGTACTGAAGACGCGCGGGAACGTCGTCGCCCTCGCCGCCGACGGTACGCGCGTGGCAGCTCTGACGATCGGGATCGCGAACGCTTGCGATCGTGTCGTCGTCTGGACGCCCGCGAAGAACGCGCTCGCGCGAATCGCTACAGGCGTCGACTGCCCAAACTTCGACGGCTCGGTTGACGAGTTGAATGGGCTCGCTCTGGCAAACAAGCGCGTCGCCTGGATCGAGGGTGTCGGAGGCAACACCCTCGAGCTGAGCGTGCGCAGCCGTACGCTTGGCGCGAACAGGACGGTGACGGTCAGCTCCTATGCCGAGAACGGCTACGGAGCGGGCGAGGCACCCGACGGTGATTGGGTCGGGAACATCGCCGGCCACGGGAGCTTACTCGCCTACAACCGCTGGCATGCCTGCACGGCTTATCCCGCGACGGTCGACCCGAGTGACTACGGGCCTCACTGTGATCAGCCGGCGCTGGGCGATTCCCAGGACTACACCCTGAGCGAGCAGACGCTCTTCGAGGTGGTCGGTCGCAGCAGCGTCGAGATCGCCTCGGCGCCAGACACGCACGCCGCCACATTCGACGATGCCGCCTCGATCTCGATCGTCGCCGTGGATGCGAACCGTATCGCCACACTGGCGGAGAACGGGGAAGTGACGCTCTACTCGCCGGCGGGCGACGTCCTGCAACAGATCGCGGTACCCGACGGCACCTTCGCCGGAACGGCGCTTCAGGGCTCGCAACTGGTCACCCTCCGCGACGGCAATCTCGAGCTCTACGACGTCGATTCGGGCCAGCTCGTGAACACGATCCCCGTCGCCGAGGGCTCTGTGCTGCGCGATCTTCACAAGGGTCTGGCCGTCTACGTTCTCGACCGTGAAGTACACGTCCTGCGCCTGTCCGACGAGAAGAGCGTGACCTTCTCGCCGCCGGGCACGGGAACGGTGGACGCCCAGATCGAAGCCTCGGGACTCTTCTACTCGTACAACGTCGCGAGCGGGCTCAATCGCGGGCGCGTCGTCTTCGTTCCCTGGGCCAAGCTCGTGCAGAAACTCGGCTAACGGGCAGGCTGGCTCGCTCAGCGCCAGCTCACGCCTCCGCGGGCACCTTCGCCACCCGGGCGCTCGTACAGGCCGCGGCGCAGGAGCTGCGCAGCGAGGGCATCCACGTAGCGCTCCTGATCGTCGATGCGACGATCGCCTCGCCGAAGACCGCAGCCTGGAACCTGCCCCCCCGGAGCAAACCGCCGACATGGACGAGATCGCCGCCGCGGTTTCCTATCTCGCCGGTCAGAGCCCACGCGACTTCACGCACGAGCTCGTGCTCACGCCGGCCGGCGAGACCTGGGTGCCGTAGCTCTTCCGCGCTGAGCCGCTCCTGATCGGGGCCGCGAACCGCAGTTGCCAGCTGGCATGAGCTATGCGAAAGTGCTGGTATGAGAAGGGGCTGGCTCGTGCTCGCGACTCTGCTCGCCGTCGGCTCGCTGGCGGCTTCGGCCTCCCCCTCGACGGGAGGAACCGGGGAATTGAGAACGCGCGGCTACGTCACCGGTATTTCGGCCGACGGGTTCCGCGTCGCGGCGGCAACCAGCAACCTCGCGTACAGCTGCGACCGCATCGTCGTCTGGAACCCCGTGAGGAAGACGATCACGACCGTCGACACCCGTTTGAACTGCCCGGCCGAGCGACCGCTGATGCCCGTGCTCGAGGTGACGATCGCCGGAAATCGCGTCGCCTGGCTAGCGACGGAGAGCGGAAACGGCTTCTATCTCGGACTGAATACCCGCGTGCTAGGCGCCAAGAAGACGACAGACGTCGTCGGCTCGGACGTGTCCGTCACTCTCGGGGGGTATCCCGACGGTGATTGGATCGGGAACATCGTCGGCCATGGAAGCGTGCTCGTCTACGACCGCTGGCACGTTTGCACGGCGTGGCCCGCGACGGAGACCCCCTTCCCCGAGGGGTGCGATCAGCCGGCCTCCGGGGACCGGAAGTATTACGTCTTCAGCAAACAGGAGCTGCTCGAGGCGGTGGGCGGCAAGAGTGTCGTCATCGCCTCGGCACCGGATGTCGAAACAGCCTCGTACAAATACGTTGGGCGCCTCATTCCGCCCCGGTCACTTGCCGTCGTCTCGATCGACGCCGGGCGCATCGCCACCCGGGACCCGAGCGGCGAGGTGACCATCTACTCCGCAAAGGGCGCCGTGCTCGAGCAGATCGCGGTTCCGAGCGGCCACTTCGCAGGAACGGCGCTTCAGGGCTCACAGCTGGTCACACTGCGAGATGACAACCTCGAGGTCTACAGCGTCTCGTCCGGCGCACTCGTGAAGACGATCCCGCTCGCCGCCGGCTCGGTGCTGCGCGATCTCCAGAGCGGTCTCGCGGTCTACGTCGTTGGCCGCAAGGTGCACGTCCGGCGCCTCTCGGACGGAAAGGACATCGCCTACTCCCCGCCGGGGAAGGGCTCCGTCTACGCTCAGATCGAGAGCTCGGGACTGTTCTACTCGTACAACTTCCCGGGCGGCCGCGATCATGGGCGTATCGCCTTCGTTCCTTACGCGAAGCTCCTGAAAAAGCTCGGCTAGCGAGTCGGCGACCGGGTAACGCTCGGCCTCGCCCGTGCGCGGGGCGAGGCCTATTCGCATCACGAGTCGGGCTCTACGCGTAGCTCCCGTTTGAGGAAACGGTGCAGCGCTCCGTGAGCATCGTCCAGTACCGGAGCACCGTGTCCAAAGCAGATGGCGGCGCACGGAATTTCGAGCAGTCCCATCAACGTCTGCCGTGCCGCCTTCGTGTCGGCTATGTGCCTGATCGAAAAGATCCCGATCTCTCCGTTCGGGACTCCGATGTCTTCCCGTCCGCCGCAGAGCGCGTCGCCGATGACGAGAACCGATGACTCGCCGGCGATGAAGAACGCCGTCTCTTCCGGCCAGTAGACGTGCGGCAGGTGGATGACATCGATCGCATCCCAGAGACGATCCCCGTGCCGAAACGTCCCATCTATTTCTGTCTCGGCGGTTGCGGAGCCGAGTTCGTTGATCCGGAGCTCACAATCCCAGCGCTTACGGCAGGCCTCCGATTCCCGTAGGTGCCAGTTACAGGTCAGGATCACGTGTGTCGGAGGTCCGAGCCTTTCGAGCTCGTCGACCACACGATCGCTCAAGCCGGGCGGGTCGATCAGAGCCAGCACCCCGGCATGCGGGAGGGGGACGGCAAAGCCCGAGCGTTTAAACGTCTTCCCCGGGCGCCCGCTCCAGGTAGCCGCATCAGACCACGTGTAGAAACCCGGCAGCAGCTCAATTAGAGCTTCCATCACGAGAGGATAGAAGAACCTTTTCGTACCGCTGCCGCGACCGACCTCCGGCGCACTTCAAGGCTTTGCTAACCCGCCGCCGAAAGTCGTCCGCGAAGCGGGCAGACTTTCAGGCGAGAACGCCGCGACCGACACGGCGGGCGCGGCTCAGCAAACGCCGTCCCCACCACACACCGGACCCCGCAAAGCGACTTCGGTCAGCGCGCCCCGCTCGTAGGAGCAGGCGATGAACAAGCGCCGCAGGCGCGTTCATCGCACTAGAGGCACGCTGGCGAAAATCGCGAGATTTTCGCCGGATCAAGCTCCGTGGCAGCGCTTGTATTTCTTCCCCGAGCCGCACCAGCAGGGATCGTTGCGGCCGAGCTTGTCGTGCTCGGAGACCACGCGCTGCTGGGCCGAGGTGCGCGGCCGCGGGGCCGTCGCGATCGCGGTGCCGGCCGTTTCCCCGGCGGCGGCGATGGCGTCGGCGCCGGCAACCGATTCGTGCTCGTAGCTCAGTCCCATGCCCGGCGTGGTGTCGGCGCTCGGGGCGATCGTCTCGACCAGCGCCTGGGCGTCCTGGGGCTCGATCTGAACGTGGAAGAGCGTGAAGACGACCTCCTCGCGGATCGCGCCGCCGAGTTCGTCGAACATCTCGTGACCCTCGGCCGTGTATTCGACCAGCGGATCCTTCTGCGCCATCGCGCGCAGATGCACGCCTTCGCGCAGGTAGTCCATATTGTCGAGGTGCTCACGCCAGCGGTTGTCGACGACCTGGAGCACGATGAAGCGCTCGAGGTCGCGCATCAGGTCGGGCTGGAGCTTCTCGAACTCCTCTTCCTTGGCCTTGTACTCGTCGAGGGCGTCGGCGACGAACTCGTCGGTCAGCGCAAGGCGATCGAGCTCGACCTCGTCCTCCTCCAGCTCCTCCGCGGTGATCGTCGAGCCGTAGAGCGCCTGCACGGCGCCGCAGAGCCCGGCCTGATCCCACTCTTCCTCGAGCTCGCCGGAGGTGAAGTTGGCGACCACCTGCCCGACCGCCTCTTCGATCCAGCCCCTGATCTCCTCGGAAAGGTCCTCTCCGTCGAGCACGCGCCGGCGCTGCTCGTAGATGACCTGGCGCTGCATGTTCATCACCTCGTCGTACTTGAGCACGTGCTTGCGGGAGACGAAGTTCATCTCCTCGACCTTCTTTTGGGCGCCTTCGATCTGGCGCGAGAGAATGCGGTGCTCGATCGGCTCTTCCTCGGGAACGCGCGAGATCTCCATCACGCGCTTGATTCGATCGCCCGCGAAGAGGCGCACCAGGTCGTCGTCACCGGAGAGATAGAAGCGGCTCTCGCCCGGGTCGCCCTGGCGGCCGGAGCGGCCGCGCAGCTGGTTGTCGATGCGGCGCGCCTCGTGTCGCTCGGTGCCGATCACGCACAGGCCGCCGACCTCGACGACGCCCGGCCCGAGCTGGATGTCAACGCCGCGGCCGGCCATGTTGGTGGCGATCGTGACGGTGCCGGGCTGACCGGCGTCCTTGATGATCTCCGCCTCGCGCTCGTGCTGCTTGGCGTTCAGAACGTTGTGGCGAACACCGGCGCGCTCGAGCAGCTCCGAGAGGTGCTCGGAGGTCTCGACCGCGATTGTGCCGACGAGCACCGGCTGGCCGCGCTCGGAGCGCTCCTTGATGTCCTTGACGACGGCGTTGAACTTCCCCTCCTTGTTCTTGAAGATGAGGTCGTTCTTGTCGTCGCGGACGACCGGCATGTTGGTCGGGATCTCGATCACGTCGAGACCGTAGATCTCGACGAACTCCTTCTCCTCGGTCTTGGCTGTTCCGGTCATGCCGGCCAGCTTCTCGTAAAGGCGGAAATAGTTCTGCAGCGTGATCGTCGCCAGGGTCACGTGCTCCTCGCGGATGCGCACGCCCTCCTTGGCCTCGACCGCCTGGTGCAGGCCCTCCGACCAGCGCCGGCCCTCCATGATGCGACCGGTGAACTCGTCGACGATCTTGACCTCGCCGTCCTGGATCACGTACTCGACGTCGTTGTGGTAGAGCGACTGGGCCCTCATCGCCTGGATCATGTGGTTGACGAGCTGCGAGTTCTGCGGTGCGTAGAGGTTCTCGATCCTGAGCGCCCGCTCGACCTTCTCGATCCCGGGCGGGAAAGGTGAGACGGTCATGTGCTTCTCGTCGTACTCGTAGTCGGCGTCGGGCGGCGGCTCCTTGCGCAGTGGATCGGCGCGGACGCCGTGCAGCTGCTTGGCCACGCGGGCAAAGTCGTAGTAGATCTTGGCCGCCGTCTCGGGCTGACCGGAGATGATCAGCGGTGTCCTGGCCTCGTCGATCAGGATCGAGTCGACCTCGTCCACGATCGCGTAGTGGTGGCCGCGTTGGACGAGCTCTTCGCTCGAGACCGCCATGTTGTCGCGCAGGTAGTCGAAGCCGAACTCCGAGTTGGTGCCGTAGGTGACGTCGGCGTCGTAGGAGGCCTTGCGCTCGGCGAACGGCATCATGTTCTGGATGAAGCCGACCGTCATGCCGAGACGCTCGAAGACGCCGCGGTTCCACTCGGCGTCGCGCTTGGCCAGATAGTCGTTGACCGTGACGAGATGAGCGCCACGACCGGTGAGCCCGTTCAGGTAGAGCGGCAGCGTGGCGACGAAGGTCTTGCCCTCGCCGGTCTTCATCTCGGCGATGTCGCCCTCGTGCAGAACGATGCCGCCCATCAGCTGGACGTCGAACATGCGCTGGTCCGACTCTCGGCGGCGCGCCTCGCGCACGGCGGCGAAGGCCTCGGGCAGCAGCTCGTCGAGTGACTCGCCGTTCTCGAAGCGCTGCTTGAACTCGACCGTCTTGGCCTTGAGCCCGGCGTCGGAGAGCTTGACGAAATCGGGCTCGAGCGAGGTGATGTACTCGGCGGTCGCGTGCAGCCGCTTCATCCGCCGGCCCTCGCCGACGCGCAGCACTCGCTCGAAGGATGCCCCCACTTCGGTCATGGAGAAAGGTTACAGGGAGCCGCCGGACCCGGCTCTCGTCTCCGACCTAGCGCTCATAGCAAGTCGACCGAGATCTCCCAGACCGATTCGTCCACGTTCTCGAGCCTGAGCAGGCAGGGCGCCGACTCCTTCAGGATCGGCTCCAGCTCGGGTTGGGCGAGCGCGAGCGTCTTGCCGTCGAGGATGGCGGTGCGCTCGCCGTCCGGCAGCGCGAAGACGACGAGATCGTCACCCGTCAGCCCCGGCAGCTCGACCGTCTCGATCTCGTTCGCCACCACGACGAAGCGGCGCTCGTCCACGCGCAGAACTCGTGCCCGGTAGGGCGCCGCCAGCCTGCTCTCGACCGCATCGGCGAAGATGCCGAGGTCGCCGTCACCGTCCTGCTCCTCGACGATCAGCAACTGCTCGGGCAGCGAGACGAAGACGGCGTAGTCGCCGGCGGCATTCGGCGCCAGCAGCGAGACGACCACCCCTCGGGGCTCCTCCCCACCCTGGTCTTCCTCGCCGGGCTCGATCGCTTCGCCTTCGTCCGCGCCGTCGGCCTTCCTCACCTCGATTCCCGAAACCAGCTCTTCCGAGCTCTCGGGGTGCTTGTAGGACGGCTCTTTTTTCTCTTCAGGTGGCAAGGGCGGCTTTCTGTCTCGTTGGTCTGCCCATGGATCAGGGCGTGGTCGAAACGATCCGTCACATAGACGTCACAATCGAGGATCGTAACCGCTTCTGTCTCGTCCAGGATCGCGGGTACCATCGACTCTGTGAACGAGGCGCACTTCGCCGAGATCGAAAAGACGCTGCTCTTCATCTCCGAGGCGAGGAAGCGAGCGGAGCGGGCGGCTGCGAGCATCGAGAACGATGGGGCCGAGCCGCATCTGGTCGCCGCCCTGAAGCAGGTCGAGCAGGAGCTGGAAGAGCTAGGGCGACGACTGATGCAGCAGACCTATTTCGCCGTTCCGAACGACCAGCTCTCGATCACGCCCGACAAAGAGCCGATACTGCCCTAGCGGCAGCTCACGCCGTCAGGGCGCCGAGTTCGCGTCGTCGGCCTGCAGCCAGGCCAGCGCCTCGTCGAACTCCTCGAAGACCCCGATCTCGAAATCCACTTGCGACGAGACATATCCCTCAAACATGCGGCTGAGACCGTATCTGAGCGGAGAACCTGAGCCGACGACCACCGCCGAGCGAGTCTTGCCCTCACCTGCGAACCGCGCCCGGAGACTCGCGATCTCCTCCATATCGGTCGCCGTGATCGGCGAGACGTCGAGCGCCGTGTGATCCATCAGCACCCTGACCTCGGGCCCAAACTCGGGACTCGAGGTGAGAGCCCGTATCAGCTCCTCGTAGCCCTTCACCTCGGCCACTCCCGACGTTCGGCAGACAACAAGCGACGGATCGACCCAGGTGAGCTCGAATTCCATGGCCTCCGAAAGTATCGGCGCGATGTGACCAGTAGTCAACAGAACCCGGCGCTAGCACCGTCTCGTAAGAGACGTCAGCGCCGCCACCAAGATACGCCCCCACCCGTCGGCGCAAACGATGGCGTCGCAAGTCACGTCTTAGTGTTACCGTCGGGTTAATAACGGAGCGCGTATTACAAGTACGGTTGCGTGCTTGCGTGAGCCATCGAATCCCTCGCTCTCAGGGCGCGGGTAAAGGAGGCACGACATGCTCAGGTTCGTTCGCAGTGGGTCGTGGATCGGCTACGTACTGGTGGCAGCGATCGCTACCGTCGCCGCCGGAGGAGGATTCGCGTTCGGCGCCAGCAGCGCTGGGACGCTCCACGCATGCGCCAACAAGAAGACCGGCGCGCTCCGGCTCGCGAGCAAGTGCAAAAAGAGTGAGAAGAAGGTCTCGTGGAACGTCCGTGGTGCGCGGGGGGTAGCGGGGCCAGCGGGAGTGGCAGGGCTAGCCGGGGCGGCGGGGACAGCCGGGGCGACTGGACCCAGCGACGCCTGGGAGGCGAGTTCTCCAGGGATGACCGACGTCACATCTACGGAAATGGTGCTCTCCGTGACGGTGCCGGCCGGCAGCTATGAGGTCACCGGCATAGCGCAGGAACAGAACCGCGACGGGGCGAATCCCGCGACGTTGAACTGCGGGCTGAGAGCGGGCACCACGCCTCTCAACGACACGTTCTCGACCGCCCCTGTGTCGAGCGGGGGCACCTACGGGTACGGTGCAGCGGCGAACGTAGTGCACGCGGGCTATACGACCTCCACGGACACAACGTTCTCGCTCACCTGCTCGAAGGCTGGAAGCCCCGCCTCTCTGTATGTGCGCAACGCGACGCTCAGCGCCATCAAGGTCGGGACGATCCACTGACGATCAGGAGTGTCAATACGGAAGGGCTACCGGCAACTGCCGCTGCTGCCAGCTCGCCGTGGTACTCCATGCAATTCCATCGAGCCCTCCTTCTGGTCGTGACCTTTCACAGCCGCGACCTTAGGAGGGCTCGCTGACGTCATGGCCTCGCGCGGCCCCGTCAACGACGCCTCTGGGATCTACAGCTAGAGCGGATCGATCGTGACTTCCCAGAGATCGTCCTCGGCCCGGGGCTCGGACGGATACGGAGAGTCCAGCGACCGCAGCCTCGACCGGTGAAGAGCTTGCGGCCCGTCCGCCGCCGGTGATCTACCGCACCTGCCGCCAATCAGACCACGCAAGTGCCGCGGCGCCAAGAGCAACACCGACGCCTATGAGACCCCATGCCGTGTCGCCACTGGAGAACTGGATCGCTGCGACGGACAGCATCGCGACCCCCACCACAACCCAGCCCCAGGCGCGGATTAGATTCCTCGAATGCCGGTCGCGGAGCATGGCTGATCTCCCTCTGGCGATGTCGCCCGCAGGACTAGATCGGGTTGACGGTGACTTCCCAGAGACCGTCTTCGATCCGCAGGGCGTGGGCGAAGAAATCCGCGGCGGCCTCCTTACCGATCTGCTCGAGCTCGGGGACGTTGCCGGGCGACTTCTTCCCGTCCACGACCAGCTCGCGCTGGTCGCCTCTGACTGTCAGCTCGAGCTCGTCGCCGGCGGTCTGGAAGCGGCCGAGCTCGATCTCGCGCGCCGCCACGGCCCAGAGATCGGCCTCCTTGCGGACGCCGTAGGCTCGATAGGGCGGCGCGAGCTGCAGCTCGATCGCCTCGGCGAGCGGAGTGACGTCGCCGTCGGGGAGATGGGAGTCCATGTAGATGTCTCCGTCCTCGACGACGACGAAGCCGAGCTCGTCGGCGCCGGTCAGCTCGGGCGCCTCGCTGGTGATGACCAGATCCCAGTCGCCGCCGGTTCGCGGGACGCCGATAAACGCGAGCCCGCCCGTCTCGGCGCTGATGCCGGCGAGGCTCATCCCGGTGGATGCCGGCTCTGTAGGTCTTTCGACCTCGTCCTCCCCGCCGCTGCCCGCGAGCGCGCCCTCGGCTTCCACCGCCCGGCGGCGCGCTTCCTCGTCCGTGTGCTTCCAGGGCTTCTTCACAGCTGCGGCTCGATCAATCCATAGTTCCCGTCCCGGCGACGATACACGACGCCGACCTCGCCGACCTCGCTGTTTCGGAACACGAAGAAGTCGTGGCCGATCAACTCGAGCTGGAGCACGGCCTCCTCGGGCGTCATCGGTTTCACAGCGAACTGTTTCATCTTCACGATCATGGGTTCCTGCTCGCCGGGTACTACGGGTGCCGTCTCGAGCGGCGCCGAATTCGCGTGAACGTTCGTGTGAACGTGGTGGTTGCGACGCTTCTCCTGGTAGCGCTTGGCCTGGCGCTCGAGCTTGCCCACCAGCTCGTCGATCGAGGCGCGCCAGTCGGAGGAGCTCTCACGGGCGCGCAGAGTCGGGCCCTTCGTCCAGATCGTCGCCTCGGCGACGTGGTTGTCGGCGATCGAGGGATTCTTCTCCAAGGAGAGCTCGAGCTCGACCTTGGTCGGATCGGCGAGGTGGCGTTCGAGCTTACGGAACTTCTCTTCCGCGTAGCTGCGGATCGTGTCGCTCATCTCGAGGTTCTTACCCTTGACCTGAAGCTGCATCAGGCGCTCCTTCGTCTCCGGGATCGAACGGGCTCGTGACCCGTCCCGATATACGAGCAACTGGCAGCGGACGCGGCTGGGCGCCGCCTGTGTACGTCCGGAATATGTGTTTGGTCTTTGCGAAAAGCACTGGCCGCGAGCCGGACGGTCGCTCGTCTTCGCTTTCACTCTACCCCGCTCTAGCGTTCTCGAACAGCCCTCGCAAGAGCTACGACCTCGACATGGCGGCAACCGGCCTTGCGCAGAGCCCCGGCGCAGACCGAAGCGGTGGCTCCGCTCGTGTAGACATCGTCGACGATACAGACCGAGCTGGGCGGCTTGGCGCCCCTGCAAGCTCGGAAGGCGCGTTCGACATTCTTGCTGCGCTCCGACAGCGCCAGACCGCGCTGGCGCCTGGGCGAGCCGACGCGCTCGAGCAGCCGTTGCAACGGGAGTTCCCAGAGAAGCGCCAGCTCGGCGGCAAGCGCTCCGGCCGGGTGAAAGCCGCGGCTGAGCGAGCGCTCGCGCTGAGCCGGCACGAAGGTGAGCGCCTTCACCTGCGGGCGCGGGATCACCTCCGCGAGCAGCTCCGCCGCGATGCCCGCCAAACGCCGCTGTCCCCGCTCCTTCCAGGACCCGATCAGCCTCGGCACAGGTCCCGAGTAAGAGAGCGCAGAGCGCGCCTGGGCGAAGGCGATCCGGCGTCCGGCGCACTCCAGGCAGCGAGCAACCGGCCAGGCGGTCGGAGTGCCGCAACGCGCACACAGCGGCCCGAGTAGGCGCGGTAGCAGCTCGCGGCAGCGAGAGCAAAGCTCGGGCCCCGGTTCGCCGCAGGCCGCGCAGCGGGAGGGAAAGAGAAGCTCGAGCAGGGGCACGGACTCACGCTAGAGCGCGAGCCGTGCCGTCTTTGTGTCGTTTTCGTGCCGTTGTCTGCGCTACCCCGGTAACACCGGTAGAGAGACGACCGTAAACGTCTGCTCGGCGGCGAACGCGGAGCCCGCGAAGCTCGAGTCGATCGCCTGCACGCTCCAGTAGTAGGTGCCGCCGTGCAAACCGGTCAGTGTGAGACTCCTCCGCTCCTGCGCGTTTCCCAATTCCGGCAGCAGCCGGCGGCCGTTCGGAAGAGCCGCGGGCGAGAGCACTTGCGAGCCACCCGGAGTTTTCCCGACCCTGACGTTGTAACTGAGGCCTGCAGACGGAGTCTTCGAATCCGTTGCCGACTCCCAGGAGAGTTTCACTTGGTTGCCGGTGACAACGCTGGTGAGGTTGGCGGAAGCGCCCGGGGCGTGGTTCGCGTTCGCGCTTGTGTTCCGGTACAGCCTGCTGACGAAACCGTGGCCCGTGTTTCCGGCCAGGAGAAAGTCGAGTCGACCGTCGGAGTTGTAGTCGCCCCACGCGGCCGCTCCCTGCTCGACTCCGGCCAGGTGCGCCTTGATGTCGCTGAAGGCGCTCAGATTTCCGTAGCCACTCGAACGGTAGACCTTGGTGACGCGTACGAGGTTCGCATAACCGTGGACGCCCGTGAGCAGGATGTCGGGGCGGCCGTCCGAGTTGTAGTCACCCCAGCCTCCCGAGCTCCAGATGAAACCCGCCAGGTGCGCCTGGATGTCTTTGAAGACGCCGTTTCCGCCGCCACGGTAGACCCTGGAGATCTGCTGGTCGCCATGGGCGCCGGTGAGCAGGAGGTCGAGGCGACCGTCGGAGTTGTAGTCGCCCCAGACGGCACAGCCGCCCGAGACGCCGATCAGATGCGCGTGGATGTCTACAAAGGTGCCGCCGCCTTGGTTGTGGTAGACCTTCGCGATCTCTTTCGAGCCCGTATAGCCCGTGAGCACGATGTCGAGCTTGCCGTCGGAGTCGTAGTCGCCCCAAGCGGCCGAGCTGTTGTAGCAGACACCCGTCAGGTTCGCTTGGATGTCGGTGAACGAACCCCCTCCGTTGTTTCGGTAGATCCTGGCAACGGGAGGCGTGCTGGCGCTACTGCCCAAGAGGAAGCCGGTGAGCAGGATATCCGGGCGACCGTCCGAGTTGTAGTCGCCCCAGGCGAGCGAGCCGCCCGAGACCCCGGGCAGGTTGAGAGCCGGCGTGAAGGTTCCGTCGCCGTTGTTGTGGTAGAGAGTGGTGGCAGCGGTGTGGGGGTTGATCGCACCCGCAATCAGAAGGTCGAGGCGACCGTCGGAGTCGTAATCCCCCCAGGCAACGGCGCCGTCGTAGAGAGGGGTCAGGTTCGCCTGGCTGTCCACGCTGAAGGTTCCGTCGCCGTTGTTGTGGTAGAGCCTGGCGACCGGGTTTTTCGACGAGTCCGCGCCCGTTATCACGAAGTCGAGGCGCCCATCCGAGTCGTAGTCGCCCCAAGCGACGGCCGAACTGGTGACGCCCGCCAGGCTGACGCCGCTGTTAGTGAACGGCGAGCCGCCCGGGGCACGACGAGCGCCTGAAGACGATGCGACAACACAGGCGACGACGACAAGGGCTACGAGGGTGGTCAGACACACCTTGGGCGAGGTCATCTCGATCCTTTCCGGCGTCTCGGGTAAGGCCGGCTGCGCGAGCTGGATCGCGTCGCCGGCGAAGCGGCGGGTCGCATGGAATAACCGAAAGAGCAGAAAGCCACGGCGACTCTCGATCTCGAGAAAGCCCGACGATCGTAGACCCTCGCGACCGGCGACTCAAGCGGCGAGAAGCGGAGGAAGCGAGAACGGCTATAGCGAATGCTCAGGATGCCGGCGTCGGCGGTGCAGCGGGTGGCGAAAAACAGCGCGAGCACGGACACGAGCTCACGCTAGAGCCCCAGCTGTGATTTGTTTGCGACGATTCAGTGCCGGATTCGCGACGCTGGCGGAATCCGCGCCGTCATCCCCGCCTTTCTTCGCTTTAACCGCTCTTGACGACCTTGAAGGCGAACAGAATGTGGTTCGCGTCGGCGGAGAGCTTCAGGCGGTACCGGCCGGCTTTGATCGGCTTTGCGCCGAAGATATGCTTGACCGTCATCGAGTGAGAGCCTTCGGAGGTTCCCGCCTTTTCTACTCTACGCACAATCAGCCACTTGGCGCCCTTCTTGAGCGAGAGCACATAGCCGAAGGTCTTGCTCGGCGAAGAGAAGCTGTAGACGAGCTTGACCGCCCCGGCCTGAGCCGGCGTGAAGCTCATCTTCGTCAGGTGGGCGAAGATCTTGCCGATTGAGAAGGACTTCACGACCGCGAAGGGAGAGCCGACGAAGCCCGCGTCGACCGCCTGCACGCTCCAGTAGTAGGTGCCCGGCGCTAGGCCTACGAGCGTGAAGCTCGTTCTCTCGCCCACGTTTCCGGTCTGGGGTACGAGGCGCCTACCACTCCCTAGCGCCAGCGCCGAGACGATGTTGGAGCCACCCGGTTTGGTGCCCACACGCACGTTGTAGGAAAGGGCGGCGACAGGCGTCGTGTCGTCGGTCGCAGCGCTCCACGTGAGCGTCGTCCGACTGATACCAAGCGGGACGGAGACAGAGGAGGAGAGACTGGTCGGCGCTGTGGGGGTGCCGTTCGAGAGCGGCGTCGCGTTGCGGTAGACGTTGGCAAACATGTTCGAGCTGCTATCCGAGCCCGTCAGAGCGATGTCGAGCCTGCCGTCCGCGTCGTAGTCGCCCCAGGCGACCGACCCCGATATAACCCCGTCGAGACCAGTACCCGGTTCGTCTGTGAAGGTGTTGTTACCGTTGTTGTGGTACAGGTTGACGAGAGCGCCTAGGGAGTAGTTTTCACCCGTCACAAGGATGTCCGGCTTGCCGTCGTTGTCGTAATCACCCCAGGCGACCGAGCTGGCGTTGACGCCGACCAAAGGAATATCCAAGACGGTGAAGTGACCGCCCCCGTCGTTACGGTAGACCCGGGTGGTTCTGTAGATGCAGATTTGTGAGCTGTTCATGCCTGTGCATCCAGAGAGGAGGATGTCGGGCCGGCCATCCGAGTTGTAGTCGCCCCAGGCGACCGAGCCCGAGATGCCGATCAAGTGTGCCGCGGCGTCTTCCGTGAAGGTGCCGTCACCGTTGTTGTGGAAGAGCTTGGTGACGAACGAGGTGCAGTTGCTGCCCACGTTGTTACAGCCGGCCAGCAAGATGTCCGGATTACCGTCCGAGTCGTAGTCGCCCCAGGCGGCCGAAAAGGCGATAACGCCGGTCAGGCCTGCACTCGTGTCCTCTGTGAAGGTGCCGCCGCCGTTGTTTCGGTAGAGCTTGGTGACGAAGGAGGTGCAGGACGACGACGTGCAGCCCGCTAGGAAGATGTCCTGCCTGCCGTCATTGTTGTAGTCGCCCCAGGCAACCGGACCGCCGATAACAGGCGACAGGTGTGCGCTCGTGTCCTCTGTGAAGGTGCCGTCGCCGTTGTTTCGGTAGAGCTTGGTGGCGAGATTATTGGAGATGTCGCGGCCCGTTATTAGGATGTCGGGCCTGCCGTCATTGTTGTAGTCGCCCCAGGCAGCCACGCCGTTCCCGTTAATGGTCAGGCCCGCGCCCGCGTTCTCGGTGAAGCTGGCGCCGTTGTTCTCGTAGAGCTTGGGGAAAGACACGCTGTTTTCGCCAGTCAAGAGGATGTCGAGCTTGCCATCGGAGTTGTAGTCGCCCCAACCGACTGAGCCTAATATGGTGCCGGTCAGGCCGGCGCCGATGTTGTTGAAGAGAGATCCGCCTCCGCCCGCGCTAGCGCGGCGGGCTCCGGCGAACTGGCTTGCCGTAACAATGAGCAGAAGAAGAGTAAAAAGGGCAACAGAACGAGGCGTTTTCACGGCGAACTCCCTTCTCCGATCCGTAGGCTTCAGCGACCTGCCGGCCGAGTCTTAGGAGCAGACGAAGAATCGAGCGACCGGATCTCCTTGAAAATAGACCTCTCCCCGCGAGACTTCAAACTGGCGACTCCCGGCCGCGCCCGACGGTCCGGTGAAGCCGGCCTGGTCAACCTTAAACATGAGCGCCTTCCAGTTCTGCCCCGCGGGGACCAGTAGGCACCCGGCTCGATCGACTTCAGGCCGAAGGCCTGTCTGGCCGTCTCGTCGAGTAAGTGCCTCAGAGCCCGCGGGAAAGCCCGAGGCGCCCGCGCAGGAGCTCGTCGGCGGCTCGCAGCTGCTCTTGGTCGCCGATATCGAGCCACAGCTCCTCGAAGACGAAGCCGTAGACCGGCTCGCGCGAGTGCAACCAGGCGACGAAGTTGCCGGGCTGGTCGGGCGAGTTCCCCTCGGTGAGGTAGCGGTCGATCAGGGCGACGTGTCCGCCCGCGAAGACGTAGGAGGCGGTGGCGATCAGATCGCTCGGGGGCTGCTGCGGCTTCTCGACGAAGTCGAGCACGCGCCCGTCCTCGCCCAGCACGACGACGCCGTAGAGCGAGACCAGCTCGCCGTCGGCCGAGCGATGTACGGCGACGCAGCTGACCGCAGAGCCATCCGCGCTCGCCGAACGTGAGCGCCAGAAATCAACCTGGGCTCTGAGCGAGAAATCGAACAGGTTGTCGCCGGCGACGACGAGCAGATCCTCGCCGCCGAGACCGGCCTGCTCGACCACGAAGCGGACGTCGGCGATCGCGCCCAGGCGTTCCTCGTTCGAGCGTGTGCGGTCGTCGTGGACGAGCGGGCGCAGACGGCCTCGGCGAGCCTCGGCCCAGCGCTCGAAGGCGCCGGCGAAGAGGGCGTTCGAGACGACGTGGAGCTCGCCGACCTCCTCGACCTCGTCGATCCGGTCGCAGACGTAGTCGAGCATCGGCCGCCCGGCCAGCGGCAGAAGTGGCTTCGCCGTCTCGTCGCTCAGAGGTCGCAAGCGAGTCGCGTACCCCGCAGCCAGTACCAGCGCCTTCATCTCCTGTTTCTTCTCCCGTACCCGGCGCCGTCCTGCGCCGGTTTCGGTTAAGAGTCTATTCCGGTAGGGATGTGCGTCCGAGGGGGTCAAGCCGTGGATGCCAGTGGCCGAAGGGTTGTGAAGACGCACTGGTAGCGCGGTGAGCGGCCCTTCGGTTGCTGGCGCCACGGATCGGCCGCCTCGGGCGCGCAGGCCTAAGTCCCCTCGTTCCAGCTAGAGAGGTAGCGCACCTGCGCTTCGGTCAGGCGGTCGATCTCGACGCCCATGGTCTCGAGCTTGAGGCGCGCGATTTCCTTGTCGATCGGCTCGGGCACCGTATAGACCTTGTGCTCGAGCTCGCCCTTGTGCTGGACGGCGTACTCGGACGCGAGCGCCTGATTGGCGAAGGACATGTCCATCACCTGGGCCGGGTGCCCCTCGGCGGCCGAGAGATTGACCAGACGACCTTCGGCGAGCAGGTAGATGCGACGGCCGTCGGTAAGCGTGAACTCCTCGACGAACTCGCGCGTCTCGCGCGGCGCGGTGGCTTTCGCGCGCAGCGCCGGAATGTCGATCTCGACGTTGAAGTGCCCCGTGTTGGCGACGATGGCACCGTCCTGCATGCGCTCGAAGTGCTCGCCGGTGATGACATCCTTGTCGCCGGTCGCGGTGACGAAGACCTGACCGACCTCGGCCGCTTCCGCCATCGGCATGACGTCGAAGCCATCCATAACGGCCTCGATAGCGCGCAGCGGATCGACCTCGGTCACGATCACGCGCGCGCCCATGCCCTTGGCGCGCATGGCCAGACCGCGGCCGCACCAGCCGTAACCGGCGACGACGAACTTGCAACCGGCGAGAAGTACGTTGGTCGCGCGCAGAACGCCGTCGATGGTGGACTGGCCCGTGCCGTAGCGGTTGTCGAACATGTACTTGGTCTGCGCCTCGTTGACGGCGATGATCGGGTAGGCGAGCTTTCCTTCGGCCTCGAGCGCCTTCAGCCTGATGACGCCTGTCGTCGTCTCCTCGGTGCCGACGATCACCTCGGAAAGCTGCTCGGGACGCTTACCGTGCAGAACGCTGATGACGTCGGCGCCGTCGTCCATGGTCAGCTCGGGGTGGTGGTCGCAGGCGATCTCGATGTGGGAGTAGTAGGTGTCGTTGTCCTCGCCCTTGATCGCGTAGGTCGAGATCTCGAAGGCATCGACGAGCGCCGCGGCGACGTCGTCCTGGGTGGAGAGCGGGTTGGAGGCGCAGAGAACGACCGAGGCGCCCCCGGCCTTGAGCGTACGCATCAGATTCGCGGTCTCGCTGGTGACATGGAGGCAGGCCGCTACGCGCCTGCCCTCGAGCGGCCGCTCGCGCTCGAAACGCTCGCGTATAGACCGGAGCACGGGCATCTGCCGCTCGGCCCACTCGATCCTGCGCACACCCTCGGCCGCCAGACCGATATCCCTGACGTCATGATCAATCGTCGTCGTCAACTTGCTCCCCTTTTCTTTCGCTCAGCTGTCGGCTCGACCGTAGAGATCTTCCAGCCGCACGACATCGTCCAGCTGCGGCGTCGAGACCTCGAACACTGTCGTGTCCTCGATCGCGCGCAGGCGGTGAACAGTCCCCGGCTTCAGGTGGAAGGCGATTCCGGGCCCGACGACCTCGCGGTTCGTCACCGCGTCGCCGGCCAGGGCCAGCTCGACCTCGGCCCGTCCGGACTGGAAGTACCAGGTCTCGTCTTTCTGGTTGTGGAACTGGAGACTGAGCGCGCTGCCGGCGCGGACGAAGAGAATCTTGCCCACGTACTGGTCTGTCTTGGCCCAGATCTGCTCCCAGCCCCACGGCTTGTCGATGCGCTCCTGCGGGAACGCGAAGGCGTCGAGGCCTTCGAAATTGGGTGAGGAGAGATTCTTCATGTCAGCGGTTATCTCCGAATTCGGATAACTCCAGGCGGCTCATCTTAGAGTCTGTTCCGGTAGGGATGTGCAGGCCTGGCGGAATAGGCTCTTGAGACTCGCAGAGCCTGGCAGGCGGCTAGTGCGCTCGAGAAGCTCACGGGAGCCAGTCCGGGTGAGTGCCGACGAACTCCTCGGCGAGCCGTAGCTGTTTGGGTGTGTTGACCGTCAGCCAGGTGCCCTCGTGACGGAAGGCGTAGAGACGTCCTTCGCGCGCCAGCTCGGGAAAGGTCGTGCGCTCGTGGTCGCCGCGCTCGGGGAAACGCGCCAGCGCCTCGGGCTCGAGCACGTAGAGACCGATGTTGACCCAGTGCGGAAGCCTCGGCGACTCCTCGCTGAAGCCGGAAACGAACCCATCCTCGCGCAGCTCGACCAGCCCGAAGGGCGAGACGAGCGGCGAGACGGCCACGGTCGCGGCCGCACCGGAGGCACTGTGAGCGTCGTAGAGCTCGTCCAAATCGACGTCCAGGAGCTCGTCGCCGTTCATGGCGAAGATCGCTCCCGCGCCGGTCAGCTTGCCGGCACTGAGGCGGATGCCTCCGCCGCGCCCGAGCGGCTCCGGCTCCTCGACCGGGACGACCTCCAGGCCGAGGCCGGCGAGCTCGCGAAGGAACTCGTCTCCCTTCCCGGCGGCGCAGCTCAGGAGCACGCGCTCGACGCCGGCGTCGCGCAGACGGGCTATCTGATAGGCGACCAGCGGGCGCCCGGCGATCTGCACCAGCGGTTTCGGTTTTCCCTTCGCGGCTTCACCGAGACGCTCGGCCTTGCCACCAGCGAGGATGATCGCCTCGCGCGGTTTCACTCCGGAGCGGGTTCGAGATCTAGGTCGGCGGTCGCGGCCGGCAGCGGCGCGCAGCTTCCCGGCCGGCCCACGCACTCGTAGGCAAAGCCGGCCGCCGTGACCTGGGCCGGGTCGAGCATGTTGCGACCGTCGACGATGAGGGGATTGCGCATCGCCAGGCGCACCTCTTCGGAAGCGAGCTCCTGCAGCTGCTTCCACTCGGTGACGATGACCGCGGCATCGGCGCCGGCGACCGCCTCGAGAACGCTGTCGCAGATGCGGGCGCCGCGCAGATAGCTGTCGCGCTCGGCCATCGGATCCCAGGCACGCACCTCGGCGCCCTCGGCCAGCAGCCGAGAGCCGAGCACGATCGAGGTCGCTTCGCGCATGTCGTTGGTATCGGGCTTGAAGGTGAGACCGAGGATCGCAATCGCCTTGCCGGCGAGCGAGCCGAGATGCTTCTCGAGCTTGCCGACCACGCGGCGCTTCTGCAGCTCGTTGACCTCGATCACGCTCGAGAGCAGCTGAAAGTGGTAACCGGAGTTGCCCGCGAGCTGCTTGAGCGCCGTCACGTCCTTGGGGAAACAGCTGCCGCCAAAGCCGATACCCGCATGCAGGAAGTGCGGGCCGATGCGCCGATCGAGGCCCATCCCCTCGGCGACCTGCTCGACGTCGGCGCCGGTCAGCTCGCAGACGTTGGCGATCTCGTTGATGAAGCTGATGCGCGTCGCCAGGAAGGCGTTTGAGGCCAGCTTGATCATCTCGGCCGAGGCCACGTCGCAGTAGACGATCGGAGCCTCGATGCCGGCGTAGAGAGCCCCCACCCGCTTACCGTCGGAGGACTCGAAGGAGCCAACAACGATCCGGTCGGGATGGATGAAGTCCTCGACCGCGCGACCTTCGGCCAGGAACTCCGGGTTGGAGACATAGCCGACGTGACCGAGCCCCCGCGCTTCGAGCGCGGCTCGCACCTTTTCGCCGGTCCCGGCCGGAACGGTGCTCTTCATGATCATGATCGCCTCTTGCCCCAGTTCGGGCAGCTCGTCGACCACCGCCCAGACGGCCGAGAGATCGGCGTCGCCGGAATAGGTGGGCGGCGTGCCCACGCAGATGAAGAGGAAGTCCACCTCACTGGTTACGTCCGAAATCTCCAGCGTGTAGCTCATCCGCTCGCGGTTGCGATCGATGAGCTCGGACAGACCGGGCTCGTAGATCGGAACCTCGCCGGCACGCAAACGCTCGATGCGCTCGGGCACGACGTCGCGCACGATCACGCGGTGGCCGAGATCGGCAAAGCAGGCTGCGGTAACCAGTCCGACCCAGCCCGCGCCGAAGATCCCGATCGTTTCGCCTCCCGAGCTCATGCGCCCGGAAGCTTACTCATCCGCGAGAGAGGATCGCTGCCTTAATTTTGCCCACGGGTCACTTGTGCAGCCGACCCGATACGGGACGCAGTCCCTTGGCGATCGCGATCATCGTCTCATTCGAGAGCGAGTCGTCGAGGGTGTTGATGACCCAGTAACTGGCGCCGCCCGCGTACAGCACGACCATGTGCAGGTGCACCCCTTGGTAGTAGAAGCCGTAGGTGCGGCCGTTGATGCGCTTGGTGACGTGGGTACTGGCCAGCACCGGGGCGTCGGCCCACTTCGTCTCCTGAATGCCCCAGTAGCCCGCGGCGGAGCCGGAGATCTTGAAAACCAAGCGCAGCGTGCGTTCCTTCGGAGTCATCCAGTAGACGCGCGGCGAGTCGCTGGTCATATAGGACGAGCTCTCGACCCGGGACGGCGCCTGAAGGCGGAAGGGGAACTTGCGTTGAAGGGCGCGCAGCTGCGGGACGGTGATCCCCGGGTCGACCTTCACCTTGGGCGGCTCGGCCGCCGGCACCTCGACCTTGGGAACGATCGGCGGCAGCGTGCCGTCGAACGCCTGACCGAGTGCCACGACCACCATGGCGCCGTTCGCAAGCGGAGCGATCTTGGGGCCGATCTCGTGCACGCTGGTGGCGTCGAAGAAGGACGCAATCTCCGTGGCGGCGGCTTTCGCGCCGGACTGAGCCGGATCGAAGTAGACGACCGAGTCCCAGAGATGCGGGCCGGGGTAGTTGGCCTTGGCTCCGCCCGCCGGCTGAACCACGTTGTAGCGACGCTGCGTCAGGCTGATTCCGGTGTCGCGTGCAAGACCTTCGGTGCCGCTCGCGTTCAAGACGAGCACCGTGGTCTTCTCGGGCGCCGGAGCCGCTGCCGCCGGCGTTTTCGCACGGGCGACGTGGTTCTGGTTGGCAGCCCGCGCGGCCGCGGTCAGATCGGGATTGGCGAACTCGTCGATCGCGTTCTGGAGATCGGCCTCCGACACCGTGGTGTCGGAGGTGCCGTCGTTGATGTTGCGGACGTTCTCGATCTTGACCTGGATCAGGTTGCCGCCCGGAACGCTCTGGGCGAGCCGGGCGTAGCTGAGCAGCGTCTTGAGCGGAATCGATTTGCCCGAGCTGTCCTCGACCTCGACGTTCTTGGCGATCGTGTTGACGATGTTGACGTAGCCCCATAGCGACATCTTCGAGAGCCGCTGGCGGAAGGCGCGCATGAACGCTTGCTGGCGCATGATCCGGTGATAGTCGTCGTCGAAGTGCCGGAAGCGCACGTAGTCGAGCGCCGGCGCGCCTCGCAGACGCTGGTAGCCGGGCTCGAGGTTGATGGTCGCGGTGCCGGTATTCGGGGGGATGTAATAGCGCCGGTCGACGTCCACGTAGACGCCGCCGACGTGGCTGACGATCTGCGTGAAGCCACGGAAGGCGATTGGAACGATGTAGTTGATCGGGAGCCCTGTCAACGCTTTCACGGTGAGCAAAGAACCAATGGCTCCACAGGTGCCGTACGCGGAGTTGATCTTCGCGTCGGCGTAGGAGACCTGCGGGTTGTAGTTCGATTCGGGCCCACCGCAGTAGAGAGGCTCGCGCAGATCGCGCGGGAAGGAAAGCAGCGAGATGCTCTGCGACCCCTTGCGCGGATCGGCGCGCACGAGCATGAGCGTGTCCGAGCGCCCCTTGTCGGCGCCCATGCCGGCGCGGTGGTCGTAGCCGATCACGAGCGCGATCACGGGCTGATTCGGAAGAGGCGCCTTCAGGAATGGCTTCGCGGCCTTGACGTCTTTCGAATGGGCAGCCGTCTGAGCGACCTTCTGGTGAGCCCAGAGGTAGGCGCCGCCGGCAGCGCCGCCCGCGGTGATCGCCAGAAAGAGCAGCGTGTTCAGCAAGAAGCGCCCGACGCCGCGCAGGACGCGCCCGCTCGCGACCGGTTGCTCGTAGTGGCTGATCCTGCGGCGAGGCGGTGGCGGAGCCGAACGTCCGTTACCGGCGGTCTGCTCCCAGCGTCCGATCCGTCTCTTCAGCGTCGTCCGCATACGAAAAAGAACGCAAGTCTGTGCGCGCTCCCGGCCGTCAGCATAGCGACCTTTCCCGACCCGACCGCCACGGAAGCAGCCGTAACGCCGGCCGCTCGCCGGTAACGCCTAGTGCCCCGCGACGGCGAGCTGGTTCTCGGCGTGCTTGATCTTTTGCTCGATGCGCCAGCGGTCGCCCTCGATCTCGCCGCGCTCCAGGCGACCGAGCTCGGCCCTGGCCTCCTCGAGCTGCGCGATCGCGCGGCCGGCGTCGATCTCGCGCAAGTCAACCGCGTCGTCGACGAGGACGAGCGCCCGGTTCGAGTGCACTTCGAAGAAGCCCGGACCGGTAGCCAGCTCGATCACCTCTCCGCCGGAGACGTGAATGCGGGTCGAGCCCGCCTTCAGCAGCGCCTCGAGAGCAACGTGGCGCGCCAGCACGCCGATCTCGCCGTCCTCGCCCGGGACGACGATCATCTCCGCATCGCCGTCGAAGACCGATCTCTCGGGAGTTACAACCGAGACGCTGAAGAGGCTCCGTTCCGCCATGACGGATTCTCCCTAGGCCGAAGCGGCGGCGGTCGCGCTCTTTCGCTCGACCTCCGCCTTGGCGAACGCCTGGTCGATCGTGCCGACCAGCATGAAGGCCTGCTCGGGCAGCTCGTCGCACTCGCCGTCGATGATGGCGCGGAAACCGGCGATCGTGTCCTCGACCTTGACGTACTCGCCCGGGATGCCGGTGAAGACCTCGGCGACGAAGTTGGGTTGCGAGAGGAAGCGCTCGATCCGGCGGGCGCGCTGGACGATCAGGCGATCCTCGTCGGAGAGCTCGTCGATGCCGAGGATGGCGATGATGTCCTGCAGATCCCTGTAGCGCTGAAGGATCCGCTGTACCTCGGCGGCCGTGCGGTAGTGCTCGGCCGAGACGATGCCCGGCTGGAGCGCGCGCGAGGTCGAGTCGAGCGGATCGACCGCCGGGTAGATGCCCTTTTCGGAGATCGCGCGGGACAGCACGGTAGTGGCGTCGAGGTGGGCGAAGGTGTTGGCCGGGGCGGGGTCGGTGAGGTCGTCGGCGGGGACGTAGATCGCCTGCACCGAGGTGATCGAGCCGGTGCGGGTCGAGGTGATGCGCTCCTGCAGCTGGCCCATCTCGGTGGCCAGCGTCGGCTGGTAGCCGACGGCGCTCGGCATGCGACCGAGCAGCGCGGAGACCTCGGAGCCGGCCTGGACGAAGCGGAAGATGTTGTCGATGAAGAGCAGCACGTCCTGGCCGTTCTCGCGGAAGTACTCGGCGACGGTCAGGGCGGAAAGGGCGACGCGGAGGCGTGCTCCCGGCGGCTCGTTCATCTGCCCGTAGACGAGCGCGACCTTGTCGATCACGCCCGACTCGTTCATCTCGAGCCAGAGATCGTTGCCCTCGCGCGTGCGCTCACCCACGCCCGCGAAGACCGAGACGCCGCCGTGCTGCTTCGCGATGTTGTGGATCAGCTCCTCGATCAATACGGTCTTGCCGACGCCGGCGCCGCCGAAGAAGCCGATCTTGCCACCCTTGATGTAGGGCGTCAGCAGATCGATGACCTTGATACCGGTCTCGAAGATTTCCAGCTTCGGCGAGAGATCGCGGAAGGAGGGAGGATCGCGGTGGATCGGCCAGCGCTCCATGTCTGCGGGCGGCTCGCCACGCTCGTCGATCACCTGCCCGAGCACGTTCCAGAGCCGTCCCAGCGTCGCCTGGCCAACGGGAACCGTGATCGAGGCCTCGGTATCGAGCACAGCCACGCCTCGGGCGAGCCCGTCGGTGGAGTCCATGGCCACGGCTCGCACGCGATCGTCACCGAGATGCTGCTGGACTTCGGCGATGAGCTTGCGCGGCTTCTCACCTTCGCCCGCTTCGATCTCGATCTCGAGAGCGTTGTAGATCCCCGGCAGGCGGCCTTCGAAGGCCACGTCGATGACAACGCCCTTCACCTCGATGACCTTCCCGACGTTGGGCGCACTGTTCTTTGACTCGGACATCTCTCTCCTGCGGCAGGCGGGTTAGCTCTTAGAAACCGGCGTAGCCGGCGCCACGTGGGCACCTGCGCGCCAGTCTATCCGAGACACTTGGCCGCCGAGTGGTCGGCCCACCGGGGCACGACTTCGCCACCAACGCAGACTGAGCGAAGCGTCCCTCGCGGTCGTCAGGGCGTCGAGACGACGTCGGCGTATGAAGCCGGCTGGGCCTGCGGCTGCAATGCGTGGGTGATCCGCGCCTGGTGAGGAACGCCGGGCACGGTCGCGGCCGGCGCTGTCGCATCGCCGCTCCCGCCGGTCGATCCCTGCAGAAAGCCCAGTCCGAGCGTGACGGCAGCGAGCGCCGTCGCCGGAATCCCCGTGCGCAGTAGCCGCCGCCGGGAAAAGCGCGGCAGGATGATGATCGAGGGCCGTTCGAGCGGAGCGGATCGCAGCGCCTGCGTGATCGTCTCGACCCTCGCGCAATAGAGCCGGCAGGGTGCGCAGTCGCGTAGGTGACGGTCGAGCTTGCGACCCTCGAGCGCGTCCAGCTCACCGTCGAACGAAAGCGACAGCAGCTCCCGCGCGCTTCTGCAGTCGCGATCGGTCAAAAGGGGGCTCACGTGAACTGGGACGCCCGGGTCGAGCAATTGTTAGAAAAAGATAAGAAGGCACGAAAAATGCAGCGCAGGGGATCGCTCCCGCAAGGGAGCAGATGCCCTGCAAGCCGCCGCAGCCGACATGCGCGGCTGCGGCTCACCTGACGCTCGTCCCCAATTCGCCCCGGACCCCGCAAAGCAAAACCGGCCAGCCCGCCCCGCTCCTAGGACGCCGCGCTGAGCGCGCCACAGGCGCGGCTCAGCGCCTAGTTACTCCGCGGCGGAAATCGCAGATTTCCGCTGGCGCTACAGCGCATCGGCTCCGGCCACGACCTCGAGGATCTCCCGCGTGATATCCGCCTGGCGTGCTCGGTTCATGATCAGCGTCAGGTGATCGATCAGCTCCTCGGCGTTCTTGCTGGCGTTGCGCATCGCGCTCATGCGCGCGCCGTGCTCGGAGGCGGCCGACTCGAGCAGGGCGCGGAAGACCTCGGTCTCGAGATAGGCCGGGATCAGGCGAGCGAGGATGGCCTCAGAATCGGGCTCGTAGAGCACCTCGCCGAGCACAGGCAGCGGCTCATTTCTCTCGTCGAAGCCCTCGAGCACCTGCCTGGGGAGCGGCAGGATCTCCTGCTCGACGACGGTCTGGGTGATCGGCGTAACGAAGCGGTTGTAGACGAGCAGCACCGCGTCGACCTGGGCGCTTGCGTAGAGCTCGCTCAGGCTGTGCGCGACGGCTTGTGCGTCGATGAACTCCGGCCGATCGCTGAAGCCTGTCCAGGATCTTGCGAGCTCGCGGTGGCGGAACCTGAGCGAGGAGCGCCCGCGCTTGCCGCCGACCAACCACCTGACCTCGATTCCCTGAGCCTGGAGATCGCGCTCGAGCGTGAACGAGCGGCGCAGAACTTGGGCATTGAAGGCGCCGGCAAGCCCGCGGTCGCCGGTGAGCGGCACGAGCGCCACGGTGCGCGTCTCGCGGCTCTCGAGCAGCGGCAGCCCGTGCACATTCCCGACCGCCTGCGCGGTTGAGGTGATCAGCTCGAGCATGCGATCGGCGTAGGGGCGCATCGCCACGATCCGCTGCTGCGCCCGCCTGAGCTTGGCGGCCGCGACCAGCTCCATCGCCTTGGTGATCTTGTGCGTGGAGCGGATCGAGCGAATTCGCCGCTTGATGTCTTGCTGGGAAGCCATGACGTCGGTGGTCTAGAAAACCAGGCCGAACTCCTCTTCGACATTGAAGCCCTGCTCGAACCTCTGCAGCTCCGCCTCGAGCCGGGCGGCCAGCTCATCGGAGAGATCCTTCGTCTCGCGGATCTCTTTCAGGATCGTTCCCTCGGTGCGCAGCTGCTCACGCAGCTGTTCCTGGAAGCGCGGCACCTGACTGGGCGGAACGCTGTCGAGGAAGCCGTGAATGCCGGCGAAGATGGCCGCGACCTGCTCTTCCATCGGCCAGGGCTGGTACTGGGGCTGGTTGAGAGTCGCCACCATCCGCTCGCCGCGGGCCAGCGTCTGCAGCGTCGCCGGGTCGAGCTCCGAGCCGAACTGTGCGAAGGCCTCGAGCTCGCGGAAGGAAGCAAGGTCGAGGCGCAGGCGGCCGGCCACCTTCTTCATCGCCTTGGTCTGCGCATTCGAGCCGACGCGCGAGACCGAGATGCCGACATTGATGGCCGGGCGAATGCCCGAGTAGAAGAGGTCGGACTCGAGGAACATCTGCCCGTCGGTGATCGAGATGACGTTGGTCGGGATGTAGGCGGAAACGTCGCCGGCCTGGGTCTCGATCACGGGCAGCGCCGTCAGCGAGCCGCCGCCGAGCTCGTCGGAGAGCTTGCAGGCGCGCTCGAGCAAGCGCGAATGCAGGTAGAAGACGTCACCGGGGAAGGCTTCGCGGCCGGGTGGGCGGCGTAGTAGCAGCGACAGCTGTCGGTAGGCGTCGGCGTGCTTGGAGAGGTCGTCGTAGATGCAGAGGGCGTGCTTGCCCTGGTAGAGGTAGTGCTCGCCCATCGCACAGCCGGCGAAGGGCGCCATCCATTTGATCGGCGCGGCCTCGTGGGCGGCGGCGCTGACGATGACCGTGTACTCCATCGCGCCGGCGTCCTTCAGCCGCTCGTAGACCTGGGCGACGGTCGAAGCCTTCTGCCCGATCGCCACGTAGATGCAGATGACGTCCTGGCCTGCCTGGTTGAGGATCGTGTCGACGACGACCGCGGTCTTGCCGGTGCCGCGGTCGCCGATGATCAACTCGCGCTGGCCGCGACCGATCGGGATCATCGCATCGACCGCCTTGATCCCGGTCTGTAGCGGTTCCTTCACCGGCTGGCGCGCGATCACGCCCGGAGCCTTCAACTCCAGCGGACGGCGCTCGTGCGCGGTGATCGGGCCACCACCGTCGACCGGGTTGCCGAGCGGATCGACCACGCGTCCGAGCAACTCGTCGCCGACCTGGACGCTGGCGACGCGGCCCATCCGGCGCACGCTCGATCCCTCGTAGAGCTTCTGCCACTCACCGAAGAGTGCGGCGCCGACGCTGTCCTCTTCGAGGTTGAAGGCGAGGCCGATGACCCCGAACTCGAACTCGAGCATCTCCAGCGCGACGCAGCTTTCGAGGCCGTGTACGCGCGCGATGCCGTCGGCGAGCTGCAGCACGGTGCCGGTCTCGGAGAGATCGGTCTCGATCTCGAACTGCTCGATCCTCTGCTTGAGGATGGTGGTGATCTCTTCAGGGCGCAGCTTCACGGCTTCACCTCAACTCCTTGTCTCGACGAGCTCGGTACGAAGTTTCTCGATACGACCGCGGACACTGGCATCCAGGCGCAGCGAGCCCGCCTGCACGATCAGGCCGCCGAGTAGCGACGGATCGACGTGGCGACGCGCCTCGACCTGGCTTCCGGTCGCGGCCTCGATCCTGGACACGAGCGAGCGCGCCTCTTCCTCGGAGAGCTCGTGCGCCGTCGTCACGACTACGCGCAGGCGCTTCTCGCCCGCGTCCACGAGCACCTCGAACTCGCGAAAGATCTCCTCGATGGCGGCGATCCGCGTCTTCTCGGCCAGCAGGCGCAGGAAGTTGCGCACCAGCGGCTCGTCGCCCTGCAACAAATCATCTATCAGCGCGACCTTGGAGGCGGAGTCGAGCTCGGGATTCGCGAGCACCGTCGCCAGCTCGGGCACCTTGCGCTCGGCCTCGACGAAGTCGGCCAGGCCGCTTCTCACCTCGCTCAGGCGCTCCTTGTCGAGGGCGGCGTTGTAGAGCGCCTGTGCGTACTTTCGCTCGACGATTCCCATCAGTGCCCCGTCCAGTGATGCTTCCGAGTTTCTGGGTCGCTAGCACCAAGCGATGCTAGGACGCAGGGAGCGTCCGTACTTCGAAGTACGGACGCGACTGAGGGCAACGCAGCGCGCCGCGTGATAGCGGGCCAGAAGCCGGAGTGTATTGCTGGATGGGGCACTAGTCGCGAGCCTCCTCGAGGGCCGAAAAGTCGAGCTCCTCGACGGCGCTGTCGATCAGGCGACGATGATCGTCGGGGGTGAGCAGCTTGCCGGTCACCTTGGCGGTCGTGATCAGCGTCAGCTCGGCGATCTCGTTCCTGATCTGGTCGAGAGCGCTCTGCGTCTCGGCCGCGATCTGGCGCTCGGTCTCGGCCAGGCGGCGGACGCGATCGGCGTCGAGCTCGGTACGTGTTCGCTCGCGCTGCGACTCCGCCACCTTGCGCGCGTCCTCGAGGACCTGCTCGGCGTCGGAGCGCGCCTGCACCAGCATCGCCCGGTGCTCCTCGAGCAACCTGGCCGCCTCGTCGCGGGCTTCCCCCGCCTGCTCGATCGATTTCAGGATGCGCTCGCGACGCTCGTCGATCACCTTCTGGATGCGCCCGAAGGCGTAGCGCCTGAGAACGTAGTAGACGATCAGGAAGCAGACGATCGTCCAGATCATCAAGCCCGGGATGACCGTGATCAGTGAGTTTGTTGCCAGCGGCATCTAATCGGAGACCTTTCTATCTAGACGAGGACGTAGGCGAGCAGGCCGCCGATCAGGCCGTAGAAGACGACCGCCTCGGTCAGCGCGAAACCGATCCACATGATGCCCTGTAGCTCGCCCCTGAGCTCGGGCTGGCGCGCCACCGACTGGATCATCGAGCTGAAGATGTTGCCGAGACCGATGCCGGCGCCCAGCGAGCCGAAGCCTATGCCGAGAGCGAGCGCGAGCGCCTTCCCCATCTTGGTGATGTCGCCGGTGAGTGCTGCGAGGATGGACATAGAGCTCCTTTCGCTAGTGCTCGGGCTCAATCGCCGAGCCGATGTAGGTCGCCGAGAGGATGGCGAAGATGAAGGCCTGGATCGATACCACGATCCCGACCTCGAAGATATAGAGAGAAACAGCCACTGGAACTACGACCGGCGCCAGATACACCGCTTGCAGGATGAAGATCAGACCGAGCAGGGTCAGGATCAGCATGTGGCCGATGAGCATGTTGGCAAAGAGACGGATGCTGAGCGAGACGATCCGCATCAGCTGACTGATCACCTCGAGCAGGTAGAGCAGGGCGAGCGGCACGGCCCAGACGAGGTTGAAGCGGGGCATCCCGCCGGGCAACCAGCTGGCGAAGTACTTGCGGGGGCCGTTCCAGCGAATACCCTCGAAGTGAGTGAAGAAGATGGTCATGAGCGCGAGCGCCAGCGTCACCGAGAGCGCCGAGGTGGCGGCATAGATGCCGAAGGTCGGCAGCTTGACGCCGAAGAGATGGAAAGTCTCGCCGGTCAGCGGCAACGGAATGAAGCCGAGCAAGTTGAGCACGAAGATGAACAGAAACAGGCTCGCACAGTAGGGGAACCAGCGTCCCATCGCCTTGGTCGGCAACCCCTGCTCTGCGATCTGGTGCTGAGCCAGCTCGTAGATCATCTCGCCGATCGTCTGGCGCCGTTCAGGTCTGTTCCTGAGCCGCAGTCGCATGAGCACGATTCCGAGCACGATCGTGACGATGGTGCCGAGGAAGAGATAAGCGACGGCCTTGGTGATCGAGAGATCGATCGTGACCGGCCCCAGGTGTAGGGCCGGGATCTTGATCCAGGGCTTGAGGACGAACTCCTCAGCCGGGTCGAACTTGCCCTTGGCAAAGGCGTCCGCCGGCAGTACCAGCGCGAAAAGCGAGACCGCTGCGAGCGCCCGTCCCAGAGACAGTCTCGAACGACGGCCCATCAGAGCGGCTCCGCCGAGAAGTAGCTGATCAGAGAGAGCGCCAGCTCGACCGTGAAGGCGAGCACGTACAGAAGCGCGGCCGCCAAGGCGACCGTCTGGTTCGAGACGGCCACGAGAATCAGGACTATGCCGACAGCGAGCGCACGGAAGCTCATGCCGAAGGCGGCGGCCGCCGAACTCGGCAGGTGGCCGGCTCCAAGCGGCAAATGGGTGAGCAGATAGCCGAAGAGTTGCGCTGCAAGCCAGAGCGCGGCCGCCAGGCCCCAGCCGGCAAGCGGCCAGCCCGCGGCCAAGAAGACGGGCAGCGCCACGAGCACAAGTGCGGAGGCCGCGAGCGGCGGCAGCGTCCGGCTCGGCAACGGGCGCGGAGCTGTCAGGCGACTCGGCGTTGGCGGACTCAGGTGAAATACCCCCGGTAACGGCGGTAGACGACGAAGATGCCCGCGGGAATGCCGACTGCCGTGCCGGCTACCGCTCCGACCCCGGTGCCGCCCAGCGCCCAGCCGATCAGCGCGCCGATACCAGCCACTACCACGATCGTCGCAACAAGGAGTCCACCGGCCCCCACGGGCTCAAACGACGGGCGCGGCGGACGCTCCATGCCGCGCCGGAGGATATCAGAGTCGTTTCGCCGTCCGAGCCCCCTACGGGGCGACGAAAACCCGCTCTGGCGCTGCGATTTCGCTTACGACGTCTTGGAGGTTGAAGACCCGCGGACGGGTCAGGTTCAGGGCGGCCGAGCCCGAAAGCCCGGCCGCCCCAGTTGTGACCTAGCGAATCGTGATTGGAGAGCGAGTGGTCACCTGCATGTGGCCTTGGTGGTAGCGGAGTGTGAGCGTGTAGCGCCCGGCCAGCACGCGGCGGAGGGAGCGGAGCACCAGGCCTGATTTTCTGCTGGCGGTGCCGGTCGCGTAGAGCACGCCGCCTCGGCTGAGCGAGGCGCGCATCACCACGCTCGCGGTCGTGAACTTGACCGTGCCCGAGACCAGCTTCGTCTGGCACTTGTTGCGCTTGACCTTTTTTCCCTTCACCTTGACCGTGACGACCTTGCAGGTCACGAGCTCGATCTTTCCGGATGCGCCCTTCAGTCCTCGTGGGCCGGTTGCTCCGGTCGCGCCGGTTGGGCCGGTTGCTCCGGTCGCGCCGGTCGCGCCGGTGGGGCCCTGCGGTAGCGGCCCCGCAGTCCCGTTTAGCGTGACCGCCGTGGAAGTCGGAGCGTTACTGGCCACTGTGAGCGTCGCCGAGCGCGACCCTTGCGCCTGGGGAGCGAAGCGCACTTGCACCGTGCAGCTCGACCCCGGGGCGATCTGTCCCAGACAGCTCGTGTTGCCGGTGAAGAAGTCGTCCGGGTTGGTTCCGCCCGTCGCAAAGCCGGAGACGATGAGCGGAGCGGTGCCGTTGTTGGCGACGGTCACCGTCTGCGGTGCGCTGACCGTGCCCTGCGGAACCGGTGTGGGTGAGCCGAAGGTGAGCGTGGTCGGACTCGGAGTGGCGCTGGGTGCGTTGAGCAGGATCGACACAGAGCCCATATAGGTGACCGCCAGGTCCTGCTTGCCGTCACCGTTGAACTCGCCGACCGCGATCGCGTGCTGATAGATGCCCGCGGTGAAGTTGGTCGCCGTTCCAAACGTACCGTTGCCGTTACCGAGCAGCACGAGTATGTCGCTCGACATGAAACCGCCGATCGCCAGATCCTGTTTTCTGTCGCCGTTGAAGTCGCCGACGGCGATCACGCCCGCGGTGACGCTGATGCTTGTCACTGTGAACGTGCCGTCGCCGACACCGGTTAGCACCGACACACCGTTAGCGCCACCGTTGGCAACCGCCAAGTCCGGCTCGCCGTCGCCGTTGAAGTCACCAACGGCGAGCGATTGCGGGTGCACGCCTACGGTAATGGGGCTTCCGCTTGCCGCTGCGAACGCACCGTTGCCGGCACCCAGCAGCACTGACACGCTGCTCGACCCGTAGTTTGCGACCGCCAGGTCCTGCTTGCCGTTGTTGTCGAAATCACCGACCACAACCGAGTACGGGTTCGTGCCCACGGTGATCGGGCTTCCAATTGCCGCTGTGAACGAGTCCTTGCCGTCCCCGATCAGTACCGACAGGGTGCCAGCCGTGTAGTTGGCGACCACCAGGTCCTGCTTGCCGTCGTTATTGAAGTCACCGACCGCGACCGACTGCGGATCCGAACCCACGACCAAGGTCTGCGCCGCTCCGAACGAGCCGAAGCCTGTGCCAAGTAGTACCGATACGGTGCCCGAGCCGTTGTTGGCGACGGCCAGGTCCTGCTTGCCGTCGCCGTTGAAGTCGCCGACCGCGATCGAGCTCGGGTACGTACCCACATTGAAGTTGCCTACCGCCGCGAACGAGCCCGTACCAGTGCCAACCAGTATCGATACGCTGCCCGAAATGTAGTTTGCGATCGCCATGTCCTTTACGCCATCGCCGTTGAAGTCGCCGACCGCGATCGCCCCCGCGTTTCCGCCCGGGGACGAAAACGATTCGTTATGCGGCGCGAAGCTCAATACTCCCGAGGCGCCCGCCGGCAGGAACGCGGCCAGCCCGATCGTCACCACGCCGAATAAAACCAGGCGCCGCCGCCTCGCAGACGCCCGCACCCTCGTCAAGATCACTCCCAAAACAGCGTTCATCTCTCAACCCTCCGGATTAGTAAGCGCTGGATCAGCGCTGGATCGAGCTCGAGCTGAGAGACGGTATGACCGATCCGCCGTGGGAAGGAAGTACCGGCAGCTCAAGCAGTCTGCGAACTTCGTGACCTACCTCCGCGGTCGCCGATTCGCGCAAGCATAAGACCTCGCCTGCAAAAAGTGCCGCTAAGTGCAAATGGGCACTTGACAACGGGGGAGCTTCGCGGCGCGAGCGCTGATCGTTACAAAAAACCGTCGAACGCCGCCAGACGGCGGAGCGCTTCGTTTCGTCAGAGATTCTCAGGAGCTACTCGGGCCGAGGATCGCCCGTAACCGGGCGAGCGAGCGCGGCTTGAGCGAACGTTCGGAATAAAGGGGTGGTTCCTTGCCCGCCCTGATCAGCTGGAGCCCGAAACTCGCCGAGACGAGGTAGACGCCCGGGTGGAAGACGCCATGGCCACAGGCGGGCTTGGTCGGGATGAAGAGGATCGCGCGGCCGTCGGTCGACCAACCGAAAGACAACGTTTCCGGGCTTTTCAACCAGTCCTTCTCGCCGGTGACCGGGATAGGCTTGCCGCCGCCCAGTGAGACGAGGAAGTTGTACGGAGCCTCGCAGTCGCCCCTCCACTCGGCCAGAAACTGCGTTCCGTCGGGAGACAGCGCCGCCCAGTCCCAGTACCCGTAGCGACCGCCGTACTTCGGCGACGTCGGCGTAGGCCCGGGATGAAGGAGCGTGAGCACTGTCCGCTCCTTTCCCTGAACGCGCAGGAAGGTGCCGTGCTGATTGCCCACCTGCCGCCGGCAGAGCTGGTAGGAGACGGCGCCGTGGCTACCGGCGGGCTGGCAGTCCTTCGGGCGGAAGCTCGCGGCCGTGAACTTCGAGCCGGCTCGAGATGTCGTCTTCTTCGCCGCCGAGCTCCCGCAGCCGCAGAGCAGTAGCGCGGTAGTCGCGACGGCAACTCCGGCGATCGCGCCAAGACGAACTCGCGGCAGCATCACACCTTGACTCTATTGGGTGGCCGGAACGGCTTCAAGCCGAGCGTCGTTCCCCCTCCAGCGCCTTCGCTCGCCTGCGGGCGCGCGGGCTAGTCACCTTCACGATCTCGAGCACGTAGACGATGTAGGTCGAGGCCGCCAGGACTGAAAGCCCGATGACGGCGTCGACGATCGTCGGCCAGAGCTGCCAGCGACCATGAGCGTGCGGGGCCAGGAAGCGAGTTGCGAGCGCGGCGCCGGCCAGCGACGCACACCAGAGGTACATCGTCAGCACCGCCTGGCGCTGCGTGAAGCCGCGGTCGAGGAAGCGATGGTGGAGGTGGAAGCGGTCGGCGGAGTAGATCGGCTTGCCGTGCTTGATGCGCTTGGCCACGACGAAGGAGGTGTCGAGGATCGGGATCGCCAGCACGAGCAGCGGGAAGGCCAGCGCGACGGCAGCGGCGGTCTTGAGCAGGCCCTCGACCGAAATTGCCGCCAGTACGAACCCAAGCAGAAGGGCTCCCGAGTCGCCCATGAAGATCCGCGCCGGATAGAAGTTGTGGCGCAGGAAGCCGAGCGCCGCCCCGAACACGATCGCCGACAGGATCGCGGGCTGGGCGCGGTCGAGCGAGAGCGCGATCAGGCAGAAGGTGACAGCCGAGATTGCGCAGACCCCGGCGGCGAGCCCGTCGAGCCCGTCGAGGAAGTTGACCATGTTCATGATCGCCACGATCCAGACGATCGTGAGCGTGATCCCGAGCCACTTGGGTAGCGCTCCGACGCCGAGGACCGGGACGGTGAAGTGATCGACGTAGACGCCGAGCCCGGCCGTCACTCCGGCAGCGAGCGCCTGGCCGCTCAGCTTCTGCCACCAGACGAGGCTGCGGGCGTCGTCGATCGCCCCGACCACGGTCGCAATCGCGGCCCCGAGCAGGATCGCGCGCAGCGGCCTCGAGAGATCGAGGAAGGCGAGCGCGGGCACGAAGATGGCGAAGAAGAGCGCGATCCCGCCCAGCCTCGGGATCGGCAGCTCGTTCAGGCGCCTCTCCCCCGGCTCGTCCACTATCCCGGCTCGCCGGGCCAGCGAGCCGATCGCCGGCGTCAGCGCCAGCACGATCGCAAGCGAGACCAGGAAGCCGAAGATGACCTCGCGGGGCATGTGGATCGCGGCAAGCGGGAGCGAGAGAAGAGGCATCGCTACTCGGAGCCGATACTAGCTCTCGTATGAGCAGTAACCGCGAAAGCCCGGATAGAGCGGGTGCTTCTCGCAGAGCGCCGCGGAGCGCGCACTGAGCGCGGCTATATCGGCGTCCTTGGCCAGAGCGCTGCAGATGATCGAGGCGATCTCGCTCATATCCTCCTCGTCGAAGCCGCGCATCGTGACGGCGGGCGAGCCCAGTCTCAGGCCCGAGGTCACGGTCGGCGGCCGCTCGTCGAAGGGGATCCCGTTCTTGTTCACGGTCACTCCCACCTCGTGCAGGCGATCCTCGGCGTCCTTGCCCGTCCACTCGGTCGAGCGCAGATCGACGAGCAGCAGGTGCGTGTCGGTGCCCCCGGTGATGATGTCGAGGCCGTGCGCGACGAGCTCGGCCGCGAGCCGATCGGCATTCGCGCGAACCTGGCGCTGGTAGGCCTTGAAGGGCTCCGAGGCGGCGAGCTTGAAGCAGGTCGCCTTGGCCGCGATCGTGTGCAGAAGCGGCCCGCCCTGTAGGCCCGGGAAGATGCCGCGGTCGACCGCCTGGGCGTGACCCGCCTTGCAGAGGATGAAGCCGGCGCGCGGGCCGGCGAGCGTCTTGTGCGTGGTCGAGGTGACGAAGTCGCAGTGGGGCACCGGATTCGGGTGCAGGCCGGCGGCGACGAGCCCGGCGAAGTGGGCCATGTCGCAGAGCAGGAGCGCCCCGACCTCGTCGGCGATCTCGCGGAACTTGTCGGCCTCGACGATGCGCGGGTAAGCCGAGCCGCCGCAGATGATCAGCTTCGGCTTGTGCTCGAGCGCGAGCGCGCGCACCTCGTCGAAGTCGATCCGAAAGGTCTCGCGGCTGACTCCGTAGGAGACGATGTTGTAGAGCTTTCCGGAGATGTTGACCTTGAGCCCGTGCGAGAGGTGGCCGCCGTGGGCGAGCGAGAGCGAGAGGATGGTGTCGCCCGGCTGGAGGCAAGCTAGGTAGACCGCGGTGTTCGTCATCGCGCCGGCGTGCGCCTGCACGTTCGCGTGCTCGGCGCCAAAGAGTGCCTTGACCCTGTCGATCGCCAGCTGCTCGATCTCGTCGACTACTTCGCAGCCGCCGTAGTAGCGCTTGCCCGGGTAGCCTTCGGCGTACTTGTTGGTCGGTGTCGAGCCCATCGCCTCAAGCACGCCCGGCCAGGTGAAGTTCTCCGAGGCGATCAGCTCGATCGTCCCCCGCTGGCGCTCGAGCTCGCGCCCGAGCAAAGCGGCGATGTCCGGGTCGACCTCGCTCAGGCCCGCCGATCGAAACTCGTCAAGGCTCTCGGACGCCATCGGAATGCTCCTCTCGCTCGTTCCCGGCCGGAGAGGTCATCGTAGCGAGGCGAGTGGCCGTGCTTGATTGAGATCTAACGACCAGATTCGCACAACAGGAAGATTACGAGGAGCAGCTATATGCTCGCGTTAGGAAACTCGTAGATGCAACAAGAAACGCGAGAAAGGCAATCGAGGGACGGCGAGAGACATGATGAAAGACGAAACCGAGCTCGATCCTGATCAGGCAGAAGCCTACGCTGAGGCATGGCGTCGCCACGTCGAGACGTTGCCGCCGAGAGTTCAGCGTCTCATCTTTGAGAACGAGTTTCGGGAGTTCGCTTCACAGAAAACCGGAGTACCAAAAGCGGAGCTCGACGCGGTCGCTCTCATCAGCCAGCACGGATTTCGTAGAGCGCGCAGGGTCGCCGAGATGGTGCTAAGCGTGTCGCTATCGAAAGAGGATGCGGAGGTTCTTCAGTGGATCGACAAGTATCGCTCGACGCTCCCACGCTGGAGACGCATCATCGGCTTATAGCTGTGGGATACTCCTTCGAATGGGAGTCGGTCGCCCGTATCTCCATGAGGAGATCGCTCGCGTTTTACGCACGAATGGCAATCGCCCGATGCGAGCGCCAGAGCTTGCCGAGTCAGTCAATAGAGCTGCTCGGTATCACAAGCGAGACGGATCTCGAGTCCGTTCTAATCAGATACACGCCCGAGTTAGTAAGAAACCCAAGCTCTTCGAACGCACTTCCTCTGGGATCCGCCTCGCGCCATAGTCTCAGCGACCCTCGCGCCGAGCCCGTCGCTCGGCGCGCCGCATCGCGTCGGTGCGCGCGGCGAACTCGTGCGGGCGCACAATCGGCCGGCCACGCCAGGGAGACATGCTCACCAGGTGCTCGTCGTCCGAGACGATCAGGTCGGCGTCGCATTCGAGCGCCAGCTCCAGGATCCGATTGTCTTCGTAGTCCGAACAGTCGTTCACTCGCTCGCGCGGCTCGGTCACGCCCCCGCCGGACGCCTCGGTGATGTCCCAGAGCACGTCGACGTATTCCTCGGCCATCTCTATCTCCCAGCCGAAGCCCTCGTTCGGATCGATCAGGACATCGACGACGTTCTGGAGGATGTGCTCGGACAGCCAGAGCGAGAACTCGCGCGCGTCGTTGGCGATACCGAGGCAATCGGCGAAGGGGTTGTCGCTCGTCGGCGGCGGACTGGGCCAGAACTCGAAATCGGAGCGGCCGGCGATCACGGCTCCGACGAGAACGTTGACGTCGAAGACGACGGCGTGGCTCACGCGGAGGTGGAGCTCTGCCGCCGTGCGCGGACGCGGTGTACGACGGCCTGGACGTCCTCGAGACCGAGACCCCGCTCGGCGCTCTTACCGGCTCCGTAGACCTGGAGCTTGCGCAGGCGCTCCGCCCGCTCGCTCGTCTCGATCCTGTCCATCATCACCCGCAGAGCCTCGCTGCGGTTGCCGTGGCCGTAGCGCTCGACGATCCGGTCCAGCTTCTTCCGGTCCTGCTCGGAGACGGAGAAAGCTACGGCTGCAGATGAACGTGGCACTCGCGGATCTCCTTTTTCGTTATCAACCGTTAATAACGGTAGCACGCCCTTTCCCCCGCCGCTAGTGAAAGCTGTGAATCCCCGGCAGCGAGCCGTGAACATCGGCGCCAGCCGAGAGCCGGCGCGCCAGCGGAACCAGGCTCCGAAGCTCCTCGGCGATGACGTTGATCGTGCCGCCGGAGCGCTGCAGTCGGCCGCGCGCGAGCAGGATCGGCTCGCCGCGAACGAGGGCGCGGTTCTTCGCGTAGAGGGGTGGCATCACGATCACGTTCAGCTGCCCCGTCTCGTCTTCGAGCAGGAGGAAGGTGACGCCGTTTGCCGTCGGCGGGCGCTGGCGGGCGACGACCATGCCGGCGACGGTGACACGGGAGCCGGAGCGCGCAGTCGGGAGCTCGAACGAGGAGAGGGTGCCGGGCGGAAGCTCGGGACGGAGCAGGGCGAGCGGATGGACGCCGGTTGAGAGCCCGGTCGAGCGATAGTCAGAAAGCAGGCGCTCCCAGACGGATTGCTCGGGCAGGGGAGGCGTGACCGCGGTCGGCGATAGAGGGAGGGCGAGCTGGCGCTCCTTGCCGCCCGAGCCCAGGACGCTCCTGTCGCGCGGCGCCAGGCCGAGCTGCCAGAGCAGCGAGCGCCGCGGCTGGCCGAACGAGTCGCAGGCGCCCGCCGAGACGAGCGCGCTCAGCGTCCTCTCGTCCAGACCGCTTCGCTGCGCCAGCTCGCAGACGTCCGCGAAGGCTCCTCCCCGCTCCCGCTCGGCCACCAGCGCCTTCGCCCCCGCCGCACCGAGCGCACGCACGAGTAACAGCCCGATCCGCACCGCTCCGTCCTCGACCCGGCTCATGGCGGCGCTCGCGTTCACGTCCACGGGCAGCACGTTCAGGCCGCGGCGCTGCGCGTCCCGCACCAGCGCAGCCGGCGAGTAGAAGCCCATCGGCTGGGCGTTGAGCAGCGAGGCCAGGTACTCGGCCGGGTAGTAGTGGCGCAGCCAGGCCGACTGATAGCCGAGCAGCGCGAAGGCGGCGGCGTGCGACTTGGGAAAGCCGAAGCCCGAGAAGCTGGCCAGCTTGTCGTAGACGTGGTCGGCCGTCTCCGGGTCGACCCCTTTCGCGGCCGCTCCGGCAATGAAGCGCTCGCGGTAGGCCTCGAGCGCCTCGGCGCTGCGCTTGCGGCTCATCGCCCGGCGCAGCCCCTCCGCCTCGCCCACGCTGAAGCCGGCGAGCGCCATCGCCACCTCGAGCACCTGGTCCTGGAAGACGACCACCCCGAGCGTCTCGCGCAGCGGCTCCGCGAGCAGCGGATGGTCGAGCGGCGGCTCGAAGGACGGGTCGGCGCGCAGGCGGCGGCGGTTCTCGACGTAGGGATGGATGGCCTTGCCCTGGATCGGGCCGGGGCGCACGAGCGCCACCTGTACGGTCAGGTCGTCGAGTGAGGCGGGCAGGGTCTGGGGCAGGCTCTGCATCTGCGCTCTGCTTTCGATCTGGAAGGAGCCGACCGTGTCGGCGCGCTGGATCTCGGCGAAGATGGCCGCATCGTCCAGCGGTATGCGCGAGAGGTCGATCGGTTTGCCATGGAGGCGCGCGATCTCCTCCACGCAGGCCTCGACCGCCGAGAGCATGCCCAGCCCCAAGAGGTCGATCTTGAGGAAGCCGGCATCGGCGCAGGAGTCCTTGTCCCACTGGCAGATCTGGCGCCTGCGCATCGCCGCCGGCATCACCGGCACCAACTCGACGAGCGGACGTGAGGAGATGACCATGCCGCCCGGGTGCTGGGAGACGTGACGGGGCAGGCGTGCGATCTCGGCGGTCAGGGATGCAAAAGCTCGCCAGCGGGTCGAGCCCAGCTTGGCCTCTGCGTCGGGCAGCCGCTTCAGCTCGTCGGCCACCTCGCGCGCGTCCCACGTGTCCGACAGGCGCGCCAGCCGCTCCAGCTCGCCGAAGGGAAGCCCGAGCGCCTTGCCGACGTCGCGGATCGCGCCGCGCGAGCGATAGGTCGAGAAGCTGGCCACCAGTGCCGCGTGCTCTTTCCCGTAGCGCTCGACAATGCGCACGATCAGCTTCTCGCGGATGTCGCGCGGGAAGTCGAGATCGATGTCGGGGACGCCGGCCATCTCGCGGTTGAGGAAGCGCCCGAGCGAGAGCCCGGCGGCGACCGGATCGACGTGCGAGAGCCCGGTCAGGTAGCAGACGATCGAGCCGACCGAGCTGCCACGTCCGCGCCCGGGCGGAAGCACGCTGCGCGGCGAGCCCGTCCCGCGCACCTCCAGGGCGACGTCGCGGGCCAACTCGAGCACCTCGTGGTGGAGACAGAAGAAGCCCGCCAGTCCCAGCTCCTCGATCAGCCCCAGCTCCTCGTCGAGGCGAGCGCGGGCTGCTTGGCGCAGGCGCATGCCCGGCGGGTAGCGCCCGGCGAAGGCGCTCTCGCAGATTCCCGCCAGACGGCGGATCGCGGGCTCCCCCTCGGAGAAGTCGGGGTAGCGGTAGCCGAGCTCCTCGGTCAGATCGAACTCGAGCCGGGCTGCCAGCTCGCGCGCGCGCGCGACCGCATCCCCGTCGCCCGGGAAGCGCGCCGCCATCTGCTCGGGCGAGAGCAGAAAGCTCTCGTGATTTCCGCGCCGCGCGCTCTCGCAGCCCTCGAGCGAGGTGTTCCCGCGGATGGCGACGAGCACGTCCTGCAGCAGGGTGCGGCGGCGCGAGTGGGCGTGCACGTCGCCGGTTACCACGGTTTCGAGACCGAGAGCGGCGGCCAGCTCGCGCAGAGCGGCGTTGCGGCGCTCGTCGCCGCGTTCGTAGGGGCGTTGCAGCTCGACGAGGAAGCGCCCTCGCCCGAAGACGCGGGCAAGCTCGCGGGCGGCGTTCGGCTCACGCACACCGAGCCCGTGCCGGGCGCAACCCGATAGGCAGACGAGGCCCTCGTTCAGCTCGATCAGATCCGCGGGCGCAAGAGCCGGCGGCCGCAGCTCCCGCTCCCGGCCGGGCGGGCGGGTGTGGGCGTGGGCGCGCGTGACGAGGCGGCAGAGGTTCGAGTAGCCCTGCCTGCTTTCGACCAGCACCGTCACGTGTGAGCCCACCCGCCCTGGCGGGCCCTCGAGCGTCAGCTCGCAGCCGGTGATCGGGTGCAGCCCCAGCGCCTTGGCCGCATGCGCGAACTCGAGCGAGCCGTAGAGCCCGTCGTGGTCGGTCAGCGCCAGCGCCTCGTAGCCCAGCTCGACCGCCCTGGCGGCCAGCTCCTCGGGTTGCGAGGCGCCGTCCAGAAACGAGTAGGCCGAGTGAACGTGGAGCTCGACATAGGAAGGAGAGCGAAGGCCGGCCTGCCTCACTTACTCATTGTAGCGAACGTGTGTTCGCCTCATTCGTCTTTCAAGCAATCTTCGTCGCCCAGCACTCCTGGTCATTGGCGAGATCGAGCAAGTAGAGCGTCTGTTTGCCCAAATGCACAACTCCTGGAAATTCGACCGGCCAGGCGAGGTCGCCGAAGACCTGAAAAACGACCATCGTTCCGTGAGTGCCCGCCCTCGCACGCAAGAGATGCTGCGGTTTGGCTATCCGCTTCTCCGTACCGTGCCGGTTCTTGCAATAGGCTGCCGCAGAGGCCGCGTCACCTACGAGTGCGGCTTGAAGAGCTTTCCGAACAGAATCGAACGCACCGCCGTATATCTCTGTGCCTACGCAGGCAGCCATAAAGAGATAGGCGATCCCGACCGGAACTTCCAGCGGAGTGATTGGGTCCGTAAGGCTCGGCTGTAGGCTCAAACTCGACCAATCGATCCGTTTCTGAATACGGAAGCCCGATCGAATCTCAATCCACTCGCCCGGCTTCGCGGCTTCGAAGGCCACCTGAGCCGCGGCGATCTCTTCACTTGTACTTCCGCATCGGCGGAGATCGGCTTCTATCTGCTTTCGCGTGTTCTCGTCGCTCCTGACCGCGATCGATTGCCTCGGTCGAAGCTCTGCTCTGTTGCCCATCGTTGCCTCGACACGTCCGTAGTGTTCGGTATCGGCGAAATAGCGTTCTCCACACCGAATCATCTGTACGAGATCGCGAGGTAGATCATTCTCGAGTTGATCGACGAGGCGGCGTACGGAAGCGTCCTTTTGCAGAGTCGCCTCAAGCTCGCCCATCCTGTCATTGCAGCCTTTGCATAGAAACTCGGCTGAGAGTCGGCCTCCAACCGATTTCGGTATCACGTGAGAGTCCGTCATCTGCGAGAGCTCGACGCCGACTTGCGGTGCATTGAGACAGACGATGCAGCGCTTTTCAGGCCACGGGATCTTCATCAGACGGTTGTCTCTGCGGCGTTTCCGCGCCAGCGCCATGCACGGCGGAATCCAAGTGCTTCAGCTTCGGTAACCGTAGAAACGTATGACTCGCCTCGCTCTGGCTCGATCACGGTTGTGTCGTACTGCTGATCGAACGGAAGGTGATAGATGCGCTCTTCGGTGCGATGCGCGATGTTGCACTTGATTCGAGGGTAGTCCGAGAGCGGGAAGCTCTCCTCGACTTTGATCTCAAGCTGACGTGCGAACTCACGCGCCCGCTCAGAAAGCGACGTAGTCGTTACGAAGGTCCCCGTGACCCTCTTTCCAGGGTTCTCGATTCGAGCCGCTACGACAGTGCCGAACAGCTGGAAGATGTGCTTCTCGTGGATAGTCTTCGCCTGCGCCCAGCGCTTGCACTGGATCACCTCGGTCTGCCCGTCGCGCTCGACGAGTAGATCGCGTCCGAGATCTTCTAATCCCTTGAAGATGCCGTGATAAGAGACTCGGCAACCTTCCTGCTCTCGTAGGTAGCCGACGTAGCGCTCGTAGTCGCGGCCTAGCTGCCACGGCGTCTTTCGGGAACGCAGGTAGCGATCGAGCGCTCTCTGACTCCGCTCCACAGAAGACAGCTCGGCGAACTCCTCTGCTGTCAGCCAGCGCCTCGCCGGATCTGACTCGTCCCGGCCGTCCTCGTTATCTTCATCGAGGTATCCCTGCTCGGCTTCGAGGTCTCGGAACTCTGTCAGCCAGGGGAAGTACCACTCGTAGTAGCGAACGAGCCACTCTGACAGCTTTGCTCGGCGGCGAACGTCCGCAAGCTCACGGCCTTTCGCCTTTACCTCGTCGGCGGCCTTCAACGCCGGCCGCCTCTTCCGGCGAAGCTGCTCCGCGAGGGTCTCCGATCTTGCGGTCTCGTAATCGGCCCAGGCCTCGGCGAGAAGCTCGAAGCCGCTGATTCGATCTCTCACTAGCGCTTCAGCCACCTCTCGAGCACGGACGCTCTCCTTCTGGCGAGCGTCGATCGCCTTTCGCGCTTCGGCGATATCGCTTTCGAACTGCTTCTTGAGTCGCTCTGCTTCGTCGCTCACGCCACGCAGCCGAGCGAGCAGTGACTTTGCTTCCAGGGGGAGGTCGTCCTCATGCATAAGACTGGAAAGGGGAGCGGTTGGTGTCATAGATCCCCAACCCGGCGGTGTAGGTGCACCTTGGCCACGTTGAGCAGCCCCAGAACTCGCTACCGGCGTTTCGGCCTTTGCGTGCAAGTCGGATTACCAGGCGGCTGCCGCAGAGCGGGCAACGCGGCGAGAGACTGCTCGGTTGGAGGAGTGCTTCTAGGTCGGAGTGCTGTTGCTCCACTTTCGAGCGGATCGACGCGACGGCGTTGGTGACCGCTTGTTCCCCGATAGGCACCGCGGCCAGAGCGAGTCGCTGAAATAACCTACGCTCGCGCCAACGCCTCAGCATTGTCCTTGAAGCAAACACCGGACCCTAAGGCAGGTCAAGCAGCGATCGGGCATGAACTCAAGGCACGAAGAGCTACGGCCTCAACCACGGTCGTCGTTGAGGCTCACTCGAACTTGCCCGCCCCGCTTACGGAGAGACGCCTCGCCGATCAGGCGAGGCGGAGGTAGCTAGACACCCGCCCAGACCTCAATAAGTATCTGGCGGCGCCGGCCCGGCGTAGACGACGACAGGATCGCCGTCCTCCCGGCGTCTGTAGCGCACGCGCTCGCCGGCGACGACCTCGAGCTCTCAGGGCTCTCGTTCCTCTCCACGCGAAAAGGAGACGGCCCGATCCTCTACTCCCGTTTCGAGCTTCGAGCGACTCGCAAACGGCGTGGCGAATGTGAGATCTTTCCCCAAACATGAGCGACAGCCGATGAACGGGGAGATGAAGGCCGAGCGCCGTGCCTCGCTCGAGCGGGTGCGCTCCTACTACGCCGAGGAGCTGACTGGCCTACTCGCGCACGTCGAGGAAGCGATCGATCGCTATCGCGCCGGCGAGATCGACGTGCACCAGGTTGACGAGGTCGTCCATCGCTACACGAAGGCGACGCGAAAGCTCTGGTCGTTCTGCTGGAGTGGTGGCGGCTCGCACTTCGTCTGGATCTCGCGGATTCTCGATCAGCCCGACCTGCATCCAGGCAGCTGGTGGGAGAACGCGGCACCGAGGCGCTGAGCCTGGCGTCCGAGCGCGTCATTAGCCTCACGCGCGTGGGCAAGCTGTCGCGTAATGCTCCCTGCCCCTGCGGCTCGGGCCTCAAGTACAAGCGCTGCTGTCTCGGAAAGGAAGATCTCGCCAGGCTCTTCGCTCAGGCCGTGGCGCTTCCGATAGCGCTCCCATTGCTACGTCCGGATGGCGAGGCGTTCGAGGCCTGGGCCAATACAAAGCAGCCCGCAGGCCCCGACGGAGCGCCGCCGAAAGGCCTCATCGACGAAGGCATAGACCGGGTCGAGGAGGAGGAGCGCGAGCGAATTGTCGAAGCTGCTGCTCGAGCTCACCCGAAGTTGTGGCAGCGACTTTGCGAAGAGACCGGCGATGAGGATCTCCTCCGCAGCTGCGTTCTTTACGGTGCGGTACTGGCTGCCCTGCGCGAGGAGCGCTCGCTCGATCCCGATACGCTGGATCTGATCGAGGAGGAGAGCCCGGATTTCTCCGATCCCGTCGAGGCTCTCGCGGTGGCCATCGAGTCCGCCGATATCTGGAGTCAGGTCGACGCGATCTCAGCGCTGCGCGCGTTCGAGGCAATGCCTGAGAACGCCAGCGAGAAGTCCTTTGGACGGCGCTGGCGCGAACTCGTCGCCGAGGTCAGCGCGGAGCGCTGGAGCGATCGGCACGAGCGGCGCCTCCGCCTCCTCGTTGAGAGGATTCGCAGCCAGCTTCCGTTCGAAACCCATCCACTGGCGACCGCAGCACTGCAGGCCGCCTGCAAACGTCTCGATCAAAAGGAGAAGCATTTCGCCCGGCTGGCGGCGATGCTACTCGCTGATGCGGCCACTCGCTGCATTATGTCCAAGGCTTTCCCCGAGCTCGACCTCGCCGCCTGATCCCTCAGAGCCTGTCGCGTCCCAGCGGGCTCGACTCTAGCCCGGATAGATGCTGCCGAGCTCGACGATGCGCCAGCTGCCGCGCCATCGCGCCAGCACGATGTTCGCGCTCGGGCCATCCTGGCGGAGAGGAGGGGCTCGAGTCAATTCGTCATCGGGTCGGCGAGCCTGGCGGCACGATCTATCAGGCGCTCCTGCGAGTAGGCCAGGCTCTATCCTCGCCCCGACGTGATTCTTCGCTGCACCAAGAAAGCGCTCGACCTGCTCGGTAGCCAGGCGACCACGCTCGCCGAGACGCCGCCGAGCGACGACGACTGGTACCTCAACCTCGTCTGGGTCGAGCGGCGGAAGTGCGTACTACTCATCCACGCAGGCACGCTCTTCTCGGTCTTCGCCTTCGATGTGCGCAAGGCGGATCTGCATCCGATCGGCCCCCGTATCGTCGGGCTGATCGACAAGGAGCTTCGCTCGGAGAATCTGCCGCTCGACTGCCTTGGCCACCTCAACTCCGACGAGGTTCAAATCTGCAGGACAGCGAGCCGGAGCATTCTCGCGTTCATGAACGAGATCGTGGTACACAGCCGCTACTTCATCGCCAACTCGGGCGGGCTCGCTCACTGCGACACTCGCGTGCTCAATCGCTGGCTGCGGCGAACCCTGCACAACCGAGGCGGTTACTTCACACCCATGGATCTCGTGGAGGAGCGGCTTACCGATCGCCGGCGATCGTGAGGCTGAGCAGATGAACCTTGCGGTGCGCCTCCCTCGGCGACGGGCGCGTCATGTCGGTCGGGCCGGTGCTCTGCCTTCGTCGCCACGCTGACTCAGTGCGTGTCCGGCGGCGCCGGCCCCGCGTAGACGACCACCGGATCGCCGTCCTCCCCGCGCCTGTAGCGAACGCGCTCGCCGCCGCCGACCTCGAACTCCCAGAATTCGCGTAGGCGCCCGGCCATGCGGTGGTGCCGGCCGGCATAGGTGCGCGGGTAGGGGGTATCGGCGAGCTCCCGGTAGACGCGCTCCATCACCGCCGGGCGCGATTGGCAGAGCTTCTCCCACTCGCGCTTGCGGGTCGCGTAGACATGGTGGCGACCGCGGTAGGACTCGCCGGGCGGGCGGATCTCCTGTGGGCTCACGCCGCGTCCGCGGACTCGGAGTAACCGTAGTGAGAAGGCGCGAAGACCTCCTCGGGCTCTCCTTCCTCGAGCATCGCCGCGAGGACGTCGGGGGCACGGTAGGTATCGGCGGTCGCCTTGAAGGCGCGGACGAGCCCGACCACCTCGGAGAGGTCGCCGCGACCGGCGGCGAGCAGAGTCGTCCGCGATAGCTCGTCGACGAACTCCTCGACCTCGTCGGGATGAAGTGAGTCGATCCACGGGAACGGGCTGAGCGATGCCCAATCGCCGATCGGCTCCTCATGGTGACGCTCGAACACCTCCCGGAACTGCCCGGCCGTGCGCGCCCACTCGAGCAGGGAGCCGGCAAACTCGGCGTCCTTCCACAGCTCGACGGCGAGCACCGTCCCGTCCGCGTCGAGTATCTGGACGAGCCCGTCCTCCTTGGCGCCGTTGAGAACGGCTCGGTACCGGCGCTGCACGTCGGAGGCCCGGAAGACCTTGGTGCCCTTTTTCTCCCTCGCCATCGCTCGGCTCCTTACATAGGTTCTTACATAAGAGTAGCCGTCTTCATCGGACAAGGGAAGTGGCTCTTCCGGCCACTGTCCGTCACGCCTTCTGCGCGAACCAGCCGCCGCGCACCGCGTCGTGAAAGACGACAACCGCCTGCCCTCCCACGAGCACGCAGTCGAAGTAGCGGCGGTAGAGGGGCTCCTCGGTCCACCAGCGATCGACCACGCGCCACTCCTCGCGCACGAGCGCAACCTGCTGGCGGTTGATCTGCACCGGCACGCCGGCGCCATTCGTCTCGACCAGCGCCGAGCGCGGCGCGTTCAGGGCTCTGGCTCTACCCCGTGGGGTGGAGTGGAGATGGCGGTCAACGCCCTCGACGCTCGCCACGCGAGCCCGGCTCGACATCGTCTTCTACTTCGTCACTCGTCGCGCGGGACAAGGAGCGCGCGCGCCTCGGGGATGCGCGACCAGGGCGCAACCTCGACGACGCTGCAGACGGAGCCCGGCCCCGTACTCGTCCGTACCTGCTTCAACCCCTGCGCCAGCCGCGCACCGAGCTCGCCTCCGGCCGCCGCCGCCAGCTGCAGCTGCTCGCCCGTCTCCTCGGCCAGCGTCTCCAGCTCCAGCCCCAGCTCCAGCACCGGCGAGGGAATCTCGGCCAGCTTGGAAGAGAGAGCCGCGGAGATGCGGCCGCGCTCGGCGCTCGGCTGGCGCAGGGTGGTCTTGCGGCGCCAGGAGCCGCCGCCGGCGAGCTTGGCCGAGAGGGCGAGCGAACGAACGAAGCGACCGCCCCGCTCGGGCCGGGCGAGCAGGCGCTCGACCAGCACCGAGAAGGTTCGCCGGAGCGTGAGCTCGTTTGCGACCGCCTCGGGAAAGGCGATCGACTCGGCGATCTCGGCGGCGGGCACTCTCCCCTGCACGCGCGCCGCCGAGCCGCCACGCGCCAGCTCCCAGGCCCGGCGCCCCTCCTTGCCCAGGCGCTCGCCGGCGGCGCCGCCCGGAATCACGGTCAGCTGCCCGATCGTGCGCACGCCCAGCTCGTGCAGGCGCTCGCGCTCGGGCTTCGGCATCGGCAAAAGCTCGATCGGAAGCGGCGCCAGGAACTCCTCGGTCTGCTCGTCGGGAACGATCAGCGCCTGCCCGTTCCGGGCGACACTGGCGGCCGCCAGCGCCGCGAAGCGCCTGGCAGCCGCGCCGAGGCAGGGATCCCAGAAGGGCCCCACGGCCAGCAGCGCGCGCTCGAGCACCTGCTCCAGCCCGCGGTAGAGCCGCTCGACGTGGCGCGTCTCGAAGTAGAGGCAGCCCGGCTCCTCGGGCTCGACGGCGATGCCGATATCCTCCAGCCGCCGCAGCAAGTGCTCCCACTCGGCTTCGACACGGGCCGGATCGGGCTCCAGCAGACAGAGTCCCGGACAAACCGTGAGCGCCTCCCCCAGGCGCATTCCCGGCCTCACCCCAGCCTCCGCTGCCTTCGCCGTCACCGGCCCGATCACATTGTCGCTGCCGGGCAGTGGCTCAAGCGCCAGTGGCCGCCCGCGAAGCTCCTCCCGCCCGGCCATGACCGCCCGTAACTCGAACCCCGGAATGAGAAGGCAGGCGATCATTGGGAACATATGTTCTACACGAACAGGCGTTCTCCTGTCAACCTCCGACGAAAGTCCGCCTCCTGACTTTGAATCAAAAGCGAAAAATCCAAATAGAAGCCGCAGAGAACCCGGCAGAATCTCGAGCGGTAGTTCCTGGTGGTTCTGGTGACGCGGGACTAGTAACAACAGCCGGGAGCTGCATCACTCTGGGGTCTTCTAACGGAAAGATGCATCCCTGTCACGGATGAGATGTCGGTTCGAGTCCGACCCCCAGAGTTCTTCGAAAGCGAGTTTGCTCGCTCAGACTGTCAGATATATCCTGTGAGTACGTGACAGGGATGTATTCGTAAGGGCCGCCAACGCGCGGCCCTTACCTTCTCGTCGCGAGTCCTAGCTCGAAGGGGAGTAATGAAGCCGCGTGCTCGCCTAGACGTACTTCTCACCGGTTCCCCCGGCATGAGGGGCCGGCTCCGGCAGCGGGCGCTAACGCCCCTTACGCCGCTCCGCCCGCGCCAGATCGCTGAGCTCGGTGAGGGCGCGGTCGGCTTCGGCCGTGTCCCGGTCTCGGATCGCAGCGTGGACGCTCCGGCCCGCCGTGTCGACGTGGACGGTCGCGAGACGCAGGCGGCGCTGGAACGGACCTTGCACGCGGCGCAGGCTCTGCACCTTCTCGAGCGGGACCCAGGCGGTCACGCGCCGGATCCGCCCGCTGGTCGTGGCGACGCAGGTCTCGGTGCGTCCCCAGGCGAGCATGCGGTAACGGAGTGGACTCTTCAGGAGCACGCGCCGCGGCGTGGGCGATTGCCTGCGTGGTCGGTCGGGGACGATGCGCTCGAGCAGCTCCTCCGCAAGAGCACGACTTCCTACGGGGAGCACCGTGCGAAGCGGCCGGCGTTCGGCCTGGCCCTCTCCCTTCGAGCGCTGCTTCCCGGCCAGGTCAACCTCGAGCCGGCACCAGCCGAGCGCCCGCCAGAGTAGCGGCTCGACCATGCGCACGGCCTGCACGCGGCCGGGCCGGATCGTCTCCGCACTCAGCGCGATCAGGCCGGAGCGAAGGCGCAGACCGTCGGGAGCCTCGGCCAGGCTCAGCCTGTACTCCTGGTTGAAGCGCCGCCAGACGAGTGTGAGCACGCTGAAGATCGGAACGGCGCTGGCGCTCGCCACCGCCACCGCCGCGCTGGGGGAGAGCACGGCGATGAGGATCAACCCGACGATCATCGCCTCCGCGAATAACCCCACATCGCTGATCAAGATCGAGGCGGCGAGCCGGCCCGTTGGGACCGTTGTCAGCACGTGCTCCTCGACGGCCGCCTCCGACGCCGGCGTCGCTTCGTGCTTGCGGGCTCCCTCGGCGAGGGCAAGCAGCCGGGCGCGCAGCGGCTCCGCCTCGTGCGCGGCCAGGTAGGCGAGTCGTGCCGTCGCGCCGCTCGAGCCGCCGGTTCGCAACCTGAGCTCGGCGACGCCGAAGACTCGCGCCAGTCCGGGCCTGACGATGTCTATCGCTTGGGTCTGCGAGAGCGGGAAGCGCAACGACTGGCGCCGCAGCACGCCCGACTCGATGCGGAGATCGTCGCCGTCGATCCGCCAGCGGGTGACGAGCCAAGACACGAAGCCGAGCACGACTGCGATGCCGACGACCGCCAACTCGACGAACGAGTCGCTCGAGCCTCGTCGGCCCTGGACCAGCGAGAGCAAGAGCAGGGTGGCGACGCCGATCGTGGCCCTTCCCCCGCGGACGATCGGCGACAGCGGGTGTAAGCGCCGCCAGCTGCCCGGCTCGCTCACAGTCCCGCCGCCTGCGCCTCCCCGACCTCGGCCAGGCGATCGCGCAAGCGGGCTGCCTCCTCGCGGTCGAGCCCCGGGATGCGGGCATCGCTCGCGGCCGCGGCAGTGTGCATTCGCACGGTCGCCAGCCGGAACGATCGCTCGAGCGGGCCGGCGCTCACGTCGATGAACTGCATGCGTCCGTAGGGCACGACCGAGAGCCGGGAGAAGAGCACTCCGCGCCAGACGAGCAGGTCGTCCTCGCGCTCCGCGTAGCCCCAGGCGTGGAAGCGCCGCGAGACGAACCGTTCCGCCCCGAGCCCCAGCAGCAGCACCCCGCCCAGGCAGGAGAGCCCGACCGCCGTGCGCCCGAGCGCAGCGACGACGCCCGCGGCTATCAGCGCGGCGAGCGCGATTGCCGCCACCTCCAGCCGGCGCAGCACGAGCAGCCGCGGCGACGGACGCCGCCAGCTCTCGCTCTCGCCCCTGACTCCGTCGACGCTCACGGGCGCTGAGTATGCCGGAAACAGCGGCGTACTAACGGCTCACGCCGAGAGGCGCTCGAGCTCTTCGCACTCGAACGTCTCGAGAGCATAGGGCGACGTCGTGCGATAGAGGACTTCTACCGGCGCCAGGCCGTGGGGTGTCTTCTCCCAGTAGAAGGGGTCGTAGGCGAGCTGGACGAGGGCTCTCCAGGCGGCGAAGGAGTGCAGGAGCCAGTAGACCGGCGTGAACAGCGCCCAGACCGCGAGCCGGTAGATCCTGCGCCGGACGACGGCCAGCATGTTGAGCGCGATCATGACGACGTTACCGGCAAGGAAGCCGATCGTGATGATCGCGGCGAAGGGGTGGGGAAAGATGTGCGCGACCTGCGTCCCTCCGGGTAGCCCGAGATACCAGAGCAGAGATAGGAGCCACATCACCGGCACCGCAAGGAAGGCGGCCGGCGTACCGGCGATCAGGAGCAGAAAGCCGGCGACTCCGCGCAGGCCGGCTTGGCGCGCAGCGGAGAACGGGCGACGGCTGTGCACGATCGCGGTCTGCATGTAGCCCTTGATCCAGCGTGTTCGCTGGCGGATCCAGGGACGGAGCTCCGAGCAGGCCTCCTCGTAGGTCGTCGAATCGATCACGCCGACCGTGTAGCCGCGCACCGAAGCGCGAACGCCCAGGTCGGCGTCCTCGGTGACGTTAAAGGCGTCCCAACCGCCGAGCGAGCGCAGCCGCGCGGTGTCGAAGTGGTTCGAGGTGCCACCGAGGGGAATCGGCAGCCCGAGCCGCTCGAGGCCCGGCAGCATGCAGTCGAACCAGTAGGAGTACTCGAGCGTAAACATCCGCGTCAGCAGGTTCTGGTTCGCGTTGAAGTAGTTGAGCCGGGCTTGCAGGCAGACGAGTGACTCCGGGCCGGCACGGAAGGCGGCGACCGCGTCGCGGAGCTGCCCGGGGTCGGGCCTGTCCTCGGCGTCGTAGATGACGAGGTAGTCGCCGCGGGCGAAGAAGAGACCGACGTTGCAGGCTCGCGGCTTCGTCTGCGGCAAGCCGGATGGAATCAGCACGAATCTGACCGTGTCGGGGGGATCGGCGGCCTTGGCCGCCTCGATCGTCTCGAGATCTTCTTCCTCCATCAGGAGCAGGATCTCGAGCCTCTCTTGCGGGTAGTCGAGCCGGCGCAGGTTTTCGATCAGATCGCCGACGACGTTCGCCTCCTTGAACAGCGGCACCAGCACCGTGTAGACGGGGAGCTCGTCGTCGGGCACCCGCGCCGGCGCGATCCGGCGATCGCGCTTCTTGGCGGCGCTCGCTCCAACGAGCGAGGTCACGAACTTGAACAGAACGGCAAGCACGAAGGTACTGTCGATCGAGACGATCAGCGCGACGAGCAGGGCCCGAATATCGAGCAGCGCCCCTATCGCGAGCGCTCCGGCAAGCAACTCCAGCGAGAGTCTCTGCCCGAGCGACAAGCCTGCTCGCGCACCCAGGAGCGGATCGCGATCCGATAGCCCGTAGGCCGCGTCGCGGCTGATGTCGGTACGGAAGATGCTCCCGAGCGCGATCTGAACATCCCAGTCGGTCGTGGCGAGGAACTCGATCGCGCCGATCCGATCGCGAAGGCTCTCGGGGCAGGCGGCAAAGACGCGCCCGGCCAGCTCCTCGCTCGGCGGCTCGGAGGTTGCCACCTGCAGCGTCCGGCCAACGAGTCTGAACGGGATCCAACCTTCACCCACCATCAGGCCGCGCTCGAGCTCGCCCGCGATCTCGGCGTCAGGGGGAGCCTCGACGAGATCGGCGAAGTCGCAGCCCCACAGCTCGGCCAACACCTCGTAGAGCTGCTGGCGCCGCACGAGCCCGGCAGCAAGAAGAACCCGCCCTAGCCGCACGCCCGTCCGCTCCTGCGTCTCCAGCGCCCAGCGAAGCTGGAGCTTCGAGATCAGGCCTCGCTCGACAAGCGCTTCGCCGAGAAGCGGCACAGCTTCGGTCGGTCGGTTGGCCCGTGCACGTGCGAATCGATCAGTGAGCAAGAAATCTCCGTGGGTCGCGGTTCTCTTCTTGGAATCGACGGGTTGGCGCCCGTTTTGAATCTCGAGCCGAGGCAACTACCGATCTGCGCGGCTGCCGACGGTTCGGATTTGCGCTCCGCTCCGCTTTCAGCTGCCGTGAACTCGACTCAGAATGAAGATCCGCCGAGCTGACGCACATAAGCGCGCTCGCGCAGCTGGAGACGATGGGGGTGGCGATTCGGCGGGCTGTCTGAGCTCTTTCGGGCTCTTCCCCGGGGGAACGCCGACCAAGTGCCTTTACGGCGCCACGTTCCTCCGCCCTCCCCCAAGAGCGCCAAGCGGAATGAAGACTCGGCGACTGGCTGCGTGACGGCACCGTGTTCCTCCGCCCTCCCCCGAGCCACCCACCCGCGGGGTCGTGAAACGGTAGCTCGAAAGAGCGCACGAGATGTGCCGGTTTCGTGCCGAATCAGTACCGCGCCGCCTCGATTCCGTAATCAGAGGATCGACTTCCGTTTCTCTCCGCCGGCCTGCTCAGCGGGCTCATTGCCCGTTCCAGGAGAAGTGCTGGTAGTCCTTGAGCGAGTGCCAGTAACCGCCCCAGTGCCAGCCGACCGCCTCGAAGGCGCGCACGGCCGCGTCGCCGGAGTGGATCATCCCCTTCGCCCGCTTGCTCCGGTTGGTGTATCTACTCCCGCCGGGCGGTGAGACGACGCCCTGGCGAACCTCGGGGTTTTCGAGCGGGTTGATGTCGATCGCGCGGCCGTAGGCGTGCTCCGACCAGGAGCCCGCGCCCGGGACGCCGCGGCAGTTGAAGGCCGAGGTGTTATCGGCCGTCATCGAGCGGTCGTCGCTGGAGCCGTAGACCTCGACCAGCTGCATGCGCCGGATCGGAAAGCGAGCGCCGTAGAGCGTGCGTAGCGCCTTCAGGACCGGGCTCGCGTAGCTCCTGTGCAGAATCAGCTTGCCCTGGTGCGCCCGGCCGTCGAAGCCCCAGAAGCTGACCTCGACCAGGCGCAGATCCGAGACCGGGACAGGACAGCCGCGGTGCCAGGAGGTCATGCTCTTCGCGAGCGCCGGGCCGATGCTCGAGACGGAGGCGCGGAAGGGGGGCTGGGCCTGTGAGCCGGCGGCGGGCACGAAAAGGGCGTTGGCCAGCACGAGCGCCGTCAACGCCCAACCTATGCGGTAACCAAGGCCGAACCGCTGCATCGCTCCCCTTCCTAACACCTATGACGAAATCGAGAGAGTCTTGCTCGAAGCCCGCTAGCGAGGGAGACTCCGAATAGAAGCGAAAAACTCCCCGCCGGGAAGGAGACGCCAGATGATCGTCGTCGGTGTGGATGGCTCCGAGTGCTCGCGCTCGGCGCTTCGGTTCGCCCTGGAGGAGGCTCGCATCCGGCAGACGAAGCTGCGGGTGGTCGTCGTCTGGCACGTGCCGCTGGCGGCCTACGGAGCGGGCTGGGCGCCGCCGCCTCCCGGCCTGACGGAAGACGCCGAGGCCGCGGCCGGAGAAATGCTCGCCGAGGCTCTGGAGCTGGCGAAAGCAAACGGCCCAGCGGTGGAGATCGAGCCGGTCATGCGTGAGGGTCAGCCCGCGAACGTGCTCGTCGAGGAGGCCGCGAAGGCAGACCTCCTCGTCGTCGGCTCGCGCGGCTGGGGCGGCTTCCGCGAGCTGATGCTGGGCTCGGTCAGCCAGCAGTGCGCGCACCACGCCCGCTGTCCGGTCGTGATCATCCGCGCCGGCTGCGAATGCGCGCCCCCGGCCGAGACCGACCGCTAGGCTTCAGCCGAGCGAAGCGCGCGGGAGCACCCATGTCCCGGCTCGACAGCCGGGAGTCCCGCGGCGCGAGATCACAATCCGACCGGGAAACTCGGCGGGTAGCGACCAAGCGCGCAGAGTCGCGCCCTCGAGGCAGTGGTAGGCCGAATCGTTGCTCTGGAAGGAACGAACGCGGCCGATCCGCTTCGCGTCGCTGACGCGCGCCACCTCGACCTGAGGCGTCGAGATCAGACTCACTCTCTTCCCCTTCCACACAGCCGAGTAGTCGAGCCGCCTTGGGTTAAGCGGCAGGAAAAACGGCTTGCGCGGTTCCTGCGAGAAGTCGAAGTCGCGCCGCAGGTCGCCGAGAATCGCCACCCGCTCGCGTACCACCGGCCTGGAATCGGGGCGACCGTCGGTCTTCGGATCGAGCCGCCTACCGCCAAGGAAGACGTCTTCGATGAACTTGAGATAGGCGTCGAAGGAAAGCGTCTGATCGTCGAGGAAGCCGCGCCTGGCGTACGGGCTGATGACGAGCCCCGGCACACGCAGGCCGTAGCCGTTCTCGTCCACCCGTGGCGGCCGAACGTGATCGTAATAACCGCCCCAGTCGTCCCAGGTGACGAAGATGGCCGTCGAATCCCAATCGGGTCCGCCCATGACGGCGTTGACGAGCCCGGTCACGTAGCTCTCCCCCGTGCTGACGACCCCGGGGTCGCGTTCCGAGAGCTTGATGTTCGGGACGACCCAGGAAACCGCGGGAAGCGTACCCTCGGCGGCCGCCTCGTAGAACTTGGAGATACTCCGGACGTTCGCTTGTTGGTCGTCCTTCCTGACCGTACTGAAGTACGGCAGGGGATTCCACCTCGCCGGGGTTTTCGCGTTCGGCGCGCCCGGGGTGCAGGTGGGCACATAGTCGTTGCAGTCGGCCTGCGTCCCGGTGAAGAAGTAGAAGCCCCAGCTCACGCCGGCTCGATGGAGGAGGTAGGTGAGATCGGTCCAGGCGTAGTTCGGGGTCTTCCCCGAGGGGTTGTCGGGAGATTCGGGGTTCGTCTGGACAGCGCTGGAGCAGCTCATCGGGTTTCCCTTGATCTTGCAGCGCGCCGACCAGCCCGAGACCATGAAGAGGCTCCCGGTGGGACCTCCCCAGGAAAGACTCGACGTGAACATGCGCTCCTGGAGCACGAAGTTCCTCGCGTAGGCCCAGTAGTTCGGGATCTCGTGGTAGTCGTGATAGCCGATCACATCCGGCGCGCTGGTGCCCGGCGCACAGGGCTCCAGGCGCGGCTCCTTCCGGCACTTCTCGGGATACGTCACCTGGGCAACGAACCCGTCCATCTTGCCGCCGTTGATGTCGGCCACCGCGCTCGAATATCCGTGCGGACCACCGACGTTGAGGTCGGTCGGGTCGCGGGCGGGACGGACGCATTTACCACTTGCGGGATTAGGGATGCAAACGGTCGGAATGCCATTCTTCATCGGAATCCCGTTTGCTCCCGGGTAGGTCCCGAAGTAGTTGTCGAAGGTGCGGTTCTGCTGCACGATCACGATCACGTGCTTGATCTTGCTAATGCCGGCCGGAGCGGGATCCGCAGCCGCGACGCCGAGTACGAGCACCGCAGCCAAGGCCGAGGCAGTGGCGCCGAGTAAAGCCAGCGCGAGCTTATTGCCGGTTATCTCGCGCATCTAGGGAATCTTAGAGCTACCGCCCTGCGAGGCCGGTCCTTAAGAAGCGCGAGTCGAAGGAACCCGATCCTCGGCGAGGAGATGCCCCTCGCTGGTTCGCTCGAAGGCCTCGATCGCCCGGAGAACGATGTCCACCGACCCGACGGGGTCGAGTCCCACCGCCGTCTCGGCGGCCAGCACGAGCCCGTGCACACCGTCCAGCAACGTGTTGGCGATGTCGTTGGCCTCGGCGATCGTGGGCTGGCGGTTGGTGACCATCGACTCGAGAAGGTTGGTGGCCACGTAAACAGGACGGTTCCAGCGGTTGGCCCGGCGAACGATGGCCTTCTGGTAGTAGGGCACGTACTCCAGCGGAACCTCGTGGGACAGGTCGCCCCGGTCGACGATAACGGAATCCGACGCCTCGATGATCTCGTCCATGTTCCTGACACCGGCCCGGCTCTCGATCTTCGACATGATGTGGGCGCCGGCGGGCGCCAGCTCGCGGATGCGGACAACGTTCGCAGCGCTGGCCGCAAACGACAGCGCGTAGTGCGTGATCCCATGAGCGGCGCCGATACGGATGGCGGCCACGTCCTGCTCGGTGAGGGCGGGCAGCTCCAGCGGCGGGTCTATGGTCACGGCCTTGTTCGTACGAACCCTGCCGGGAGAGACGACTGTGGCCCGAGCCGAGCCCTTCTCCACCTTGGTGATCCGAAGCGCCGCGCCGTCGAAATCGAGATTCACGGTGGTGCCGGGGACCAGTGCCTCGAAAACCGAGTCCGGCCAGAGCGGGATTACCCGGTCGCTTCCGGTCAGCGGTTCGCCGGATAACCGCACCTCCGTCCCCTCCAGCAGCGTCACGTCCGACTGGATCTGGCCGCACCTAACCTGGGCGCCCTGAGTGTCGAGACAGATCGGCGTGGAGGACACGGCCCTGACCGACGCGATGGCTTCCTCCAGGGCTTCGGGAGCGGTGTGGGAGAGGTTGATCCGGAACAGGTCTACACGCCGCTCGTCGAGCCCCTTGATCACGTCCGGGCGGAACGACGCCGGGCCCAGCGTGCAGAGGATCTTGATCTTCATCGTTCCCGCCTCTCCCTTCGCAGTGGCGGGGCCAGTTTAGAGCCTATTCCGTCAGGCCCGCACGCCCGTGCCGGATACCGGCGCGTGCCGGCCGCCGCCTTGTCGCGTCACCGACCGTCCCTGGATGGGTGTATAAACTCCTGCGCCTGAGCTCCTGCTCCAGCCGACCGGTATCGGAAGGTTCGATGAACAAGCCTGCCGCATCAGCTCGCCATGGGAGAACGGCGTTGAACGTAGACCTCGACCGCAGCGTCCGCAAGGACGAGGCGACGGTCCCCGAGACCGAGAGCGCGACCACAGGTTGAGCCCCAAACGCCCGACGCGAAAGCCGGTGCTCGTCACCGGCGCTCACCGCACGGGCACCGGCTGGGTCAGCCGCGTTCTGGCCATGTCTCCGTCCCGGCTCGGCTACATCTGGGAGCCCTTCAGTCCACGGCACCGGCCCGGCACGCTGCCGCTCGAGTTCGATCGCTACTTCCAGTACGTCTGCGCGGAGAACTGCGCGGGCTACGCCGGCCCCCTGGCCGACACGATTGCCTTCCGCTACCGGCCGCTGGCCGAGCTCCGCTCGCTGCGCAGCCCCAGGGACGCGGGACGGATGGTGCGCGACTGGGGAGTCTTCACGTACCAGCGCCGGCGAGGAGCGGCCGCACTGCTCAAGGATCCAATCGCGCTCTTCTCCTCGGAGTGGCTGGCCGACACCTTCGACCTCGATGTCGTCGTCCTGATCCGCCACCCGGCTGCGTTCGTGGCCAGCCTGAAGACGCGCAACTGGCGCCACAGCTTTCAGGGCTTCCTCGACCAGCCTCTCCTGATGCGCGACTTCCTGCATCCCTACGAGGAGGAGATCCGCTACCACGCCGTCAAGGGGCGAGACATCGTCGACGAGTCGGCCGTGCTCTGGAAGCTGCTCTACTCGGCGGTCGCGCGCTTCCAGGAGAAGCGGCCGGACTGGAACTTCGTCCGCCTCGAGGATCTCTCGCGCAACACCCTGCCAGCGTTCCAGAAGCTCTACGCCGACCTTGGTCTGGAATGGGGTGAGAAGGTCGAGGAGTTCATCCGCGCTACCTCGAGCGCGAGGAACCTCGCCGTGGACAGCGACCCGGGCTCGGTGAAGAGAAACAGCGCCGCCCACTCCTGGAGCTGGAAGAAACAGCTCGCGCCCGAGGAGCTCGAGCGCGTGCGCGCCGGCACCGATCCGCTCTGGAAGCGCTTCTACTCAGAAGCCGACTGGGGCGAGTAGCGCCCGAACGCGACGACCTGGAAGATAATCGGCGTTCTCTGCTTCAACCCGTTGCCAAACCGAGCGAGAACCGAGCAGGCCTAGGACGTAGGGAGTATTCGTAGCCAGAGGCTACGGATGCGACTGAGGACAACGGCATGCGAAGCGTTCGCAGCCGGTTTCAGTGGTACCAGTCGTGCACCCAGCGGTGGGGGCGTAGCTTCTCGACCTGAGCCGGGCTGAGCGGGCCGGCATCGCCGGCGGCGACGTTCGACTCGACGTGCGCGACACTGCGCATGCCCGGGATGACGGTCGAGACGACGTCCGGAACGAGGCAGAAGCGAAGTGCGATCTCCGGCAGCCGCTCCAGCGGAATCTCCAGATCGGACGCGATCTTTTGCACCTCTTCCCAGACCTCTTCCTTGCGCGTGCCCTTGAAGTAGTCGGCGCGGAAGTCGCCCTCCTCGAAGACCGTGTCGGGCGTCACCTTGCCGGTCAGGGCGCCTTCGTCGAGAGGAACGCGGACGATGACGCCGACGTTGTTTCGCTCGCAGGCGGGGAAGAGGTTGTCCTCTGGCGCTTGGTCGAAGATGTTGTAGATCACCTGCACGCTGTCGACGAGGCCGGTCTCGACGAGCTTCAGCACGGAGTTCGGCTGGGCGTCGTTGACCGAGACGCCGAAGAAGCGGATCTTGCCGTCGGCCTTGAGGCGCTCGATGCCGTCGATCCAGGTTCCCTGCCCGACCCAGCTGTCCGACCAGACGTGGAACTGCTGCACGTCGATCGTCTCGATGCCGAGGTTGCGCAGGCTCTCCTCGGTGCGCGAGATCACGTGCTCGGCCGAGAAGGCGTCGTCGGCCGGAGTCGTGTCATTGGCGGGCCACTCCCAGTTCGCCGGATTGATCTTCGTGGCGATCATCACCTCGGGGAAGTCGCGCTTGATCTGCCCGACCAGCGTCTCGCTGTGACCGCCGCCGTAGACGATCGCGGTGTCGATGAAGTTGACCCCGAGCTCGATCGCGCGGCGCATCGCGGCCAGCGAATCGGCGTCGGTCGCGCCCTTCCAGGCGTCGGCGCCTATCCCCCACGCGCCGTAGCCGATCTGCGATACCTCGAGTCCCGTCCGGCCCAGCTTGCGGTTGCGCATGGGCGGAAGCCTATCGGCAACCTGCCCTGAGCGCTATTCAAGAAACTTTGACTGCCGATCAGGAATGTAACGGCACCACGTTCCGCCGCCCGCCACCGAACCACCCGCCCGCGGGGTCGTCACAAGGTACCGTCCCAACGAGGCGAGAAACGCTTCTCGATGTGCCGATTCTGTGCCGAACGAGGAACAGGTCGCCTAGCCTGGGCACCACGTTCCTCCGCCCGCCACCTCTGAGCGCCAAGCGGAATGAAGACCCGTCGACTGGGTGTGATCGGTGAGTGCGAGGCTAGGGAGCTCGGCTGGGGACGGAGGGGCGCCGGATGAGTGCGAGATCGTGGTTCGAGGCTAGGACGCAGGGCGCATTCGTATCGGA
>JBEKJI010000002.1:0-122500 GCA_050011315.1 Gaiellaceae bacterium
GTTTCTCTGTTTCCAGCCGAGCTCCGAAAAGCAGTGTCGTGTTCGTAGCTGGAGGCTACGGATGCGACCGAGGACAACGCATCGCGTCGCCGAGCGCGGCCAGGCGGTGGAGTGCTTCGTTTCGCTTGGCGCTCAAACAAACCCACCCGCGGGGTCGTGAAACGGTAGCTGGAAAAGGCGCACCGGCCGTGCCTTTTTTCTACCGACTCCGTGTCGAATTTGCTCGCTGCCCCGCGAGCAGACCCAGAGCCAGCGCGGTTCCGGTTCGTAGCGAACGGTCGGCCGCACGCGTTACCGGCCTCCCGGCACTGATAGGCTTCCCCGAGACCACGATCTCGGCCGTTCGAGGCGCTTCCGACGGCGAGCTGGGATCGAGGGCATCGTAAGCGACGGGAGGAAAGTAATGTCCCTGACAAAGGAAGCGAAAGTCGAGATCGTCAATCGCTTCGGCGAGACCGGGTCGGACACCGGCTCGACCAAGGTGCAGATCGCTCTGCTCACCGAGCGTATCAACCAGCTCAACGAGCATCTGCGAACGCACGCGAAGGATCACCACTCGCGGCGCGGCCTGCTCAAGCTAGTCGGCCGGCGCAGGCGTCTGCAGACATACCTGCAGAAGAACGACCTCGAGGCATACCGTGAACTGATCAAGGAGCTTGGCCTCAGGCGCTAGGGCTTCTATTAGAAGGAGAGTGGAAGTTTGAGCGAGTCGCGGCGTCGAACCGGGCTCACTCAAACTCCCGCTCTCCGTGAAATGTGAGGAGTAGGAGATGACCAGTATCGGAACCGGACGGCTTGAATCCGTCTCGGTGACCGTCGGCGATCAGGAGATCGTCTTCGAGACCGGGAAACTCGCCAAGCAAGCGGACGGCGCAGTCGTCGTTCGCTCCGGCGACACGATGGTGCTCGCAACGGCGCAGGGGAGAATGGAGGCGCGCGAGGGTGCCGACTTCTTCCCGCTGACGGTGGACGTCGAGGAGCGTATGTACGCCGCGGGCAAGATCCCCGGCGGTTTCTTCAAGCGCGAGGGACGCCCGACAGAACGGGCGATCCTGACCGCGCGCATGACCGACCGCCCGATCCGGCCGCTCTGGCCGAAGGGCTTCCGTAACGAGGTGCAGTGCATCGCCACCGTGCTTTCCGCCGACCTCGTGACAGCGCACGACGTCCTTTGCATCAACGGCGTCTCGGCGGCGCTGATGATCTCCTCGCTGCCCTTCCTGGGGCCGGTGGGCGCAGTTCGCGTCGGCCTGATCGACGGTGAGCTCGTCGTCAACCGCACGATGCAGGAGATGGAAGCCTCCACGCTCGACCTGCTCGTGGTCGGCACCAAGGAGGCCCTGACGATGATCGAGGCGGGTGCCGAGGAGGTGCCCGAGGAGACGATTCTCGAGGCCTTCGAGCTCGCCCAGCGTGAGATCAGGAAGCTCTGCGAGGCGCAGGAAGAGCTGCGCAGCCGCGTCGGCAAGCCCAAGTGGCTCGACAGCGAGTTGACCGCCGAGCTGAAGAAGTCGCACGGTGAAGGCTTCCGCGCCCGCATCGCCGAGCTAGGTTTGCGCGAAGCCGCGGCGCTAGTAGACGAGATCGCCGCCGAGTTGGCGCCGGCGCTGACGATGGAGTCGACCGAGGCCGACATCGTCCGCCGCCTGCAGGTACGCCACAGTCTCCACGCGGTTCTCGAGCAGGAGCAGCTGGCGGCTGTCGAGGATCCGGTACGCGAGCAGTTCGGCGCCGACCTGCGCACCCTCACCGACGCCGAGCAGGACTCGAAGGAGCTGCGCGCCGCCAAGCGCCAGCTGCTCTTCGATCGCATCGTCGAAGAGACGGAGCTGCCCTTCCCGGTCGGCCCGGCTCCCGCCGAGGGCGAGGTTGCGGTCAAGGACCAGACCACGAAGCAGTCCATCCGGCGAACCGCCGAAGCGATCTACAAGGATCTCGTCCGCCAGAAGATCGCCGTCGACAAGCGCCGCCCCGACGGTCGCGGCACCGAGGAGATCCGTCCGATCACCTGCGAGGTCTCGGTCTCGCCGCGCACGCACGGCTCGGCTCTCTTCACGCGCGGCCAAACGCAGGTGATGACCCTGCTCACGCTGGGTACCGCCAAGGAAGGCCAGCGCATCGACGATCTCTCGCTCGAGGACGAGCGCCGCTACATGCACCACTACAACTTCCCGCCCTACTCGGTTGGGGAGACCGGCTTCATGCGCGGACCCAAGCGCCGCGACATCGGTCACGGCGCCCTCGCTCAGCGGGCGCTCGAGCCGATGATTCCGCCGGCCGAGGAGTTCCCGTACACGATCCGGCTCGTCTCCGAGACGATGGAGTCGAACGGCTCGTCGTCGATGGCCTCGGTCTGCGGCTCGACCCTGGCGCTGATGGATGCGGGCGTGCCGATCAAGAGCCCGGTCAGCGGTATCGCCATGGGCCTCGTCAAGGAGGGCGACGACTACGTCATCCTGACCGACATCCAGGGCGCCGAGGATCACCTGGGCGACATGGACTTCAAGGTCGCCGGTACGTCCGAGGGAATCACCGCCCTGCAGATGGACATCAAGATCACCGGCGTCACGCAAGAGATCATGAACGCGGCCCTGGCTCAGGCCAAGAGGGCTCGCGAGGCGATCCTCGAGCAGATGACCGCCACCATCGCCGAGCCCAGGCAGGAGCTGGCCGGGCACGCACCGCGCATCTCGACCGTCTCGATCGACCCGGAGATGATCGGCGCCGTGATCGGCAAGGGCGGCGAGACGATCCGCGCGCTCGAGGCCGACTACGAGGTGCAGATCGACATACAGGAGGACGGGACGGTGCTCGTCTACGCCACGTCAGGCACGAACGCCGACGCTGCGGTCGCTGCCATTCGCGCCATGACCAAGAACCCGGAGGTTGGCGACGAGTACACCGGGCGAGTCGTAAAGCTGACCCAGTTCGGCGCCTTCGTCGAACTGAAGAAGGGGACCGACGGCCTACTCCACGTCTCCAATGTCGGGCCGGGAAGGGTCGACCGGATCGAGGATGTGCTCGATCGTGGCGACGTTATCGACGTACTCGTGCAAGAAGTGGACAAGGAGCGCGGCCGGATCGGGCTCAAACTCCTGGCCAAACACGAGAATGGAGAGCTCGTACTACCCGATAAGCTGGTCGAAAGGGCACGCGAGAAGGCGGCTAATAGGCCTGAGGGCTCAGGCGAGCGGTACGAGCGTGGCCCGAGTCGGGAGGGCGAGGGCGGAAGGCGCCGGCCCCCGAGGCAAAGGCGCTAGGAAGAAGAGCACAAGGAGAAGAAAGAGCCCATGCGCTGGCGAAAGAGCGGAGAGCAAATACCGGAGAGTGGCTCCAGCATCGATATACCGAGACTGGAGCGCGAGCTGGGCGTACGGATCGGAGCGCGAGGCAAAGTGGTGCTCTCACTCGCCTGTGTCGAGATGGACCGCTCCAATCACCGCGAGCTCGGCGCCGAGCACGTGATCGTCGGGGTGCTCGAGGAGGGTGGTCCTGCGGCGCAGCTCCTGATCGAGCACGGCATGACGCTCGATGAGGCACGGGCCCAGATTGCCGAGGCGCTCTGGGAGGCTGGCGATTCGTACGGAGAGGTCGAGCTCACCTCGGAGGCTGCGAACATCCTCGCTACCGCCGCCGAGGCGGCCGGTATGCGCGGTCACTCGGCGATCGAGCCCGAGCACATGACCTACGGGTTTGCATGCTCGGGCTTCGAGATCACGAGTCGGGTGCTACACATGGTCGGTGTCGACCGGCCCAAGCTCCTGAAGGCCTCCGAGAGCCTTCTGAGTCAGAACGGTCACTAAGGCCCTATTCCGGTAGATCTACACGCCCGATGCGGCCGATCCGCGGCGCCAGTGGCCGCCGGGACCGTTCGCCGCACTACCAGTGCGCCTTCACGACCCGTCCGAACTCTGGCATCCACGGCTCGACCCCCTCGGTCGTACATCTCGACCGGTATAGGGCTCCAGAGCCGGCTCCGGGCGTAATCGCCCGTAACGCGGGTGCCGCTCGCTAGGATCGCTGCGTGCAGAAGGTCGTGCTCTCGGAGCTCGCCTCGGGCGAGCGCGTGATCTCGGAACGGATGCCGTCGGTGCGCTCGGTGGCGATCGGCTTCTGGATCGGCGTCGGTTCGCGCGACGAGACGCCTGCCAAGGCCGGGCTCACCCACTTCATCGAGCACCTGCTCTTCAAGGGCACCCGCTCCTACGGCGCTCGCCAAATCGCCGAGACCTTCGACGAGCTGGGCGGGGAGCTGAACGCCGCCACCTCGCGCGAGCACACCGTCGTCTACGGGCGTGTCCCCTACGACCACCTCGAGCGAGCGATCGACGTAATGACCGACATGGTCTTCGTCCCCACCTTCGCCGACATCGATGCCGAGCGTGAGGTGGTGCTGGAGGAGATCGCGATGCTAGAAGACGCTCCCCAGGACATGGTCCACGACCTCGTCAGCGAGGCGGTCTTCGGCGGCCATCCGCTCGGGCGGCCGGTGCTGGGGCGCACCGAAGTGATCTCCTCGGTCAGCAGGCGCACAATCGCCGGCTTCCACGAGAGCATGTACCACCCCGGCAACGTCGTCGTCGCGGCGGCCGGGAACGTGGCCCACGAACGGCTGGTCTCGCTCGTGACGCGGGCGGCGAGCGCACGCGAGCACGCAACCGCCAGCCCCTACGTGCGTAAGCCGCTTTCGAGAACAGCCGGTGCCGGAGTTCGCTTCCAGCGTAAGGAGACCGAGCAGTACCACGTCTGCGTCGCGGCACCGGGGATCGCCCGTTCCGACCGGCGCCGTTTCGCCGCCTCCCTGCTCGATTCGATTCTCGGCGGCTCGGCCTCCTCGAGACTGTTCCAGGAGATCCGCGAGAAGCGCGGTATGGCCTACTCGGTCTACAGCTTCGTCGCTCAGTACTCCGACACCGGCCTGGTCGGGATCAGCCTCGGCACGCGCGAGGACAACCTCGGCGCCTGTCTGGAGATTGCCGCCGAACAGGTGGCCGAGATCGCCGCCGGCAACTTCCAGAAAGGCGAGCTGGAGCGTGCCAAGGAGCACGCGCGGGGCCGGATCATGCTTTCGATGGAGTCCACCTCGACCCGGATGACCAGGCTCGGCCGCTCGGTCATCACCGACACCGAGCTGCTTTCGCCCGAGCGCATCATCGCCGAGATCGAGGCGGTCGAGCCCGACGCGGTCAGCGAGCTGGCGAGCATGCTGCTGGCGTCGGAGCGCCTTTCCGTGGCCGGTATTGGCCCGGACGAAGAACGCTTCTATACTGCCGTCGACGCGATCAACCCCGGTCTGGCGAGGAGGTCAGCGGCATGAGAGTTGCTTTCTTTGGCTGTCGTGGAAAGGTCGGCAGTGAGATCTGCCCGGCGCTGGAGAGCGCCGGTTACAGCGTTATGGGAGTCGATATCGGCACCGTGTTCGATCTTCACGGCATCGACGCGGTTATTGATTTCACTCAGGCGGATGCCGTCGTAAAGAACGTTTTAGACGCTCTTGCCCACGGCATTCCCTGCATCGTGGGAACCACCGGCTTCTCGCGCGACCAGCTGGCGAAGCTGGACAAGAGCGCGCGCGAGGCTGGGAAGCCTGTCTTCGTGGCGGCGAACTTCGCCATCGGAGCCGTGCTGATGATGCGCTTCGCTCGCGAGGCCGCTCACTACATGGAGCGAGCCGAGATCGTCGAGTTTCACCACGAGACGAAAAAGGACGCGCCTTCGGGCACGGCCAAGGTAACGGCCGAGATGATGGGCAGCAATCCGACCATCCACTCGGTGCGTCTGCCCGGGCTAGTAGCCCATCAGGAAGTACTGCTGGCAGGTGTCGGGCAGTTACTCACGATCCGCCACGACACCTTCTCGCGAAAGGCTTACCTGCCGGGCATCCTGCTGGCCTTGCAGAAGCTCCCCAAGCTGCCGCCCGGCCTGACCGAGGGGCTGGACGCGCTGCTCGGTTAGCGATTCCCCACCGGTGTCAGACACCGTTTGCTGTCAAGGTTTTTGCTGTGCCGAAAGCGTGCCGCTCTATCCACCATCGCGGCGCGACGAGGAGGGTGGAGAATCGAGCGTAAGCGCGCCCGGTTCGCTTTTCGACCGCGATCCTGTGCCGATGCAGTCAAACGGCCTATAGGGACTCGCTCCCCTTCGCCGATGGAGGAAAAGATCCACTTTCGTTACCGGCGCCCCTTGACAGCTCCTGGTGTCTGACACCCGCGCCCGACCCGCGCTCTGGATACCCGTGCTCGCTACGCTCTCCCTAGTCCGCGGAGAAGGAGAGAAGAGTCGTATGCGCAGCGATCAGATCAAGCAGGGAATCGAGCGGATGCCGAACCGTGCGCTTCTGTACGGAACCGGCGTCACGCCCGACCAGATGTCGAAGCCGTTCATCGGCGTGTGCTCGAGCTTCACCGATCTGATCCCCGGGCACGTCGGCATGCGTGCGCTCGAGCGCAAGATCGAGTGGGGTGTCTGCGCCGGCGGCGGCGTGCCGTTCGTCTTCGGGGTACCGGGCATCTGCGACGGCATCGCCATGGGCCACTCGGGCATGCACTACTCGCTGCCCTCGCGCGAGCTGATCGCCGACATCATCGAGTCGATCGTGCAGGCCCACCAGCTCGACGGCCTCGTCCTTCTCACCAACTGCGACAAGATCACCCCCGGGATGCTGATGGCGGCCTGCCGGCTCGACGTTCCGTCCATCGTCGTGACGGCCGGGCCGATGCGCTCGGGCCGGCTCCACGGCAAGCGCTTGGCGCTGGTGCGCAACACCTTCGAGGCCGTCGGCCTTTGCCAGGCTGGGCGTATGAGCGAGGCCGAAGCGGGGGAGATGGAGATCGAGACCTGCCCCGGCGAGGGCTCCTGTCAGGGCCTCTACACCGCCAACACGATGGCCTGCCTTACCGAGACTATGGGCATGAGCCTGCCCGGCACCGCCACGGCGCTGGCCGGTTCGGCCAAGAAGATGCGCCTGGCCGAGCTGGCCGGTGAGCGCATCGTCGATCTCGTGCGTGGAGGTGTCACGCCGCGTCAGATCGTCACCAAGCAGTCGCTCGAGAACGCGATCCGCATGGACATGGCGCTCGGCGGCTCGACCAACACAACCCTGCACATCCCCGCGATCGCCCACGACGCCGAGGTCGACATAACGCTTGCCGACTTCGACCGGCTCAGCCGCGTGACGCCGCAGCTGACCCTGATCGAGCCCGCGGCCGAGACGGTGATGGAAGACATCGAGTTCGCCGGCGGCATCCCGGCCGTGATGAAGAGCCTCGAGACGCTCCTGAACAAGGATTGCGTCACCGTATCGGGCCGGACGGTCGGCGAGATCGTCGCCAAGGTTCCGCCCGGCGACCCGGAGGTCATCCGCCCGCTCGACCGTCCGATCTCCGCCGAGGGCGGCATCGCCGTGCTCAAGGGCACGCTCGCGCCCGACGGCGCGGTCGTCAAGCAGGGCGCGATCTCCCCGGGCATGATGCGCTTCACCGGCAGCGCACGCGTGTTCGAGAGCGAGGACGCGGCGATGGACTATCTCCGCGCCGGCAAGGTGGTCGAGAAGGACATCCTGATCGTCCGCAACGAAGGTCCGAAAGGAGGCCCCGGTATGCGCGAGTCGCTGGCGCTGACCGCCGCCGTGGCAGGCTGCGGGCTCGGCGACAAGATCGCGATCGTCACCGACGGGCGCTTCTCGGGCGGTACGCGCAACCTCTCGATCGGTCACGTCTCGCCCGAGGCGGCCGACTGCGGCCCGATTGCGCTGGTGCAGGACGGAGACGAGATCGCGATCGATCTACCCGGGCGAAAGCTCGACCTGCTCGTGCCCGAATCGGAGCTCGAGACGCGCAAGGCTGCCTGGCAGAAGCCGGAGCCCAAGTTCACGCGCGGCTGGCTCGCCCGCTATGCCCGCGTCGTCTCGAGCGCATCTTCCGGCGCGGTCCTCGAATAGGGACGGATAGAATCGCACCGTGTTCGCAACCGGAAAGCAGAGCGACTTCGGCACGATCCTGACTGCGATCGTGACTCCCTTCAAGCAGGACGGCTCGGTTGATTTCAAGCGCTTCAAGGCGCTGGCGCGCTATCTCGTCGAGCACGGCTCCGAGGGCCTGGTCGTCTCCGGCTCGACAGGCGAGAGCCCGACGCTCTCCGACCGCGAGAAGCTGATGCTCTACTACGCGGCGGTCGAGGAGGTCGGCGAGCGAGCGACGGTGATCGCCAACACGGGCACCTACGACACGCGCCACTCGGCGCACCTGACCCAGCAGGCGGCGGAGTTCGTGGACGGCTTCCTGATCGTCGTCCCTTACTACTCGAAGCCGCCGGCGCGGGGCATCGTCGAGCACTACAAGGCGGTCGCCGGCGTCACCGAGAAGCCGATCATCGTCTACAACATCCCCAGCCGCGTGATCGTGAACGTGGAGCCCGAGACCTTCATGGAGCTCGCCGAGATTCCGAACGTGGTCGCTGTCAAGCAGGCCAACCCCGATCTCGCGCAAGCACGCCGGATAGTCGAGGAGACCGGCCTGGTGCTCTACGCCGGCAACGACGATCTCGTTCTGCCCTTCCTCGAGCTGGGCGGCGTGGGCGGGATCTGCGTCTACACGCACCTGGCCGGGCCGAGAGTGCAGGAAATGGTGCACCGTTACCGCAGCGGCAATCTCACCGGAGCCCAGGCGCTCAACGACGAGCTTCGCCCGCTGATCGACGCGCTTGCCGTCTGCATCAACCCGAGCTCAACCAAGGCTGCGCTCAACCTGCTCGGCTTCGAGGTCGGCGGTCTGCGCCTGCCGCTGGTCGAAGCGACCGCCGACGAGATCGAGCGAATCCGCGCCCTGCTCGAGCAGGCAGACGTGCTCGAGCCTGCAGTTCGCGCTTGATCTCGCTTCCTCGGCCGGCGACTCCTCCCGGCCGGCGGAGCCGGCCTCCGGAGCCGCCTGACACCGCTGGCGGCACGATCCTCTCCGAGCCCGTGTTGTGAACACTGTTCTCTCCGGGCTCGCACCGCCAGCGGCGCCCCGAGAAAGCGAGAGGCAATCCTCATCGATCGAGTTCCGGCTGGCTGCACCACTTCGTCAGGCTCGACCAGCCTCCGGAGCCGCCTGACACCGCTGCGCACTTCGCTCTCCGAGCCCGTGTGCCCACACGGTGCTCTCCGGCGAAGCACACTCAGCGGCGCCCCGAGAAAGCGAGACTCGCCAACTCAGCGAAACTCACAATCCCGACAGCCTCTGATCGCGATGGCACGAAGCTTCCGGCCGAGAACCTACAGGCTCTTCGCAGCCTCGCCGCACGGATACACTCGGGTTAATGGCTTCTGATAAGGCCTGTCGCATCATCCCGCTCGGCGGTCTCGGTGAGGTCGGCAAGAACATGACCGTCTTTGAGCACAGGGGTGAGGCGATCGTGGTCGATGCCGGGATCGCCTTCCCGCGCGACGAGCACCTCGGCGTCGATCTGATCCTGCCCGACTTCAGCTACCTGCGCTCACGCGGAAAGCCGATACGGGCGATCATCCTCACGCACGGGCACGAGGATCATGTCGGCGGGCTTCCCTATGTGCTGCGCGAGTTGGAGGTCGAGGAGGTCTGGGCGACCAGACTCACGCTCGGTCTGGTCAAGTCGAAGCTGGACGAGCACGGCCTCGCCCGCGCGACCAAGCTCTGCGAGGCGGTGCCCGCGAAGGGGTCGGTCGCGATCGGGCCCTTCAGGGTCGAATTCGTGCGCGTCGCCCACTCGATCCCGGACGCGATCTCGGTCGTGATCGAGAGCGCGGCGGGGCGCATCGTCTGCACCGGCGACTACAAGATGGATCACACGCCGGTGGACGGCATGCGCACCGACGTCGGCCGTCTGGCCGAGCTTGGCAACCGCGGTGTCGATCTGATGCTCGGCGACTCCACCAACGCGGAGCGGCCCGGCACCACTCCCTCCGAGCGCAAAGTGGGGGAGGCCTTCCGGCAGATCGTGCCGCTGCGCGACGGGCGTGTGCTCGTGGCCTGTTTCGCCTCCAATATCCATCGCGTCCAGCAGGCCGTCGACGTCGCGGTCGAGACCGGACGCTCGGTCGCCGTGATCGGCCGCTCGATGCGCAAGAACGTCAATATCGCCCGCAATCTCGGCTACCTCGATATCGCCGACGACGTCCTGCTCAAGCCTGAGGAGCTGAGCGAGCTGCCTCCCTACGAGCAGCTGATCCTCTGCACCGGAAGCCAGGGCGAGCCGCTCTCTGCGCTGACCAGGATCGCCTTCCACGACCACGCGACCGTGCACATCGAGCGAGGCGACACGGTCATCATCTCGGCCAAGCCGATTCCGGGTAACGAGCTTCGCGTTCACGACGCCATCAACGGCCTGGCCAAGCTGGGCGCCGAGGTCATGCACGAGGAAATCGCCGCTGTGCACGCCTCGGGCCACGGCTGCGCCGAGGAGCTGCGCACGATGATCTCACTGCTCAGGCCGAAGGCGGTGATGCCCGTACACGGCGAGTTCCGCATGCTCGCGGCTCATGCCCGGCTGGCGCAGGAGGCGGGCGTTCCCGAGGATGCGATCCTGATCGCCGAGAACGGCACGGTGGTCGAGCTGACGCCGAACGGCGTCTCCATCGTCGACCAGATTGAAACCGGCGTCACGCTGGTCGACGGCCTCGGAGTCGGAGACGTCGCCGACGTCGCCCTGCGCGACCGGCGCCACCTGGCCGAAGACGGCGTCCTGATCGTCGTCACCACTCTCACCTCGAGCAACGGGAATATGGTCGCCACTCCGGAGCTCGTCGCTCGCGGCTTCGGTGAGCAAGACGCGCTCCTGGAAGAGGTGAAGGAGGAAGTCGTCGAGATCCTCGAGAGCCTGCTGGCCGACGATATCACCGAGATCAAGCTGCTCCAGGAGCACCTGCACGACGGCATCGGTCAGCTCATCTACGACCGCACCCGCCGCCGGCCGATGATCCTGCCGGTCGTGCTCGAGGTCTGAGCGCTCGCCTCGGAAGACAGCGATTTGTCACCGGGAAACGCCCGATATGGGGCACGCTGTTTCTTTGACCGATACTGAGCAGATGAAGATCGGCTTGTTCTCTCTCGTACATAACGAAGGAGTTGCCCGATGAAGCTCGGTTTGATCCTCGCTGGCCTGATCGCTGGGCTAGCTCTCTCGGGAGCCGCCGGCGGCAATACCGCGGATCGTGTCGTAACAGTACGGTCCGGCGATTCAGCGCAGTTCCTGCCGCACATTTATTACTGCCACAACTACGGAGTCCGCGTGGAGTGCGGGAGTGGCGATGCCTTCCCCTATGTCGAGCTCACGAGTATTCCGTGCGATCGGAAACACGTCGCATGCGGAATCACCGTCAAGGTGCACACGCTGCGCGACCCACAAGGCGGGCACCTCGCCCGCGTCTATGGCAAAGGTGGCTACCCCGTCTACATCTTCACAGCTATGTAGGCGTATTCCACCAGAGCAGGCCATGCTACGCCCCGAACAGCAGGAGGCCTTCAGGTCGTGTCGAAGCTCGCCAGGGTGAGCAAGAAGCGCTCCAAGCGCAAGTTGAAGCCGCGTCAGCCTGCACGCAAGCGCAAGCCTGCCAAGACTCGCGGCCATCACCATCCAGAGCTGTTCGGACTTGGGCTTTTAGCGGCCGGGCTCTTCCTCGGCAGTGTCCTTTATCTGGGCTGGAACGGAGGTGTCGTCGGCGCCTTCCTGGCCCACGGCGTACTCGCCGCGATCGGGGCTACTGGTTACGCACTGCCGGTGGGTGCGATCGCTTACGGCTCGCTTCTGCTCGTGCGTAGCGAGCTGATCGAGCTACGCCCGTTCCGGCGCGGGCTGGTGACTCTCTTCTTCGGCCTGCAGGTGATGCTTGGCCGCGCACACGGTGGCCTCAGCGGTCGCGGGCTGGAGGCGGGCGTTTCGAAGCTGCTCGGCGGCACCGGCACCACGATCGTGGCGGTGCTCAGTCTGATTGTCGGCTGCCTGCTTCTCACGGGCGCCTCGCTCGGCGCTTGGCTCAGGAGCTCGGGCGAAGCTATTCGCCAAGCTCGCCCCGCGCGCGAAGAGCGTGTCCCCGCCGACTACCCCGCGCCGCTCGTTCTTCCGCTGTCGCAGACTGAGCTGGCGCCTCACGCAGCGCTCTTAGACGGCGCCCGTGCCTTCCCCGATGTCGTCGGCGAAGAGTCGAACGGTCCGCCACCCTTGCTTCTCGATCCCGAGCACGGCTCCGAGGAGGCGCCGACCCTGTTCGACGTCGCGCCCCGAATCCGCGACTACGAGCTCCCCGACGCGAGCATCCTCCATCGCTCGCCGCCGGTCGCCCAGCAGCTGGCCGGCTCCGGCGAGCGCATCGCCGAGGTGCTCGTGCAAACTCTTTCCCACTTCGGCGTCGAGGCGCATATCGTCGGTCAGATCTCCGGACCGCGCGTGACCCGCTACGAGCTCCAGCTCGCGCCCGGCACCAAGGTCTCCAAGGTCGCCAATTTGAAGGACGATCTCTCCTATGCGCTCGCCACCACCGAGATCCGCATCCTGGCGCCGATCCCGGGTAAGCAAGCGGTTGGCGTCGAGGTCCCGAACCTGACCCCGAATCTGGTCACTCTCGGTGATGTCTTCGACGACCTTCCCGCTTCGGCCAGTCCGCTTTCGGTCTGGCTCGGCAAGGACATCGCCGGCAACGCCGTCTGGACCGATCTGGCGCGCATGCCGCACATCCTCATCGCCGGCACCACCGGTTCGGGCAAGTCGGGCTGCATCAACACGATCCTGACCTCGATCCTGCTCCGCCGCACCCCCGACGAGGTGCGGATGATCCTGATCGATCCCAAGCGCATCGAGCTCGGCTTCTACGAGTCGATCCCGCACCTGCTCACTCCGGTCGTCTCCAATCCGAAGGAGGCCGCAGCGGTGCTCGCCAACCTGCTCGCCGAGATGGAGCGCCGCTACGAGAAGATGAGCATTGTGCGGGCACGCGCTCTGCCCGAGTTGAACCGCGCCCTCAGGCAGCGCGGGGAGGACCCGCTTCCCTATCTCCTCGTCGTGATCGACGAGCTTGCAGATCTGATGATGACCTCGCCGCAGGCGGTCGAGGACGCGGTCATCCGCCTGGCGCAGAAGTCGCGCGCCGTCGGTATCCATCTCGTCCTGGCCACGCAGCGGCCCTCGGTCGACGTCATCACCGGCATGATCAAGACCAACATCCCTTCGCGCATCGCCTTCGCTGTCTCCAGCCAGACCGACTCACGCGTCATCCTCGATACCTCCGGCGCAGAGAGCTTGCTCGGGCAGGGCGACATGCTCTTCAAACCGCTTGGCACCTCGCGTCTGCAGCGTCTACAGGGCGCCTACGTGAGCGAGGAAGAGGTGACCCTGATCGTCGAGCAGTGCCGCAGTCAGCGCGAACAGGAGCTGGACGAATCGCTGCTCGAACTGCCGGAAGCCTTCGCCGAGGAAGCGCTCGAGGACTCGGACAGCGAGTTCGACCCCGACGAAGATCCACTGCTGGAAAAGGCGATCGAGGTCGTCATACAGTCGCAGTCGGCTTCGGTCTCGCTGATTCAGCGCCGCCTGCGTGTCGGCTACACGCGGGCGGGCAGGCTGATCGACATGCTCGAGCGGCGCGGCATTATCTCGGGCTACGAGGGCTCCAAGCCCCGGCGCGTGCTCGTCGAGGAAAGCGAGCTCGAGCACATCCTGACGCTTCAGGCCGCTCGCTAGCCGCTGCCGGTTACCAGCGGCGTGCTCGTCGCGGAGCAGCGACAATAGCGCCGTGCTGCCTTACGAGGACTACCGGACGAACCAAGCGAACGTGCGCGCTCGCCTCGCCGCCCTCACAGGGCTGATCGGCGTTGTCCTGGCGCCGGCCGCGATCGTGCTCTCGATGCGCCTGGTCGAGGTGACGCTGATCATGGCGGTCATCGCCATCGCCGCCGGGTGCTCTGTGTTCGGCATTCTGGCTCTCGTACTGGCGAAGAGGGCTCGTTTGCGCCGTTCGATCTCACTCGGGCGCATGGGCGGCGCGAAGCTGGCCGGGCTCGGTCGCCTACTGGGAACGCTCGCGCTCTCGTTAGGACTCGCGGCCTGCGTGGCGCTTGCCGTATACGCCATCATGACCAGCCGTTAGTACGGATCTCGGACGCAGCGGAGGACGCTCTTCCTCGGTTGAAACCCGGCGAAGCGTCTAAGATCGCTTTCCCCCTCTACAATGCATACCTGTGTTCGAATTAGGCAACAGCCTGCGCGAAGCCCGCGAGCGCCAAGGGCGGACGTTCTCAGATCTGGAGCGAAAGACCCAGATCCGTACCCGCTACCTCAGAGCGCTCGAGGAGGAGCAGTTCTCGCTCCTTCCCGCGCCGGCCTACATGAGGGGTTTCCTGCGTGTCTACGCCGACGAGCTCGGCCTGGACGGGCAGCTCTACGTCGACGAGTTCAACTCCCGCTTCTCTGTCTCCGAGGAGGTGGTCTCGACCTCTCGGAGCCGGGAGAGAAGGACGCCGGTACAGACGCGGCACTCGCGCCGTGTCGCCACCAGCGCGGTTGTTATCTCGCTGGCGATAATAATCGGGGTTTCCCTCCTGCTCTTCGCCGCCTTCACCTCGAAATCGCCGAAGGCTGATGTCGTGAATCTCCACCCGCAAACCACGAGCCAGGAGACGACGAGGCTCACGATCACGGCCGTGCGCGGGGACACCTTCGTCGATGTCCGAGTCGGCGGAGAGAACGGGGATAGGGTTTACGGGGATATCCTCCTCAAGGGCCGAAGCAAGAGCTTCAGCTACCCGAGCCTCTGGGTCAGTGTTGGGGCTATTCAGAACTTGCGCTGGACGTTGGCGAGCGGAGCCCCCACCACGGCGGGAACCCGGGTCGGGCCGGCGACGGTGCTCTTCACCGGGAACAAGCACAGGTTCCTGACCGGGTAGCATCGCGCCCGTGAGGGATTCGAAGGCGCTTTCCAGCAACCGGCCCGAAGCCGTCATCGTCGTCACGGGCAGCGAGCTCGTCCGCGGCGATCTGGCCGACGAGAACGGTCCGTTTCTCGCCGCCAGCCTGGCCGGGCTCGGTCTCCTCTGCCGGCGCATCATGATCGTAGGGGACGATCCCGGTCTGCTCGAAGCGGCTATAGAGGAGGGGTTCGCAGCCGATCTCTGCGTGATCTCGGGCGGCCTCGGCCCGACCCATGACGACCGCACGATCGAGCTGCTGGCGAAAGTGGCCGGAAGAGAGCTCCTCGTCGATCCCGAGCTCGAGCGGGCGATCGATCTCGTCGGCCGCCGCTACGCGAGGAACGTCGGTGCCGTCTACCACGCCTTCCAGGCGGGCGTGCGCAAGCAGGCGAGCATTCCAGAGGGAGCGCACATACTTGGGCTCGCCGGCACGGCTCCCGGCGTCGCACTGGAGCACGAGGGGGGAGTCGCGGTCGCCCTGCCCGGCCCGCCGAGCGAGCTGCAAGGACTCTGGCCGGCGGCGCTCGCAAGCGAGCCCGTGCAAAAAGTGCTGGCAAGGGTGCCACCCTTCGAGCGCCGGACACTGCGCTATTACGGGCTCTCGGAATCGTCGCTGGCGGACGCGCTCGAGCAGGCGGGCGGCGAGGGTGGCGGCGTCACGGTCACGATCTGCGCCCGGGAGCGCGAGCTCTTCGCCGAGCTCTTCGTAGAGCCCGGCGCCGAGGCCCGCGCCGACGAGCTCGAAAGTGCGCTCGCGGCCGCCGATCCCGAAACGCTCTTCGCCCGTGATGAGCGGCCGATCGAGGAGATCGTGCTCGAGCTGGCGCGCGCGCAGGGGCTCACTCTGGCAACGGCCGAGTCGTGCACGGGCGGGCTTGTGGCCGGGCGTCTGACTTCGGTTGCCGGCGCCAGCGATGTCTTTCGCGGTTCCGTGGTCGCCTATGCGAACGGGGTCAAGGAGGCTGCGCTAGGGGTCTCGGAGCAGACGCTCGCCGAATGTGGCGCCGTCTCCGCAGAGTGCGCGCTCGAGCTGGCCAGTGGCGCAAGAAGGGCACTCGCCGCCGACGTTGCCGTCGGCGTCACCGGCATCGCCGGCCCGGGTGGCGGCACGGCCGAGAAGCCGGTCGGCCTGGTCTTCCTCTGCGCCGCCGGTCGCGAGGGACAGATCGAGCAGGAGCTTCGCTTCGGCGGCGAGCGGAACCAGATCCGCCGCTACACGACCGTCGCAGCGCTTCATCTGCTCAGGCGTCTTCTGACACAGATCGGGAACGAATAGGTATGGATTCGCCCGCTAGCGTGAGCGGCGATGAACGGATGCGCCTCTTCGTCGCCTTCACGCTTGCGCCCGGCGATCGCAAGCGGATCTTCGCCTGGCAGCGGGCAGAGCTCGTGGGAAATCGGGCGCGCCTCGTTCCGGAAGAGCACCTCCATCTCACGGTCGCCTTCCTCGGTCCCCGGCCGAAAGAGGAGATCGAGCCGATCGCAGAGGTCATCGCAAGCGCCGCAGCCGGCGCCGGGCCTATGCCGCTCGAGCTGCGCCGCTATCGCGAGACCAGAAGCGTCGGCATGCTCGTGTTCGAGGACACGACCGGAGAGGCGACGAGGGTGGCCGGGGAGATCCAGCGCGGGCTGGAGGAGATCGGCGCCTACAAACGCGAGAGCCGTCCCTGGCTTGCGCACGTCACCGTCCTTCGCTTCCGGATCGCGCCTCGTCTGCATCCCGCGCTTCCCGAGCTCGGGCAGATCAGTCCGTCCGAGGCGTCTGCCTACCATTCAGTGCTGCGCCGCGACGGGGCGCAGTACGACGTTCTCCGATCCGTCGCGCTAGGAGGTCGATGAACTTGGATCGCGAGCAAGCCCTCGAATCAGCTCTCGGTCAGATCGAGCGGCAGTTCGGTAAAGGCTCGGTCATGCGCATGAGCGACCGGCCGGCCGTTTCGATCGGCGCGGTCTCTACCGGCTCGCTTCCCCTCGACCTCGCACTCGGGGTCGGCGGCCTGCCGCGAGGACGTATCGTCGAGATCTTCGGGCCCGAGGCTTCGGGCAAGACGACGCTCGTCTACCACGTGATCGCCGAGGCCCAGCGCCGCGGCGGCATCTGTGCCTTCATCGACGCCGAGCATTCGATGGACCCGTCCTATGCGAAGCGAATCGGCGTCGACATCGACCAGCTCCTGGTCTCGCAGCCGGATACCGGCGAGCAGGGGCTGGAGATCGCCGAGCTGCTGATCCGCTCAGGCGCTCTCGATGTCGTGGCCGTGGACTCGGTCGCGGCCCTGACGCCCAAGGCCGAGATCGAAGGTGAGATCGGAGATACCCACGTCGGTCTGCAGGCGAGACTGATGAGCCAGGCACTCAGGAAGCTTGCCGGCTCGCTCAACCGCACCGACACGATCTGTCTGTTCACCAACCAGTTGCGCGAGAAGATCGGCGTCATGTTCGGCAGCCCCGAGACGACGCCGGGCGGTCGCGCGCTCAAGTTCTACGCCACCGTCCGGCTCGACATCCGCCGTATCGAGACGCTCAAGGACGGCGCCGAGGCGATCGGTAACCGGGTCAAGGTCAAGGTGGTCAAGAACAAGGTGGCGCCGCCGTTCAAGCAGGCCGAGTTCGACATCATCTACGGCACGGGCATTCCCTGGGAATCGACGGTGCTAGACGCCGCAGTCGATCGCAAGATCGTGCAGAAGTCGGGCTCCTACTTCTCCTTCGGCGACGAACGTCTCGGCCAGGGCCGTCAGAACGCGGCTGCCTTCCTGGGTGAGCACCCCGATGTCACTCAGCAAATCCTGGGCGCCATCCAGGACCTGATCGGGGACGAGCAGATCGTCTCCGCTCGACTCGGAGAAGAGCCCAGGGAAGCTCCGATTGTCGCGATCGCCGAGGAAGAGGCGGAGGAAGTAGTCACCGCCGCCTAGCGAATGCCCGAGATCACCGGGTTGCGTGAGATCTCGACGAGTGAAGTGCTCGTCGAGCTTGACGGCGCTCTCTGGCGCAAGATTCCGCTGGTCGCGGCCGCCCGAGCCGGGCTCAGCGTGGGCAAGAGACTCGAGCGCGAGGATCTGCGCCTGATCCGCCGCGAGCTCCGCCGCGCCGAGGCCCTGACCAAGGCGACCCGCATGCTCGCCTGCCGTCCGCTTCCGCGCGCGCTGCTCGAAGACCGGCTGGAGCGAAAGGGAGTGGCGCCGGCCGCGTTAGGAGAAGCGGTCGAGGCGCTCGAGCGGGCGCAATACCTGAACGACCACACCTACGCGCTCGGTAGGGCCCAGTCCCTGGCCGAACGCGGTTACGGCGACGTCGCCGTTCGGTACATCCTCGAGCAGGAGGGCGTCGCCTCGGAGCTGATCGAACAGGCGGTCGCCTCGCTCGAGCCGGAGATCGAACGGGCACGCGCGATTGCGCTCGCGATCGCGGACCGCAAGCGTCTACTCGGCCGTCTCGCGCGTCGCGGATTCGACGCGGACACCGTCGAGGAGATCGCCTCGGACACGCGAGCCGGCAAGTTCTGATCTTCTCAGCGTGTCAATCTCGACAGTCGGCGGATCGACCGTCGTGCGGCGAATATCGCCCGTCCTGTGAGGTGCCGGTTTAGTGTTGAATGAGTGATATGTCAACCCTCGAAGAGAGTGCGAACTGTGACAGAACTTACGCCAGCTTCCTGCTCAACGGAGGCGCGGCGTTCAACACCGCCGAGATCACGAAGCGAATCGGGATCGATCCTCACTTCGCGGTGGAAAGAGGGGGGCGCTGTGTCGTGATCTCGAGAGCCGTCGTGGAGCCCAGTGGAACCTGGTTGATAAGTACTCGCGAGATGCTCGAGTCGACCAGTGTTGAGCGTCACCTAATTGCCCTTCTCGAGATCGTCGAGCCGGTTAGAGACGAGCTCCGTGCTCTTCGAGCTGAGATGAAACTCGAGCTCGATTTCTTCTGTTACTGGGCATCAGCTTACGGTCACGGCGGCCCAGAAATCTCGCCCCACACGCTTCGCCGGATCGCCGACCTGGATGCGACGCTCTGTTTCGACTTCTACGACCTGTCTAGTAACGACCGTCCTAAGCCGTGACGACTCAGCGCACGGCTACCTTTTAATCCGTGCGTCGCTACCACGTCACCACCTTCGGTTGCCAGATGAACGCTCACGACTCGGAGCGGATCCGGGGCATGCTCGAGGAACTCGGGCTGGGCGAGGCGCCCGAGCTCGAGCAGGCGGACGTGATCGTCTTCAACACCTGCACGATTCGCGAGAAGGCCGAGTCGCGCTTGTCGGCGCACCTGGCGCTGGCAAAGACTCTGAAAGACGCCGACCCGGAACGCCTGCTCGCGGTCGGGGGCTGCTTCGCCGAGGTTCAGCGCGAGCATCTGTTCGAGCAGTTCCCGCAGGTTGACTTCGCCTTCGGGCCGGGCTCGATCGCGGCGCTGGGCGAGTGGCTGGCGGCCGAGCGAGACGGCGGCACGAGGTGGAGCTTCGGAACCGGCAACGAGCGCAGATTCGCCGCGGAGCTTCCGGCCAGACGCGAGCGCGCCTTCCAGTCCTGGGTGCAGATATCGATGGGCTGCAACTCGGTCTGCTCTTACTGCATCGTCCCGACCGTGCGCGGCCGAGAGATGAGCCGCACGCCGGGCGAGATCCTGGCCGAGGTCGAGAGCCTGGCCGTAGACGGGGTGCGAGAAATTACGCTCCTCGGCCAGAACGTCAACTCCTACGGCCGCGACCTGCCTGCGGCCGAGCGCAAGACCTTTGCCGATTTACTGCGCGCCTGCAACCGGGTCGAGCGAATCGAGCGGATCCGCTTTATGAGTCCGCATCCGAAGGACTTCCGTGGCGACGTGATCGCCGCCATGGCCGAGTGCGACTCGGTCTGCGAGCACGCGCATCTCCCGGCCCAGTCGGGCTCCAGTCGCATCCTCAAGGCGATGCGACGCACCTACGACCGCGAGCGCTTCCTCGGCCTCGTCGCCGAGATGCGCGCGGCTATACCCGACCTGGCGATCACCACCGATCTGATCGTCGGTTTCCCGGGCGAGACGAACGAGGACTTCACCGAGACGCTGAGCCTGGTCGAGCAGGCCGGCTTCGACGGCGCCTTCACCTTCGTCTACTCGCCGCGCTACGACACCGAGGCTGCCTCGCTTCCCGGCCAGGTACCCGAGGAGGTCAAGCGCGAGCGGATCGAGCGGCTGATCGAGCTGGTGCAGGAGACAGCGAGCAAGCGCAACGAGCGGCGCGTCGGCGGGGTCGAGCAGGTACTGGTGGAGGGCAGGAGCCGCACCGACGAAACACTTCTGCGCGGACGGACGCGCCGGAATACGACCGTCAACTTCAGCGGCACGGCTGGGCCGGGCGAGCTCGTCGACGTGTGCATCGAGGCGGCGACCTCGACGACTTTGCGTGGCGCCCAGGTTGTTCCCTCTCCTGCGTGACGCTTTCGCTCCGCTTCCGTGGCGGTCAGGCACGAATCCGTTTCCCATCGGTGCAGCCTTCCTGGATAGGCTGAAACCGGGTAGGGGAGGGATAATCCCGACACACAGCGCGGCCTTTTCGCACGATTTTCGCCGCTAGGCTGATTTCCGTCCCACTAGGAAGGCGCAATGAACCGTGACGAAAAACCGGCAACGAGCGAACGTCATCGGAAAGCGATCGACGAGCTCGTCTGCCTGCACAGAGACGACCCGAACACGCTCGCGCTCGTTATCTGCGGCTCGCTCGCAACCGGCAAGCCGCACGCGGACTCGGACGTCGACCTATACCTGGTCGTGACCGATGAGGAGTTCGAGCGCGTCCGGGCGGCGGAGGGTTGCTTCTACGGAAGCTGGGATCCGAACAGGTTCTCCGGTGTCGAGATCGACGGCAAGATCGTCGGCAAGCGGTTCCTGCAAGAGGCGGCCGTCCGCGCCAGCGAGCCGACGCGCTCGTCCTTCGAAAGCGCCTACACCGAGTTCTCGCACGACGCCGAGATCGACGAGCTGATCGCCAGGATTGCGGTCTATCCCGAATGGGAGCGCGAGGCGAAGATCAAGGCGTTCTACGGCCAGGTGAAGCACCACCGCTACGTCGGTGAGCAGGGCTTCCTGCTCGGCGACGAGTACTTCGCCCGGCGCAGCGTGACCGAGCTTGTCTTCTTCGCGGCCAGGCTCGTTCTGGCTCACAACCGAGTCCTCTTCCCCTGTCACAAGTCCCTCTTCACCGCGCTGGGGAGGTGCGAGGACATGCCGCCCGGTTTCGTGGAGTCGTCGCACGAGCTGCTCAGAAACCCGAGCCTGGCGGCAGCGATCGACTACTACGAGCAGGTGATCGATTACTTCAACGAGTACGACTATCCCGACCAGGAGCGAATCAGCCGCGTCCTCGAGCAGGAGTGGAGCTGGTTTTCGGGCCTGCCTTCACTCGGGGACTGGTGAGCGTGCTCGAAGGACAGGTGCTGGCGATCTCCGAGTGGTGGCGCGGAGCTCCCGCGACGCTTTCGGCACGAATGCGGCTCACACTCGTGCGAGTTTCCTCGATAGGCTGAAAACGGGTAGGGCGGGGTTTATCCCGCCAGACAGGGGCGCGATCTCCGAAATGAACAAGCCTTCAGTACTTGCGATCTTCGGTCCCACGGCGAGCGGGAAGAGCGCCGTGGCGGAGGCGGTCGCCGCGCGCCTCGACGGCGAGCTGGTCTCCGCCGACGCGATGCAGGTGTACCGCGATCTACCGATCCTTACCAACCAATCGCCCGCGCGCCTTGTCGGGATCTGGCCGCTCGATCACGAGGCCTCGGTCGGCGAGTACGCCGGTCTGGCGCACGCGGCGATCGACGAGATCCTTGACGCCGGCCGCACTCCGCTCGTCGTCGGGGGTACCGGGCTCTATCTACGGGCCGCGCTGGCCGAGATCGAGCTGCCGCCGGCGCCTGCCGCCGGCGCCCGTGAGCGCTGGCAACGAACTTATGACGAGCTCGGACCCGAGCGGGCGCACGCGCTTCTCACGGACCGCGATCCGGTTGCTGCCGAGAGGGTTCACGCGAACGACAGGCGCCGGGTTGTGCGGGCGCTAGAGCTGAACGAGGCCGGACACTCACTGGTACGGGCAGATAGCCGGCTCTGGTCGGGAGCGATGCGTCACCCGACGCTCGTCTTCGGACTAGAGCTCGAGCGCTCGCTGCTCGACGGGAGGATCGAGCGGAGAACGAAAGCGATGTTCGAGCGCGGCGTGGGCAAGGAGGTTCAGGCGGCGCTGGAGAGGCCGCTTTCCCTGACCGCGCGCAGGGTGATGGGCTTGCGCGAGCTGGCCGAGCTCCCGCCGGAACAGGCGATCGAGGCGCTTGTCCTTCGCACCCGCCGCTACGCGGCTTACCAGCAGAAATGGATGCGCCGCATCCCCGGGCTGATTAGAGTCAATGCCAACCGATCCCGCGAAGAGGTCGCCGATGAGATTGTCGAAGTGGCATGGACTGGGAAACGACTACCTGCTTCTGGAGCAGTCTGAGCCTGCGCTCGAGCTCACGCCCGAGCGCGTGACGAAGCTCTGCGACTACCACTTTGGAGTCGGCTCCAACGGCATCGCCGAGGTTGTCTCGATGAGCGGCGACGAGGTCGAGGTCAAGATCTGGAACCCCGACGGCTCGCTCGCCGAGCTTTCCGGTAACGGCGCTCGTATTGCCGCGCGCTGGCTGGCGCGCCGGAATGCCCGCGCCCAGGTGCGCGTGCGCGTGGGCGAGCTGGCCGTCGAGGCGCACATGCTCGGCGGGCTCGAGGTCGAGATGGAGATGGGCGAGGTGACGGTCGGCGAGCCGGAGAAGCTCGAAGTCGGCGGCGAGGAGATCGAGTTCGTTCCCGTCTCGGTCGGAAACCCGCACGCCGTCATACGGCGCGACCCCGAGCGCTCGGAGCTGCTCCGGCTAGGTCCGCTGGTCGAGTGTCACCCGCGCTTTCCCGAGCGCACCAACGTTCAGCTCGTCTATGTCGACGGCCCGCACGAGATCACCGTCGCCGTCTGGGAGCGGGGCGCGGGGGAGACGCTGGCCTCGGGCACCAGCTCGGTGGCGGCGGCCTCGACGTCGATAGTGATGGGCTGGTGCGAGAGCCCCGTCACGGTTCATCTCATCGGCGGCGATCTACAGGTCGCGCTCTCGCCGGAGCGGCGTGCGACCCTGATCGGCGAAGCTCAGGAAATCTGCAACATAGAACTGTCGCCCGAGCTTCTGATCTGACCACTTCGAGCGTGCAGATCTAGCGGGCTGGGTCGCTAGTTCTTGTTCTGGTGCAGGGCGGCGTTCAGGGCAACGGTGTTACCGCGCTCCTTCACCTCGATCGCGCCGGTCTGGCTGTTACGCCAGAAGAGCAGCCCGGATCGTCCGCTCAGCTCGCGCGCTTTGACGACGCTCCCGTCGGGCATCGTCACGCGGGCGCCGGCGGTGACATAGAGACCGGCCTCGATCGTACAGCCGTCGCCGAGCGAGATGCCGCAACCCGAGTTGGCGCCGAGCAGGCAGTGCGAGCCGATCCTGATCACCTCGCCGCCGCCGCCCGAAAGCGTGCCCATGATCGAGGCGCCGCCGCCCACGTCCGACTCGGGCTCGATCACGACGCCGGCCGAGATCCGTCCCTCGACCATCGCCTGTCCGAGCGTGCCGGCGTTGAAGTTGACGAAGCCGGCGGCCATGACCGTCGTTCCGGGCGCGAGATGGGCGCCGAGGCGAACGTTGTCGGCGTTGGCGATGCGGACGCCAGAGGGCACCACGTAGTCGGTCATGCGCGGGAACTTGTCGACCGAGCGCACCTTGAGCTCGATTCCCTGTGCGATCAGCTCGGCGCGAGTGCGCTCGAAATCCTCGCTGTCGAAGGGGCCGCGGTTGCTCCAGACGACGTTGGGCAGGATACCGAAGATGCTCTCGAGGTTGCAGCCGTGGGGCTGGATCTTGCGCTGCGAGAGCAGATGAAGCCGCAGGTAGACGTCCGAGACATCCGCCGGCGGATCGGCGAGATCGCCGATGAAGACGACGACGGCTCGGCGCGAGCGCTGAGACTGGAGCGGGGAGTCTTCATTCTGAAGGGCGCCGAGCGCCATCCGCAGCGCCTCGATGTTGGGATGGAAGTCGCCGTCTCCCTCGAAAACTGCGAACAGCCCCAGCGCCTCTTCCAACTGTTCGCGGTTGAGCTCGAAATTGCCGCCGCCGGCCCTACGCCCGGTGACCTTGGAGAGGATCGCCGCCGCGCAGGAGCGCTCGTTCAGGTTCACGAACGGGAAGTAGGTGTCGAGCACTCGCTCGAAGCGGCTGACCGTGGCCAGGCCCAGCGCGAACGCGGCCGGCCGCTCGTACTCTCCATCGGCCTCGATCTCGGCGACGAGGGCGTCGAATTCATCTCGCGTCATGGACTTGAATGGTGTCACAAGAGGCGCCCGAGCAGCGCGGCTGCACGCTCGCACTCCTCCAGCGTAGGCACGAGCGCGAGGCGTACGTAGCCCTCGCCGTGCTCGCCGAGGAAGGAGCCGGGCGCGACCACGATGCCGTGTTCGAGCAGACGCTTTGAGAATCCCTCGGACGTATCCCCGTCCGGCACCGCGATCCAAAGGAAGAAGGTCGCCTCGCTGCCGGCGACGCGCAGTCCCGCCTTCGTGATCGCCTCGAGCATGACCGAACGCTTCTCTCGGTAGCGCTTACGGGTGCGCTCCACGTGCGCCTCGTCACGCCAGGCCTTGATCGAGGCCAGCTGTACGAACTCCTGCGGAGTGGTGCCGAGCGAAGGACGGAGAAAGCGAAGAGCGTCGATCACCTCGCGATTCGCCGCGACGAAGCCCGAGCGGTATCCGGTCATCGAGGAACGCTTGCTGAGAGTGTTGAAGACGACGACGTTGCGGCGGTCGGGCACCTGTAGCGCCGAGGGCGGGCGCTCGTCGAAGTAGATCTCGCTGTAGGCCTCGTCCGAGCAGAGCATGAAGTCGTGCTCGATCGCAAGCGCGGCCAGCTGCTCGTAAAAGGAGAGCGGGGCGACCGCTCCGGTGGGGTTGTTGGGGTAGTTCACCCACACCAGCGCGGCCCTATTCCAGGTCTTCTTCGGCACCGCGGCGAGATCTGGCAGGAAGGCGTTGGCTTCGGTCAGCGGCAGGTGTACGACCTCGGCGCCCGCGAAACGGGCACCTCGTTCGGGCACCGGGTAGGCGGGATCGGCAACCAGCACGAGGTTCCTCGGCGCTCTCAAATCGGCGATCTGCGCGAAGGTGAAGATCGCCTCCTTGCTGCCGAGAGTCGGAATCAACTCGTGTTCTGAATCTACGCGGACGCCGAAGCGCCGCTCGCACCACTCGGCGATCGCTCGCCGCAGCTCGAGCAGACCTACCGCGCGCGGGTAGCCACAACGCGCGGGCAGGTTGGCCGCGAGCGCGTTACGGATGAAGGCCTCGGTCTCCTCGTTCGGGTCGCCCATGCCGAAGTCGATGACCTGGACGCCGCGCGCGGCGGCCTCACGCCGGGCCTCGTCGAGGCGAACGAACGGGTAGGTGCCGAACTCGTCCAAAACTGGGGAAAGACGCATCAGATCTCCTTGGAGAGAAAGCGACGAAGAACCGCGAAGGAGCGATCGAGCTGCGCGATCTCGACTCGCTCGTCGGCACGGTGCGCGTAGCGCGGCGCGCCCGGTCCGAAGTTGACCGCATCGAGCCCGCGTGCCGCGAACTCCGCCACGGGCGTCCAGGCCTGCTTGGGCTCGAGCGCCAGATCTCCCGTCTGGCGCAGGCGCTCGAGCAGCCGGGATGAAGCGGGAACGTGAGCAGCGGGCGAGTTGCTCGTCAGCTCCAGCTCGGCCTCGCCGATCAGCTCGCGCAGGCGGCTCTCGGCCTCCGCGGGCGTGCGCGTGGGCGCGTAGCGGTAGTTGACCTGGGCGACGCAGAGATCCGGAATGACGTTGGCGGCTATTCCGGCCTCGATCTCGGTCAAGCTCAACACCTCGGTGAAGGTTAGCCCCTCCTGTTCGAGCCGAAGCGGCTCGACCTCGAGCAGCGGCCGCAGCCCCTCGATCGCCAGCTCGATCGCGTTGACGCCCTGCCAGGGCCGGGCCGAATGCGCACTCTCACCGCGAAAGACGACGCGCGCATAGAGGTTTCCGAGGCAGCCGGCCTGGATCTCGTTGTCGGTCGGCTCCATCACGATCACCAGCTCCACCTCGTCGAGCTCGGGCAGCGCGGCGAAGAGCCCGGGCAGGGAGCTTTCCTCCAGCGGCAGCTCCTCGCGCGGGAAGAAGAGGAAGCCCGGATCGAGATCGAGCTCGGGGCCCTCGGCGGCGATCCAGCGGGCGAGCTCGATCATCACGGCCAACCCTGCCTTCATGTCGCTCGAGCCGCAACCGATCACGGCGCCCTCCTCGATCCGCCCGGGAAGGTTCTCCTGCGCCGGAACCGTGTCGAGGTGCCCGGCAAAGAGGACGAACGGGCGCCCGGCTCGGGGTACCCGCGCGTAGACCGCGTCGCCCTCCGCGTGGACGATCTCGAGCGGAGCGGGCAAGAGCGAGCGCACGTGCTTAGCGAGGGCCGCTTCGGCCCTGCTCTGCGACGGAATGTCGACCAGCTCGAGCGTACGCGCAGCCAGACGCTCGGCCGGGATCGAAGCGTGCGCCGTCATCCTGAGCGGCAGCCTAGCGGCCCGCTCGGTTGCCGGCAGGGCGAGCGGGCATACTACTTGTCGTGACCGCGCATCAGCCCGATCCCGCTCCGGGAGCAGAACCAGAGCGCGGCTTCGCACTCGCGGTCTTTCCGCAAGGAGTCGAGGCGGAGAGAGAGATGGCCGAGCTGCGCGAGCTGGCGCGAACCGCGGGCGTCGCGATCACCTCGGAGGTCGTTCAGCACCGCGCCCAGCCCGATCCGAGCTCCTTCGTGGGCAAGGGCAAGCTGGCACAACTCGAGGCCGCCTTCGCCGATGCCGGCGCCGAGGTGTTGATCGTCGACGACGAGATCTCGCCGGTGCAGCAGCGCACGCTCGAGAACGCGCTCGACGTGCGTGTGGTCGACCGCACGCAGTTGATCCTCGACATCTTCGCCCAGCATGCGGTGACCGCCGAGGGCAAGCTCCAGGTCGAGCTGGCCCAGCTCGAATACAACCTGCCGCGCATGCGCGGGATGTGGAAGCACTTGGAACGGCTCGGCGGTGGCGTCGGCACACGAGGCCCGGGCGAGAGCCAGCTCGAGAGCGACCGCCGCCAGGCGCGCCACAAGGTCTCGGTGCTCAAGCGCCGGCTGGCGGAGCTGTCGAAACGGCGCGATACCGGGCGCAAAGAGCGACGCCGCACCGAGAAACCTACTGTCGCTCTAGCCGGTTACACGAACGCCGGCAAGTCGACGCTTCTGAACGCCCTCGCGGGCGCCGGCGTCTCGGTCGAGGACAGGCTGTTCGAGACGCTCGACCCGACCACGCGCGCCTTCGAGCACGAGGGCAGGCAGTACCTGGTCACCGACACCGTCGGCTTCATCCGCCGCCTGCCACACCAGCTGGTCGAGGGCTTCGCCGCCACGCTGGAGGAGACGCTCGTCTCCGATCTCGTCCTCCACGTCGCCGACGCCTCGCTTTCGCAGACGGAGCTCGAGGAGCAGATCGCGGCGGTGGTCTCGGTGCTGCACGAGATCGGCGCCGACGAGCTGCCGTCCGAGCTCGTCCTGAACAAGATCGACAGTGTCGACGCCGTCTCGCGCAAGCGTCTCGCCAACCGCTTTCCCGACGCGCTCCAGATCTCGGCCCTGACCGGCGAGGGGCTCGACGAGCTGCGCGCGCGCCTCGCCTCCCGTTTCGCCGATCGCTTCGAGCCGGTGCTCCTCTTCATTCCGCACGACGAGGGCGCCGCCCTCTCCGAGCTGTATGGGCTGGGAGCCCCGATCGAGGAGCGCCGCGACGAGGCCGAGGGCGTCTACGTTCGGGCCCGCCTCTCGCCGAGCGCGCTGGGACGTTACTCTCGCTTCGTCATGACCTCCGGAAAGCGCTCGAGGCAGGCCCGGTGATCGAGCTCCGGATCTGCCGCTTGCGGCCCGACGCGGTTGTCCCGGTGCGCGCCTATGCCGGCGACGCCGGGATCGATCTCGCCTCCTGCGAGCGCATCGAGCTGGCGCCGGGCGAGCGGGCGACGGTGGGAACCGGCCTGGCCGTGGCGATTCCCGAGGGTCATGCCGGTTTCGTCCAGCCTAGATCGGGCCTGGCCATGCGCCACGGCATCGCGCTCGTCAACTCGCCCGGGCTGATCGACTCCGGCTACCGCGGCGAGCTCCGCGTCGTCGTCCTCAACACCGACCGCCGCGAGTCCTTCACGATCGAGCCGGGAATGAGGATCGCCCAGCTCGTGCTCATGCGCCTGCCCGAGTTCGAGCTGGTCGAGGTCGAGGAGCTGCCGGGGAGCGAGCGCGGCGTACGCGGATTCGGATCCTCGCGGGTGTAGGGGAGAATGGCGCGAGAGCCCCGCATCCGCGTCTCGGCGATGTTGCGCTGGCACGGCCGCATTCTTCTCTGCCGCCACGAGAAACCGGGCAAGGAGTACTGGCTGCTCCCGGGCGGCGGCGTCAAATCGGGCGAGTCGCTGCTCGACGCGCTCCAGCGCGAGCTGAGCGAAGAGATCGGCATCGATTACGAGATCCCGGTCGAGGGCCCGATCGCGCTCGCCGACTCGATCTCGCCCGGCCACCTGCCGGTCAGTAAGCACGTCGTTCACATCATCTTCGCCGGCGACCTGAGCGAGCACTCGCTGGAGGAGGTCGCCTCGATCGACGACGCGGTGCGCGGCCACCGCCTGTTCGCGCCCGAAGAGCTGGCCGATGTGGTCGTTCATCCGCCGATCCAGCACTTCCTGCGCACCTGGGAGCCCGGCGACCCGACGGTCTATCTCGGCTCGCTCTGGATTCCCTGAACCGCCGTCTACGGCCCCGGCAGCCTCTGGAAACCGACAACGCGGCTTTTCCTGTCGTAGGCCGCGAGAACGGCTGGACAGGCCGCGAACGGAAACTGAACTACATAGACGTTGTCCCGGATCGGGACCGGAATTCGCTCGCCGTTCGCGAGAAAGAGCGTCATTCGAGCTACTCCGTCGGCACTGAGCCCGACGACTCCCCCGTACTGGTCTCCTCCGGGTCCGCCGCCAGACATGAACCAGAACGGCAGTCGGCGACCGAATATGCGCGGGAAGGGGTTGTTGAGGGGGCCGCATGAGTAGCCGCGCACTCGCCCCACAACCGGACTCACGCAGAGCTCGGTCCTGTCCCTCCTCACGTGGCGGAAGGTCCGGATGCTGACGAGTACCTGTATCAATCCTTTCGGATCCGGCTTGATCGACCGCTCGAACGAAGTTAGGCCAGGAGGCCAGAAGAGCGATTCGAATCGGCCTGAAGGGACAGGTTCGCCGCGTGGTTCCCGCCGGACGATCCAGCCGATCGTAGGGTCTTTGATGATCCGCTGGACACGGTGTGGTCCAAAAGGAAGCGGCTTCTTCATATCGCTGAGGGAGTTCTGCAGGCTTTTCTGCAGGCTTGTCAAGTGGGCGAGAGGAATGCGTGTGACGTCGCCCTGGCTGTCGCTGGCTGTTATCGAGCGAACGCGCGCGCCGGCGGCGGAGCGATAGTTGATGATCAGGAAGCCGCCGCCTCCAACAATCCCGTTCAACCGGTGCGACTGCGTGCGAGCGCTGATACCCGCAACCCCGTCGCTCACGATTCCGAAGGTGACACCGGCTCGCTTGATGAAGTCCACGTGCCGACCGTGAGTCTCGCGATCGCTGACCGGTGCGTCCACGAAGATGGGCAATGCAGGCGCCCGCTTTGCTTGCAGTGCTGACTGTGGAACGCAACCCGTGTATCTCGCTGTCGCCGCCCGAGATGCGACGACCTGCAAGCAGAACGAGTCTCCGGTCCGAAAGCCGAACAGCTCGTAGCGAACGCCGCCTTTTGTTGTGACTATCAATCGCCGAAGCGACGCCGTCTTTGGGAAGCGGATCCACGAACGCCGGGATGCATTCGCAAAAGCGCTCTTCTCTTTTCCCGTTACCGGACTGCCGGCACTCCCGCTCAGCCAGCCCGAGAAGTCGCCGAAGCCGCGCGCGATCACGGCGCCGAGCGGTGTGACGGCAAGGACTATCGCCACCGCCACCGCGAGAGCGACTGAGTAGACGAGACGACGTGTGCGAACGGTTCTCGCCGAGGCCGACGAGCGAGAGAGAACGTCCTCCCAGTCGCGCCCGGCGCCGGCCGGAAGCGGCACCGTTCTCACGAGAACGCTTTGGATCGTCTCTTCGTAGCTGGTCATGGGGACACCTCCTTGGGTGCCGAAATCGAGCGGCGTAATGCGGCGTGGGCCGCGTTCAACGTCGCGGAGACAGTTCCGGTCTCGACCCCTAGCGCGGTTGCAATCGCCCGGTAGTCGAGATCGGCGTAGTAGCGAAGAAAGACCGCGAGTCGCTGCCGCTCGGGGAGAGCGGCGACCCAGGCGCGGATCTCGTCGTCCGAGGCGGGTTGGTCGTCGCTCGCGGCTTCGGTCGCGATCTCGAAAGGATCGAAAGCACTTTTCCGTCGGCGGGCGCTGATCGCAGCGTTCACGACCGATCGCCAGAGCCAGGCTTCGAGCGGGCCGTCTCCGCGAAACGAGCCGCGCTTGCGGATCGCCTGCGAGAAGCCGTCTTGAACGGCATCGTGCGCCGCTGCCTCGTCACCGACGACCGCCCGAGCCACCTGCACGAAGTACTGGTAGCGGGAGCGGTAGAGCTCCTCGATCTGCTCGAGTCTGGCGCCCTTCTTCTTCACTGTCTGATTGACGCGTCGTCCCGCCGGTTTTGTTTACCGGAGTGCACGAGCAGCCCAGCTAGCGGAACTTCCCGCCGCGATCCCGCGCCCGTCCCGAGGCGACCGCATGAGCCTCGTGCTCGAGCTCGTCGTCGAGCGGCTCCAGCTCCGGAACTTCGCCGAGGCGCCGGCCGAGCGCCTGGCCGAGCAGCCAGTCGGCCAGCCAGGGATTGCGGGGCAGGAGCGGGCCGTGCAGGTAGGTGCCGATCGCCTTACCGAGGCGGCAGCCCTCGAAGCCGCTCTCGCCGTCGTTTCCGAAGCCGTGCACGACACGACCGAGCGGAACGGCGCCAGGGTCGAGCTGCGTGCGCCCGCCGTGGTTCTCGAAGCCGACCACGGAGTGTGTGTCGCCGGGCTCGAGCTCGCACTCGATCGAAACGTCGCCAATCATGCGCCTGTCGCCGGCGACGGTGTCGAGCGGAAGCACGCCGGCGCCGGGCATCGACACTCCCGTTCGGTCGCGGTAGCCACGCCCGAGCAGCTGGTAGCCGCCGCATACCGCAAGCAGCGCGGCGCCGTCGGCGAGCGCAGCCGAGATCTCGTCGCCGCGGCCGGCGAGGTCGGGGGCGATCAGCGCCTGCTCGCGGTCCTGGCCTCCGCCGAGGTAGATCAGGTCGCAGTCGGGCGCGAGTGGCTCGCCGGCGCCGACCCCGATCACGTCGAGCGCGTAACCGCGACGCTCGGCGCGGCTGCGAAAGACGGCGATGTTGCCGCGGTCGGCGTAGATGTTGAGCTGCTCGGGATAGAGGTGGCAGACGCGGATCGAGACGGTCATTCGTCCCCCTTATCGGCTCCGGCCTCGGAGCGGGCGCGGGCGGCCCGCCGCCAGTACGGGTCGGCGTGCCCGCGCTCGGCGAGCAGCTTTTGCAGCTCGAGCATGGCCGTGTAGGTCGGGCAGACGACCAACTCGCCGTCCGCCGCCGTCAGCTCCAGCCCGGCGTCGAGCGCCTCTCCGAGCGCCGGGACGACCTCGATCCGGTTCTCGGGGAAGCCGGCGTACTTGAACCGGAGCGCGAGCTCGGCGGCGCGGCCGCCGCTCACGATCAGACGCTCGAGCCGATCGAGCAGCGGCTCGAAATCGACGTCCCAGATCCAGGAGACGTCCTGGCCGTCGGCGATGCCGTCGTTGAGCGCGATCACCAGCGTCTTCGGCGTGCCGCCGGCGACCAGCGTGCGCACGACCTCGTTGGCGCCGGTCGGGTTCTTGATCAAAAGCAGGAGCAGCTTCCGCTTCCCGATCTCGATCCGCTCCGAGCGGCCGAACGCCGCCTCTGTGCTCGCAAGCCCGGCCGCGATCTCGTCCGCTGTAGCGCCGAGCGAGCTCGCCACGGCAGCAGCAGCGAGAGCGTTGTAGACGTTGTAGAGCCCCGGCAGGCCGAGCCTGACGTTGCGTGTTTCCCCGGGCAGGTGCAGGCGGAAGCGGGAGCCCGTGAGACCGTCGAGCTCGATCTCGTCGGCCCGGATGTCGAGCTTCGAGCGGGTGAATCCGCAGCCCGGGCACGAGTACTCGCCGAGGTGGCCGACGTAGGCGAGGCGGTAGCTGTAGGCCGTGCCGCACGCGCTGCAGTAACGGGCATCGGCGGCGTGGGGGAGGGGGCCGCCGTGACGCTCGTCCTCGAGCCCGAACCGGATTACTCCCTCGCGTCCGCGCGCGATCTGCGCCAGCTGGGGATCGTCCTCGTTCACGATCAGCGTGCTCTCGGGCGGGAGCTCGGCAACCACCTTTCGCCAGTGCTCCGCCAGGATCTCGAGCTCCCCGTAGCGGTCGAGCTGGTCGCGGAAGAGGTTGTTCAGGCAGAGGACTCGGGGCCGGAGCGCGCGGGCGATAGTCGGCAGCGCCGCCTCGTCTACCTCGAATAGCCCCAGCTCGGCGCCGCGCGTGTGCAAGAGCGCCGTGGCGACGCCCGAGGAGAGGTTGGCGCCGGCAGGGTTTCCGGCCAGGCGCAAACGCGGTGCAAGGATCGCCGCCGTCATGGCCGCGGTCGTCGTCTTGCCGTTCGTGGCCGAGACGACCACCGAGCCCTGCGGGAGTCGTGTTGCCAGGCGCGTGATCGCGCTCCGGTCGAGCGTGTTCAGCACCCGCCCGGGGAAGGTCGTCCCTCCACCTCTTCCCATCAGGCGGGAAAGAGCGCCGGCGCTGCGAGCGGCAAGAGTGCTGATGGCAAGCGGAATACGCACGGCAGAAACGAGCCTACAGGACAGATTTCCGTCCGAGGCCTCAGGTATCGATCTACCTTGATGGGTGATGCCGGAGGTTGCCCTCCCTCGATAGCGTGGGGTGGTAGTACTAGCCCCGCCGCTTTAGTGTGCCGCAAAACCTCGCAGACTCTCGTTTATTCTGACGCCGTGGACGCCGTCAGAACGAGTTCGAGCGAAGAGCGCTCACGCTCGAAGGCGCCGACGCCGTGAGCGTCAGCGCGCCCACGATGGAAGGGGAAAAGGGTGAGAACCCCAGGCCGGCGCGCCGCCACCGCAACCTCTCGACGCGGATCCTCTATCTGGTGCTCTTCCTGGCCTGCGGCGGCCTCGACGGCGCTCTGATCGTTCGCCTCGGCCACGACACCCAGGGCTGGCGAGCATTCGCTTGTTTCGCCGTAGCCGCCGCCCTCAGCCAGCTCTTCGTCGTCCGAAGCTCCGCCAACCACGCCTACGAGACGGTCGCCGTTTTCATCGTCGCCGCCGCGCTCGTACTGCCGCCGGAGCTCGTCATTCTCGTGCCGATCGTCCAGCACGTGCCCGAGTGGCTCAGGCAGCGCTACCCGTGGAACATGGAAGCCTCCTCGATCTCCTCCGCCACGCTTGCCGCCTTCGGTTCCTGGTCCGCCGCTACTCTCGTCCTCGGGGGCGATAGCCTTGCCTCCGCCGGTACCGGGAAGGTCGCGCTCGCCGGCTCGCTCGCAGCGATCACCTTCGTCTTCATAGACCACGCGCTGATCGCCGTGGTCAAGCGTCAGGCCGACGGGCGCGTCGGCGGCTGGCGACCGCTTTCCTGGTTGCCTTGGCTCGGCTCGAACCTGGCGCTGGCGGCTCTGGGTGTAATGATCGCCGTGCTCTGGGTCTCCGACTCCTGGCTGGCTCTGTTCGCGCTCGCTCCGCTGGCTCTCGTGCAGCGCTCGTTGACGGTGCCGCGGCTACAGGAGGAGGCGCGCGTCGATCCCAAGACCGGCCTTTACAACGCGCGCCACTTCGCACGCGTGTTCGGCGACGAGCTGGCGCGGGCGGTGCGCTACGGCCACTCGCTCTCGGTGCTGATGGTCGACCTCGACCTCCTGCGTGAGATCAACAACGCCTACGGGCACCTCGCCGGCGACGCGGTTCTCTGCGGTGTCGCCGAGGTCTTCGGCACCGAGCTCCGCCACTACGACGTCGCCGCCCGGTTCGGGGGCGAGGAGTTCAGCATCCTGCTGCCCGAGACGCCGGTCGAGAAGGCGCTCGAGATCGCCGAGCGGATCCGCCGCGCCGTCGCCGAGCGCTCCTTCGACGTCTCGACCTCGAGCGAGCCGATCCACGCCACGGTCTCGATCGGGGTCGCCTCCTTCCCCAGCGACGGCTCCGATCAGAACGCCCTCGTTCACCAGGCCGATTTGGCCGTCTACCGGGCCAAGCTCCAGGGCCGAAACCGCGTGCAGGCCGCGAGCGCCGAGGCGGTCGTGCTGGCGTCCTCGCTGCCCGGCCACCTCGAAGTTGCCGCTCACATCGCCGAGCACGAAGAAAGGACGGCGCCCGTCGGCGAGCGTCACCCACGCCCGCACGCAACCCAGAACCCCTATTTCCTCTCGCTTTCGCTCGGGATGGCGGCGCTCGTCGCCTTCATCAGTAGCGGCGGCATCGGCCTCGGTGTTGCCGCCTCCGTGCTCTCGCACGGTCCCATCGAATGGAAGGGAATCGTCGCGGTGACCGTTCTGGTCGCGATCGGGCAGGCGATCGCCATCCAGGTGGACGACGGCTCGATCTCGGTCAGTGCGGTCGGCACGATCGCCGGCGTAGCCCTGTTCGACGTGCGCGTGGCGCTTCTACTGGCCGTGACGACGAGCGTGGTGGAGTGGAGCGCGCGCCGCTCGCCCGTGCACCAGGTGCTCTTCAACATCGGTGGTTTGACCCTGGCCGGGCTGGCCGCGGGCGGCGTCTTCGATCTCAGCCGCCAGTTGAGCGACCGTCAGCTCGCGTTCGACCTGGCCGGCGTCGTTGCCGGCGGCGTCTACTTCCTCGTCAACACCGGGTTGCTTGCGATCGCGCTCGCTCTCGAGGGCCACGAGGACTGGCTCGTCGCCTGGCGCGAGCGCTTCACCTGGCTGGTGCCGCACTACCTCGTCTACGGGCTGGTGGCGGCGCTGATGGCGATCGCCTACCACGCGATCGGAATCGCGGCGCTGCTCGTCTTCGCGCTTCCGCTCCTCGTTATGCGCAAGACACAGGAGAACTACCTGGGGCACACGCAGCGAAGCGCGCACAAGCTGCGCCAGGCCGCCGAGACGATCCAGAAACAGAACCTCTCGCTCGAGCAGGCAAACAGGCTCCTGCGCCAGCGCTCGACGGCTGCCATGGAGAGCCTGTCGGCGACCGTGGACGCGCGCGACTCGTACACGGCCGGGCACTCCCGCCGCGTCCAGCAGCTCGGGCTCGCGATCGGACGCGAGATCGGGCTCTCGCAAGCTGAGCTCGACATTCTCGGTCAGGCCGCCCTCTTCCACGACATCGGCAAGCTGGCCGTGCCCGACGCGGTGTTGCTCAAGCCCGCGCAGTTGAACGACTACGAGTGGGAGCTGATGCGCCGCCACGCCGACGAGGGCGCCCGCATCATCGAGCGTCTCGGCTTCCTCGCCGACGCTGTTCCCGCGATCCGCCACCACCACGAGCACTACGACGGATCCGGCTACCCCGACGGTCTCGCCGGAGAGGAGATTCCGCTCGGCGCTCGCATCATTCACGTGGCGGATGCGCTCGACTCGATGCTCACGACTCGCACCTACCGCTCTGCCCGTCAGGTCAGGCAGGCGCTCGAGGAGCTGCGCGAGAACGCAGGCGAGCAGTTCTGCCCGCGCTGCGTGTCGGCGCTCGAGCGGATCCTGCCGGTCGATAGGGAGGAACCTGCGCCGGTCGGGCCCGAGGACGAGCCGGCTGACGGCGCGCTCGAGCTCACTCTTTGAGAACCTCGAGCCGGGCGAGGTAGTCCGGCGTCCGAACGTGCGCGGCGGCGGCTGTTCCTTCTCAACCAAATCGCGGGATCGACCGATATACGACCCGTTCTCGACTCGATCGATTTAGTTTGCAATAGACGGATAATGCTCTAGGATTGTTGCGATGGCGAGAAAGCCGCCCCTTCGTGCTCTTACATCGATCGACCCGCAGGCGCTGGCGACCTTCCAGGCGGGAATCCGCAAGCGCTACTCGAACGAGCTCATCCTGAAAGAGCTGCGCGCCTGCGCCGAGCGGCTGGCGCGCTCGCCGACCATGCGCGAGTTCGCAGCCGACAGGGAGGTGTCGATCCACCCGCAGACGGTGATCGAGCACTTCGGCAGCTGGAACGCGGCCAAGCGCAAGGCGGGGCTCGTGCCGAGGCGGTTCGCCACGCGCGAGGAACTACTGCGCGTGCTAAAGGAGCTGGGAGACGAGCTCGGCCGCATCCCGACCGCGCGCGACCTCGATGCGCGCAAGGGCACGATGCCCTCGAAGTCCCTCTACTGGCACACCTTCGGCTCGCTGCGCGAGGCGCTCCGCCAGGCCGGCTACGACCTCCCGATAGGCGAGGAGCGGCTGGAGCGAGCGATCGAGCAAGGAGCTCAACTGGCCCGCACGCTCGGCCACCTGCCCCGTTTCTCGGACTGGAGCGAGACCCGAGCGAGAGACGCTCAGCTGATGAGCGAGTGGCAGGTGTACCGGCTGTTCGAGGCTCGCCGCGGCGCCTGGTCGACCTTCCAGTTCCTTGTCTGTGAGCGTTTGCGCGAGGACGGCGTCGAGGTCGAAGCTGGCGGAGCGCTCGTACTGCCCTCGAGCCTCGACGGCTCGCATGTTTCCCCGGACGGCAACTCGCAGCCTGCGAAGCCGGCTCCCGGTACCGGCTGAAAAACCGTTGAGCCTTGTGTCGGCCGGTTGAGAGGTTTTTCTCCGTCGCGCCTCCCCCTTAAGGGTGTTATTTGGTGGAGAAATGAGGGAGTTACGTCAAGCCGCCGTCCGCGAGGGCCGATAGACAGATTGTGGAGCAGCCAATCCAGCCGCAGCTTCTTCCGAGCCAACAGCCCTCGCCCCCCAAATTGGAGCTCGTCTACAACGTCGAGGAGCTGGAGGTACTCGAGACCCCGGCAGTAGTCGAAGAAGAGGCCGAGCTCTTCGAGGAGGAAGAGGAAAACGGCGCCGTCGAGCTCGCTCCGCAGACCTCCGATCCGCTCAAGCTCTACGTTCGCCAGATCGGCGACGGCCCGCTTCTAACGGTGGCCGAGGAGCGGGAGCTGGCAAGGCGCAAGGACGCCGGCGACGAGGATGCCAAGCGCAAGCTGATCGAGTCGAACCTGCGCCTGGTCATGTCGATCACGCGCCATTACACCAAAGCCGGAGTGCCGCTTCTCGACCTGATTCAGGAGGGCAACCTGGGCCTGATCAGGGCGGTCGAGAAGTTCGACTATCGCATGGGCTACAAGCTCTCCACCTATGCGACCTGGTGGATTCGCCAGGCGGTCACGCGGGCGCTCGCCGATCAGGGGCGCACGATCCGCCTGCCCGTCCACGTCGCCGAGCAGGTGCGGCGGCTGATGCGTGCCCGCCGCGTGCTGGCGCAGAAGATCAATCGCGACCCGACGATCGAGGAGCTTGCCGCCGAAAGCGGCTTCCCCGTTGAGCGCGTGATCCAGTTGATCGATCTGGTTGAGGATCCCGTCAGCCTCGAGACTCCCGTCGGTGACGGTGAGAGCCTCTACGGCGATCTGATCGAGGACACGAAGACCGAGTCACCCGACGGCGCCACCTCCGATCACCTGCGCGCGGTCGAGCTCACGGCCGCGCTCGAGAAGCTCAATCCCCGCATGCGCTTCGTCCTCGGTGCCCGCTTCGGCCTCGACGGGCAGGCCGCCCGAACGCTCGAAGAGGTGGGAGCCGAGCTCGGCATCACCCGCGAGCGGGTACGCCAGCTCGAGTCCCGCGCCCTGCGCGAGTTGCGCATGGTCGCGCCCGACCTCGAGCACTACCTCCGCACTTAGCCGCGCCTGGATCGAGGCCTATCCCGTTAGGAATGCGCGGTCGAAGGGGTTGAGCCGTGGATGCCAGGGGTCGGACGGGCGGTGAAGCCGCACTGGCAGTGCGTCAAACGGTCTGGGCGGGCACTGGCGCCGCGGGGCGGCCGCTTCGGGCGTGTAGGCCTGGCGAGATAGGCCCTTAGTGAGCGACGAACTGCATCTCGCGCAGCCGCGAGAGCTGGCGCAGAGCCTCGACCTCGATCTGGCGCACGCGCTCCCGCGTCAGCCCCAGGCAGCGTCCGATCTCCTCGAGCGTGCGCGGCTCGCTGCCCTCGAGTCCGTAGCGCATGAGGACAACGGTTCGCTCCCGCTCGGGCAGCGCCAGCAGCGCCTGTGAGAGCGCCTGGACGCGTAACGAGACTTCGACCTGCTCTTCGGGTAGCGGGCCCTCGCCGGGCACGAAGTCGCCGAAGACCGCGTCCTCCTCGTCGCCGACCGGCTGGTCGAGGCTGGTCGAGGCGCGCGCGGCGGCCTTGACCTCGTAGGCCTGCTGGGCCGGCAGCCCGGCCTCCTCGGCGATCTCCTCGAGCGTGGGCTCGCGACCGAGCTGCGTCCAGAGGGTGCGCTCGGCGCGGTTCATCTTCTGCAACCGCTCGACGATGTGCACCGGCATCCGGATCGTGCGCGCCTTGTCGGCGAGCGCGCGGGCGACGGCCTGGCGAATCCACCAGGTGGCATAGGTCGAGAACTTGAAGCCACGGCGCCAGTCGAACTTCTCGACGGCGCGGATCAGTCCCAGCGTCCCCTCCTGGATCAGGTCGAGGAAGGGAAGGCCCTGGTTGCGGTAGTTCTTGGCGATCGACACGACCAGGCGCAGGTTCGACTGGATCATCCGCTGCTTGGCGCGCATGTCGCCTCGCTCGATCTGCTTCGCCAGCTCGACCTCTTGAGCGGCGGTGAGCAGGGGATGGCGCCCGGCCTCGCGCAGGAACAGCTGTAGCGCGTCGGTGGTGGTCTCGTAGGAGAGCGGGGCGGTGGGGGTGACCGGAACCGCTTCCACTTCGTCCTCGGCGACCTCGATCCCCCGGTGCTCGAGCTCGCGGTAAAGCGCGTCCATGTCGTAGGCGTCGAGATCGAACAACTCGACCAGTTCGAGCACCTCGCCCGCGCGAATCGAGCCCGCGTGCTCGGCGGCGTCGAGTAGGTGCCGGACCTCCTCGCTCTCCAGGAGAGTTTCGATGTCGATAGTCATGTCTTCAGCCCGTGTGGCCCGCGACCCAGTGAGTGCGGGCCGGCTTCGCGCCCCTTATGGAAGCAAACACGATTCCTGCCGGAAATCAACACTTGTTGGGCCAATTGTCCGAAATTCCCCCGAGCGAGTGGGGGATGACCCGATCGGCGCAGGCGGAGCGTTGGCAGAATGGCGCCAATGATCGAACCGCCCACGCGCCGGACACCTCGGCTTCTACTGCGCGCCCCGGAGCCCGCCGACATCGACCCTCTGTTCGCGATCGAGGGCAATCCCGAGGCGATGAAGCACACTATCTGCTCGCCCAGCCGCGAGGCGACCGTGGCCCACATCCACTCCTACTCGGCTCGCTTCGCAGAGGATGGCTTCGCTCCCTGGACGGCCGTGCTCGCATCCGAAGAGCGCGTCGTCGGCTGGGGCGGCCTGAACAAGGATCCGGGCGAGCCCCACTGGGGAGTCGAGGTCGCCTACTACATCGATCCCGCCTATTGGGGGCGGGGCCTGGCCACGGAGCTGGTTCGCGAGTCGCTTGCGCTCGCCTTCGACGACCTCGGCCTCGACCATGTCGGCGCCTTCTCGAAGCCCGAGAACGTCGCCTCGGTTCGCGTGCTTGTCAAGAACGGATTCGAGTGGGTTCGCTTCGTTGACGAGCTGGAGCGGGACGAGTATCGGATCTCGGACGAGCACTGGCGATTGCTCGAAGCAACGCTCTTGCCATACGGTAGTAGTGTTTGTCCGCAAGCTGAGAAGGGAGGCGCGGTGGCGCTCTTCGGAAAAAAAAACAAGCAGAGCACCGCCGACAGCGACAAGGTAAAGCTGACCGACCCGGCGATACTCCGGAGCACGGGCGTCCTCGTTCGCGCCCGGATTCTCGAGATCGAGAGCAAATCGATCGTCGGCGAGAACGTTGTCGACCCGGCCTACGACTGCACTCTGAGACTCGAAGTGCTCATCGACTACGACGCGCCGTACGTGGTGAAGGTGCAGCAGCGGCTCTCCAGATCGATTCTCGGCCTACTCAGCGGGGATTACATCGTCGCTCCGGCGTGGGTCGATCCGAAGGACCTTTCGCTGGTCGCCGTAGATGTCGCCGCAGGTCAGATAGAGCACGCGCCCGCCGACTGACGGGCGACATCCGCGTCGCCGCCCGACTGTAACGCAGCGACGGCGATCGCTTGAAGGAGCGGCTCGGCCTTGACGACCAGCTCGGCCAGCTCCTCGCCGGCGTCGGAGAGGATAGTGATCGCTCCTCCGCTTCCGATGCTCAACTCCTCACCCGAAGCGACGATGGTGCGGATGACGACGCTGAGGTCGGCGCAGCCGCTGAGCGAGAGGAAGCCGAGGCAACCGGAGTAGATGCCGCGGGCAGCCGGCTCGAGGCGGTCGATGATCTGCATCGTGCGGATCTTGGGAGCGCCGGTCATCGAGCCGGGCGGGAAGGCGGCGCGCACGGCGTCGATCGCGATCAGATCCTCGCGCAGCCTGGCGGCGACCGTCGTCACGAGCTGGTGCGCTCCGGCGTAGCTCTCGACCTGCATCAGAGCGGGCACCTCGACCGAGCCGACCTCGCAAACGCGGCCGAGGTCGTTTCGCATCAGATCGGCGATCATCAGGTTCTCGGCCCGGTTCTTGGCATCCGCGCAGAGAGATGCGGCGATCCGCTCGTCCTCGGCGGGGTCGGCCGAGCGGGGCGCGGTGCCCTTGATCGGCTTCGTCTCGAGCCGGCGACCTCGGTCGAGCCTGAGGAAGCGCTCGGGCGAGGAAGAGAGCACGGCCAGATCGCCGAAGCGCAGATAGGCGGAGTGGGGGGCGGGATTGATCCGGCGCAGCACGCGATAGAGCTCGAACGGATCGAGCGCGCGCTCGGCGCGGAGCTGCGTCGTCAGGCAGATCTCGTAGCTCTCTCCGAGCTCGAGCTGGCGCTTGCAAGCGGCGATCGCATCCAGGTAGTCGCCGGGCTCGAGGTCGGCGCGGAAAAGGGGAGCGTTCGCTTCGAGGTCAGCGACCCGCTGAAGCGGCTCGAGCGCTCGCAGGCGCACCTCGGTCTCGTCCAGCCAGCCGCCCGGCTCCCCGTTTCCACCCACGAGCTCGACCAGCCAGATCGCCCGCTCGACGCGATCGAACGCGATCAGGCGATCGGCGAGGACGAAGGCGGCATCCGGGTAGGGCGAACGGTGAGCCGGCCCGCCGCCGGTCTCGGCCCCGAGCTCGTAGCCGAAGTAGCCGGCGAAGCCGCAGGCGAAGTCGAACGGCAACTCTGGCGCCTTCAGACGCAGCCGGGCGAGCTCGCGCTCGATGTAGTCGAAGATCGACTCGCTCAGCGTGCGCTCCGGCTCGCCCGCGCTGCGCACGAGCAGGCACCGCTCGCCGACGTCGTAGGAGACCACCTGCGCCAGAGGCCCGGACGCGTCGCCCATGAAGGAGAAACGCGAGCGCGAGGGCTCCTCGAGGTCGGCGTCGAGCCAGAACGCCTCAGGAGAGGACAGAAACAGTCCGGCAAACGCCTGCTCGGGTTCGCAGAGCCAGTCGAGGCGGCGAGTGAGGAGGCGGAAGCCGGAATCGCGCCGGGTTGGAGCCGGTCGCCTCGCTCGCGCCCGGCGCGGGATCGAGATCCTGGTTGAGCACTCGCGCGCGAGCTCGAGGAAGTTGGCGACCAGGGTCTCGCCGTGCTCGCTCAGAATCGACTCGGGATGGAACTGAACGCCCCACTGCGGCAGTGTCTCGTGACGAAGCGCCATCACCACGCCCTCGTCCGTCCAGGCGCTTGCCACTAGCGGCGAGGAGACGTCCTCGACGGCGAGCGAGTGGTAGCGAACGGCCCGGAAGCCCTGCGGGATGCCGGCGAAGAGCGCGGAGCCGTCGTGGCGGATGCGGCTTGTTCCGCCGTGCACGATCTGCGGTGCCGGCGCCACACGCGCGCCCCAGGCAAACCCGATCGCCTGGTGCCCCAGGCAGACGCCCAGAATCGGTCTCTCCGAGCCGCGAACGAGCTCCCGCGCGACGCCGAGATCGCCCGCGTGCTCCGGCGTCCCGGGCCCCGGCGAGATCACGATCGCCCCCGGCGACATACGCTCGATCTCCTCGGCCGAGAGCTCGTCATTACGGACGACGACCGGCTCGCGCCCGGCCATCTTCGCCAGGAGCTGGAAGAGGTTGTACGTGTAGGAGTCGTAGTTGTCGATCAGGAGCGTCTGCATGAGCGGGCACCACGGTGGGGGAGTTGGGATCGTGCCAGTTCGCTCCGGCAGGCATCGAAAGGACTGGAAGCGGCCGTGTTACCGACGAAAGCGAAGAGGCTTTGTAGGGTTCCTCATAGCCAGATTCGACGAAGAGCGCGTGGGAAGGGCGAAAAAAGATGACCGATATGGAAACCGCGAAGCACTATTCCAGAGAGCATCTTTCTCTCCGTGAGGATGTCCCGGGAGCCAAGATGTGGGCAGTCGCCTTGGAGAAGACGATGCTGACCTATTTCGAGGTGCAGCCTCATTGTCGTTTCGAAGGCCACAGTCACGAAAGCGAGCAGATCACTCTGGTGCTAGACGGCGAGCTGTTCTTCGATACGAACGGAAGAGTCGTCGGAGTCAAGGCAGGAGAGGTTATCGCCATTCCATCGAACCTCCCTCACTCGGTATTCACGCTGGAAAAGGCCGTAAAAGCCGTTGACGCTTGGTCGCCTGTGATGGGCAAGTACAACCGCTAGCCGAAAAGGGCCGCAGACCATGAACGATCTCGAGATCAGGCCCGTCACCAGCAGCGACAGGGATGTCGTCTTCTCTCTGCTGAAAGACGCCGCCCTCTGGCTGCGGGCCAACGGCATCGACTACTGGCAGAGCTGGTTGGACCCGTCCGACGCGCACGTTCGCTGGATCAATAAAGGACTCGAGAGCGGCGAGTTCTTCCTCGTTGAATCAAATGGGAGTTGTATCGGCTGCTTCAGGCTGCAGTTCTCGGACGAGATGTTCTGGGGCACGAGAACCGAACCGGCCGGCTACGTTCATTCGATGACGATCGCGCGCAGCCTCGCGGGGCAAGGCATCGGTCGTCTTCTGCTCGCGACGATCGAGGCCCGTCTGCGGGCCGACGGTAAGCGCTACTTGAGACTCGACTGCGGCAGCAGTGTGGTCGGGCTTCGTCGCTACTACGAGTCCTGCGGGTTCCGGGCGGTTGGAGAAACCAGCGTCGCAGGTGAGGCTCTCACCCTGTACGAGAAGCCGATCGCAGCAACGACCTGATCGGCTACCAAGCGCTTCCAGCGCATCGGCCGCCGCTGAAGCGCCCAACCTTAAGTCGCCCGCAACGAAGCACCGGCGCTACACGATCGCCTCCGGAGCCAGCCGCTCGATCTCCTCGGCCGAGAGCTCGTCGTTACGGACGACGACCGGCTCGCACCCGGCCACCTTCGCGATGAGCTGGAAGAGGTTGTACGTATAGGAGTCGTAGTTGTCGATCAGGAGCGTCTGCATGATTGGGCACCGGGGTGGGGGAGTGAGTTGGGATCGTGCCAGTCGCCGGTCTTGGTGTGCGAAGGACGTTCCAACCACTCATCCGCCGAACGTTCGGCTCGCCTTCGATGTGCTGCAGTATCACTTAGTAAGTGATATGATGTGTTACCAGCGTTACTAAGGAGGTTGAGGCCTTCATGACGACGACGAACGTAGCACAAGTCCCGGCGAAGCTCTACGAGCTGCTCGCACCGCTCACGCCCGAGGAACGATTGAGAGTTGTGCAAGCCACCCTCATTCTCTTTGGAGATGACAAAGTAGGCGCTGCCTCACCTCTACCGCCGCTTATCCAATCACCGAGCAATTTCGCCACTTCCGACCCAGGCGGATCATCTTCCGACGCAGTAGCTTTCTTCGAAGAGAAGGCGCCTAGGAACAAGGGCGAGCTTCTAGCCGTCGCAGCTAGGTTCCGTGAGCTCGTTGAGAAAGAGGAGTCACACTCCAAAGCCGACCTTAAAAAGGTGATCACGGATGCTCGAAGGAATTTCGATTCCAACAACTACGCGCGTGACATCGGCAACGCAAAGCGACAGGCGGGTTTCTTCAATCTCGGCACCGGTCGAGATGCGACTACGCTTTCGTACTTTGGTCAGCAGTTCGTAGACGCGCTGCCTGACAGGGACGCTGCAGGGAAGCTGAAGAGGCCGAAGGTTGGCGGTTCTAAGAAAAGGACCGCAAAGAAGAAGAGGCAATCGAAAACGGCGAAGTGAAGCCACACCGATCTATCGCCGTTGATCGGAAGCAGAAAAGGTGAACACCAAACCATTGCTCCTGGAACACGATCTCCTCGCCGCCTTACCAACGGGACTTCGTGCCGAGGTCGTTTTCGCCTACGGAGAAATCGTGCGCAACTTCCGCGAGCGGCGATGGGAGCCCGCGGAGCTTAACGGCGGGAAGCTCTGCGAGATCGTCCATTCGATCTTGAAGGGGTACGTCGACGGATCCTTCCCGAAACAAGCAACCAAGCCGGCGAACATGATCGATGCCTGTCGAGGCTTCGAGCAGGCAGGATCGGCTTTCCCACGCTCGGTACGGATTCAAATACCCCGTATGCTCGTTGCTCTTTATGAGATACGCAACAACCGCGGCGTTGGGCACATCGGCGGCGACGTAGACCCGAACCACATGGACGCTGTATGCGTCCTAGCGATGAGCAAGTGGGTGATGGGCGAACTAATTCGCGTTTTTCATGACGTCTCGACCGAAGACGCAAGCGCCGCAGTCGACGCACTCGTTGACCGGACGCTTCCAGTCGTGTGGAAAGTCGGAGACAACCTACGCGTCCTAGACGCGTCGATGTCGATGAGAGACAAGGCTCTTGTGTTGCTTTACCACAATCGACGGGCGGTAGATGAGAGCGATCTTGTGCGCTGGGTCGAACACTCAAACGCGTCGGTCTTCCGGCGAGATGTTCTTCGGCGCGCGCATAAATCAAAGTTGGTTGAACACGATCCAGCGAGGAAGTCGGTTGAGATCTCTCCGGTCGGGATCGCGTACGTCGAAGAACACCTGCTGTAGGCGAGATCTCGCGTGGTCGAGCTAAACGGGAAAAGCTGGACACGAAGCGCGTGCACGATAACCAACGTTATGTCAAGTAGAAGAATTTCTCGGGCGCTGGCGCTCCTCGCACGCCTCCCCCTCCGAGCGAAATCGATTTTCAGGGCTGAACTGGGCTCTCCGCGGTTACCGGCAGCCTGTTGTTCGCGCGGATGATCCCCAGCGGGATAGCAACGGCGACCGCGCAGACTCCGAGCAGCTGAAGCGCCGACGGCGTCTCGCCGAGAATGATCATCGCCAGCACTACCGATCCGGCAGGCTGAAGTGTCAGCACGAGCGCGGTGACCGCGGCGGCAATGCGTGGCAGCGCCCACGTGATCAGCAGCCAGCCGGCAACCTGTGAGCCGAGCGCGAGCAGGATCAGCCAGGCCTGGGCGCTCGGCCCCGGCACCTTGGCGAGTTGGCCAAGCCAGAGCGCGATCGCTCCGGCCATGATCGCGGAGCTCAGAGTCATCTCGAACAGGCGTGCGCGGGTGTGGCGCGCCTCGGCGTCACCCGCGAGCTTCATGCACATCAGCGAGGCCGCATATGCCACCCCCGAGGCGATCCCGTAGATCGCCCCCAGCGCGGGATTGCGACCGTAAGCCCCGGCGCCGATCTCGCCCGAGATGAACACGACTCCAGTGAGCGCGATCGGAATGGCGACGGCCAGCCGCGCCGACGGCCGTTCCGAGAGCAGGAACCAGGCGGCGAGCGGGACGATCACGACCTGAATGTTGGAGAGAACGGTCGCCAGGCCCGCACCGACGTAGACGATCGACTGGCACCAGAGCACCAGGTCGATCCCGAAGAAGAGACCGGCGCCGACAGCGAACAGATGGGCTCGTAGCGGGCGCCCTCCCCTTCTCCGACCCTCGCGGAAAGCCATCGGTGCCAGCACCGGTAGCGCGTATAGGCAACGGTAGAAAGCCGCCGCGGCCGGAGCGACGTGCGAGAGGCGGATGAAAATGGCGCCGAAGGCGATGCAGATCGCCCCGGCGATTGCCGGTGCAACGGCATTCCTGTGTCTATCTAGAAATGCCAATCTGGTCGATCTCACCGCGTCTCCTCTCGCTGCCATTCTCGTGTCTAGCGTCTATGAACGCTCTTGGTCTCGCCTCGGCCTGTTCTGCTAGCCGGCCCGGAGACGAGAAGACGCGAAGCCGGCTAGCCGCGAGCGGCGGGCGTGGCAGCGTGCGGCAGGGCGGTGCTCACCGACACCGGAGGAAGATCGGGAGAAATCGTCGAGCCTGCCATCGCGGGAACCCTAGCGGGAGCCGCCACCGGCCCGCAAACGAGAACTCTTCTCGGAATGAAGACCCGTCGACTGGGTGAGCTCAGACCCGCGCCAGGAACTTCCGCAGTGCGGCCAGGAAGAGCTCCGGCTCCTCGTAGGGAATCATGTGCGCCGTCCGCGGCAGGACGACCTCCTCGGCGTTCGGCAGCAGCTCGGCCAGCTCGTGCGCGGAGGCGGGCGAGGTGGTGCGGTCGTAGGCGCCGATCAAAACGAGCACCGGCTTCGGGAACGAGCTCAGCGTGACCCGCTGGTCGACCATTCCGTAGTCGCCGCCATTAGCGAAGTGCCGTAGAACAGCGGGTTGGTAGACGGTTCTGTCGCGAGCGATCAAGTCGGCCACGAGCGGGCCTTCGGGATCGGCGAGATGGAAGGGCATCTGGTCGTCGAGGATTCGCTTGCACTCCTCGGCCGTCTCGACGGTCGTTTCCCGCGCCCAAGACGAGCTCACCTGCTCGCGCAGGTACTCGGGCTCGAAGCGTGCCAGCTGGTCATCCACCAGCTCCAGCGCCGCGGGCTCGGCGATCGTGCCCATCAGCACGTAGGCGGCCGCCGTCCCATGCCGAGTCATGTGGCTCTGCGCGACGAACGAGCCGAACGACCAGCCCATCACGACCGGGCGCTCGAGCTCGAGCGCTTCGATCAGGGCCTCGATGTCGTCGGCCATGCGGGGCACCGTCCAGAGAGCCGGGTCGCCGGCCTGGGAGCGTCCGTTCGCACGCAGGTCGGGAGCCAGGACCCGCCAGCCCTCGCTCGCCAGCGGATCGAGCCCGGGGAACCAAAACGAGCCGTCCAACCCCGGACCGCCGTGCAGCGCGACGAGCGCCCTCCCCTCCCCCTTTTCGTGGACGAAGAGCTCGACGTCGCCTACGGAAACGCGCACGACTCGATTCTAGAAGTTGGCCCCGCGTACCCCGGAGACGATCAAGATCAGCAGGGCGAGCGCCAATACCAACCGGTAGATGACGAAGAGCGAGTAGTCGTGGCGGCGCAGGTAGCCGAGTAGAGCCCAGATCGCCACTAGCCCGCTACCGGCCGCGGCCAGCATGCCCACGACGAAGGGCCCGCTCCAGCCGGCCGGAAGCCCCGGCCCGAGCAGGATGTCCTTGACGGACTTCAGCACCACTGCGCCGAAGACGACCGGCACGAGCATCAGGAACGAAAACCGGGCCGCGGAGTCGCGGTCGAGCTTGAACACCCTCGCGCCGGTGATCGTGATTCCCGAGCGCGATACACCTGGCACGAGAGCGAGCATCTGAGCGACGCCGAGCGTCAGCGCGTCGCGGTAGCGCAGCGTCGACATCGCCTTTTTCTCGGGTAGGCGATCGGCGAGCCAGAGAGCAACGCCGAGGACGGAGAGCGCGATGGCGATCTGCCAGGGCTGGCCGAGGCGCTTCTCGATCAGGCTCTCCCCCGCCGCGCCGCCCAGCGCGGCCGGGATCGTGGCGATCAGAAGCAGCCAGGCGAGGCGCTCGTCCTGCGCCTTGATGCTCCTACGCTTGACGCTCCCGAACCAGGCGCGGAGGATGCTGACGATGTCCGACCAGAAGTAGGCGACGACAGCAACGAGCGTCCCCGCGTGAAGGGCGACGTCGAAGGTCTTGTTGAAGACCGCGTGGGTCTCGAGGTAGTGCCAGTTACCGAGCCAGGGCACGATAATCAGGTGCCCCGAAGAGGAGATGGGCAGAAGCTCGGTCAGTCCCTGTGTGATACCGAGGATGAAAGCCTGCCAATCCGGCAGGGCCTTGGAGTTGTCCCCCACGCTGAGCACGGTGAGTACCGTGGCCACGGCCAGCGCTGCCCCCGCGATCACGAGCAAGAGCCGGTGGGAGAGAAATGAAGAAGGAGCCTGTCGCGATTGATTTACCTCGATATCCACAGATGTGTCCACAGCGTCACCTTTTCTTTGTGGAAATTGTCGAAAACATTATGCCGCAATTTGCGCGTTTTTCTGGCTTTTCAAGCCTTGCAATTGCGTAGTACGTCCTTTAGATTCCCTATTGCGCTGAGCACGGGGCGTAAGTAGAGCGAAGCCCCGCCGGGGGGCACTAGGCGGAAGCCGAACGTCAGACGGCAGGGCGGACGAAAGCGTCAACGGCTCAGCGAAGGGAGCCGAGTAGGGAGCGAGAGTAGGTTGAAGTCGCCCCCGTAGGTCGAACCGCTTCGGCGGGACGTTCGACGGGAGTGGCTGACGAAATCGCCACCCGCTCGGCTCCGCTATTTGTGCGTCCAGGCGCTTCCTCCGAGCCATTGCTGGAGAAGAGTAGCCGCCAGGCGGACGCCCTAAACTCCTGACCAGTGCGAGGAGAAGTGTCGAGTGCGAGAAGGGCTCAGGCGGCCGGGTCGCCGGCGGCCGCGTGATCGGTCTCGCGGGCGAGCGCGCGCAGGAGCAGCTGGGAGAGATCGGGGCCGAGCGCCCGCTGCAGGCGAACGCGGGCAGGCTCCCGCTGGCGGAGGCTCATCTGCTCAACGGCGGCGAAGTGCTCGAACAACAGCCCGGCGCCGCGACTCGGATTGCGCATTCTCATCTCCCCGTTCATTGCATATTGACTATCGGTTTAGGTCGTACACAAACTCCATCCCCATTCCGAGGGGAAACGGTCACCCCGCCAAAGGTATTCATTCCTCTATAGCCCTAATGATCAGCCCGCTGGGGTTGTCTTCTCCCCCATATGCGTTATCAACCCCGAGCCAGAATCGGTTCCGATATACGAGTGCCGTCAAAGCCGTATTAACGAGTGGACTTCGTGTCCGGCGAGTCGCCGGCGGCCGTCAAGCAGCTCGATCTCGACCACGAAGAGGATGCCGATGACCTCCGCGCCCAGCTCTTCGACCAGCTCGACCTTGGCCTGAGCCGTCGCGCCGGTGGCTAGCAGATCGTCGTGAACGAGCACGCGCGTGCCGGCCGGGAGCGCTTCGATGGGCAGCTCGAGCGAGCCGGGACCGCCCTCGAGCTCCCACTCGGGACTGACCGGCTCCGAGCCGAGGACGCCCGCTTGTCGCGCCGCTACAAACCCGGCGCCGAGCTCATGAGCCAGGGCACCACCGAGGATGAAGCCCCTCTCCTCCGCTCCGAGCACGATCTGAGGTCTTCGCGGCCGTGCCCAATCGGCGAGCAGTTCGATCACCGTCCGGAAACAGTCCGGATCCGCAAAGAGAAGCGAGAGGTCCTGAAAGACGAGCCCCTGCTTGGGGTAGTCGGGAATTTCCCGGATTTTCGCGCGCAGGTCTTCGACGGAAATCATCAGCCCGTTACCAGATCATGAATATCGCGCCAGACGAGGAGGCGCAGGAGCTCTTCGGACTGTGCCAGCAGCGTCTCGATGTCGGCGAGTGTTGCTCGGCGGCGCTCGGAGCTGCGTGAGTGAAGCGCCGGTGCGGTGATCTGCTCAATCAGTCCGCTGACGCGATCGGAGGCGTGGCGGAAAGCTCGCAGGTGGCGTGCGTCGATTCCCTGCGCGGCGATCCTGGCGCAAACGTGAGCGATCTCGGCGTCGCTCTCGGAATAGACGCGCTCGCCTCCTTCGACACGCGGGCGCAGCAGGCCCTGCTCCTCCAGCTCGGCCGCGAACTCCGGTGTGAGCTGTGCCCTTCGGCAGAGCTCGGACAGGTCGATCTCGGGCTCGGCCTTGCGTAGCGTCAGACTCCGCCGCCGACGCGCGCTTCCGGTTGGGGAGGCCAGTTCCTCGCGGATCACGCGCAGCGGCAGGTATTCGTCCCGTTGTAGCTCCAGAACGCGGCGCAGGCGCTCGATATCGGCCTTGTTGAAGAGCCGGTAGCCGGAGCGCGTGCGACTTGGGGCCAGCAGGCCCCGACTCTCCAGGTAGCGGATCTTGGAGATGGAGATGTCCGGAAACTCGGCCAGAAGGAGCTTGCGCACAGCTCCGATCGTGAGCATCCGCGACGCTTTACCGATCGGCGCAGGTCGCGGCGCCGCGGCCATCAGGTAAGGAAGGTCAGCCGGTACTTGCCGATTTGCACCTCGTCGCCGTCGGCAAGCTCGGCGGACTCGATCCGGCTCCGGTTGAGGAAGGTTCCGTTGAGGCTCCCCTGGTCCTGGAGAACGAAGCGCGGGCCGTCGTGGATCAGGACTGCATGCCGGCGCGAGACGGTCACGTCGTCGAGGAAGACGTCGCAATCCGGCGATCGCCCGATCGTCATCCGCTCAGCGCTGGACGGGAAGACCGCGCCCGCGAGCCCTCCCCCGGCGCGAACGATCAGAGCCGGTCCCTTGATTCCGAGCTCGCCAAGGTCGAGATCCGCCTCTTCGACCTCACCGGCCGTGAGCGAGACCGTCGTCTCGGAGCCGGCCTCCTCGTGTACGAGCAGGGCTGCGCACTTGGCGCAAAAATTCGCGGCTTCGGGGTTCAGGAAACCGCATTGAGGGCAGTAGACGTGACTCACTCGAACTCGTCGGGTGGTGGCGCCTTGGCGGCAAGGATCTCGGTCAGCTTCTCGATGTCGGCGCTGAGCGCACCCTCACCACCCTCGACCGACTTCTGCAACCGGGCCACCAGCTCGGCACGGAGGATGTCGATCTTCCCGTGGAGGAGGCGGCGCTTGTAGGAAAGCTCGTCTTCCTCCTTCTTCAAGTCCGCGATCAGGCCACGGAGTTCATCGTCTGAGAGGGTTGCAAGGTCAGGAAGCGGTTCCACGCGTCAGCCTTTCGTCCGGTATCGGGCTGTGTCCAGTAAAGCAGGCGTCCTTCCAGGGGTCAATCAACTGGAGGGTGATGAAGCGCTCGCGCCCGCCTCGGCACCGATGATTCCCTCGACCAGGGTGCGCATCTCGGTTTCCAGCTCGCCCGAGATCTCGAGGTCGCTGCCTTCGGTATAGATGTGCAGAATCGGCTCGTCGGAGTCGGCGATCACCTGCACCCAACCGCGCTTGTCGCCGGCCTTGATGCCGTCGGTGAGGTCGAGCTGCCGATCCTTCATTTGCTCGACGAGAACACGCATGACGAGGCCCTTTCGGCCCCAGGGACAGTGCAGGCGCCGGTGGATGAGCGTGCTCTGCGGCAAATCGGAGACGATCTCCGAGACCGGCTGCGAGACGGGCGCCAGCAGCTCGAGCAGCTTGCAGAGGCTGGCGACGGCGTCGTATGCGGAGAGAAAATCCGGGAAGAGGTAGCCTCCGCCGACCGATCCGGCGAAGATGACATCGTTGTCGGAAGCCGCTCGGGTCAGATCGGCGAGCGAGGCGCGCGTGCGGATCACCTCGAGCCCGGTCTTCTCGACGAGTTTCTCGACCTGACTCGTGACCGTGACCGGGAAGGCGACCTTGCCGCGGCGCCCGTTCGATCCGATCAGGCGCAGGAACAGGAGCAGCGCCTTTTCGACCGGAATCTCGATCCCTCGCTCGTCGATCAGGTAGAGGCGCTCGCCGGCGCGGTCGAAGACGGCGCCTAGGTCGGCGCTGGCGGCGGTCACGAGCTTCTTCGCCTGCCCGATCGACTCGACGATCGGTTGCGTCTGGCTTGCGCGCTCGGCGGTGAATCCGTGCGCCGACACGGCCTCGATCCCGAGCGGTCCGAGCACGAGCGGAAGAATGTAAGAAGCGGCCGAATATCCGTAGTCGACTACCAGCCTGAAGCCGCGTGCCCGCATCAGCTCGACGTCGATGGTATCGAGCAGGTCCTGCGCATAGCTCTCCCGCGCGCGGGCCGGGTAGCTGATCCTTCCCACCTCGTCGGCGGCGGTACGGCGCAGCTCCAGGCGCGAGAAGTGCTTCTCGATCTCTTTCTGCAACTGTTCGCTCAGCTGGATCCCGGGCGGCTCGAAGAAGCGGATCTGAACGACCTCGGGATCGGCGGCGCTGCAACCGACGTGGATGCCGAGCTCGTAGCTCTCCGCCTTGAGCAGGTGGCGGTTGACCGCGGCCGGTAGTACGCGCAGGTCGGCGACGTCGACGCCGGTCGAGTTGAGCCCGGAGATCATCGCCCGCTTGATCATGCGGCAGGCGGTCGGCGCCTCGCGGCTGGTGACCACCCGGGCGCCTTGCTTCAACGCCGTGCCCGCGGCTGTCGCCAGACGAACGGCCACCTCGGGCGTGAGGTCGACGTTGACCAGCCCGAGCACTCCGTCCTGACCGAAGAGGCGCGTGGTCGCGCGCGACTCCCAGATCAAGCTCTCGTGGATCTGGGCGCCCGACTCGACCTCTTTGTAGGGATAGACACGGACTCCCGGCCAGATCACGCTCTCGGCACCGATCGTCACCTCGTCGCCGATCGCCACGCCTTCGTGCAGGCGAACGTGCGAGCGGACGTCGCAAGAGCGCCCGATTACGGCGCCCTCGATCAGGGTACTGCGTCCAACGTGAGTCGAGGAATCGAGCACCGAGTGCGAGACGCGCGCGCGCTCGCGCAGCGTGACGCTGGTGCCGAGCACCGAGTAAGCGCCGAGGCTCGCGTCTTTGGCCAGTCGCGAGTAGTTGCCGATGAAGGCCGGGCCCTCGATCGACTCCAGGTCGTCGATCTCGACTCCCTCGCCGATCCAGATGTCGCCGCGCAGGCGGATGCCCGGAATCTTCAGGCGTACCTTCTCGTCCAGGGCGTCGAAGTTCGCCTGGCGGTACTGGTCGAGATTGCCGATGTCCTGCCAGTAGCCGTCGAGCACAAAGCCGTAAAGCGGCCGCCCCATCTCGAGCAGGAGCGGAAAGAGATCGGCCGAGAAATCGAAGGAGCGATCGGCCGGTACGTGACGCAAGACCTCGGGATCGAGCACGTAGATGCCGGTGTTGATCGTGTCGGAGAAGACCTGACCCCAGGACGGCTTCTCGAGGAAACGCTCCACGCGCCCGTCCGCGTCGGTGACGACGATGCCGAACTCGAGCGGGTTCTCAACCGACTTTAGGCCGATGGTGACGGCGGCGCCCCTCTCTTTGTGGTACTCGATCAGCGCCTGGAGGTCGCTGTCGCAGAGCGCGTCGCCGGAGATGACGAGGAAGGGCTCCTCGAGATCGCGCGCGGCCTGCCTGACGGAGCCGGCCGTGCCCAGCGGCTCCTCCTCGACGGAGTAGTCGATCGACATGCCGAGCGCCTCGCCGTCGCCGAAGTAGGTACGGATCGCCTGCGGCATGAAGGCGAGCGTGATCGTGACCTCGTCGATTCCGTGCTGGTGCAGGAGCTCTAGGATGTGTTCCATGCAGGGCTTGCCGACGACCGGAACCATCGGCTTGGGCTGGTTTGAGGTCAGCGGGCGCAGGCGCGTCCCCTCCCCTCCGGCCATCACGATCGCCTTCACCGCGCCAGCACCACCTTGAGTGCGCGACCCACGTAGAGCAGGCCCGCGCTCAGTGCCAGCGCCAGCCCCGACCAGAAGACGTATAGCGGCCAGTCGGTGCCCGTCTCGGTAATGAGGACGAAGGCGATACCCGCGTACAAAAGCCAGGTACCGGCCTTGCCGATCTGATTGACCTTGAAGTCGTAGCCGCGCTCCATGACGAACTTGTACCCACCCAGGAGAAGAAGATCCCGGCCGAGGACGAAGACGAGCGCGATCAGCGGCAGCCTGCCCGCGTGCCAGAGCAAGATAACGGCTGAGTCGATCATCAGCCGGTCGGCAAGCGGATCGGCGAGCTGCCCGAAACGAGACTCGACTCGCCAGCGCCGGGCGAGCCAGCCGTCGATCTGGTCGGTGATACCGGCAACGCCGAAGAGAATGGCGCCGGCGACCGTCCAGCCCGCATCGGAGCGCAGAACGAGCACGACGAAAAACGGGACGAGCGCGATCCTGAACACGGTCAGAGCGTTCGGGATCTGAGCCTGCGAGCGGCGGATCGCGTGCTCGGTCATGCCTACAGAATACTTTCGGCTGCTCGTCGCGGTGTTTTCCGCGCCTTCGCGGAGGTGTTTACGAGCCCGAGCCGGAACTCGGGACGATCTTGCGACGGCGAATCGATCGCTACTGACCGATCTGGGCGATCGCCGCGTTCAGGCTCTGAACGCACGTGGCGCAGTAGGGCGCGACCTGCGACGCGGTGGTCGAGAACTTCTGCCTAGCCTCGTCGGTGCCGAGCAGACTCTCCGCGCTCTGAACAGCGGCTATGTACTGCTGAGTCAACTGCGGCAACGAGCCCGGGTCCGAGGTCATGGCGATCGTCATGTTGGCGTTGATCGCCGTCAGGTTGGCCTCGGCGGTCATACGATTGCCGTTGGAGATGGGGTTGTTGCTCGTCTGGCTGCCACTGGTATGGCCACAACCCCCGAGCGCGAGTGCGGCGGCGATGGCGACGACAAGTCCTGCTCGAGATAAACCTGCACGTTTCACCCTGACGAAGTCGGCCGCGCTGAGAGATTCCTTTAGGCTGAAGATCTGGACCGACACCTCGGAGAAAGGATGAGAGCGATGGCTAGTAGCAAACACAAGTGCGAAGGGTGCGGTATCCGTAAGTTCGCGGAGTCGAATCCTCGCTCCCTGCGCGCCCGCCTCTGGCGCTGGCACACCGGCTGGTGTCCTGGCTGGAAGGCCTACCAGCGCTCGCTCGCCGACGCGAGGTAACACGGCGACGGGTCGCGCGGCTTTCATCGCGCAAGCGTCTTCGCTTTGCCGGGGTTCGCGCTGTGGGGCTAGACGGCGGTAGGCCGGGCTGAAAGAATCCCACCATGCGTCGCGCTGCGGTACTCGCTGTTCTGGCGGTTCTTCTGGCCTCGCTCGCCGGCTGCGGCGGCAGCTCCTCCAAGGCGAAGACCTCGAGCACCAGCTCGTCTCTCCCCTCCTCCGTCCCGAAACCAGGTCTGGCGAGGATCGTGCCGGCGAACTATGTGGTGAAGAAGGTCTGGTACGCGAATCTCACCGGCCAGACGGTACCCGATGCCGTCGTCAGCTCAAAGGGACCTGCGGTCGGCGAGCTCGGCCTCCATCCGGCCGAGCTGCAAGTGGTCTCCTGGGACCCGATCGCCAAGCGCTGGAACGCCATCTTCGACGCCCAGAAGAACAAGGTGCTGCAGCAGCAGTACGGAACGATCGTCAGCAACGAGTACGTCACCTCTCCTCCGGACATGACCCCGACGGCGGAGCCAGTCCTCGACCCGACCGCCGAAGGCGATGTCAACCAGGTCGCCTTCGTACGTTTCGGCGGCGAGAAGACGCCGGATCTGGTCTTCACCACCACCCAGAACTACGGCGGCTCGGGCGTGCCCGGCAACCTCGCCGTGGTCGGCTTCAAGCGCAGCGAGGCGAACGTGCTCTATCTCTGGTACGGCGACGGCGGAGCCGGATTCCGGGTCGCCGGCTCCGGCCTGAATCAGACTCTTGACGCGTCAGCGCAGTTCTGGACGGCGGTAGACGCTCACTGCTGCCCGATACGCGCCTACTCGTTCGTGATCGGCAGCGGCGGCGAGCAGGGGATCACTTCCATCCGCGACGACCGCCCCTGGCTCGGTCTCTTCGTCAAGGCCGAGCGCGAGATGGATTCCACCTCGCCGGTCAGGGTTGTTGGCGTCGTGCCCGGCACCCCGGCCGCGTCGGTCTTCCAGGAGGGCGACGTGATCACCGCGCTCGTAGGCGCGAAGGTCTCGGAGGACCAAGGCCTGCTCGGGCCGGCGCTGCTCGATCAGATCGCTCTGCTCAAGGCCGGCGTGACCGCTTCCTTCAAGGTCGATCGCGGTGGACAGACGCTCACCCTCACGGCCAAGCTCGGCTCCTACATCGACTCCTCCGCTCAGAGCGCCTCGCCACCGAACGACCTATCCGTGTATGCGATCTGATCTGAGCAGCTCGTAGGACAGCGAGACTCGTTCGCCGGCGGCACCCCGGACGACGTACCAGCGCCGGAGTGCCGCGATACGAACGATTCTCGTCGGAGCCGGCCTCAGCCGATCATCAACACCTGCGGATCGTCGGGGCTGACGCGCACCGGAACGGTTGAGCCCGGCTGGAAGCCGGCGATCGCAAGCCGGGAGACGACCTGCTTGAGCGACGCCTTGTAGGGCTTGCCGCCCGGGACGGTCACGGTGAGCGCGAGCTCGATCTCGGGGTTCTCGTTGATCGTGACGCCGGTGTCGGTGACCGAGTCGATCGTCGCCTGGCCGACGACGCCGGTCGCCATCAGCATCTGCGCCTTCTGCTGCTGCTCGGCGACGTCACCGAGCATCGCGTTCGCCTGGGCGACGCCTTCCTTCATGGCGCGGAATCCTCCGACCACTCCGCGGTGCTCGGGCGGGGTCATCTCCTTGCCGGTCTTCTGCAGGTCGCGAATGTCTTTCATGAATCCCATCTTCATCCTCCTTTTTCCGGTGTTTCGCCCTCGGGAAGCTTTCTGGTGTCGAGCGGCTTGGGCGCGGTGGCCGCGATCAGCTTCGAGATTCCGACGGCCGAGACCCTCGGCGCGCTGTCATCGCTCGAGCCTCGCCGGAACCAGATCGCCAAGGCCAGGTAGAGGAGTCCCATCGCGATGAAGGTGGCTCCGACCGTATATCCGGCGACCGCGCCACCGGCGTTACCGGACGTCGCGCCCCCATACAGCATCGCAGCGCCGATGGCCGTGAAGCCCAGCCCGCCCGGAAGCGCGAGGCCGACGCCGGCGACGGCCACGCCGATCAGCGCAACGAAGAGCGCTCCGATCAGCAGCCCGATCAGGGCTCCCGTTCCGCTCGGGCACTGGCGCGCGATCACATAGGGCGTGTTCCCCGAGGCGCAGGTGCCCGTGTGGATCAGGCGAACGAGCGCGTAGCCGAAGCCGCCGACGCCGCCGGCCAGCATCGCCAGCCCGATCAAAACCCGCAAGACGCGCGACGGCTTGCGCGGCGAAGCGCTGCGCTCGGGCTTCTCCTCGCCGACTCCCCTCGCCCGGTCGACGATGCTGCGCAGATCGTCGCTATCGGCGGGTTTACTCAAACCAGCTTCTTCTTTGTGCTTTCGACGGCGGCATGGCGCCAGGCAACTATAACCGGGCGATCGCTTCCGGAAACGCGACGGGAACGACCCTATCCCCTGGCCCGGTATCGCCTCGCTCGGCTCGCGCGACGGCCGTGAGAGTGCCAACCCCTCCGAAGCCTGTGCTCGCTAGGGGATTTGATCCCACAGATCGCTGACAGGGTCGGGAGGATTGACGTCCATCGACATCACGACGTCGGCGTCGCCGTCCAGGCCGCCGTGAATCCAGTCCACCTCTCCGTCTTGGGCATAGAAGGCGTCGGCGCCTGCCTCGCCCATAAGGGTGTCGTTGCCGGCGTCGCCGTAGAGGGTGTCGTTGCCGGCGTCGCCGTAGAGGATGTCGTCGCCTTTTCCGCCGTAGATCCAGTCGTCGCCGGCGCCGCCATTGATGGTGTTCGAGCCCGTACTGCCAAAGAGCGCGTCATTACCGGAACCGCCTTGTAACCACTCGATGTCGCTGCGGGCGTTGTCGTACTCGGCGAACGGAGTGCCGTCGTCGGCAGAGTCGTTGAGCGAGACAGTAACGCCGGCGGTGCGATACGCGTAACTGACCCCGTCACTGCCGTCGCCGCCCCAGAGATCGTCGTTGCCGTTGGTAGCGGCGCCCTCGACTAGCCAGTCGCTGCCGGCCTGGCCATACTCGTGGTCGTTGCCGTTCTCGCCGTAGAGGTAGTCGTCGTCGTCTCCTCCGTAGAGGTAGTCGTCGCCCTCGCCTCCGTAGAGGGTGTCGTTACCGCCGTTGCCGTTGAGCGTGTCGTTGCCGGCCTCGCCGTAGAGGTAGTCGGCAGCGGCACCGCCGTTCAGTGTGTCGCCGCCGCCCTGTCCGTAGAACGTGACCGGATTCGAACCACCGGTCAGCGTGTCGCCGCCCGAGCCGCCGTAGACCACCTCGACGTCGGTTGCGACGTTGTCCCCTTCGCCGCTCTCGCCGTCGTCGCTTGCACCGTTGAGGTCGACCTCGACCGCGTTCGTCCGGGCGGCGTAGGTGACCGTGTCCGTTCCGGTGCCGCCGCTGATCGAGTCGGAACCACTGGTGGAAATGCCTTCGTCGAAGGTGTCGTTGCCGCCGCCGCCCGAGAGGGTGTCGTCGCCGTCGCCGCCGGTGAGAGTGTTGGCGGCCGAGTCGCCCGTCAGGGCGTCGCCGCCCGAGCCGCCGGAGACGTTTTCGACATCGGTTGCGACGTTGTCGCCTTCATTAAACTGGCCGTCGTTGGCCGTTCCGTCGAGCGTCACCGTCACGGCAACGCTGCGGCTGGCGTAGGAGACTATGTCGGTGCCGGTGCCGCCACTGATCGAGTCGGAGCCGCTGGAGGCGGAGCCCTCGTCGAAGCTGTCGTTACCGATTCCGCCTGAGAGCGTGTCGTTGCCGTTGCCTCCGTTCAGGCTGTCGCTGCCGTCGCCGCCCGAGAGGGTGTCGTTGCCGTCGCCGCCCGAGAGGGTGTCGTTGCCGTATCCACCGTTGAGCGTGACAGCGCCCGAGCCGGCGGTCAGTGTGTCGTTGCCAAAGCCGCCGTTGAGCACCTCGACGTCGGTTGCGACGTTGTCCCCTTCGCCGCTCTCGCCGTCGCCTGCGACACCGTTGAGGCTGACCGAGACGGGATTCGTCCGATAGGCGTAGGTGACCGTATCGGTGCCTTCGCCGCCGGATATCGAATCGGAACCATTGGCTAAAAACCCTTCGTCGAAGGTGTCGTTGCCGGCGCCACCGTTCAGCGTGTCGTTGCCGGCGCCGGCCGGGAAAGTGTCGTCGCCGCCGTTACCGGTAAGGACGTTGGCGACCGCCCCGTTGCCGGCAAGCGTGTCCGCGCCCGAGCCGCCGGAGGCGTTCTCGACGTCACCGAAGACGTTGTCCCCTTCGCCCGACTCGCCGTCGTCGGCCGTGTAATCCAGCGAGACCGAGACCGCCGTGGTGCGCGAGGCGTAGCTGACGGTGTCGGTACCGTCGCCGCCGATGATGGTATCGGCGCCGTTGGAGGAGGAGCCCTCGTCGAAGCTGTCGTTACCGTCGCCGCCCGAGAGCGTGTCGTTGCCGGCGTTACCGGTGAGGACATTGGCGGCCGAATCGCCCGTCAGGGAGTCGTCGCCCGAGCCGCCGGAGACGTTCTCGACGTCGGTTGCGATGTTGTCGGCTTCGCCCGACTGGCCGTCGTTGGCGACGCCGTCGAGCGTAACCGTCACGGCGGCGCTGCGAGCCGCGTAGGAGACGGTGTCCGAGCCCGAGCCGCCGTTGAAGGTGTCGTTGCCGGTACCACCGCTCAGTGTGTCGTTACCGCCCCCGCCATAGAGCGTGACGGGACTTGAGCCGCCGGCCAGAGAGTCGTCGCCCGAGCCGCCGTGGACGATCTCGAAGTCCGCGGCGATATTGTCCCCTTCCCCACTCTCGCCGTCGTTGCCCGCGCCGTCCAGATAGATAGAGACCGCGTTCGTGCGCGAGGCGTAGGAGACCGTGTCGGTGCCCGCGCCGCCCGAGATCGAGTCCGAGCCGTTCGCAGAGGGGCTCTCGTCGATCGTGTCGCTACCGTCGCCGCCGGAGAGCGTGTCCGAGCCGGCGCCGCCCGAGAGCGTGTCGTTACCGGCGTTACCGGTGAGGACGTTCGCAGACGAGTTCCCCGTCAGGGAGTCGTCGCCCGAGCCGCCGGAGACGTTCTCGATGTCCGCGGCGATGTTGTCGGCCTCACCTAGTTGGCCGTCGTTGGCCGTCCCGTCGAGCGTCACCGTCACGGCGGCGCTGCGAGCCGCGTAGGAGACGGCATCGGTGCCGGCACCGCCGTTGAAGGTGTCAGAGCCATTCGAGGTTGAGCCCTCGTTGAAGTTGTCGTCGCCGTCGCCACCGTTCAGCGTGTCCGAGCCGTCGCCGCCCGAGAGATAGTCGTTGCCAGCGTTACCGGTGAGGACGTTGGCGGCGGAGTCGCCCGTGAGGATGTCGTCGCCCGAGCCTCCGGAGACGTTCTCGATGTCCGCGGCGATGTTGTCGGCTTCGCCCGACTGGCCGTCGTTGGCGACGCCGTCGAGCGTCACCGTCACGGCGGCGCTGCGAGCCGCGTAGGAGACGGTGTCCGAGCCCGAGCCGCCGTTGAAGCTGTCGTTGCCGGTACCGCCGCTCAGAGTGTCGTTGCCGCCCTCGCCATAGAGCGTGACGGGACCTGAGCCGCCGGCCAGAGAGTCGTCGCCCGAGCCGCCGTGGACGGTCTCGAAGTCCGCGGCGATATTGTCCCCTTCCCCGCTCTCGCCGTCGCCTGCGACGCCATCGAGGCTGATCGAGACGGGATTCGTCCGAGCGGAGTAGCTGATCGTGTCGGTGCCGGCGCCGCCCGAGATCGAGTCCGACCCGTTTGCAGAGGAGCCCTCGTCGATCGAGTCGTCACCACTACCGCCCGAGAGCGTGTCGTTGCCGGCGCCGCCCGAGAGGGTGTCCGAGCCGCCGTTCCCTGAGAGGACGTTCGCGGACGAGTTGCCGGTGAGAGAGTCGTCTCCCGAGCCGCCGGAGACGTTCTCGACGTCCGTCTCGACGTTGTCCAGCTCGCCCGACTGGCCGTCGTTGGCCGTTCCGTCGATCGTGACCGTGACCGAGGTATTTCGACTCTCGTAGGAGACGGTGTCCGTGCCCGCGCCGCCGTTGAAGATGTCGGAGCCACTCGAGGATGAGCCCTCGTTGAATGTGTCGTTGCCGTCGCCACCGTTCAGCGTGTCGTTGCCGTCGCCGCCCGAGAGGGCGTCGTTACCGCCGTTTCCATTGAGTACGTTGGCGGCCGAGCTCCCTGTGAGAGTGTCGTCGGCGGAGCCGCCGGAGACGTTCTCGATGTCCGCGGCGATGTTGTCGGCTTCGCCCGACTGGCCGTCGTTGGCGACGCCGTCGAGCGTCACCGTCACGGCGGCGCTACGAGCCGCGTAGGAGACCGTGTCCGAGCCCGAGCCGCCGTTGAAGCTGTCGTTGCCGGTACCACCGCTCAGTGTGTCGTTACCGCCCCCGCCATTCAAGGTGACCGGACTCGAGCCGCCGGCCAGAGAGTCGTCGCCCGAGCCGCCGAAGACGATCTCGAAGTCTGCGGCGATGTTGTCCCCTTCTCCGCTCTCGCCGTCGCCTGCGACACCGTCGAGGCTGACCGAGACGGGATTCGTCCGAGAGCCGTAACTGATCGTGTCGGTGCCGGCGCCGCCCGAGATCGAGTCCGACCCGTTTGCAGAGGGGCCCTCGTCGAAGCTGTCGTTTCCGTCGCCGCCTGAGAGCGTGTCGTTACCGGCACCGCCCGTAAGGGTGTCGTTACCGCCGCCGCCGCCGAGTGAGACCGCTCGCGGGTAGAGAGATCCGGTGCCGAGCTCACCCTGTGCGGAAAGAACGTCGTTACCGGCGCCGCCCGAGAGAGCCAGCTTCTCAACGCCCTTGAGCGTTATGTCGGCGTCGTTGTCTCCGTTCAGGTTGACTCCGCCCGAGCCGGCACGGATGTTGTCGCTGCGGGACGACCCCACGACCTTGACCGTGTCCGAGCCCGCGCCGAGGTCGACCTTGAGCTCGATCTCGGAGACGCCGGAGCGCTCCCTGCTCTTCCCGGGAGCGAAGGGACCGCCCGAGAGATCGACTGTGAGAGTCTGGCTGCGCGCCTTGCCTGTGACCACGATCGTGTCCGTGTTGGTCACCTTGGCGGCAGCGCAAGCCTTGCCGTTGAGCTGGATCTTTTTACCCGAGCGCTTGAGCGTCGCCGAGCCCGCCTTGGCGCCAAACGACACCGTCACCTTCTTCGTTGATGACTCGTAGGAACACTTGACCGCAGCCTCTGCGGTCGGAACGATCGCGCAGGCCACGGCGAGAGCGCCAACGATCGTCGAGAAGCGAAGGAAAAGGGAAGAACCGGCCATCGTTTTCAGCTCCTCCGGGGACGACGGGCCTCGAGCTGTGAGCGCCGGGCAAGCGACAGCGTCTAACGGCGGGCGCCTTACCCGACCGCACGGCTTCGCAGTACGTTCCGTAATCTACAACAGTTCGAACCGGCCTCAAAGCGAGACGCCTTACTGCTAAAAGTCACACCTCGCGTGGGCGCCACAGCGCCGAGACGACGATTAAGGCGGCGACGATTGATCTCACGAGACCTTGCGAGAACGAAAGTCGATCATCGCCGCAGGCGCGATTCGCCGACCGCTAAGAGATCGCCGGGAAATCGAAAGATTTCCGGGCGTTAATCGGGACGGGGAGATTTGAACTCCCGGCCTCTTGACCCCCAGTCAAGCGCGCTAACCAGGCTGCGCCACGTCCCGTGACACAGACCTTAGCGTGCCGGACCTCGCCTCGCCGAGTCGCCTGTACGGGCGGCCCTCGTGCGCCGATTCAAGTGAGGAAGTGACGTCAGTGCTACTCGCTCGAGAGGCGCTTGTAGAGGCGGTCGACCAGATCGGGCATGCGCTCGAGGCGCTCAGTGATGACGCGGATGCGGTACTCGCGGAAGTGCTCGGGCTCGATGCCGAGCGCTTTGGCGATCGTTCCGATAACGTCGTTTGTAGGCACCGGGCGGTTGCCGTGCACGATGTGATTCAGATACCCGGCCGAGAGCTTCGTCTTCTCGGCCAGGCCGCGGTAGCTGACGCCAAGCTCGTCCATCAGCTGCTCGAGGGTGGGGCCGAAAGCGTCGTCGCTAAAACGCCTGCGCCGGGAGGGACGCTGGCTCACGCCAGCAGCCCCGCGACCGCGGTCGCGGCCTCGTCCGCCGTAACGCGGCGCTGCTCGCCGCTCGCAAGCAGGGATAGATCGACGGCGCCGTCCTCGAGTGTCTTCTTGCCGACGGTGATTCGCGCCGGCGCTCCGATCAGGTCGGCGTCGGCGAACTTCTCGCCCGGGCGGGCTTCGCGATCGTCGAGCAGCGTCTCGTGACCGAGCTCGGAGAGCTTCTGCACGATCTCCTCGGCCGTGGCGAGAATGCTCTCCCCCGCCGCCTGAAGCGCAACCACCTCGACCTCGTACGGGGCGATCGAGCGTGGCCAGACGATCTTGTTGCCTTCGTGGTTCTGCTCGATCGCCGCGGCCACGACACGGCCGGGGCCGATGCCGTAGGAGCCCATCACGACCGACCGCTCCTTGCTGTTCTCGTCCAGATAGAGCGCGCCGAGCGGCTCCGAGTAGCGCAGGCCGAGCTTGAAGATGTTGCCGATCTCGATCGCCGGCTCGACGGTGACACGGCCGCCGCAGTGGATGCAGGCGTCCCCGTCCATCACCTCGCGGATGTCGGCGAACTCGGGCTGATAGTCGCGCCCGGCCTCGACGCCGCGCAGGTGGAAGCCGTCGCGGTTCGCGCCCGAGACGAACTGGCCTTCGCGCAGCGCCTCGTCGGCGATCACACGCAGCTCTACTCCAACCGGTCCGAGCGAGCCGCCGGAGGCGCCGAAAGCCTCCTCGATCTCCTCGGGATGAGCGGGCCTGAACTCGCCCCCGAGCACGGCGGCCGTCTTCAGCTCGTGCAGGCGGTGGTCGCCGCGCACGAGCCCGAGCACGAGCTTGCCGTCCGGACCGACGACGGGCATCGCCTTGGCGGTCGCGCGCGGGTCGATCGAGAGGAACTCCGCCACCTCTTCGATCGTGCGGATCTCGGGTGTCTCGACCTCGCGCGGCGCATCGAGGCGCTCGGGGAAATCCGGGGCGCTCGGCAGGCTGCGCGCGGCCTCGACGTTGGCGGCGTAGTCGCCCTTCTCGCAGAGAGCGATCTCGTTCTCGCCCGCCGGGCAGGGCGCCAGGTACTCGTGCGCCATCTTGCCGCCCATCAGGCCGACGTCGCCCTCGCACTCGTAGAAGCGAAGGCCGCAGCGCTCGAAGATGCGCCGGTAGGCGCCGGCGTGCTTCCAGTAGCTCACGTCCAGCCCGTCCTCGTCGCGATCGAACGAGTAGGAGTCCTTCATCACGAACTCGCGCACGCGCAGCAAGCCGGCGCGGGGCCTGGGCTCGTCGCGGCCCTTGACCTGGAAGTGGTACCAGAGCTGCGGCAGCTCGCGGTAGGAGCGGATCTCGCGCGCGTGGAAGGTCATCGTCTCCTCGTGCGTCATCGAGAGCACGAAGTCGCGACCGTGGCGATCCGTGAGCCGGAAGACCTCGGGAATGTCGTAGCGCCCGCTCTGTTGCCAAAGCTCGGCCGGCGCGATTACGGGTGCCAGCATCTCCTGGGCGCCGATCGCGTTCATCTCCTCGCGGATGATCTGGACGACTTTCTGATGCACTCTCCAGCCCAGTGGCAGGAAGGAGAAGAGCCCGGCCCCGACCTGGCGCGCATAGCCGCCGCGCACGAGCAGGCGATGGCTCGGAGCCTCGGCGTCGGCAGGGTCGTTGCGAAGGGTTGGGACGTGCAGCTGAGAGAGGCGATGCATGTGTGCCAGAACTTACCGGATCTCGATCCTTCGGCCGGCGGCTCCGAACGCCCGGGCGCGACCGGTCGTCCGGAGCCGCCTGGCGCCGCTGGCGGCACGATCCTCTCCGGGTTCGTGTGTCAACACTGCCCCCTCCGGGCTCGCACCGCCGGCCGCGCCCCGAAGAACCGAGAGCACGTCGATAGCTATCGGGGCTTAGTTGAAGCCGCGGCGGCTTCCGCCATCGCCACTGCGGCGGGCTTGACGATTCGAGGGCGCCTCGGCCGCGCCATGCCCGCCTCGATCCAGCGGTCGAGCTCGGCGAAAAGCTCGTCGATCAGCTTTTCGGTCGGTACCTTCCGCAGCACCTCGCCGTGCGCGTAGATGAAGCCGACGTCTCGTCCGCCGGCGATACCGAAGTCGGCCTCCCCCGCCTCGCCCGGGCCGTTGACGGCGCAGCCCATCACCGCCACCTCGAAGGTCTGCGTGTAGCCACGCAGCCTCTCCTCGACCTTCTCGGCCAGCGCCTGGGCGCCGACGTTGTCGCGGCCGCAGGTGGGGCAGCTGATCATCACCGGGCCGCGCTCGCGCAGCCCCAGCGCCTTGAGGATGCCCCAGGCCACGTCCATCTCCGCGACCGGGTCGGCGGTGAGCGAGACGCGGATCGTGTCGCCGATTCCCTCGGCGAGCAGCGTGCCGATCCCGACCGCGCTCTTGATCGTGCCGCCGAAGACGGTACCGGCCTCGGTCACGCCCAGGTGCAGCGGGTAGGGAACCTTCTCGGCGAGCATGCGGTAGGCACGGATCGTGTCGGGAACCGCGGTCGACTTGACCGAGATCTTGAAGTCGTGGAAGTCGAGCCGCTCGAGCAGCTCCACCTCTTCCATCGCCGCAGCGACAAGCGCCTCCGCCTGGTCTTCATGCGCGAGTGAGCGCAGGTGCTCGGGCAGCGAGCCGGAGTTGGCGCCGATGCGCAGTGGAGTTCCCGCTTCCTTCGCGGCCAGCACGACCTCGGCGACCTTGTCGGGACCGCCGATGTTGCCGGGATTGATGCGCACCGCGGCGACGCCGGCCGTGATCGCCTTGAGCGCGAGCGATGAGTTGAAGTGGATGTCGGCGACAACCGGCAGCGTCGAGCGGCGCACGATCTCGGGCAGCGCCTCGGCGTCGGGGAGACCGGGAACCGCGCAGCGGACGATCTCGCAGCCGGCCGAGGCGAGCGCCTCAATTTGAGCCATCGTCTTGGAGACGTCGCGGGCGCGGGTGGTCGTCATCGACTGGACGGCGACGGGAGCGCCGCCGCCGATCTTCACGCCGCCGATCGAGATCTGCCGGATGCTGGCCATGCGACCGATTGTAGATACGACCTCGCTTCCTCGACCGGCGGCTCCTCTCTCGCGCACTCGGACGGCGGCTCCGTACGACCAGGCGAGACTGGTCTCCCGGAGCCGCCTGACACCGCTGAGCGCACTTCGCTCTCCGGGGCCGTGCTGAAGCACTGTTCCCTTCGGCGAAGCACACTCAGCAGCGCCCCGAGAACGCGAGAGGCGATTCGTACTCTCGTAACTCCGCGGTGCTACCAGGCGCGACTGGCCTCCGGAGCCGCCTGGCGTCGCTAACGGCACGATCCTCTCCGAGCCCGTGTGTGGAACTCTCCTGGGGACGATCGCCCGCCGGCTGGGCGTGATCGGTGGTGCGAGGCAAGGACGCAGGGAGCGTTCGTATCGGATCTAGATACGGGCGCGACTGAGGACGCAGTATCGCGCCGCCGAGCGCGTTCAGACGGTGGCGTGCATCGTTTCCAGGCGAGTTCCCTTCACTGTTCTCTCCGGGCTCGCACCGCCAACGGCGCCTCGAGAAAGCGAGGGCACCTGCTCGTAATCGAACTACGGCCTAGAGGCGGTGAACGTCGTTGGAGAGGCCGAGCACGAACAGGAAGAGTACGAAGGCGATCCCCGCCATCGAGACGCGCTCGTAGATCTCACGTGAGACGACGCGGCCGCGAGCCCGCTCGATCAGAGAGAAGGCGACGTGCCCGCCGTCGAGGGGGAGCAACGGCAGCAGATTGAGAACGCCGAGCGAGAGCGAGATCAAAGCGATCACGAACAGGAAGTCGGCGGCTCCGTGCCTGTAGGCGTCCGACGAGCCCTTGACGATGCCAACGGGGCTGGAGATCTGCTTCTGGCCCTGACGCTCGAAGAGACGGCCGAGGCCGTTTACGAAGATGTCTCGCGTGATGCGCCAGGTCAGACGGAACGACTCGCCGAGCGCCCCGGGGGGAGAAAGCGCGAGGTTCATCGGCTTGACGGTGCGGAGCGTTGTCAGGCTGCCGTGGCGGCGGACGGTGAGCGTCAACGGCCGCCCGCCGGAATCGCCGATGCGCTTGATCATCGTCGAGCCGGTGACTTTCTCGCCGTTAATCGTGACGACGACATCGCCGGCGCGGAGGCCGGCGCGCGCGGCCGCCGAGTTGGCAAGAACCTTCTCGACCTGAGTCGTGGTGGCGCCGGTCTTCGGGTTCGCGGCGACGTTGAAGCCAAGCCGGTAGGTGTTGAGCATGTACAGCGCGGCGAAGATCAGGACGGCGACGAGAATGTTCGTCAGCGGCCCGGCGCCGATCACGACCAGGCGCTTCCAGGTGGGCTGGCGCCAGTAGGCGTCGGGCGCGAGAGCGTCGTCCAGCTCCTGGAACCCGCGCCCGGCGAAACGGGCGCTCGCGGGCGAGAGCCGGGCGCTTTCGATCCGTTCGTTCAGAAGCGCAAGATCCGTTCCAGCGGGATCGAGATCTTCCGACTCGAGTGACCGCCCGAGCGCCTCCACCGGCTCGGCCAGGCTCTCGTCCTCCGCCAGCGCCGGGCGGAAGTAGAGCTGCACATCGCGCTTACCGGGGCGGAACATGCCCGGGATCTTCACGTAGCCGCCGAGCGGGATCGCGCCGATCCCGTACTCGATCCCCTTGTGCGTCACCTTCGCGATCGCCGGCGGAAAGCCGATGTAGAAGCGGCGCGGCCGCATCCCTGTGACACGTGCCATGGCGAAATGGCCGGCCTCGTGCACGAGCACGAGCAGGGCGAGCCCAAGAATGGCGATAAGGACGCTCACAGGCGTTCGATCCTAGCGACCTCTTCCGTGGCGACCCGTCTCGCCGCCGCGTCGGCCTCGATCAGCGCCTCCAGATTGCGCGCCGGCGAGGTGTCGGCGCTCGTCAGCGTTTGCTCGATCACTTCGGCGATAGCCAGGAAGGGAAGCCGCCCGGCCAGAAAGGCATCGACGGCGACCTCATTCGCGGCGCTATAGGCGCAGGGTGCGCTGCCGCCGGTTCGTCCCGCTTCCCGCGCCAGCGAGACGAGCGGGAAGGTCTCCTCGTCGAGCGCCTCGAACTCGAGCGTCAGTCCCGCGGCTAGGTCGAGAGGCTGGATCGGAGTCGCCGGGCGCTCCGGGTAGCCGAGCGCGAAGGAGATCGGGACGCGCATGTCGGGATAGCCGAGGTGTGCGAGCGCGGCGCCGTCGCGGAAGCGCACAAGCGAGTGCACGATCGAGCTCGGGTGCACGATCACCTCGATCCGTTCGTACGGCAGCCGGAACAAGAAATGAGCCTCGATCACCTCGAGCCCCTTGTTGGCGAGCGTGGCCGAGTCGATCGTGATTTTCGGCCCCATCTGCCAGGTCGGGTGCGCGAGCGCCTGTTCTGGCGTAACTCGCTCGAGCTCGGCGCGGCTGCGACCCCGGAAAGGCCCGCCCGAGGCCGTCAGAACGATCGAGGCGACTTCCTCCACCGTTCTTCCTTCCAGGCACTGGAAGACCGCAGAATGCTCGCTGTCGACCGGGAGGAGTAGCCCTCCTCCCCGCTCCTTTGCCGCCAGCGCCAGCTCGCCCGCGGCGACCAGGCTCTCCTTGTTGGCGAGCGCCAGCGTCACCCCTTGCTCGAGCGCCCACAACGTCGCCCGGCAGCCGGCGAAGCCGACGACCGCGTTGAGAACGAGATCGGGACCTGAGGCTTCGAGCAAGGCAACGAGGTCTCCCCCGCTCTGGAAGTGCTCGATACCGCGCTCGGCGGCGAGTCCAGATACATCCGTACTTCCGGCCGCTAGCGCGCACAGCTCGAGCTCAGGGGCGGCATCGATGATCTCGAGCGCCTGGCGCCCGATCGAGCCGGTGGCGCCGAGGAGGGCGATCCGTTTCACGGTTGGGAGTCTACGGTCGGCGAGCCCGGCTCAGACTACCGAGAAGGCGACGAGAGCAAAGTAGGCGGCAGTCCCGGCGAAGAGAAGCGAGTCGATCCGGTCGAGCATGCCGCCGTGGCCGCCGAGCAGGCGACCGGTGTCCTTGACGTGCATGTCGCGCTTGAGCGAGGACTCGAACAGGTCGCCGAGCGCCTCGGCGACGGCGATGATGGCGCCGAACAGGAGCGCCTCCCCGATCGAGAGGAATTCGGCCCGGTTCGAGTAGAGGGCAAAGAAAGAGACCAGGATCGCCGCGACCACTCCGGCGACGAAACCCTCCCACGTCTTCCCGGGCGAGAGCACGGGCGAGAGCTTGTGGCGCCCGAGCAACCGACCCATGCCGTAGGCGGCCGAATCGGCCGCGAACACCGCCAGCAGCACGGTAAAGGCGGCGAGTTGGCCGAGGTGGTGATGACCCGCCGGGATGGCGCGGATCAGTTGGAACAAGGCGAGACCGCCGCCGATCCAGGTCACGCCGAGAAGCGTCGAGCCGATGGCGATCGTCGCAGGTTGGCGCGTCTTCGCGATCCCGTACTGGGCAAAGGCGAGCAGTATCGTCCCGAAGAGCCCGCCAACCATCCAGGGCAGGCCGCCTTGCTTGGCTCCGAAGAGCGTGATCGCCACGCCCACATAGCCCGAGAGCACAAGCGGATGTAGCGAGCGAATCAGCAGGTAGTACTCGTGTATCGCAATCAGGGCCGCCACAACGAGCAGGGTGAACAGCCACCAGCCCCCGCCCCAGACGAGCGCCAGCACGATCGGCAGCCCGACCGCCGAGACCACGAGACGCGAGGCGAACGGCGACAACTAGCGCACCGCCCGAGAGGCGCGGCGACAATTCCGGCGACCGGCCACCACGCCCCGGCTCTTCACTGGCGCCCTCCGAAGCGCCGGCGCCGGCGAGTGTAGGCCTGTAGCGCCGCCCGCAGATCGGCGGGACCGAACTCGGGCCAGAGCTTGTCTACGAAAGCGAGCTCGGAGTAGGCGATCTGCCAGAGCAGGAAGTTAGAGATGCGAGACTCGCCGGAGGTGCGGATGAGCAGGTCCGGATCGGGTAGCTCCGGCGCGTAGAGGAAGGACGTGAACACTTCCTCGTCGAGCTTGGCGGGATCGACTCCGGCCTCGAGCATGCGCCTGGCCGCCCAGACCAGCTCGTCCCGGCCGCCGTAGTCGAAGGCGATCCAGAGATCGAGACGTTTCTTCGACGCGGTCGCGGTCTCGATCCTCTCCATCGCGCCTCTCAGGTCTTTGCCGATCCGGTCGCGGCGGCCGATGAACCGGGTGCGCACGCCCTGCTCGGCCAGATCCGGCAGTTCCCTCTCGATCGTCTCGGCCAGGATCGTCATCAGCGCGTCGACCTCGTCCTTGGGCCGCGACCAGTTCTCGGTCGAGAAGGCGTAGACCGCAAGCGAGCGCACATTCAGCTCGATGCAGGTCTCGACAGTGCGCCTGAGCGCTCGCGTCCCGGCCCGGTGTCCGGAGGCGTTCGGCAGGCCGTGGCGCCTGGCCCAGCGGCCGTTGCCGTCCATGATGATGGCGAGGGAGCGCGCCGTCGTCGGAAGGGTTTTCTCCCTCGCGAAGGAGATAGCGCGCAGCGCCCTCAGTCTCGTACGCAATCCAAGCATCGCCCGATGTCCCGCTGCCGGGTCAGACCTCCATGATCTCGGCCTCTTTGACCTTGAGCAGCTCGTCGATGATCTTGATGTGCTCGTCGGTCAGCTTCTGGGCCTTCTCTTCGGCCCGGCGCTCGTCGTCGTCGCCGATCTCACTCGAGCTCGAAAGCTCTTTCAGGTGATGGTTCACGTCGCGGCGTACGTTCCTGACCGCGACGCGCCCCTCCTCGGCCATGTGCCGAACCAGCTTGACCAGCTCCTTGCGGCGCTCCTCGGTCAGCTGCGGGATCGGCAGGCGGATCACGCGGCCGTCGTTGGAGGGCGTCAGGCCCAGGTCGGACTCCATGATCGCCTTCTCGACAGCCTTGAAGGAGCTGGGATCGAAGGGCTGAACGGTCAGCAGCCGGGGCTCCGGCGCGGAGATGGTGGCGAGCTGCTGCAGCGGTGTTCGCTGCCCGTAGTACTCCACCTGAATGCGATCGAGCAGTCCGGTCGAGGCGCGACCTGTGCGCACCGTGTTGAACTCCGAGCGAATCGTCTCGACCGACTTGTCCATGCGATGAGCGGCGTTTACGAGCAAATCATCGACGGGCATCAGGCCTCCTCGTTGGAGATGATCGTGCCGACACGCTCACCGGCGGCAACGCGCTTGATGTTGCCGGCGGCGAGCTCGAAAACGTAGATCGGAAGCTGGTTGTCCATGCAGAGCGAGAGCGCCGTCGTGTCCATCACCTTGAGGCCGCGATCGATCGCCTCGAGGTAGGTCAAACGGGGCAGGAAGTGCGCACCCGGATCGCTGTTCGGATCGCCGTCATAGACCCCTTCGACGCCGTTCTTGGCCATCAGAATCGCCTCGGCGCCGATCTCGAGCGCACGCAGTGCGGCGGCGGTATCGGTGGTGAAGAACGGGTTTCCGGTACCGGCTGCGAAGATCACGACCCGACCCTTCTCGAGATGGCGGATGGCGCGCCGGCGGATGTACGGTTCCGCAACCTCCGAAGCCGCGAGTGCCGACATGAGCCGGGTCTTGCCGCCCACCCGCTCGAGCGCATCCTGCAGCGCCATCGAGTTGAGTAGCGTGGCCAGCATGCCCATGTAATCGCCGGTCGCCCGGTCCATGCCCTCGGCCGCCGCCGCCATGCCGCGGTAGATGTTCCCCGCCCCGAGCACGATCGCAAGCTCGAGCTTGCTCTCCTGAACCTCGAGGATCTCGGCTGCGATCGCGTCCACGGTGGCCAGGTCGATTCCGTATTCGCGCCCCCCCATGAGCGCCTCGCCAGAGAGCTTGAGCAGAACACGACGGAAGGCGGGCGAAACCGCCTTCTGCGCGCTCGTTTGCTCTTCGGCGCCGGAGCTCACGCCGTCACTCTGACAGGGCGAAGCGACGGATTGCAACGACCTTGGCGCCGATCTCGGCGAGAGCCTGGGTGACGGTCTTGGCGGAGTCGTGGATCCAGGCCTGGTCGGAGAGAACCTGCTCGGCGAAGAAACGCTTCTTCAGCATGCCTTCGACGATCTTCTCGCGTACCTGCTCGGGTTTGGCGAGAACATCCGGCTGCTTCATATAGACATCGCGCTCCTCGGCTACGAGCTCGGCCGGTACCTCGTCGCGGGTTAGGTAACGGGGATTGGCGAAGGAGATGTGCATCGCCAGCAGGCGCCCGAGCTCGGCGTCGCCGCCCTCGAGCTTCACCAGCACGCCGATCTTGTTCGCGGGCGGATGCACGTAGCCGGCGAGTACCTCTCCGGCCGTCGCCTCGAAGCGCTCGGCATCGCTAATGACGACGTTCTCGCCGATCTTCGCAACGAGCTCGACGCGCGCATCCTCGAACGAGTCGACCGCGCCGGTCCCGTCCGCCTCGACACGCGCGAGCACGTCGGCGGCGAACGACTTGAACGCTTCGTTCACCGAGACCGGCTCGCTCTCACACGCAACGGCGACCATGGTCGCCACGCTCTCCGTGAGATTCTGGAGCACGACTCCTTCGTTGGTGGCACGCGCAGCGCGCTTTCCCGCCTGCGCCATTCCTTTCTCGCGCAGAAGCTTCCGCGCCGCCTCGATGTCGCCCCCGGTCTCCTGCAGCGCGCGCTTGCAGTCCATCATCCCTGCGCCGGTCTGGTCGCGCAGATCCTTGACGAGGCTGGCCGTAATCTCAGTCACTGTGCCGACTCCTTCTCCTCGCTGCTTGCTTCCTGCGCCGGCTCTTCGACGGCAGGCGTGCTCTCTTCGACCGCGGCGGCTTCAGGCACGAACGTAGCGGCCTCGGGAACAACCGTGGTGGCCTCGGGCACGGCCGGAATAGCGTCGGGCTCGACTGCGACGGCCGTATCTGCCGGCGCTTCCTCGGCGCCGTCCTCCGGGCGCGTCATCTCCTCGACCGTCGTCACGCTCTTACCGGCCATGATCCCGTCGGCAATCGCACGCACGATCAGGTTGCAGGAGCGGATGGCGTCGTCGTTGCCGGGGATGACGTATTCGGCCTCCTCGGGGTCACAGTTGGTATCGACCAGAGCGACCACGGGCAAACCGAGGCGCTGCGCCTCGCGCACGGCCAACTGCTCCTTGCGCAGATCGACGATGAAGATGGCGTCGGGCTGGCGGCGCATGTTGGCGACGCCGCCCAAGTTCGTCTCCAGCTTCTCGAGCTCGGCGAGCATCGCCAGGCGCTCCTTGGCGGGCAGCAGCTCGAGCTGGTTCTCCTGCTTGAGGCGGCGCAACTCGTGCAGGCGCTCGATACGGCTCGAGATCGTGCGCCAGTTGGTGAGTAGTCCGCCAAGCCAGCGGTTGTTCACGTAAGGCATACCGACGCGTTCCGCCTGCTCGGCGACGGCGTCCTGGGCCTGCTTCTTGGTGCCGACGAAGAGCACGGTGCCGTGCCTCTCGGCGATGTTGCGCACGAACTGGTGCGCCTGCTCGAGCAGCTCGAGCGTCTGTTGAAGATCGATGATGTAGATGCCGCCACGCTCGGTGAAGATGTAGCGGCGCATCTTTGGGTTCCAACGCCGGGTCTGGTGTCCGAAATGGACGCCAGCCTCGAGCAGTTCCCGCATGGAGACCACTGACACGGGTGCTCCCTTCTGGTTCGGTTTCGTTTTCAGTCGGTGGAGACAGATGGAACCGGCCTCGAACAGGCCGGCACCGCCATCCGCCCGACCCACCGGGTCGTCGGGATCTAGAAACTCCTTTCAAGACGAAGCACTCCGCCGCCTGGCCGCGCTCGGCAAGCACGATCCGTTGTCCTCAGCCTCGCCCGTAGCCTCCGGCTACGAACGAGGCGCTCCGTCCTAGCCTCGCACTCACCGATCACACCCAGTCGGCGGGTCTTCATTCTGAAATGAGTTTGGTGCGGCCGCATTCTAGCGCTCACCGGCCCGCGCGCGCTTAAGCGCACGCTCCAGATCGGCCGGAAGAGGCGAGTTGACCTCGATCCTCTCGCCGCTGATCGGGTGCTCGAAAGCCAGCCGGCAGGCGTGTAGGAACTGGCGCCCGAGGCCGAGATCGCCCGCCACGCCATAGACCGCATCGCCGGCCACGGGGAGATTGATCGCGGCGAGATGGACGCGGATCTGATGCGTTCTACCCGTCTCGAGCCGAACGCCGAGAAGAGCGTGGCGCGGTAGCAACTCGAGCAACTCGAAGTGAGTGACGGCCTCTCTGGGCTTGGCGGTGTCGAGCGAGCGCCTGGTCGGCTGGCGACGATCGCGGCCGATCGGGGCCTCGATCGTGCCCCGGCGCGAGCGTGGCCGGCCGCGCACAAGCGCCCTGTACTCGCGCTCGACCTCGTGCCTGCGGACGAGCCGGCGCAGGCCGAGGAAAGCCGGCTCGCTGCGGGCGACCACCATCAGCCCCGAGGTATCGCGGTCGAGCCGGTGAACGATCCCGGGCCGATCGAGCGCATCTCCCCCGCTCGCCCCATAAGCGACGAGCGCATTCGCGAGCGTGCCGCTCGACCGGCCGGCGCCCGGATGCACCGACAACCCCGCCGGCTTGTCGACGATCAGCAGGTGCTCGTCCTCGTAAGCGAGCAGTAGTGAGCGCTGTTCATGCTCGAGTGCGGTCTTCTGCGCGGGCGGCTCGAACTCGACCGTCTCTCCCCCGCGCAGGCGCTCGCTCTTACGCGGCGTCCTGCCGTCGACCGTCACCAGCCCGGCATCGAGCATGCGCACGGCGAGAGCGCGCGAGCCTACCTCGGGCTGGTTGGCCAGGAAGCGATCGAGCCTCTCTCCGGCCAGCTCGCTAACGACCTGGAGCCTTATGCGATTCACCGGTCGAGCGTGGCAGATAACGGTCGGGGGCGATAAGAAAGAAGGCGAGCGCGGCCACGCCAAGGACGATGAAGGAATCGGCCAGGTTGAATGAGGGCCAGAAGTTGAAGTCGATGAAATCGGTTACGTGACCACTGGTGACACGGTCGAGGAGGTTCGAAACGCTGCCGCCGATCACGAGCCCGAGCGCGGCCGGCAGTAGTGGATGGCGCGCGCCCGAGCGGGCGAAGAAGAAGACCATCCAGAGAACGACGGCCGAGGTCAGGACGATCACCATCGAGGTCGCCTGTGAGAAAAACCCGAAGGCAATACCGGAGTTCTGCACGTGGCTGATCTTCAAAGGCCCGGCCACCGTCACACTCGATCCGAGCGCGAGGCGACTCGAGACCAGCCATTTGGTGAGCTGATCGGCCCCGAATGCGCAGAGAGCGACGGCGCCGAAGCTGAGCCACTGCACGGGCCCCGCTCCAAGCCGTTTCTCGACCACCGAGATCGGCGTCAGGCCATCGGGAGAGGAGCCGACCCGAACCTCGGGTAGTTTTCTCACCTGCTCGCTCAACCGCGCTCCTCTCGTCGTTTGCAGTCGATACAGAGGCTCGCCCACGGCAGCGCCTCGAGCCGCTCGGATGCGATCTCCGCGCCGCACGAGGTGCAGAGGCCGTAGTTCCCGCGCTCGATCCGCTCCAGTGCCACCTCGATCTCCTTCAAGCGCTCGTGCGCGGCCTCTTCGAGCGTGTAGTCGATCTCTCTGTCCAGCGTCAGCGAACCCGCCTCTGCGAGGTGCGCCTCTGCGAGGGAGTTGAGCTCGGACCCCTCCTCGTCGTCGACGCCCGGGTTCTCGGTGTGCAGGTTCTCGAGAGCCGAGCTCAGGTGCTCTTTCCTTTCGAGTAAAACCTTCCGATAACCGTCAAGCTCGCTTGCTTTCATTGGCCTCGCCCTTTCCGGCCGAGGCGAGCAGTAAGCGCTCGCTTTCCTCAGCGTCGATTCCAGTCACTTCTACAATCTTGTCACGCGAGCCGATCCCTGAGACGACTCTTAACCGAGAACGCGTAACCCCGAGTGCCCCGGTCAAGAGCTCGAGCAGGGCTTCGTTGGCTCGTCCCGACTCAGCCGGAGCCGCCACTCGGATCTTCCACCGCTCTCCGTAGCGACCGACAACTGCGCTCGACTTGGCGCCTGGCGATACGCGCAAGGAGAGTCGCGTCTGCGACTCCGACATGCTCGCAGTATAGGAACTCTCACTCGGGGGAACACTCGCGGCCGGCGTCGCTCGCCGCTCGACTCGATATTGGCTAAAAAGGGCTGTTAGAAGGACCTCTTTACCAGGGCAGGCGCAAGCGCTCTCCGGCCGTAATCGCCGCATCTTCACCTAGACCGTTGGCCCGCTCGAGCTCCCACACACCACGGCGCGTGTCGCCTCCGTAGGAGCCGGCGACGATCGACCAGAGCGTGTCCCCGGGCTTGACGACGTAAGCGTGTCCGTGCCCCGAAGCACCCGAGCCACGCGCAATAGCGCCCCAAAGAGCGAGCGCAATGAAGACGACCATTATCACACGCGGGAACATATGTTCGCTATACTAAGGCGAACACGTGTTCTTGTCAAGGCGTGACGATCGACGGCTCGATCTTTCCTTCTACGATCGTGAGCTCGATCAGCGTTGCGCCCAGAGTCGAGCGCGGAGCCGTCGGGCTACCGGGATTAAGGACGAGGCAGCGATCGAGGCGCTCGATCCCGGGAACGTGTGTGTGCCCGAACACGATCGCATCGCAGGTCGGGAAGTCGGCGGCGAGTCGGAGCGCCCGCCCCCGAACTGGGCCGGGATCGTGAACCAGACCGATGCGGACGCCTCCTATTTCCGTTATCTGGCGCCTGGGCAGCGCCTCCTTCAGCGCGAGCGCGTCCATGTTGCCGGATACGGCTTCGAGTGGGGCCAGCTGCGCCAGCTCTTCGAACACCGACAGCGCGACGAGATCGCCCGCGTGCAGAATCATGTCCGCTCCGGCGAGCCGGCTTAGACACCAGCCAGGAAGTCCTCCGCGGCGGTGCAGGTGAGTGTCCGAGAGGCAGATGACCCTGTGGGCTCCCATGCCAAAATCGTCTCACGAATCGCGTAGAGGCCGATCTCAGTCGAACACGTAGCCGACCGTGACCACGCTCACGCGCCCGCTCACGATACGGAAATCGCTGATGATGCGGCCGGGCTCCCAGCGGCCGATCCAGCAGTGATGAACGCCGAACTCCTTCTTGCAGGTCTCGCCGCTCAAGCCGGCACGAAGCTGTGTCAGCGTCGAGCCGAGCCCGACGCCGCTCGGCGTCCGCTCGAGCTTGCTCGTCGTCGTTAGGTTGGTCGCCCTCTTCCCACTCTGGAAGAAGACGGTGACGCGCCGGTACACGAGCTGGCGCCAGGGCCCGAACAGATTGGAGCCGTGGCTGACGCTTTTCGGCGTGCCGAGTCTCGCTCTCACCTGAACCTCCGTCGTGCCGAGCTTGACGCCGGCGATCGAGCGCTGCGGAACGATCACGGCCTGAGCCGACTCTGAGAAGACGAGTACCGCGAGCAGCGGTAGAAGAAGAAGGGAGCGGAATCGCATGAGCACAGACTAATCGCCGGAGCCGCGCACCGGAAGCAAGCGCCGACGTCTCGCAGAGTTCGCTCTTCAAATTCAGCGCCGGATGTGCGAATGTGCTCGCGTGCAAATCCGCGTGCGCGTTTGTCTGATCATGTCGCTGACGGCAATGCTCGCAACTGGCTGCGGTAGCAGCTTCAAGCCGAACGCGCCCTCCACCACTCCGGCGACAACGCTGTCCATGCCGGTAGAGACCGTTTTTATTCGCGCCTACTTCCTCCGGGGCGGGAGATTGGCGGCGACCGGGCGCAAGACCGTACGCACGCTCGGGGTCGGCAACGCGTCGATCGGTGCGCTGCTTGCGGGCCCGATTGCAGTCGAGCACCGGATCGGTTTCAAGACGGCGCTTCCGGCGGAAATCCAGCAGAGGCGAGTCGTGCTCGACAAGAAAACCTTGACGGTCGAGTTGACGAAAAACCTCAACCGCACCGCTCGGGCGCAGGTCGTGACAACGCTGACCCAGTTTCCGACCGTTCACAGTGTTGTGCTCGTAACGCCCGCGGGCAGCAGTCGCCCGCTGACTCGCGCCGATTTCGAGAACCTGCTTCCCGCCGTGCTGATCGAAAGCCCGGTGCCGTTCGGGCAGGTGAAGAGCCCGCTCCGGGTACGCGGATCTTCGAACACGTTCGAGGCCACCTCTCAGCTCGAGCTGCTGGACGAGAACGGCAAGCTCCTCGCTGCGAAGACCATCACCGCAAGCTCCGGAACCGGAACCCGAGGCACGTTCGACGTAACGCTCAGCTTCAAAGCGCCCGCCGGCCCTGCAACGCTCGTCTCCTACGAGAACTCGGCCAAGGACGGCTCCCGGATCGACGTGGTGCGGATCCCGGTGCGCATTTCCGGTTGAGACGAAACACTATGCGGGAGAAACCGGCCCGAGCACCGGAACGGTCACGTCGACGGCAGCGGCGGTGATGGCTTCCGGATCCGAGTCGCCTAGAAGGCTTCGTCGATATCAGTAGATGAGCACGTGAGCAACACCGACGGCCAGACCGCCGACCGTTCCTATGGCGAGGATCGGCAGGTAGGCGCGCGTGATCAGGGCCGAGGGAATGCTGAGCCCGAGCCCGAGTAGGGCGCCAATCACGAGCCCGTTCGCACTTAGACCTTCCGCCACCGGTCCGACCAAGAAACCGATCAGGAAGCGATCGACGAACGCCGCTGCCATCGCCTCTCGCTTCTGCCTGGGAGAAGGCGCGTCGATCTTGACCATCGAGCCCGTCGAGACCGTTCCGAAGACGAGACCGGCGATGAGCGAGAAAACGAGCACGGCGCGAGTCTAGTAGCAGCGGCGCCGAAATCGATCGGCCTGATTGACGCCGATACCGTTAGTGTTATAGTCCAACTATATCAACGGTGGTATTCCCATGAACGAGCGAGATAGCGGATCGTCAGCGGAGAAAGGCGGCCGCCGGCGCTTGCGGCGCCTGCGCAACCGGCTCTCGTACGACGATCCGGACAAGCGCCTGATCGGAGAGATCGCCGAGCAGGTCACCGAGCAGAGAATTGCTCGCGATCTCTCGCAGAAAGAGCTGGCAGAGCTTTGCGCTACCAGCCAGCCGGCGATAGCGCGACTCGAGGCGGGCTTGCGCCCACCCAGGATCGACACGCTGCAACGCGTTGCGGGCGCTCTCGACTGCGAGCTCGAGGTGCATCTCCGCCCGCGAACCAGAACGAAAAAGGAGCGGCAAAGTGAGGAGTGAGAAGGTAGACATCGAGGAGATCGCCTCGACCAAGAGCGAGAAGCTGCTCGCAGTCGTGCTCGCGATCTTCCTTTCCATCGGAGTGATCTGGGCCTACACACGCATCGATAACGCGGTCGGTTCTGCTATCAGCCGGCCTAGAGATGCCGCGGTCGAGGGCGCTCAGAGAGAGTTAGAAGCCGCATACCGCCGAAGCGAGCTCGTCATAGAAGCGTTCAACCGCGCGGATTCGAAGCTCACGTTCGCCCGCGAGAGCTATCGAACCGCGCTCGAGTCGAAACAGCCAGCCGCAGCGCTCAAGCGCAGATACGAGGCCGCTAACGCTGCCTTCCTCCGGGCTACCGCGAACCAGCATCGAACCGCGGGCGATCTCGCCCGGGCAAGATCCAGATACGCGCGGGTCGTAAGTCCCTTCTCGAGGCGCGTCAATCGCGTCAACCGCGAGCGAACTCTTACGACAATGGTCTTTCGCGTGTTGCTGGCGCTCTTGATTCTCGGGCTCGGTTATTGGGTGCTCGCGTTTCTTCGCCGCCGGCGCTCGCGCTACCTCCCGCTTGCATTCGCCGTGATCGCCTCCGGATCGTTGCTCTGTCTGATCGGCGCAGCGGACTACACAAACGAATACTTAGACCTACGCGACCTCGGACCGATCGTACTCTCGCTCGCCGGCATTGCGGCGACGCTCGGAGCCTTCTTCGCCCTGCAGCGGTACCTCGCTCGCCGCATCCCCGTCAGGCGCGTCCGCAAGGGAGAGTGCCCTTTCTGCGGCTACCCGTCGCGCGGCGGCGGCGTGCACTGTGAAGGTTGCGGGCGCGAGGTGATCGGCGAATGCTCGAGCTGCGGCAGGGAGCGCCGCGTCGGCACCGCCTTCTGCGCCAGCTGCGGCAGGGCGTAGCGCGAAACCCCATCCGCTTTCATGAGGAAGGCGCCAATAACGCGCGGGTGCCCCACTTCAATCAATCGCCTTCTCGGCGCGCTGGGGCGGCGCTGGGAAAGGAGGCGAAGGTTGCGGAGCGCGGGACAGTACCCCCGTACGGACAAGCGACGCAACCGAAGCATCCTGCAGCCAGCGTCGTCAGCCGCAAGTTCGGCGGGGCTTGCGGCGGCCAGCACGTCGAGAATGCGCCCGGCAGGAATCGAACCTGCGACCTCGCGCTCCGGAGGCGCGCGCTCTATCCCCTGAGCTACGGGCGCTCGTGCTCAGTCTAGTGGTCTCGTTTTAGGGCGCGTGTAGCCGAGCTGGAGGTTTTCCCTACGGTCAAGAAGCTCGATCAAGCACTCAAGAGGGATACCCGTCTCTATATAGTTGTGCCAATATAGGTCTTAGTACGGGCGATCCCGGTGCGGCGGAGATCGCCCGAATCGATAGCCCACACGGGAAGTCCGTGCGAGGCGACGAGGATCCTTCCTCAAGTCGGGAAGCGGAGCAGGCGGCGCTCCGCTTCCCTTTATCTCTTCCGGGATCGGCGCTGTACCGCGGTTGACCGCCGGCACGCGCTTCGTTTGGGAGTTGCCTTTGCTCGCCGTCAGTGGTAGGGATTGTCTATGACTCTACTGCGGCGCGCGCGAAAGAACCCGCTGCCGCCTCTCAGTGAAGCGGATGTGTACGCTCGCTGCCACGGCGCCCGGGGCTTTGACGTACGCATCGTCAAGGTCGAGCCGAAGCGACCGCGCTACGACCTCGAACCGTCCGGTGAGGGTCTCCACGAGGCATTGGAGAAGCGGCTGGAAAGCCGTGATTCGGCCAAAGAGGAAGATGCGCCGGCGGCGAAAAGCTGACGCCTGAACTCCGCGCTGATACGAGAGCCCACATGACCGATCCACTCTGGGCACCATGGCGTCTCGAGTATGTGTCGAATGCCGCCGATCAGCAGGGTTGCGTCTTCTGCCTCGCGGCCTCTGCGACCGGCGAGGAGTCGCTCGTCGTTCATCACGGCGAGTTCGCCTTCGTGCTGCTCAACCGCTTCCCTTACTCGTCCGGCCACCTGATGGTCGCACCGTTCCGTCACATCGGCGATCTCGCGCAGCTGAGTAGCGAAGAGGCGAGCGAGATTCACGCTCTTACCGTCCGCGCCCTCGAGGTGCTCGGCAGCGCCTACCGGCCCGACGGTTTCAATATCGGCTGGAACCTTGGCATAAGCGCCGGAGCCGGAGTCGTCGATCACGTGCACGAGCACGTGGTTCCGCGCTGGCAGGGCGACACGAACTTCATGCCGGTCCTGGCCGATATCAGGGTCATCCCGGAGCACCTCCAGGCGACATACGCCCGGCTCACGGCCGGCTGGAACGCATAGACCGAGTCGGCGATCGGCGCGCGCCTCAACGTTTCACGATTCGGTCCGCCAGGCACAACCCGGCAGGTACGGTCTCGTTCACTAGAAGAGCGCGTTCTCCCCTGTACTGAAAAGGCTCGACGAGGGCAGATCGAGTAAGAACGGATAAGCGGTGAAGACGAGTACAATGCCGGCTTCTACGGTGTACGTCGGTCACGAGTCCACCGCCGAGATCCCTACCTCTCACACACATCCGCTTTGCTCTCCAGACTAACCGGGTCAGGCGCCCGTCGTCTCGGAATCCGTGTAGCGGGAATGCCGTCCAGTCTCCGCAGAGCGTTCACACCGAACATCGACTTGCCGATACATCCGGAATGAAAGCGGCAGCTAAAAAACGCGACCCGGTCACCCTCGAGCATCCGCGCTCGGGGCATAGGCGTACCGCCGCAGAGCCGGCGCGCTTTGGTGAACTGGCTGCGGAGATTGATCGTCGCTTCGAAGCCGCCGTGTTCGATTGGTACGGCACTGCGGTCGCCGATCGCAAGGCCGATGCGAGCGAGCTACGCGAGCTTCTCAATACGCTACTCGAAGCCGGTTTCGATCTCGCGCTGATCACCGGTACTCAGATCGGCAACATCGACAAACAGCTCGGCCTTCGCCCTCACGGGCCTGGTCGGATCATCGTTGCTTGCAACCGCGGCTCGGAGGTGTTCGAGCTGACAGCAATCGGCCCGGTCGATCTCGGGCGCCGCGTTGCCAGCGACGAGGAGGAGAGGCTGCTCGACCTCGCCGCCGAGTTGACTGTCGAAAGCCTGGCGAAGCGAGGACTCTCGGTCGCGGTTATCTCCGAGGGGCTCAACCGTCGCAGGATCGACCTGATTCCGCCGCCCGAGTCGGCCGATCCACCAAAAGCGCAGCTACCCGAGCTGTTGAAGGCCGTGGAGGCGCGCCTGCAGGAGGCGGGCATCGTAGGTTTGTCCGAAGCCGTCGAGCTCGCGCGCAGATGCGCCGTCGAGGCCGGCCTCCCCGATCCGCGCGTCACCTCCGACGCCAGGTACGTCGAGATCGGCCTCACCGGCAAGGCCGACTCGGCCCGTTACGTTCTTTCCTGGCTCGCGCGCCGTGGTATCCGTCCGGAGCAGACGCTGATCGCCGGCGACGAATTCGGACCGCTCGGCAACCACCCCGGCTCGGACTCCCTGTTGCTCGTACCCAAGGCGGCGGGCGCGGTCTGCTTCTCTGTCGGTCCCGAGCCCGGAGGCACACCCGAAGGCGTTCTCGATCTCGGCGGCGGTCCCGAGCTCTTCTACGAGATTCTTTCCGACCAGCTCCGCCGCCGCAACGAGGGCGAGCTTCCCGAGCGCGTCTCGGAGCAGGGCTGGCAGCTGGTCATCGACGGTCAGGGAGGCGCCGAGGAGACCGTTCGCGAGACGTTGCTGACTATCTCCGACGGTCGCATAGGCACGCGTGGCACGTTGCTTCCCGGCACCACCAACGGCCCGTCGGTTCTCGCCGGCGGACTCTACGCCGGTCGCGGCTCCGAAGAGGAGATCCTCGCAGCTCCGATCTGGAACAGGATCGAGGCTTCCGAGGCCGAGCACGTGCGCCGGGTGCTCGACCTGCGCACCGGCACACTTCGCCACGAGCTCACGAGCGGAGACGGATCTAAGCTCGATGCGCTGCTCTTCCACTCGCTCGCCCGACCGGAAACGGCTTGCCTGCGTGCGAGCGGCCCGGGCAAGATGCTCGACTCCCCCTCGCCGCTGGTCGCGCCCGATCAGGCCGGAACGGAGACACACTTCCATCAACTCGGCGACGTGACGATCGGCGAGTCCGTGAACGTCGAGCGTGTCGTCGCTGCGGCCAGCGAGAAACGGGGAGAACGTTCGCTCGAGCGCATCGTCAGCTACGGCCGCTCCGAGCTCGAGCCCATGGCTGCGCTCCGGTCGGCCCGAGAGGCGGGATTCGAGCGGCTCTACGCCGAGCACCGCGAGCGCTGGGGCGAGCGCTGGCTCGACTCGGACGTCGTAATCGAAGGAGATCCGAGCCTGCAGCTGGCTGTACGCTACTCGCTCTTCGAGTTGATCTCGGCCGCACCCGACGTCGGTGAAGCCGCGATCGGCGCCGGGGCTCTCTCCGGCTCCAGGTACCGCGGGCACATCTTCTGGGACACCGAAGTCTTCTCGCTCCCCTTCTTTGCCGGCACCCATCCGGCCTCCGCGCGCGCGATCCTGCGCTACCGGATCAATCGTCTCGAACCGGCGCGTGCCGCGGCACAGGCCTGCGGCCGCCAGGGGGCACGCTTCCCCTGGGAGTCGACCCGCTCCGGGCTCGACGTGACTCCGCAGAGCGGACGGCTACCGAACGGCGAGATCATGGCCATTCGTACCGGTCGCCTCGAGGAGCACATCACCGCCGACATCGCCTGGGCCGCTGACTGCTATCTCGCCTGGTCGGGCGACGAGGCCTTCGCCGTTGAGACGCAGACGATCTTCGTCGAGGCGGCCCGTTACTGGGCTTCGAGGATCCGCTTTGACCCGGGCGGCGCCGGCCACATCTACACCGTGATCGGGCCCGACGAATACCACGAGCCGGTGGACGACTCGAGCTTCACCAACATCATGGCCCGCTGGACTCTGCGACGGGCCGCGCGCTCGGTGCGAAACCGGCCCCGCGCCGGCGTCGAGGACCGTGAGATCGAACGCTGGCTGGAGCTCGCGGACGGCCTGGTGGACGGGTACGACCCCGAGACCGGCATCTACGAGGAGTTCGCCGGCTTCAACAAGCTCGAGCCGATCATCGCCGCCGAGCTGGGGGAACGTCCGTTCGCGGGCGAGTCCGTCCTGCCGATGACGCGACTGCGTAACTCGCAGGTCGTCAAGCAAGCGGACGTCGTGCTCCTGCACCACCTCGTCCCCGAGGAGGTGGCCGAGCACTCGCTCGAGCCGAACCTGGCCTTCTACGAGCCGCGTACCTCCCACGGCAGCTCCCTCTCCCCCGCGGTCTACGCGCTTCTATTCGCCCGCACCGGCGAGCTCGAGCAGGCCGAACGCTATCTGCGCATGGCCGCGAACTTCGACCTCGAAGACCGGAACCGCACCAGTCACTGCGGCTTGCACACGGCAACCATGGGCGGCGTCTGGCAGGCGCTAGCCTACGGCTTCGCCGGTCTGCGCCCGCACGGTGACGCTCTGATTGTCGATCCGCACATTCCGGTGCGCTGGAGGGCGCTCGAGCTGACGGTGCGCTTCCGCGGCGCGCGCGTTCACATCCGAGCCGAGCACGAGCGAACGCTGGTCTGGAGCGACACGCCGACTCTGATAGCCACCGGCGCGAACGGCGCGCTGGTCGATGTCGGTCCGGCCGGGATCGAGCTCCAGGCGAGCGCTGACGGCTCGTCACGCATCTCCGCACCTATCTGGTCGCCGGTCTCGGTGCCGGGCATCGACGAGCGGCCCGTAAGCGACGAAGCCGTGGCCTGATCGCTAGCCGAGGACGACCGACAGCATCCCGAAGCCACGCCGTCGGTGCGAGCTCGGTTTTTGGTCGTGCGATTGAAGAGACGGCCAAGCAGGTTCTCATGCCATCTTCATCGTTGAGCTGGAAGCCGTCTTTCAGAGCAACCCGCAACTCCTAGCGGCCGCCGGCCAGGGGTGGAAGCTCCGAACGCGCCACGCCCGCTCGGCCACCCACATCTGCTCGAACGGTGTCCAGTGGTCGGCTGTACCCTTGCGGCGTAGGAGCTTGGGGCCGTAGGCGCGCATGAAGCCGTGATCCATCTGGAGGCCGCCCCAGTACGGAGCGCCGGCGTCGGTCCAGGCAGCCTCGCCTCGATGAATACAAAGCCACTGGCGCAGGTGCGGCGGGTGGTAGAGCCTGTAGCGACAGGCGTCCGCTCTGGCGTGCCACTGCTGCTCGAGCGCCTCGAGGTCGGCGGGGCTGGCGTAGCGCTCTTGGTAGCTCGTTTGCGTGCGAGGGAGCTGAAGCGAGTCCTGGCAGATCCAGGTTGCGTACCGCTCCACCGTCACGTCCTGCGGCGTCGCGCTCCTCCCGAGCTCGGGCCAGAGCATGAACCAAGCGAGGGCGACGAGGACGCCGTTGACGATCAGGGCAGTGGTCTTCATCGGAAGTGGATGAAGTCGAGATCGGCAACCTGGGCAGCGAACGCGAGCAGCAACACGACGGCGACGAGCAAAGAGACTCTCATCGGTCATCTACCATCGAACTCAACGACGCCATAGATGCGGAGCATTACCACAAGAGCGACAGCGCCCGCGAAATACGAGTACCTCTCGAAGTAGACGATCGACGCGATCGCGATGATCACAGGTAGCAAGTAGCAGTAGGGTTGCCGCTAGGAGCCTCATCTCCGCGGCGCAGCCTCGGCCTTCCAGGATCCGGGCTAGCTAGAGAACCAGCGCCTCGGTCGGGAGGAGCTGATCCGACTCCAGCGGCTCGAATCGAGCCCGGTACTCATCGAGCGAGGTGAAGGGACGCCATAGCGGACGATCCCACTCGCTTCCGTGGCACATGGGGCAAACCGGCGGCGGTGTGGTGAGGGCTATTCCGTAACCACATCCAGCGCAGATGTAGTCGACCTTGTGATCAGACACGGTGTCCACCAGCGGCATTTGGGGGCTCCCTGACGACGTTAAGGTTTCTTTCAGGATTCTAGCTCGGAACCGACTCCGCGAATAGGAGAAAAACCCGCGTTTTGGTCGCATTTTCCGGGTAATTTGGTCGCTCGTACGGCTTATATAGCGAAAGCGCTATCAACTCCGGTCACGGTTCTCGTGGCCACACTGAGGCCGGGATGTGCCTGGTTTCGGGCATCCGGCTTGTACGTGGTCGAAACCGCCGGTTCCTACGCTGCCGTCACACAGTCCACATGCCGACAGGCCAGTCGCCGTCGAAGAGCAGTCGCTCCGGCTCAACAGCGATCGCTCGAAGACACCAGCGCTGCGACTTCATCATGAGCTGGATGTTCGCCACGACTCTCGTACTGATCGAAGCGGGCACGAAGGTTAGCCGGGCGGGACCGCCTTTCAACAGCGCTTCCCAATCCTCCTCGAAGTGCTGGAAGAGATCGAGCGAGCGCCATGTGCCGTTCGTGAAGAGCGGTGTGCAGTGCGCCTCGCTCTGCCAGACGCCCTCCGGCGCACCGGCGACGACGTAGCAGCCCCGCACTCCCGGAAGCTGCCGGGCCGCGACCATCTTGTAGATGTCCCAGAGTGTCCAGTCGAGCGTCTTAAGGTCGCCGCACCACTTCAGCTCGCAGAGATAGTGGGGTGACACCCCGGCCTCGTCGTGGACGATGATGTCGATGCCGCCGAGACGACCTCTCCAGCCAGGGAGCTTGAGCCTCTTCTCATACTGCGAGACCCGATCTCCTACCCTCTCTCGCAGGGCCTCCTGAAACGCGGGCTGGAGATGTTTCCGCTCGCCGATCCGGTCCAGGTCAAGCCCGAGCGAGAACTGAGCAAGCGCAGCACCGGCGCGCTCGCACGCGAACTCGATGAGCTGATCGCCGGCTATGTCAGCGCTAGTCACGAAGTCTCGGCGAGATCGGCAATGATGCGCTCCGGGGTCGAGAGGCACAGCAGCACGCCGTAGGAAGGCTTCTCCTTCGTCCCTCCGATGAGGAAGGCCGGGCAGGCCGCGACGCTGCAATCATGAGCGCTCAGCGCCTCGAACACCGGCTGGTATTCGATCGCGTCGTCGCGGCTTAGATGGCCAACCTTGCCGCTTAGTTGGCCGACCTCGCCGACGCCTACCGCGTAGATGGCGATCGCATTGCAGTCGTATTTGTTATCAGGCTCGCAGATCAGCGCCGCTCGGAACCATCTCTCACCGCGATCCTCCTCGGCGGCCTTGCGAGCGTAGCCTGTCAGCTCGTCGAGGAATGGTTCGGGGCTTGTCGCAATGGCCGCGACGCATCGGAGAGCATCCTGGTAGTAACTCTCCCCGACAACCTCGACGAGGTCGCCAGCGTGGACGATCATGGCGTCGGTTTTGAACGTCTTTATGCCGCCGGAGCGGCGCGAGAGGAATCCCATCGGTCTAGCCTACGCCCGAATTCGCGGCCCTTCCAGCGCTGACCCGTCAGGTGAGCAGGGAGGCGAGGCATGCGATCGCCGCGGCCGACGTGTGGACGGCGAGTTCGGGAATACCGTCGGGGATATCGCTAATTTGGGCACCCTGACCGTGGCCGCCCCATTTGTTTCGGAGAAGCGAAGTCGCGAGAACTGAGTACTCGGTCGGCTTCTCGACGATGCCGTTATCGAGAAGCGTCTGCCATAGCGGACGCGCCGTTGCCTTTGCGGGCTTTGATATCCCACGATCATCGAGAACGACCTTCATCGCGCTCTCGACCGCTTTACCCGCCTCTTCGATGGCGTCCTCGCGATCCTTCGCCGTTCCCGCGCGAAGGTGGCCGAGCGCCGCCTCGAACTCTTGTCGGCACCCCGCAAGGCGCGCGTCATCGAGCGCGTCGAGAGCCGGACGCACTACCTCGGTATATGTTCCCTCGTCGCCGTGCCATTGGGCGCGCCCGTTCTCGTCGAACTTATACGCGATCCGACGTGCGGCGAAAAGATCGTTTACGTAGTGAACGGGTTCTACGATAACGCCCACGGTCGGTACGCCGAAACCGTCCTCGACGGGTATGTCGCCAAACATCTCAATCGCCTCTTCGAGATAGTCGAGGTACAGGGGAGCCGGAACATGAAACGGAGACAAGGCATTCGCTTCGTCATGCCCACGTTGCTTGCCGCGCGGATCGGCTCGCAAGTCGCGGTAGAAGAGACCGAGGGCGTCTTCACCCCAGCGATCGCGGACATCGTGGCCGACATCGTTGATGATCCCGTAGCCGTGCTTCTGGAAGAACCGGCGACGAACATCCTCCGGCTCGATGTTCCTCTCGACAAACCAGGATGCGATCGCATATCGGACACCGGACGGAATCTCTGGCCCTAGCGGTCGAGGCGGTGGACCGTGGCGCTCCGTGAACGAAGACATGAAGTGTAAGCCTACGACACTCGCTGGATCGACCGAGTCAGACTGACGGCGAGCCTCCCTCAGACGCTTCCACGCAACCCCCGGAGGCGCGGCCGAACTTCGTGAGTGGCGGCTCGCCAGCCTTCACGCTACGCGACCGAAGGCCGCTCCGCTAGACGCTCTTTCGGACAAGGCTAGAAGGGACACAGCTCGGACGCTGAATCGCAGCCGGAGTGACTCGCAGGTTCGGCCCCGCCCAGGTTCCGAGGAAGCCTGGCGCCCTTTCCTCGTCCAGAAGGCCCGCTACCTTCCTATCGTGAACTCCGATCCCATCGATGACGCGTTTCGTGCGAGTCCTCTTCTCCAGGAACTTGCCGAGCTCGCTTCTTCTGACGACCTCACTTCTCTCGCGTCGGACGCGAAGAGACACCACTTCATCCCCCGTTTGCTTTTGGCCCGCTTTTCCAGTACCCGCAGTCCTGAACGCCTATTTCAGCTCGACGTTCACTCTGGTAGGCCTACACCGACGTCTACCGCAAACGCGGCTCTTCGTTGCCACTACTACTCCTTCCTAGATAGCGACGGTGTCCGCGATAACCGCGTCGAAGCTCTGCTCTCGAGAGTCGAAAACCACTCAGCTCCTGCTCTACGCCGGCTTCTCGCGCAGCCTCTGTCCTTAGCTCCCGAAGACCGCGCGACCCTCTCTTTCTTCTTCGCTCTCCTCGGCGGTCGCACACCCGGGAGTTTCGATCAGACGATGCCCTTCTCAAACAGCGTCATGAAAACCCTATTCGCGTTTGAGTTCTCTAACTTCACGGAGTTCGCTCGCAGATACCGAACCGTCTACGGTGACGCCCCTGACGACAAGATCGCTGAATACCGCGACGACATCCTCCTAGCCCTGAAGGAAAACCGCATCGAGCTCGCCGATCCTCGCGCCCACGCTTTCGGCCTTAACTTTCGCGCCGCGGGTGTGATAGCCCCCGCAGCTTACGCCATGCGCTGGTCTCTTCTGCAACGTCCAGGCGCGTTTATCACTTCCGACCGCGGTCTCGCGATGCACGATCCGACCCCTCCTCTCCCGTGGACCTCACACGCCTGGCTCAGTTCACCGAACGTCGAAGTCACCATTCCCCTGTCCAGCGACATCTGCCTACGCGTTGATTTTCCTGACCGTGGAACGGTTGTTCTGGAGGACGTCAACGAGAAGGACGCCGACACAATCAACCTTCGCACCTACGGCTGGGCCAAGGACTACATTTATGGCCATTCGCAGGACTTGCTCGCCCGCGTACGTCGTCTCTCCAAGCAACGACCCGGCGACGTCGTTCGCCCTAAGCCACCGCAGCAAACGATTCTGCTCGATCGAGACATCGACGATCCGTCACTCGCCCGCGAGCACAAACGTCGAGGTTGGCCCGAGTACATTCCCTCCGGCGGGATCCTCTTCGACTACGTCGTAATTGGTCCCGACAGTAACCCCATCGAAGCTGCAGCGTTCGTCGACGCGAAGGTCAAAGAACGAGTCCGTAGACGCCTCGACCTTGCGGGTGACGAATCTCTCCCTGGTCACCTTTCGTTCGAACCCGGCGATATCGACTAACCCGACGATTAGCCGCAGAGCGGCGTCTCGAGCGCCCTTTCTAGGACCTTCTCGAGGCGCACTTCAACTGGATCGTAGAACTCCCCCGACAGCACGAGCGCTGCGCGTACGGGCTTGCTTGGAACCTAAATGGAGCTGGACGCTTGCAGAATCGCTTGCAGTTAGCTCGTTGGCGATCTTGCCCCTAAAGCGAAAAGCCCCGACTAGCGGGGCTTTTCTTTTAGCGGACGACGGGGATCGAACCCGCGACCCTCGGCTTGGGAAGCCGATGCTCTGCCAGCTGAGCTACGTCCGCGCGCCGAAAACGATAGCGCACTCCCCCTCTCCGCCTATTGCTCTTGCCTCCGGGCTTCGGTTGTGTAATAAGTCCGCCAGTGTCTGTTTGCGCTCGTCTTCTGGTGATGCTCGTCCTCGCCATCGGCGCCGCCGCGACGGCCGTCGCAACCGCGCAGAACGGCGGCTCCCACAAGGCCGCGAACACCAAGCCGGCAAAGACGATGCCGAGTCCGCCGAAGACGCAGCCGGGGCCGCCGCCGGTTCGCCATCAGACCACGCCCGCGACGCCGCGCCCGCTCGGCAACGTGCCCGCGATCAACGACGCACGCGACCGGCGCGAGCTCGACGCCTTCGTCGCGGCCCGTCCGGCTCTCGCGCCCTGGCGCGATCTGATCTGGTACTCGGCGCACTACAGCTACTCGAACGTGAGCGCCCGCGGCCTGGCCGGGATGCTCTGGTGCATCGACTTCCGCGTCGCCGCCTGCAGCCGCGCCGAAGACGCCAGAGCCGAGCAGCTGCTCGGCGGCGGCTGAGAGAAGCTACGGAGACTGCTCGCCGGGTTGCGGCAGGCCCGCCACTTCGCTGATCGCAGTCTCGGCCGGCTCGCCAAGCACGACCACCGCTCCGGCGATCAGGACCAGCGCTCCGCCCGCGGCGACAGCGAGCCCCAGCCGCTGACCCAGGAGTAGCCAGGCCAGAAGTGACGCCGAGACGGGCTCGATATAGGAGAGGAAGCCCATCGCCTGTGCCGTCACGTGGCGCAACAGGAGCAACCAGATCAGGCCCGACAGTGCCGTGAAGACAACACCGACGATCGCCAGGAAACCGAGCTCGCTCGGGGTCGGAAGGACGCGACCCGCGAAGGGCAGCACCGGCAGAAGCGCGACCACGGCGAAGGCGTCAATCCAGAACGAGAGCCCGATCGGGTTGACGTCCCGCACGATGTGCTTCTGGATGATCACGAGAAAGGCGAGCAACAGGGCGCCGCTGACGCCGATCACGATCGCAAGCGGGCGTGCATGTGCGCTCTCGCCGCCTTCGAGCGCGATCAGAGCGAGCCCGGTGAGCGCGACCGGCAGAGCGATCAAGACAACGCGGCTGAGGCGCTCAGGCAGGAAGAGCGGCGCGAGCAGGGCCAGAAAGATCGGCGAGGTGTAGGTCGCGAGAACGGCAACGGCGACGGAGGAGAGCTTCATCGCCTCGAAGGAGCAGAACCAGAGCAGAGCGAGACCGGGCCCGAGCAGGAGCGTCCAGCGGCCCGTCCGCCCGATACGAAGCAGCCTTGTCCTGCCGCTAACCGCGGCGCCCAGCCCGAGCGCGAGCGCGCTCAACGCGATCCGCCAGAAGACGATCGAGAGCGCCCCCAGGTGGAGGTGATCGGCGATGATCCAGATAAAGCCCCACGAGCTGGCGAGGGCCGCGACTCCGAGGTTCCAGCGCATGGCTCGATGCTAGCTGGGTGCGGAAGAAGAATCGGCGCTTACATCCGCTCCGGTGCCTCGACTCCGATCAGGTCGAGACAGCGTGCGATCGTCGAGCGGGTGGCCCGACAGAGGCCAAGCCGGAAGGCCTGAGCGCGCGAGCCGATCACGCGGCGATGGTGGTAGAAGCGGTGGAAGTCGTCGGCGAGGCGGATCGCGTAGGTCGGGATGGCTTGCGGCGCCCTCCGTGTGGTCGCCTCGGAGACGAGACCGGGGAACTCAATCAGGCGCTTGAGTAGCCCCTTCTCCTCCTCCGACAGCTCCGAGGGCGGCTCGGCGCCGGCTTCGAGCTCGCCGGCCTTGGCGAGGATGCTCGAGATGCGAGCGTGGGCGTACTGGACGTAATAGACGGGGTTCTTCTGCGAGTGCTCGGCGGCCAGCTCGACATCGAGCTCGATCGTCTGGTCGGGGCCTCGGGAGACGAGGTACCAGCGCGCAGCATCGAGCCCGATCAGCTCGATCAGCTCGTCGAGCAGGACGACGTCGCCGCGGCGCTTGGACATTTTCTTGGTGCGCCCGCCCTCGAGAATGTGCACGAGCTGGTAGAGGATGACCTCGACCTTGTCGGGATCGTCACCGAGCAGCCGTGCCGCGACTCGAAACCACTCACGAACGCCGTGGTGGTCGGCGCCGAGTACGTAGATCGCGCGCTCGAAGCCCCGCTCCAACTTGTCGGCCAGGTAGGCGAGATCAGCGGCCTCGTAGGTGGGAGTGCCACCTCGCTCGGGCGAGCGCACCAGCACTCTGTCCTTCTCGTCATCCAGAGCGGTCGAGCGGACGTAGAGCGCGCCGTCGGCGGTGTAGGTGTCGAGCTGCTCGAGCAGCGCCGGCAGGCGTTTCTCCATCTCGCTCTGTAAAGCCCAGTTGTCGATCTGAACGCGGAAGCGCTCGAGCGTCTGGCCGATCGACTCGATCATCGAGCGAACCGGGTCGCCGCCGCCCGAAGCGATCTCGAAGACGTAGTCGCCGAGATAACCGCCTTCGGGCGGCTCCTCTCCACGCTGCCTGGCCTCGACCGAGGCACGGAAGAGATCGATCTGGGTGCCGAGGTCGTTGACGTAGTACTCGCGCTCGACCTCGTTGCCGGCGAAGGAGAGCAGGCGCGCCAGCGAGTCGCCGTAGGCGGCGTTACGTCCGGAGCCCACGGTCAGAGGGCCGGTCGGATTGGCCGAGACGAGCTCCACCTGGATCCGCTCGGGACGCTCGCTCGAGCCGGCGCCGAAGTCGCGCCCGCCGGCCAGCATCTCCGCCAGCGCCTCTCCGTACCAGCTCGGCTCGAGAAAGAGGTTCAGAAATCCGGGCCCGGCCACCTCGACCCGCTCGACTCCGCCGATGCGCTCGGCGACTTCCTTCAGCTCGGTCGCCAGCTCGCGGGGATTGCGGCGGCGTTCGGGCGCAAGTCGCAAAGCGACGTTGGTGGCGAAGTCACCGTGCTTGGGATCGCTCGGCCGTTCCAGTTCGACCGCAGCCCCGACCGCGCCGGCGAGCTCACCGGCCAGGCGCTCGAGTGCCAGACTCATCGCCTCTCCCGCCCGCCGGCGACAGGAGTGAACAGTTCTTCGAGGGCGCGCAACTCGACGGCCTTGCCGACGCCGATGATGATGTCGCCCACATCCATACGGAGCGAGGGCGAAGGAGCCGTGTCGAAGCTGCCGTCGGCCTTACGCACAGCGATGATCATGGCGCCGGTCACGTCGCGCACGCGCAGCTCCCCGATCGTCTCGCCCGCGTGCAGGCAGCCCGGAGTGACGACGATCTCCTCGAACCGCATCTCGTCGGAACCGGTGGTCGCGGCCACGTCGAGATAGGCGGCGACCTGGGGTTTCAGCACCAGCTTGGCCATCTCGCGACCGGCGGACGAGTAGGGCTGGACGATGCGGTCGGCGCCGGCCAGGCGCAGCTTTTTAGCGGCGTCGTCGTCGGAGGCGCGAGCCACGATCAGGAGGTCCGGACGGGCCGCTCGGGCCGAGAGGGTGATGTAGAGGTTGTCTACGTCAGAGTCGGCCGAGGCCACGAGCCCACGCGCGCGCTCGATTCCGGCCGCGAGAAGGTTGACGTCCTCGGTGCCGGAGCCCTCGATGACGATGTCGCCGTGCTTGCGCGCCGCTTCGAGCGCGTCCTCGTGGAAGTCGACCACCACGTAGGGCTCGCTCGACTCGCGGAACTCGCGCCCGGCGCGGCGGCCGACGCGGCCGTAACCGCAGATGATGAAGTGGTTGCGCATCGCTTCGATCGTCAAGCGTCTCCTCCGCTCCTGCCAGGCTCCGGTGACCAGACCGCGGGCGATCGCCTCGGCGATGGCGCCCGCAACGTAGAGGAAGATTGCCACGCCGAGGAGCAGGATGATGATCGTGAACACCTGCGCGCCCTCCGAAGAGGGCTTGGAATCGAGCCCGGTGAGGGAAACCGAGACGACGGCACGGTAGAACGACGGTATCCATTCCTCGCCGAAGGCGTGAAAACCGACGGTACCGATCCCGATCACGACGAGCAGGGCCAGAAAGGCCAGAACGAAGCGGCGAACGCCGATGCTGCGAAGACCCTTCATCGTCTGGGCTGTATCGTAGAGGTATGGAAGGCGAGAACTCAGACAGACACCTGAACATCCATCTCGATCCGGATATGCTTGCCGGCGTCTACGCGAACTTCGCCAACGTCAGCTTCTCCGACTACGAGTTCACGATCACCTTTGCCCGCATCGATCACGAGGTCGAACAGGGTGACGTTCCCGGCGTCGTGGTCTCGCGCGTGAACGTCTCCCACGCCTTCATGCGCGAGCTACTCGACGCCATGGAGGATTCCTGGTCGAAATGGACGACCACCCAGGGGATCAAAAACCTTCCCGAGACTCCGCCCGACCACCACTAGGAGAGGGCGAGAGGCATGCGGGTCGCCGTCATCTCCGACGCACACGCGAACCTGCACGCGCTCGAAGCGGTCAGGCAGGCAATCGAGCGCGACCGGCCCGACGAGATCTGGAACCTCGGCGACACCGTCGGCTACGGTCCGCGGCCGAACGAATGCTGTGACCTGATCGAGCCGCTGGCCGCGATCTCACTGGTCGGTAACCACGATCTCGCCGCCATCGGCCAGCTTCCACTCGACGACTTCACGCCGGTCGCCGCCGCCGCCGTGACCTGGGCGAAAGAGCACCTGAGCGAGAGCGCCCGTGCTTATCTGGCCGCGCTGGCACCGATGAGCCGCGTCTCGGGCTGTGCTCTCTTCCATGGCAGCCCGCGCGGGCCGGTCTGGGCTTACGTTCTCAAACCGTCTGAGATCGCCGACTCCTTCGCCCGCACCGGCGAGCCACTCTTGCTGGTGGGGCACACGCATGCCGCCATGGCCGCCTCGCTGATGAACAGACAGCTGGTGCTCGAGCGCGCCGACGCCGGAGCGATCGTCGATCTGACCCGCGGCCGCTGGCTGCTCAATCCGGGCTCGGTCGGCCAGCCCAGAGACGGCGATCCGCGCGCCGCCTATCTCCTGCTCGATCTCGATGCCGGTCGCGCCGAGTTCAAACGCGTCGAATACGACGTCGAGCGCACCCAGATCGAGATCCAGAAGCTCGGTCTTCCCGAGCAGCTCGCCGCCCGGCTCTCGCACGGCCTCTGACGCAGCACAACAGACTCAGCTACGGGCGCCCGCGACCTCGCGCCGGCCGCCGAGCTCGACGCCCTGTTCCTCGAGCGCCTGCTGCACCTCGTCGCGAGCCTTGAAGATGCGCCACTTGACCGTCGCCAGCGTCACATCGAGCGTGTCGGCGATCTCGTTGTAGGAGAGCCCGGCGATGTCGCGCAACAGCAGCGCTTCCTTGAGATCGGGGCTCAGCGCCTCGACCGTTCGCCAGAGAACGGCGATCGCCTCGCTCAGCTCGATCGGCGCGTCCACGACCTCGAGCCGGGGAACATCGTCGATCGCCATCAGCGATCGTGGCCGCCGCTCTTCGGAGCGAAGCTCGTCGACGACACGGTTCTTGGCTACCTGGAAGAGCCAGGTGGTGAAGCGGGCACGCAGCGAATAGCCGCGCAATCCCTGGTAGACGCGCAGGAAGACATCCTGGGTCAGGTCCTCGGCCAGCGTCCTGTTTCCGACCATGCGCAGCACGTAGTTGAAGATCGGCGCCTCGTAGGAACGGACGATCAGAGTGAAGGCACGTTCGTCACCACGTTGCGCCCTGCGAATGACTGCGATATCGGGCTGCTGAATCGCCATCGCAACCCGATTGTCATTCCTCTACCTGATCAACAGATGAGAGAAACCCCTGTCATGACTAAGGGTTTCCTAAGACTTAAAAGGGCAAGTGCGGTCGGAATCAGATCAGAGAGCTCGCCGTCGGAGCGAAGCTCGGCGCCTTCGACGGTCACGATCAGCGGCACCGGGCTGGTGGTGTGAGCCGTGAACGAAGAGACTCCGTCCTCGGCCAGCATCTGCTCGGCGTTGCCGTGGTCGGATGTGATCAAGCAGACGCCGCCCTGAGCTTGAACGGACGCCACGATCTCGCCCAGGCACCTGTCGACGGTCTCTACCGCCTTGATCGCGGCCGGGATCGAGCCCGTGTGGCCGACCATGTCGGCGTTGGCGAAGTTGACCACCGCGAAGCTGTACTTGCCCGTGTCGATCGCCTCGCAGAATCGTCTTGCGACCTCGGGCGCCGACATCTCCGGCTTGTGGTCGTAGCTGGGAACCTCGCGCGGCGAAGGAACGAGAATCCGGTCCTCGCCCGGGAACTCCTCCTCACGGCCGCCGTTGAAGAAGTACGTGACATGCGCGTACTTCTCGGTCTCCGCGACGTGCAGCTGCTTGAGGCCGTTCTCGGCCAGGAGCTGGGCGATCGTGTCGGACACATCCTCGTCGCCGTAGGCGACGGGGCAGTCGAGCTCGTCGTCATAGCTCGTCATCGTGGTCAGGTCGTAGCCGCGCTCGAGTAGCTTGGTCGAGAGCTGGCGGGCCCGGTCGGGGCGGAAGTTGAAGAAGATGAGAGCGTCCTTCTTGCCGATGCGCGGCCGGCCGCTGACGACGATCGGCTTGATGAACTCGTCGGTGAGGCCGTCTTCGTAGCTTTCCTGGACGGCGGCAACCGGATCGGAAGTCTCCCTGCCCTTTCCCTCGATCAGGGCGTCGAGCGCGATCTCGATCCGGTCCCAGCGCTTGTCTCGGTCCATCGCGTAGTAGCGGCCCGTGACGCTTGCGATTCGCTCGGCCGGTAGCTCGGCCAGATCCTCCACCGCCGCGTTCGGCGAGACGTCGCGACCGTCGGTGAAGGCGTCGACGTAGGTTCGCTCGTACATGCCCTGTTTCTCGGCCATCTCGAGCAGAGCACGGAGGTGGTCGATGTGCGAGTGGACTCCGCCGTAGGAGACGAGTCCCATCAGGTGAACGTTCCCACCCCGCTCTCGCGCCCGTTCGAACGCGGCCCTGAGCACCTTGTTCTCGAGCAGGGTGCCGTTCGCGGCGTCGTCGTTCATGCGCTGCAGGCTCTGCTTGAGGACGCGGCCCGATCCAATCGTGAGATGTCCCACTTCCGAATTTCCCATCTGGCCCTCGGGCAGGCCGACGGCGGCGCCGGAGCACTTGATGGTCGTGTGCGGATAGGTGGCTAAGAGGCGGTCGTAGACCGGAGTGTCGGCGAGCGAGACGGCGTTTCCGGGGCCGGGAGGTGCGTAGCCCCAGCCATCCATGATGACCAGGGCGACGAGCGGTACCGCGGAGCCGGACGGGGAAGCCGCGCCGGACTCGGCGTCAGCTCCCCCCCGCTCCGACGATTTGCTCTCTTCCGTCATCCGACGACTGTCTGCCGGGCCGCCTCGCAGATGCCGATGAACGACTCGACCTCGAGCGAGGCGCCGCCGACGAGGGCGCCGTCGACGTCCGGCTGGCCCATCAGCTCGCCCGCGTTCGAGGGCTTGACAGAGCCGCCGTAGAGGATGGGTACGTCGAGGAGGCCGCGGATGAAGGCGTGCGCTTCCTGGGCTTGCGCGGGCGTGGCCGTCTTACCGGTGCCGATTGCCCAGACGGGCTCATAAGCGATGACGAGACGCTCGTGCGCGCCGATCTCCTTGATGATCGGGGTCATCTGCCGTTCGAGCACGGCCTCGGTCTCGCCGCCGTCGCGCTCGGCTTCTAGCTCTCCGACACAGGCGATCACCTTCAGCCCGGCCTCGAGCGCGGCCTTGGCTCGTAGTGCGGTCGTCTCGTCGGTCTCGCCGAAGTACTGGCGCCGCTCGGAGTGACCTACAATCGCGCCCCCGACGCCGAGCTCGAGCAGCATCGCCGCCGAGACCTCGCCGGTGAAAGCGCCGTTCTCCGCCCAGTGCACGTTCTGCGAGTAGACGGCAACCCTGCTACCCGCGAGCACCTCGATCGCGCTCATCAACGAGACGTAAGGTGGGCAGACAGCTATCTCGATCTCGGAGAAATCGCCGAGCGGCTGGCGCAGCTCGCGGCAGAAGCCGGCCGCCTGCGACGGCGTCTTGAACAACTTCCAGTTACCCGCAATCAGCATCTAGTGCTCCTTCTAGTAATGCTTTCGAGGTTCTGGGTCGCTAGCACCAAGCGATGCTAGGACGCAGGGAGCGTTCGTACTGGTTAGTACGGACGCGACTGAGGACAACGCAGCGCGCCGCGTGATAGCGGGCCAGAAGCCGAAGGGTATTGCTGGATGGAGCACTAAACCTCCTCACACCTCGGGAATTGCAAGGACTCCGGGCAGCTCCTTGCCCTCGAGCAGCTCGAGCGAAGCCCCGCCGCCGGTCGAGACCCAGGAGATCCGGTTCTTGTAGCCGAGCTCTTCGAGCGCCCGTACCGAGTCGCCGCCGCCGACCACCGAGTAGGCGTCGGCCTTGGCTACCGCCTCGGCGACCGCACGCGTTCCCTCGGCGAACTTCGGGAACTCGAACACGCCCATGGGGCCGTTCCAGAAGATCGTCTTCGCCTTGGCGATGATCGAGCAGAAGCGCTCGCGCGTGCGCGGGCCGATATCGAGCCGCTCCCAGCCCTCGGGAACGTCGAAGTAGTCGACGACCTTCGCCTCCGCGTCGGCCGCAAAGCGGTCGGCTATCACGGTGTCGTCGGGCAGCTCGACCTCCCGGCCGACCGGGTTGTCGGCATACACCTGCTCGGCCATCTTGCCGCCGATCAGGAGCTCGTCGGCCCGCTCGCCCAGCTTGCGCAGGACGCCGATCTTGTCCTCGACCTTGAGCCCGCCGACGATCACCACGAAGGGCCGCTCGACCTCGCCGAGCAGCTTGCCGAGCTCGTTCAGCTCGCTTTCGAGCAGAAGCCCGGCGTAGGCCGGAAGCAGGTGAGCGACCGCCTCGGTGGAGGAATGGGCGCGGTGGGCCGAGCCGAAGGCGTCGTTGACGTAGACGTCGGCGAGCGCGGCTAGCTGCTTCGCGTACTCGGGGTCGTTCTTCGTCTCGCCCGCCACGTAGCGGGTGTTCTCGAGCACGCAGACCTGCGCGCTCGGGTCGTCGAAGGCAACCTCGCGCCCGAGTAGCTCGGCCAGGCGAGCCGCTACCGGCTTGAGCGAGAACTTGGGATCGGCGACTCCCTTCGGCCGCCCCAGATGCGAGCAGCAGATGACGTTACTGGCGCCCTTCTCTAGCAGAAGCTGGATCGTCGGCAGCGCCGCGCGGATGCGCGTGTCGTCGGCGACCTTCCCGTCTTCGAGCGGGACGTTGAAGTCGACGCGGACGAGGACGCGCTTGCCGGCGACGTCCGCGTCACGTACGGAACGTGGCTTGTGCACTGGTTTCGACCCCCTGGTCTAGAGCAGCTTCCCGATCAGGTCGACCAGGCGGCAGCTGTAGCCCCACTCGTTGTCGTACCAGCCGAACGCCTTGGCCATCGCGCCGCTGGCCATCGTCAGCTCGCTGTCGAAGATGCACGACGACGGTGAGTTGATGACGTCGGTGGAGACGATCGGGTCCTCGGTGTACTCGAGGTAGCCCTTGAGCGAGCCTCCTGCCGCGGCCTTCTTGAAGGCAGCGTTGATCTCCTCGACCGTGGCCTCCTTGCTCATGCGCACGACGAGGTCGGTGACCGAGCCGGTCGGAACCGGGACGCGCATCGACATACCGTCGATCTTGCCCTTGAGCTCCGGCAGCACGAGGCCGATTGCGCGGGCGGCGCCGGTCGAGGTCGGGATCTGGTTGATCGCGGCCGAACGCGCGCGGCGCAGGTCCTTGTGCGGGAAGTCGAGGATGCGCTGGTCGTTGGTGTAGGCGTGGATCGTGGTCATGAAGCCCTGCTCGATAACGAAGTTCTCGTGCAGTACCTTCGCCATCGGCGCAACGCAGTTGGTCGTGCAGGAGGCGTTGGAGATGATGTTGTGCTTGTCGGCGTCGTAGAGCTCGTCGTTGACGCCGAGCACGATCGTGATGTCGGGATCGGTCGCGGGGGCCGAGATGACGACCTTCTTGGCTCCGGCCTCGAGGTGTGCCTGAACCTGCTCGCGCTTGCGGAAGACACCGGTGGACTCGAGCACTACGTCCACACCGAGCTCCTTCCAGGGCAGCGCCGCGGGATCCTTCTCCGCGAGCACGGCGAACGACTCGTCGCCAGCCTGGATGCGCCCGTCTCCAACCTTGACCTCGCCCGGGAACCGTCCCTGGACCGAGTCGTACTTGAGCAGATGTGCCATCGTCTTGAGATCGCCGAGGTCGTTCACGGCGACGATCTCGAGGTCGGCGCCCATCTCTGCCTGGGCGCGGAAGAAGCTGCGCCCGATCCTTCCGAAACCGTTGATTCCAACGCGAGTCGCCATTCGAAATCCCTTTCTTTCTTCTTTCGTCTTGAGCTCGGCGACGAGTGTAGCGGTGGTCAGCTGATATCTGTTGACCAAAGCGGCTTGTTTCCGCTCAGGTTCTCCTGTCGGCGAGCGCTCGCAGACGGCGCAGGCGGCCGTGAAGGGTCGGTTTCGGAATACCCGCCCGCCGGGCCAGCTCGGTGACCGAGCGATGAGGGTTGCGCAGGCGTAGCTCGGCCGCCTCGCGCAGGGCCGGCGAGAGGCGCTCGAGCGCGCCCCGTCGCTCGAGCCGGCGAACCGCCTCGAGCTGGGCGATAGCCGCCCGGCTGGCGCGGGAGATATTGGCCTGATCGGCGTTGGCGAGCCTGTTAGCTCCGGCACGCGTCTCGCTGATGACCGAGCGCTCGGCCAGTGCCAGCACCGTCTCGGAGGCGCCGGTCAGCGCCAGCACACCGGCGATCGCCTCAAAGCCCTTGGCGTAGACGTAGGCATACCGGTCACGCTCGCCGATGTGGAGCTCGATCTCGTCGCGTGCCGCGAGCTCGGCCAGGAAGCGGGCGCCCTCGATGCTCGTGGTGCGGATCTCGAGATGAAGCGACGGCGGCGCGCTGAGCGAGCCCGAGCCGAGCAGCGCGCCGCGCAGGTAGGCGGCGCGACAGCAGGGACGAGCGATCACGCGCAGCGGCGGCGTCTCGATCGGCGCCAGGCCGGCGTCGAGAACGCCCGCCTCGTTCAGGAGCTGGAGCGCGCGCGGCGAGCCCGCCACGTGCAGCTGGAAGCGATTGGCATGCTCGAAGGCGCGCTGGCGGTAGGTGCGGATCTCGGAGGTGACTCCGAAGTTGCGGAGACTGGCGAAGGCCCGCCGGGCAACCGCGGCGCCGGCCAGATCGAGATGCACGGAGATCCGCCCCTTTCCTTCCAGATGCGCCCGTCCGGCGCTGTGAAAGAGCGCCGAGAGCTCGGCCAGGCGGTCGCACTCTCGCCTCAGCTCGAGGTGGGAGAGCTCGTCGCGCAGGGTCTCCGACAGAGCCATCAAGGGCAGCGTAGCTCCCGCAGCCAGGGTGCTCCGGCCGGTCTCGAGGCGACCGCCGAGTAGCAACCGGCGCTGACGTCCGCCCCGGTACCTCTAGAATCTCGATCCCATGACGACTCATGCGCTTTTTCACGCTCCCGGTCCGGTCAACGAGCCGAACCTCTCCTTCGCGCCCGGAACGCCCGAGCGCAGCGAGCTTCGCGCCCGCCTCGACGAGCTCCAGGCGGAACGCGGCGATGTCCCTTGCATCATTGGCGGCGAAGACGTCCGCGGCTCCAGCCCCTATCAGGCCGTGATGCCGCACAAGCACGCGCACGTGCTTGCAGACGTTCACCGCGGCGGCACAGACGAGGTCGAGCGAGCAATCGCCGCCTCCGCAAGAGCGTGGCCCACGTGGTCGCGCACGCCGTTCGCGGATCGGGCCGCCATCTTCCTGCGTGCGGCCGAGCTCCTCACGGGGCCGTGGCGCCAGCGCCTGAACGCGGCCACCATGCTCAACCAGTCGAAGACCGCCCACCAGGCGGAGATCGACTCAGCCTGCGAGCTGGCCGACTTCTGGCGCTTCAATCCCTACTACCTGGAGCGGATCTACGCGGATCAGCCGCAGTCGGCGCCGGGCGTCTGGAACCGGATGGAGTACCGGCCGCTCGAGGGCTTCGTGCTTGCGATCACGCCCTTCAACTTCACCTCGATCGCCGGCAACCTCCCGACCAGTCCAGCCCTGGCCGGTAACACCGTTGTCTGGAAGCCGGCCTCGAGCGCGGCTCTCTCCGCGCTCCTGATCATGCGCCTGCTGCAGGAGGCGGGCCTGCCGGACGGCGTCATCAACCTGGTCTTCGCCGACGGCGCCTCGGTCTCGAAGGCGGCACTGACGAGTCCTGAGCTCGCGGGCGTTCACTTCACCGGCTCGACGGCGGTCTTCCAGGCGATGTGGCGAACGATCGGCGGACAGATCGAGCGCTACAAGAACTACCCGCGCATCGTCGGCGAGACCGGCGGCAAGGACTTCATCCTCGCGCATCCCTCGGCCGACCCCGACGCGCTTTTCACGCAGGTTCTGCGCGGCTCCTTCGAGTATCAGGGACAGAAGTGCTCGGCCTCCTCGCGTCTCTACGTCCCGTCCAACCTCTGGCCCGCTCTGCGCGAGCGCTTCGCCGCCGAAGTTCCGCAGATCAAGATGGGCGACGTCAGCGATTTCTCCAACTTCATGGGCGCCGTCATCGACCAGAGCTCCTTCGATGGCCTCTCGAAGGCGATCGACGAGGCGAAGGCGGCCCCGGAGATGGAGATCGTCGCCGGCGGCGGCTCCGACTCGAGCGTCGGCTGGTTCATCGAGCCGACCGTGATCGAGACGACCGATCCGCTCGCCAGGCACATGCGCGAGGAGCTGTTCGGGCCGGTGCTAACGGTCTATCCCTACGACGAGCGGCGCTGGACGGAGACGCTGGAGCTCGTCGACAGCAGCTCTCCCTACGCACTCACGGGCTCGGTCTTCGCCACCGATCGCAGCGCCGCCGCCGAAGCCGAGCACGCGCTCAGACACGCGGCCGGGAACTTCTACATCAACGACAAGCCGACCGGTGCGATCGTCGGGCAGCAGCCGTTCGGCGGCGCCCGCGCCTCGGGCACCAACGACAAGGCAGGCTCGATGTGGAACCTGATCCGCTGGGTCAGCCCGCGTGCGCTCAAGGAGACGCTCGTCCCGCCGACGGAGTATCGCTACCCGTTCATGGCCGACGAGTAGGACGAGTGGAGCCTCGGCGGAGGGTGTACTAGGAGACCATCGTGCTCCTGCCGCTCGCCTTCTCATTCCACGCGATCTTCCACGGCGTCCGGGTCTTCTTCGACAACCTGGCGAACGTCAGCTGGACGTTTCTGGCCGTCGCAGCGTTCGTCCAGCTGCTGAAGATCGGCTGCGCCGGCCGCGCCTGGCAGAACTCGATCACCGCGTCCTACCCCGATAAGCGCGCCTCCTATCCGATGGTCTTCGGTGCGCTCTGCGCCGGATCCGGCGTCGGCGCGATCGTTCCGGCGCACGGCGGCGATGCGGTTCGAGTCGTGATCGTGAAGCGGCGCATGCCGGGCAGCACGTACACGACGATCGCCTCGACTCTGCTCGTGCGGGCGCCCTTCGACATTCTCGTCGCCCTCTCTCTCTTCCTCCTCCTGTTCGCGGAGGGCGTGCTCCCCGGCCACTCGTTGCTTCCCCACCTGCCGGCGTTCGACTTCAGCTGGTTCTTCGGGCACCCGCGCCAGACGGTCTTCATCGCCGGCACGATCATCCTGCTCTTGACGGCTCTCGTTCTCTGGGCCTGGACGACGATCCAGGAGTTCAAGGAACGCGTGCGCCAGGGATTGAACGGGCTGCTCGATTGGCGCTACTACCTGCGCCACATCGTTCCCTGGCAGGCGGCCGACTGGACGCTTCGGATCGTGACGATCTTCTTCGCCCTGCTCGCCTTTCACATGCCGGCGACGGTGTACAACTCCCTGCTCGCCCAGGGCACCGCGAACCTTTCCACGCTACTGCCGATCAGCCCCTCGGGAATCGGAACCGAGCAGGCGCTGCTCGTCTCGGTTCTGCACGGCGTCGCGCCCGACAGCCTGATCATCGCCTTCAGCGTCGGGACGCGGCTGATGATGATCCTGATCAACGTGCTGCTCGGCTTCGCGGCCATCCTCTACTTCTTCGGCACCTTCCGCTACCAGCGTTACGTGAGCGAGGAGCAGAGCCGCACGCAAGGGAAGAAGCGCGTGCGCGCGGACTGAGCTCAGAGCCTATTCCGGTGGGGACGTGCACGGAGGTCTTCAGATCAAGCGCGTAGAGCTTGTTTCGACGGCCCTCCGACCGGGCACCGTGCCATCAGATCGGGCCGCTTCTGATCGCCGATTTCGAGGCGAACACCTTCTCTAAAGTGGCTCAAGTCCAAGCACGGGCAGTGTTTGAGCGAGCCCATCCTCAAAGCTCGTCGGGATGTCTGGGCTCACGTTTGTGCCTACTCGTCTCGGTCCGAAAGCATTATTCGGCTTACTCGACGATGTACTTCGCGTCGATTTCCGGGACGTATCTCTCACCCATTTGTGCCTCATAGGTCTTTGTGCCCACGACGGTGCCGTAGATCGTTAACTTGTCACCTTCGGCGCCGCGCACGTGACCCGTGTAGTTCACCCAGACCTCGTCTGTCCAGATGTCGTAGCCCATGTCCGTCACGGAGAAAAGCATCATCCCGCCCCCATAGCTGCTCTCCTGAATCTGGAAGATCTCGCCGTAATACTTGACCCTGGTTCCGGCATATCCGTCCGCGTTCTTGTTCAGCTGGTTGAAGGGGATGGTGGTGCAAGCATTCATGAACGTCTGCCGACGGACTGCACGCTGCTGAGAAATTTCCGCCGTACTCAGACGCCGGACGACCGTGATTCGCGTGTAACGGCTGGCGAGTCCGGTCTTGTCGGCTCGAACACCGAACACGTTTTCGCCTTGGGAAAGTTGAACCGTCAGTTCGAAGCGATTGCCGGTTACGGACGCGCTGCGCCCGGAGACCCTGACTCGCGCACCCGGCGTCGTTCGCCCCTTGATTGTGTAGGTCGGCTGGCGCACGGTTATGCCTCCCTGCCCGCCCTGGAGAGAAAGCACGACCGGAGGAAGCTGGCGGACAATCGTCAGCGTCTGTTTTTTCACAGACATCCCACTCTTTATTGCTTGGACGTTGACCACGTTCTCGCCGTCGCGAAGAGGGACCACGAGCGAGAACTGCCGCCCTTGACGGGAGGAAGCCTTCCCGTTCACCGTGACTCGAGCATCGCTCGAAGCCGTACCGACGATCTTGTAGCTGGCCTCAGTCGTGACATCCCGCGCGCCCGCGGGCTGAGTAAGCGAGAGCGTGAGTACTGGCTTCTTGGCCGCTGTTTTCGACGAGTTCGGGCTTCCGGCGACCGTTCCGATGATGATCAGGAGGACGAGCAGGCCGAATAATGACCCGCCCGCAATCAGAGCGATCCTCGCCGGCCGTGAACGCTCTCTCCACCAGATCAGAGGTTGACTACTGGCGAGGCGCGAGCCTGGCGCCTTGATCTCCTTAACCTTGGCCGTCGGATCGAGAGCGAGCAGCTCGCGCCGCCGGGTTCCGAGCTCCTCCGTATTCGCCTCTGCTGCCGCAAGATTCGCTTCCGCCTGATCGACGCTATGTGTATCTGCCTCGACCTCTTCGAGACGAGCCGAAGCCTGCTCGATCTCGGAGCGATCGGCGGTTACGCGCTTGAGCTCTTTCTCCGCAACATCGAGGCGCTGTTTATACGTGCGCAACGACTCGGATGCGTTTTTCGCAGCTGTATTGATATTGGCCGCAACCTGATGAGCGGTGGCGGCGGGTACGCCTCGGAAGCTGACGACGCTGTCGAAGCGCGGCGTGCTCAGAAGAAGAAGTCCCTCGGGTATTCCAGAGCTCTTACCTTTCTGAGTTGAGGTTGACATCTCAACAGTCGCCTTGATGTCGATAGAAAGTGGGACTGTGCCCTCCGGCGCCTCGAGCCGGTTGTCGTAGAGGCGAACTGACGCGAGTCGAGCAAGAAGTTCTCCGTTCCGAGCCTCTTCGACCTTTCGCTTCGCCCCAGTAACGCGAGAGTCGTACCCGCTTGTTGCGGATCGAAGCTGTGATTGCGCTTCTTTGAGCGTCTTCTCACGAGCTCGCTTCGCTTGGGCGAGCTTCTGTGTCGCCGAGCGCAGAGCGGCAACGTGAGCTTCCTCTACTTCTTTCAGCCGGAGTCGAGCCTCGCGGATCGCTTTCACACGCGTCTGGTAATCCGTCGTCTGTGGCATCTCTCGCGCCTCCGGCTAGGTCTTGGGTGTCCGAGAGGAAGTTAACCCACGTCAACACAAGAGTAAAGAGCGACTGGGGCTCGGGAGGGTTCATGGTGGCGCGAAACTTCCAATCAGAGTCCTAAGACGCAGTTTCGTGCCGAATCAACGCCGCTCCGTGAGATCTCGCGCAGCTGGTGCTTCTCCGTTTCCGGCCGAGCGCCGCTGAGCGCGGCCAGGCTCAGGCAGCGCCGGCCTTGTGCAGCTGCGCGTAGATCTGGCGCGCGGTCTTCTCCGGTAGGTTCGGTACCGCGATCAGCTCGTCCACAGTCGCCGCCAGGAAGCGCTCCGGTGAGCCGAAGTGGTTCAGGATCGCCCGCCTCCGTGCCGGCCCGACTCCGCGCAACTCGTCGAAAAGAGAGGCGAAGGACTCGTTCGAGCGGCGCTGGCGGTGATATCCGATCGCAAAGCGATGCGCCTCGTCGCGCAGCCGCTGCAGCAGCTGCAGGCCGGGAGAGTGGCGGTCGAGGCGCACCGGCACGGGGCTCCCCGGGAGGAACACCTCCTCCTCGCGCTTGGCCAGCGAGACGGCGGCGATTCTCTCGGTCTCGGGCGCCTCGCCGAGCGCCTCCAGCGCGGCGCCCAGCTGACCCCTGCCACCGTCGACGACGACCAGGTTCGGCAGCGCCTGGAAGCTCTCGTCGAACTCTCCCTCGCTCGCCTCTCCGAGGCGGCTGAAGCGGCGCCCGATCGCCTCTTTCATGCCGGCGACGTCGCTCTGCCCGGCAAGCGAGCGCAAGGAGAATTTGCGGTAGTGCGCCTTGTAGGGAATGCCGTCACGGAAGACGACCATCGAGGCGACCGGCGAAGCCTCCTGCAGGTTGGAGACGTCGAAGCACTCGATCCTGATCGGCAGGCTCTCGAGGTTGAGCGCTTCGCGTAGCTCCTCCAGCGCCTCGATCCGGCGCAGGCGCCCGGCCTCGCGCGAGCGCAGCTCGTTGACCAGCGCCAGCCTCGCGTTCTCCGTCGCCAGCTCCTGCAGGCGGCGCTTCTCGCCTCGTGCCGGCGCCCGCAGCTCAACCCGGGCGCCGCGGAGCTCACTCAGGTACTCGGCCACCGCTTCCAGCCCCGTCGTCGCCGGCGGCACGACAACGAGCGGCGGAATCGACGCTGCGCCGGTGTAGTACTCGAGGCAGAAGGCCTCGACCAGGGCGCTCTCGTCCTGCACCGCCACCCCCTCGAGGTGGAAGGCGTAGCGGTCGACCATGCGCCCGCCGCGAAGCGGGAACACTTGCACGGCGGCGCGCTCGCCCTCGACGGCCAGCCCGAGCACGTCCGCGTTGCCCTCCGAGGGACGATCGGCGGCCTGGCGCTCGAGCAGGTGCCTGATCGCGACCAGCCGGTTGCGGTAGCGGGCGGCCTCCTCGAAGCGCTGCTCGTCGGCCGCCTCGCTCATAGATCGCTCCAGCTGCTCCTGAATCGGCTCGGTTCGCCCGGAAAGAAACTCGATCACGCCGTCGATCAGAGCGCCGTACTCCTCGCGGGAGATCAGCCCCACGCAGGGCGCATAGCAGCGGTCGATGTGGTAATCGAGACATGGAATCCCCGAGCGGCGACCCGGTTTCGGGCCCTCGCAGGGCCGGAAGCGAAAAGCCCTGTTGAGCACGTCGAGCGTCCCGCGCACCTTCTTCGCACTGGCGTAGGGACCGAAGTAGAGGACGCCGCGACGGTGGCGCTCGCGCGTGAACATGACGCGCGGAAAGTCGTCCTCGATCGTGACTGCGATGTAGGGGAACGACTTGTCGTCGCGCAGGCGAACGTTGAAGGGTGGGCGGTGGCGCTTGACGAGGATCTGCTCGAGATGGAGCGCCTCGACCTCGTTGCGGGTCACGATCGTCTCGATCTCGGCCACGCGCCCGGCCAGGCGAGCGATTCCGGGACGCCCGTCGCCAGAGCGCTGGAAGTAGCTGCGCACGCGCGAGCGCAGCGACTTCGCCTTACCCACGTAGAGGACTTCGCCGTCTTCGCTGTGAAAGAGGTAGACGCCCGGAGAAGCCGGAAGCGTCCGCAGCTGCTCGTTGAGCGGCCTGGCCATGGTGCTCCCGTCAGCCTAGCCCGCGCTCAGAGGTATGTGTGCTGCTCGCGCCAGATGCGCCAGATCGCGTAACCGCAAATCGGAAAGACGAGCAGCCAGGCGACGCCGCTGAGGCCGTTGATGTTCAAGCGGTGAGCCCCGAACAGGCGCGCGCCGAAGTAAACGGCGAGATTCGTGATCACGATCAGGATCGCAAGGTAGAAAGCCCACTGCGCACGAGCCGGCCAGAGCGCGATCTCCGAGCGCCGGCCTCGCCAGAGCAGGAAGAGAAAGTAGGCGATGGCGAGAAAGAAGGCGATCTGCAGCAACGCCGAAACGACGACCAGCGTCGCGTAGAGCTGAAAAACCATCACGATCGCGACGATCGCCAGGATGATCGCGAAGGCGCGGAGCGTCGGGTGCCTGTCGCCCGGAGTCCTCACAACGGCTTCTTTAGCCCAGACGCCGTCCGGGCTCGGTTTCCGCAAGGCTCGGTACGGTATAAGAAGATCACGGAGACAAGCTACCTGGCGAGAGAGGACGACGCGAGATGATCGAGGAAGGCACGACGGCACCGGACTTCGAGCTCGAGACCGACGCCGGCGAAATGGTCCGCCTCTCGGACTTTAGAGGCAAGCCGGTGATCCTCTACTTCTATCCCCGGGACAACACGCCCGGCTGCACCAAGGAGGCTTGCGATATCCGCGACGCCTGGAGCGAGTTCGAGCGCCGCGGCGCGGTCGTGCTCGGGATCAGCCCCGACAATGTCGCCTCGCACGTGCGCTTCAAAACCAAGTACCAGCTGCCCTTCACTCTCCTCGCCGATACCGAGCACGACGTTGCGAAGCTCTACGGCACCTGGCGGCCCAAACGAATGGCCGGCAAGAGCTTCCTCGGCATCATCCGCTCGACCTTCCTGATCGACGCCGAGGGCAAGGTCGCCAAGGTCTGGCCCAAGGTCGACCCGGCCAAGCACGCGGACTGGGTGCTAGCGGAGCTCCCAGAGTAGAGGTTGCCGCTTGAGAGAAGCGCCGACACCATCGCTCCCGTAGCGAGCCGGCTCAACTCGGGTCTCTTCCGTCGTGCACGCGAACAACACGACATGCCTAGGTCGTTACTGTCGGATCCTCTATGACTGTCGTCGGCAGGAGGACGTCAAACGCAGCCAGGCGGCGATTCTCATCAAGAGAAAGAGTGCCAACCGACGTTTTCGTCCGTATCGGATAGCGAGTGGACGCGAGCCTTAAGTAAAACGCGTCGACCTCATCGTCATATGACCAATGCATGTCGTCGAATTGCTTGTATTGCTCTATTTCGACAATCCCAACCTGTTCCCGAAGCCCGATTATCTCGACGCTGACAAGGGTTCCGAAATCATCGATGTCGAGCGCACACTCGAAGTCCATCGTTTCAGTCTTGGCGATATCCGAGAAGACGACTCGAACCGAGCTCTCCGTCCGCGTCACAACCGGAAGAGAACTATTCACGACTTGCCTCGGCGCGCACTCATGATCTTGTTCGAAGTCCTGCTGACGACTATCGCTCCGTCATTCTGTCGCTATGCGGATGAAGGGACTTGAACCCCCACGAGCTTTCGCTCACACGGACCTGAACCGTGCGCGTCTACCAATTCCGCCACATCCGCGCGGAACGACATTCTAGCCACCGTACCGAGCAAGAACTTCAACTCACCCCGAAGTTGCCTCGGTCTTCGCAAACCCTTACGCGGCGTTAGGCTGTTTCTTCGCCGGTCCGCGTAGGATTGGCGCTGCCGTGAAGGTTTTTCTCCTGGTAACCGCCTGTCTTTTCGCCCTTTCGGCCGCCGGTAGCGCAGCCACGAAAGAGGCCGCGTCGCCACTCACCGAGGTGATCGTGACACTATCCTCTCCCCCGCTCGCCGGCGCCGAGACGAGCGGGCGGTCGAGTACCTCGGCCGTGACGACGCCAGCCCGCACGCTCGACCTCCACTCGCTGTCGAGCAGCCGCTACCTCGAACGCCTCGCCACGGAACAGGACGCCCTCTCGCGCCGGATCGAGGCGTCGATTCCGCAAGCGGACGTTCGCTGGCGCTACCGCATCGTCGCGGACGCGGTCGCGGTCGCGCTGCCTGCCGGCGAGGTCGCCCGCCTGGCTCGCGTTCCCGGGGTTGCTCACGTCTATTCCTCGTATCGATATGTCCGGCTCGAGAGCACTCCGCCCCCAAACGTCGCGCTGATCGGCGCGCCGGATCTCTGGGGTGCCGACCTCGCCAATGCCGGCCAGGGCGTCAAGATCGGCATCATCGACGACGGCATCGATCAGACGCATCCGTACTTCAATCCAACCGGATACACGATGCCCGCCGGCTTCCCGAAGGGCGACACCGCCTACACGACGGCGAAAGTGATCGTCGCCCGCGCATTTCCACCGCCGGGCTTCACCTATGCGAACGCCTCGCTGCCGTTCGATCCGAGCTTCTCCTCTCACGGCACCCTCGTCGCCGGCATCGCGGCCGGGAATGACAACACGGTTGCGAACTTCAGCGGCAGCGCGCACATGCTCTCGGGCGTCGCTCCCCGCGCCTACCTGGGCAACTACAGGGCGATGACGATTCCTACTTCCAACTTCGGTTTGAACGGGAACTCGGCGGAGATCGTCGCCGCGGTCGAAGCCGCCGTCTCGGACGGGATGAACGTGATCAACCTCTCACTCGGTGAGCCTGATGTAGATCCTCGTAACGACATCGTCGCCCAGGCCTTGAACGCCGCCAGCGCGGCGGGAGTGGTTGTCGCGGTCGCGGCCGGGAACGAGTTCGGCGAGAATGGAGGGGGCTCGGTCGACTCTCCGGGAACCGCAGCCCAGGCGATCACCGTCGCCGCCTCCAGCGGCGGTAGTGTAGGGACGAGTACCGACCGGATGGCGTCGTTCTCGTCCAGCGGCCCGACTCCCTTCGGTCTCCTGCTCAAGCCCGATCTCAGTGCTCCGGGCACGAACATCGTCTCCTCGGTTCCGGCCAGCTCGGGCCTTTGGGACTATGAGAGCGGAACGAGCATGGCCACACCACACGTCGCGGGTGCGGCGGCTTTGCTTCGTCAGCTTCATCCCACCTGGACCGTCGCCCAGATCAAGTCGGCGCTCGTTCTCACCGCCGCGCCCGTGACGACTCCCAGCGGCCTCGAGGTATCGCCGCTACGCGAGGGAGGCGGGCGTGTCGCTCTGGCGGTCGCAGATCAACCGCTTATCTTCGCTTCTCCGTCCTCTGTCAGCTTCGGCTTCCTGAAACGCGGTCAGAGCCTGGTGAAAAACATCGATATCAGCGATGCCGGCCCCCCCGTCGGATCCTGCGAGGTGAGCATCCAGCCCGACGAGTCGGCCGCCGGCGTCTCCTTGCAAGCGCCGACTTCAGCGACAGTCCCAGGCACCCTGCAGCTCGACGCTACGGCGGCGGCCGGAGCACACACCGGCAATGTCGACGGTTGGATAGGCCTCACTTGCGCCGGCCAGATGCGACGGATTCCCTTCTGGCTGCGCGTCTCGACTCCTCAGCTCGGCCGCAAGAAGGCGATCAAGCTCGTCCACGCCGCCACCTACCAGGGAAACACCAAAAAGAAGACGGCGCTGGTCGATCGCTACCTCTACCCCGAGCGCGTCCCCGGTCTACCGACCCTCCTCAAGGGGCCCGAGCAGGTCTTCCGTCTCACCCTCAAGAGCTCCATTCAGAACTTCGGCGTCGTTGTTCTCTCGCACGCCCGCGGTGTCTCGGTCTCGCCCAGGATCGTGCTCGGATCGAGCGAGGACAGGCTCGCAGGCCTCACCGCACTTCCGGTAAACGTCAATCCATACGTGGACCTGTATGGAAGCGTGGAACCGGTTGCCGGCGTGCTTCGACCCGGCCCCGGCCTCTACGAGATCGTCTTCGACACCACCTCGGCAGCGAGGGCCGGACGTTTCCGCTTCCACCTCTGGATCAACGACCGCACGCCTCCGCGCATCCGGTTGCTGTCACGTATGAAGGGCCTCGTGACGGTGCGAATCACCGACGCCGGCGCGGGCGTCGATCCTCTCTCGATCTCGGCGACATCCGGCTCGAAGTCTTTCAAGGTCTCGTTCGACTCCCGTACCGGCAAGGCGAAGATCAACGTCGCCTCGCTCGTGGCCGGTGGCACATTGGTCGTCCGTGTATCCGATTACCAGGAATCGAAGAACGATGAGAACGCGGGCGCGCTTCTGCCGAACACCCGCGAGATCCGCTTCGCGGTTCCGGCCGGCACGAGTAAGAGTGCTTCGCGCTAGTCGCGGTCTTCGATAGTCGGAAGGCGCTCGAGGTCTCGCACGACGCTTTCGGCGAAGGCTTCTCGCTCCTCGTCGAAGTCGCTTAACTCCTCGGTGTCCACCAATACCAGGTGCGAGCGGCGGCGGCGGCGCGCTTTCCTCGAAGCCCGCGCACCGTGACGGCCGACTCCGAGGTGCGGCAGCAAGCGCGGCCACTCGGCGGCAGCGAGCACCGCAAGCGCCGAGACGAACAGCCCCAAAACGATCCAACTCACAACTCGGATTGTACCGCCCCTGAACTCTTAGTAAACACTGCGAAATGCGGCGATTTTCTTACTCGGCTCTCAGTAGCGAGGGCTACTGTGAAGGTGTCTTGGTCGGATACTCGTGATATGTCGAACTGGTTGCCAATCTTTCCGTATCTCGTCTTCTGGGCGGTGTCCATGCAAGCGTTGCTGATCCGCGCGAGACTCGTTCCGCCGCTCTGCGCTCGCTGCGGGCGCTCCCGCGAAGGCCGCTATCTCGGCGAGAAGACCTGCGCCTGCTCGCGGCACTGAAGGGGAACCGGTCGTTTTCACCGCACCGGGCCGCCCCCATCAGACCGAGACGTGGCGAACTGCACCTCCCTAAACGACTCCGACGCTTCGCCGCCGAGCCCGACCTGCGCGGGCACGGCACGCTTCGACTTTCGTATAGGCGTACGAGGGGGCTCGTGGGGGAAACCGGGTTTCCCCCACGTTTTCTCCCCGGGTAGGACTCGAACCTACAACCCTCCGGTTAACAGCCGGATGCTCTACCAATTGAGCTACCGGGGAAGGCAGCCAACGCCGGGATTCTAGCCAGAGCCAGGCGGATTCGAGCCCGGTGTCTCTCGTGTCTCGCGGGTCGCTCGTCGTGCGTGGCCGCCGCGACCGACACGGCGGGCGCGGCCCACTAAACGCCGTCCCCACCGCAAACCGGGCCCCGCAAACATCTCCGGCGAGTCCGCCACGCTGATAGGAGCAGACGAGGCACGCGCGCCGAAGGCGCGGTGACTCGTTCGTAAAGGTCGTACCGCCGAAAGTCTAGGCCCGCGAAGCGAGCCGATTTTCGGCGGGAACTAGGCGAACTCGCGAATCGCCGCTCTCACCCGCGCGAGCTGGCGCTGGAGCTCCGGTAGGTGCGATCCATCCGCTTTGGCGAGCTCGCGCTGGAGCCGGCGCTCACGCAGGCGAAGCAGCAACTGCTCGGCCGTCTGTCTGTCGATCTCGGCGGCACTCGCGCGAGCGTCCAGCTCGGCCACCAACCCCACCACCTCGTCGTCGGGCGTGGCGGGTCCCTCGACGAGGTACTCGCGGACACGCCGGTGCAGCTCGTCGTCGAAGTGCTCGGGCGTCAGCTCCGACAACATCTCTTTCAAGTCGGGATGGGCGACGACGCCCGCGAGAGCATCTCGTTCGCGCCGATCGCCGGCCTCGAGCAGTTGAGTCGATACCGCTGCTCCCGCCCCCTTCCGACCCGCGCGCGGCGCCAGCCCGGCCTGTACTTCCTTGGGCAAGTCGAGCTTGTCGGCCAGGTAGCCCAGCGCCCGCTGACGCTCGGGCGAGTCCTCGAAACGCCCTAGCAGCTCGCGCACGCGCACGAACGCCTCCTGGCGATCGGGTGCGCGCTCGATCTCGATCCGAACGCGGTAGGCGAGGTAGCTTTCCGCCTGCTCCAGCCGCTCTTCGAAGCCCTCGGCGGCGTCGGCCGGGTCGAGTCCGGGCGGGAGCGTGACGACGCGAACGTCGAAACCCTGAGCGGTGGCCAGCTCCATTCCGCGCAGCGTCGCCTCCTGCCCGGCGGCGTCTGCGTCGAAGCAGAGATAGAGGCGGCGGCAGAGCCGCCCGAGCTCCTTCAGCTGGCGCTCGGTGAGAGCGGTGCCCATCGAGGCGACGACGGGCTCCAGACCGCTCTGGCGCACGGCGATCACGTCGGTATTTCCTTCCACTATCACCGCCCGCTCCTGCTTGGCGATCGCGCGCCGGGCCAGGTGCAGTCCGTAGAGGATGCTCGACTTGTGGAAGAGCGCCCCTTCGGGCGAGTTCACGTACTTGCCCCGAAGAGGATCGTCTTCGCGCAGTTTGCGGGCGCTGTAGCCGAGCACGCGGCCGCGCGCGTCGGCAAGGGGGAACATCAGCCGGAAGGTGAAGTAGTCCTTGCCACGCTTGTTCGCCAGGCCGGCGGCGGCGATCTCCTCGATCGCGAAACCCTTCTCCCGGGCCTTGGGAACGAGCCGCGATCCGCCCGGCGAGAGCCCGAGCCGAAACTCCTTGCAGACCTCCTCGCGCAGGCCGCGTGAGGCCAGGTAATCGCGCACCGGAGCCCCCGTCTTCGTCTCCCAGAGGTGGCGCTCGTAGTAGCGCGTCGCCAGCTCCAAAAGCTCGTGCAAGCGCTCGCGCCGCTCGCGCTCGCGCTCGGCTTGCGGCGACGATTCCTCGCGCTCGATCTTGACGCCGAAGCGCTCGGCCAGCCACTCCACCGCCTCGTTGAAGTCGAGCTGCTCGGTCTCGCGCACGAAGGTGATCACGTCGCCGCGCGCGCCGCAACCAAAGCAGTAGTAGAGCTTGTCGGCGGCGTTGACCGAGAAGCTCGGCGTGCGCTCCTCGTGGAAGGGGCAGCGTCCGGTGTAGCGGCCGCCGACCTTGCGCAGGGCGGTGCGCGCCGAGACCAGCTCGACCATGTCGGCGGCGGCCTTGACCTCGTTCACGGTCGTATCCGAGATCCTCGCCATCAGATGCTCTCGTAGAGAGCGAGCGCGAAGCGGTCGGTCATACCGGCAAGGTAGTCGGTGACGCGCTCGACCGGCTCGCCCTCCTTTTCGGGAATCGCGTCGGGATGCTCGAGCAGATGGTCGAAAAGCGTGCGCACAACCAGGATGGCGCGCTCGTTCTGCACCTTCGTGTGCTCGGAGAGATAGACGCGCTCGAACATGAACCGCCTGAGCGAGAGCATCGCCTCGGAGACCTCGCCCGACTGGCGTATGTCGCCCGCCTCGCTCGAGCTCTCGACGATGTCGTGTACGAGCCGGTCGATCCGGCGCGAGCCGCTGTCTCCGAGCACGGCTATCTCCTCGCGCGGGAGATCTCCGGCCGAGACCGCGCCTGCGCGAATGGCGTCATCGATGTCGTGGTTTATATAGGCGACCCGGTCGACCAGGCGCACGATCTTTCCCTCGAGCGTCGCGGGCTCGTTCTCGCCTCTGTGATTGAGGATTCCGTCCCGCACCTCGGCGGTCAGGTTGAGCCCGCGCCCGTCGCGCTCGAGCACGTCGACCACTCGCAGCGAGTGCTCGTTGTGGCGAAAGCCGAGCCCGAAACGCTCGGCCAGCGCCTGATCGAGCGCGCCCTCGCCGGCGTGGCCGAAGGGCGGGTGACCGAGATCGTGGCCGAGCCCGATCGCCTCGGTCAACTCCTCGTTCAATCCCAGCGCCCGCGCCACTCCGCGCGAGATCCCCGTCGTCTCGAGCGTGTGGGTGAGGCGCGTGCGGTAGTGATCGCCCTCGGGATCGATGAAGACCTGCGTCTTGTGCGCGAGCCGGCGGAAGGCCTTGGTATGGACGATGCGGTCGCGATCGCGCTGGAAGGGCGTTCTCAGCCGGCACGGCTCCTCGGGCTTCTCCCGCCCCTTGGTCTCATACGAGCGCACCGCCAGCGGCGAGAGCGAGCGCTCCTCGAGCTCCCTGACACGGGCTTCGAAGGAGTCGGCAATCTTCCCGGCGGGCTCGGGCATCGTAGAAGCCAGACTAGTCGCAGCGCCGGTCATCCGGGCGTGGAGCGCAGGCGCGAGTTTTCTCGAATCAACAGCTCGAAGCCGGTCGCCGCAGTAGGCCCGTTATCGATTCACCGTAGACATGTCCGGGTAGCGCTCGCCGGCCGTGGCGCCGCGCGGGAAGGCTTCGTCGATCCGCGCCAAATCGACGCCGCTCAAGTCGATCTCCAGTGCGACCAGGTTCTGCTCGAGATGGGAGGCTTGGGTCGTGCCCGGGATCGGGACGATGTCATCGCCTTGCGCCAGCACCCAGGCGAGCGCGAGCTGCGCCGGGGTGACGTTCTTCTCGGCCGCGATCTCGGCGACGCTGTCGACCAGTTCGAGGTTGCGCTCGATGTTCCCGGGCTGGAAGCGCGGATTGTGGGCGCGGAAGTCGCCTTCCTTGAGGTCGTCCTGGCTGCGTACTTGAGCCGAGAGGAAGCCGCGCCCGAGCGGGCTGTAGGGGACGAAGCCGATCCCGAGCTCGCGCACGGTCGGCAGGATCTCGTCCTCGACGTCTCGCGTCCAGAGCGAGTACTCGGTCTGTAGTGCGGTGATCGGATGCACCGCGTTGGCGCGGCGGATCGTGTTCGGCGCCGCCTCGGAAAGACCAAGGAAGCGGACTTTCCCCGCCCGGACGAGCTCGGCCATGGCGCCGACCGTCTCCTCGATCGGCACGTTCGCGTCTACGCGGTGCTGGTAGTAGAGGTCGATCGTCTCGACGCCGAGGCGCTCGAGCGAGGCATCGCAGGCGGCCCTCACGTACTCCGGGCGTCCGTTGATCCCGACCCAACTGCCGTCTGGACGGCGCTCGTTTCCGAACTTGGTCGCCAGCTCGACATCGTCGCGGCGATCGGCGATTGCCTTTCCCACCAGGCGCTCGTTTTTGAACGGTCCGTACATGTCGGCGGTATCGAGGAAGGTGACCCCGAGGTCGAGCGCGCGCCGGATGGTGGCGATCGCCTCGCCCTCCTCAGCCGCGCCGTAGAACTCCGACATACCCATGCATCCGAGCCCGAGCGCCGAGACCTCGAGCCCCTGTCCACCGAGTCGCCTCTTCTTCATCTCCGTCCTCCAAGAGTCGTGTGCTCGTGCCGAGCGGATGCTAGTTGACGAACGGCGGCCGCCCGACGAAGCCTCACTCTGGCGATCTACCCTGAGCCGCACTTTTCGAGCGCCCTGGCGAGTTCCGGGCACCTCGCTAATCCTCCCTCCTCCCCCCACCCTCCCACGGGGCGGAATACGGTATCGAGGAAAAGCGCTCGGGAATGTGCCAGCTTCGTGCCGAAAGAGAACACCGGTCTGCCGTACGGTTACGGCACCGTTTTGGCACGGCAGAAGCCCGTGCCACAGAACCGCCTGAAGTACTCAGCGCCTAGATGATGATTGGCACTGTGCCGCCGTCCACGCTCCAGGCGGCGCCGGTCACGTAGCTCGAGCGCTCGGAGCAGAGGAAGACGATCGCCGCGGCAATCTCCTCCGGCTCGGCCAGACGCCCGAGCGGGCGGCCGGCTCCCACGGTGGCGAGGATCTCGTCACGCGATATCTCCTTGCCGGCTCGGGACTGGTCGGCCAGGCCGCCCTCGCCCAACCAGGCGTCGGTGGCCGTTGGGCCCGGCGCGACAGCGTTACAGCGGATGCCTTCCTTTGCGTAGAGATCCGCAACGAGGCGCGAAAGCGAGAGTACCGCCGCCTTCGAGACCGAGTAGTTGGGCATCGTCGTCGAGGGACGCTTGCCTGCGGTCGAGGAGACGTTGACGATGACACCGCCGTGACGGGCGCGCATTCCCGGGAGTACCGCCTGGATCGAGCGCACGTAGCTCATGACGTTGAGGTTCCAGATAGAGCTCCAGTGCTCCTCGCTCAACTCGTCGAAGGCGATCTGGTAGGCGAGGCCGACGTTGTTCACGAGCACGTCAACACGACCGAAAGCTTCCTCGGTCCCACGCACGAGCTCACCCGGCGCGGTGGGATCGGCGAGATCGAGCACGAACGCCAGCGACGCGCCTGCGCTTTCTCTCGCGATCTCGGTGCGCTCACGGTCGCGGCCGCAAACGACGACGCGGGCGCCCTCTGCGGTCAGCATGCGCGCGGTCTCGAGCCCAATCCCAGAACTCGAGCCGGTGACTATGCATACCCTTTCTGCGAGGCCGAGATCCACGTCGCCTATCGTAGGGCCAGCAGGACGATCTCGCTCCGTCCATGCCGTCACGAGCGAAAAACCAAGTCGGAGAAGGCTCTCGTTAGACTGAGACCGTAGTGGAGGACTACACCAACAAGTACAAGGGCGAGCAGGTCGACGTTGCGCTCTTCGGCGGCGAGTATCAGGAGGGCGTGCTGACCGCCTACTGCTTTATCGAGGACGTCGCTCACATCGAGTTGAACGGGCACATCCTCATCCCTCTCCAGAACGTCGCGTCTCTCCACTGCGCCAGTCGATGCGACGCGCCCGAGGACGACTGGCCGCCGCGTGGTCTGCGCGACACCAGCCCAGACGAAGAGCCCTAGAGACGTGACCGTGGGCGTCCGGCTGGCGACCACACGCAACCTGCTCAAGCTCTGGTTGATGCTTGCCGTCTTCGCAGCGCCGCCGACTCTGACCGGAGCTGTGGCGTTGGGTTGGAACGCAGCGATTCTCTTTCTCTTCGCCGCAGCGCTCACCGAGACGGCTGTCTACGTCTACTGCGATCGCTTCCTGCTGACGATGCTCGGAGCGCGCGAGCTGATGGTCGCCGAGCGGCCCGGGCTACACTCCTCGCTCGAGCGCCTGGCAACGGGCGCGGGGGTCGTCAAACCGCGCCTCTACGTCATCCCCGACAGCTATCCGCGTTCCTTCTCCGTCGGTCGAGGCCCAACTGCCAGTACCATCGTCCTGAGCCTTGGACTTCTCGTCGCCGCATCTCCGGCGGAGATCGAAGGACTGATCGCGCACGAGCTCACGCACATCCGTAATCGCGATGTCGCGGTGCAAACGACCTCGGTCGCCATTGCGGCGGCAATTGTCGAGCTGACCCGTATAGGCGGCTATCTCCAGCGCGGTCTTCTCTTCCTGCTCGCACCCGTAGCCGCAGCGATCGAGAAGATCGCGCTCTCGCCCCGGCGCGAGCTGGCCGCGGACTCGAATGCTGCCGCCCTCTGCGGCTCACCTCACGGTCTCGCCGATGCCCTCGTGCGCCTCGAGCATGCGAGCGAGCTCGTCTCCTTCGGCGCCAGCCCGACAACGGAACCTCTTTACCCGATCAACCCTTTCGCGGACGGCGATCGCCTTGCTCGTTTGTTCGACACCCATCCATCGTTCCCAAAGAGACTTCGGCGCCTACGCGAGCTCGACCCCCTCTGGAAGGAGAAGTTGCTCGCGCCTCCTGAGCGTTAGCCGCTTTCGTCCGGTAGAACAAGCGACGCAACAAAAAGAGGGCCGCTCTTGGCGACCCTCGAAAAACTGGCGGCGACCTACTCTCCCAGGGGATTGCTCCCCAAGTACCATCGGCGCGAGCAGGCTTAACTTCTCTGTTCGGAATGGGAAGAGGTGTATCCCCGTCGCTATGACCGCCAAACTTGTTGTTCTCGGTGCTGCGCCTTCCGTTCGCGCGCATCCCGTTTTGCAATTTGTACGCCGGTGCCAGACTGAAGTCAGGCACCGGATCTCGTTTTCCGTTTTGAAGGGTGTGCGCGAGCGCACACCTTCAAAACTCCATAGCGACTCACTTGTGTTCAAGTCAAGACCTCGGGCAATTAGTACGGGTCCGCTGAACACATTGCTGTGCTTACACGTCCCGCCTATCAACGTGGTGGTCTCCCACGGCCCTTACTCCTTCTAGAGGATGGGGAGCCTCATCTCGAGGTGGGCTTCCCGCTTAGATGCTTTCAGCGGTTATCCCTTCCAGACGTAGCTAATCAGCAGCGCCGTTGGCACGACGACTGATACACCAGAGGTCTGTTCATCTCGGTCCTCTCGTACTAGAGACGACTCCTCTCAAGCTCCCAACGCCCATGGCGGATAGGGACCGAACTGTCTCACGACGTTCTGAACCCAGCTCGCGTACCGCTTTAATGGGCGAACAGCCCAACCCTTGGGAGCGACTACACCCCCAGGATGCGACGAGCCGACATCGAGGTGCCAAACCGTTCCGTCGCTGTGGACGCTTGGGAACGATAAGCCTGTTATCCCCGGAGTACCTTTTATCCGTTGAGCGACGGCAATTCCACTCTCAACCGCCGGATCACTAAGACCTGCTTTCGCACCTGCTCGACCTGTCAGTCTCGCAGTCAAGCTCCCTTCTGCCTTTGCGCTCTGAGCACGATTTCCAACCGTGCTGAGGGAACCTTTGCGCGCCTCCGTTACATTTTAGGAGGCGACCGCCCCAGTCAAACTGCCCACCTGACGCTGTTCCCGACCCGGATCACGGCATCGGGTTAGAAGCCCAGAACACGAAGGGTGGTATCCCAAGGTTGGCTCCACGAGAGCTAGCGCCCCCGCTTCAAAGCCTCCCACCTATCCTGGACGACATATCCCAAACTCCAACGGCAAGCTGCAGTAAAGGTTCACGGGGTCTTTCCGTCCAGCCACGGGTACTCGGCATCTTCACCGAGACTACAATTTCACCGGATCCCTCGTTGAGACAGTGCCCAAGTCGTTACGCCATTCGTGCAGGTCGGAACTTACCCGACAAGGAATTTCGCTACCTTAGGACGGTTATAGTTACCGCCGCCGTTTACCGGGGCTTGGGTTCGAAGCTTCACCTTACGGCTAACCTCTCTCCGTGACCTTCCGGCACCGGGCAGGCGTCAGCCCCTATACGTCGTCTTACGACTTCGCAGAGACCTGTGTTTTTGGTAAACAGTCGCTTGGGCCGTTTCACTGCGGCCCCCTCGGGCATTTGCTCGAAAAGAGCTATACCCTACCGGGGCGCCCCTTCTCCCGAAGTTACGGGGCCATTTTGCCGAGTTCCTTAACGAGGGTTCTTCCGATCGCCTTAGTATTCTCTACTCGCCCACCTGTGTCGGTTTTGGTACGGGCACGTTTTGCCTCCCTAGACGCTTTTCTAGAAGGCATGGCTTCAGGGACTTCGCCTAACTGGCTCGGACTCCCGTCTCAGACTTGCTCCGCGGATTTCCCTACGGAACGTCCTACGCGGTTACCCCAGGACGACCATCGCCTGGGATCCCCTAGCCTACCTTGTCCCGCCATTGGTAATAGCGGCAAATACGTGGTACCGGAATATCAACCGGTTGTCCATCGCCTACGCCTTTCGGCCTCGGCTTAGGTCCCGACTAACCCTGAGCAGATTAGCTTTACTCAGGAACCCTTGGGCGTTCGGCGGAGGGGTTTCTCACCCCTCTTTCGTTACTCATGCCAGCATTCTCTCTTCTCAGCCCTCCACGGCTGGCTTACGCCGCCGCTTCGCTGGGCTGAGAATGCTCCCCTACCACTCCACGCTTGCGCATGAAGTCCGTGGCTTCGGCTCCTAGCTTGAGCCCCGTTACATTGTCCGCGCCCGACCACTTGACCAGTGAGCTATTACGCACTCTTTTAATGGTGGCTGCTTCTAAGCCAACATCCTGGTTGTCAGTGCAATCAGACATCGTTTCCCACTTAGCTAGGAATTAGGGGCCTTAGCCGACGGTCTGGGCTGTTTCCCTTTCGAGCACGAAGCTTATCCCCCGCACTCTGACTGCCACGCTCTGGAATCACGGCATTCGGAGTTTGCCTGACTTCGGTAAGCTGGTAGGCCCCCTAGGCCAAACAGTGCTCTACAACCGAGATTGAACGCGTGACGCTATACCTAAATATATTTCGGGGAGAACCAGATATCTCTGAGTTTGATTAGCCTTTCACTCCGATCCACAGGTCATCCGCTCCGTTTTCAACCGAAGTCGGTTCGGTCCTCCACGAGGTTTTACCCCCGCTTCAACCTGCCCATGGATAGATCACTCAGTTTCGGGTCTGCCTCCAACGACTGAACGCCCTATTCAGACTCGCTTTCGCTTCGGCTACGTTTCCTTAACCTTGCCGTTGAAGAGCAACTCGCTGGCTCGTTATGCAAAAAGCACGCCGTCACGGCACGAAGCCGCTCCGACCGCTTGTAAGCACACGGTTTCAGGTGCTATTTCACTCCCCTTCCGGGGTACTTTTCACC
>JBEKJI010000002.1:125000-209507 GCA_050011315.1 Gaiellaceae bacterium
GAAGCTCAAAGTGTCTCCCCTCCGAAGAGGGTCGACGGGTCTTTTTTTACGCCCCACGGCCAAGCCGAAGCCGGGCCGAGAGGTCTCGACGTAAACGCACGCTGTTGAGTTTTCAAAGACCGCGCCGCCGTTCGGCGACCGTAAAAAAAGCCTCCGACTCGCGCCAGAGGCCCATGTCATCGCCGACTGAGTATAGCCGATGCGCTAGCTGGGCTCCGGTTCGAGTTCTTGCAGCTTCAATTCCCGCCCTCGGACGGTTAGGTAATCGTAGCACCGCCGCAGCCTCTGTCAAGGCGGGGACGGTAGTAAAAAACCCTGCTAATCGCTAGGATTATGAAGACATCCGAAAGCGGACGAAGCGGCGTTTCCCGGCCTGCACAAGAGCCCCTTCGAGGCTAGAACGAGGAAGATCGATGTCCTTGACGACCTCGCCGTTCAGCTTGACGCCGCCCTGCGCGACCATCCTTCTGGCGTCGCTCGTGGAGCCAAGACCGAGGAACTCGACCAGTAGCGTAGGTAGGTGAAGCGGATCTCCGGCCGGTAGCGTCGCCTCCTCGGTCGCCTCGGGTGCCTCGTGCTGGCGTACGACGCGGGTGAAATGCTCTTCGGCTGCGCGAGCGGCGGCCTCCCCGTGCGAGCGCCGAACGATGAAGCGCGCCAGCTCGAGCTTCTGCTCCATCGGATCTGCGGCCGGAGACTCGCGCTCGGCTATCAGCTCCCACCACTGTCCGAGCAGGTCGTCGGGGATGCGCATGGTGCGGCCGAACTGCTCCTCGGGCGCGGCCAGAAGCGGAATGTTGTTGCCTACCGAGGAGCTCATCTTCTCTCCGTCCCAGGCGATCAGAATCGGCGTCGTCAGGATCACCTGGGGCTCGAGGCCGTAGGACTCCATGATCTCGCGGCCGGCGAGCAGGTTGTAGAGCTGATCGGTGCCGCCGAGCTCGACGTCGGCTTCTATCGCGACCGAGTCGTAGGCCTGCATGAGCGGGTAGAGGAGCTCGGAGACCGAGATCGGCTCGTGCGCCGCAAAGCGCTTGGCGAAGTCGTCGCGCTCGAGGATGCGGGCGACGGTCGTGGTGCGAGCCAGGCGGACGACGTCGGCGTAGCTGAGCTTCGACAGCCACTCGCCGTTCCGTCGCACCTCGGTCCGATCCCGGTCGAGAATCACCATCGCCTGCTCGAGGTAGCTCTCGGCGTTCCGCTCGATCTCCTCATCCGTGAGAATCGGCCGCTCGCTCGAGCGCCCGGAGGGATCGCCGATTCTGGTCGTGTAGTCGCCGACGATGAGCACTCCGATGTGCCCGGCGTCCTGGAAGGCGCGCATGCGCTGTAGGGGAATCGCCCGGCCAACGTGGATATCGGGAGAGGTGACATCGATCCCGAGCTTGATCCGCAGCGGCCGGCCGAGCGCGAGCTTGCGCTCCAAACCACCCTCGGGCAGCACTTCGACAGCGTTCCGAACCAGCTTGGCGATCTCGTCCCGCTTGGTCATCGCCGCCGATTCTACGGCCGCCGCTTGCCGGACGCGCTGGAATGACCCCTTCGGTAGACTTCCGGCCCGTGCTTCGCGCTCGCAGAGGCCACTCCGGCCTTAAGCAGCCGCCCAAGCCAAAGCGGCGGATCCGCAAGCTGAGGCTCTTCTCGTTCGTCGGCGTGCTCAGCGTGCTCACCTTCGTCTCCTTCTGCTTCGGCTTCATCGAGGCGATCGGGGCGAGCCTCAGCCAGCTTCGACCTGAGTATCAGCAGAACGTCGAGGTGGACGGCCGTATTCTGGCCCGCGACGGTCACACCGTCCTGGCCGTCCTGCGCGGCTCCGAGGCGCGCACGCTCGACCGCCCCGATCAGATCAACTGGACGATGAAGCACGCGATCGTCGACATCGAGGACCGGCGTTTCTTCCAGCACGGCGGGATCGACGTGCGCGGCATGCTCCGCGCCGCCTGGACGGACATCATGCAGGGGAAAGTGGTCGAAGGCGGTTCGACGATCACGCAGCAGTACGTCAAGAACACCTACCGCCAGAACCAGCGCACGATCGGGCGCAAGCTGCGCGAAGCCGCGCTCGCCTGGGATATGGAGCGGCGCTGGTCAAAGGATCAAATTCTCACCGACTACTTGAACACGATCTACTTCGGGAACGGCGCCTACGGCGTGGAACGGGCGGCGCGAACGTATTTCGGGCACGGCGCCAACAAGCTGACGCTCCCGGAGGCTGCGCTTCTCGCCGGCATCCCCAGAGATCCTGGCCTCTACGACCCCATCCGCAACCCGAAGGAGGCCAGAGCGAGACGTGCGCTCGTGCTCCAGAAAATGGTCGAGCAGGGAGATATCACGGCTGCGGATGCCCGGCGCGCGAATCGCGCCCCCCTCCCCCGCGTCAACCACGGTCAGCGCATAACCAGCTGGGAGCGAGTGCCGTTCTTCACCGACTACGTGAAAGACATGCTGGTCCGTCACCTCGGCGCGGGGACGGTCTATGGCGGCGGGCTGGAGGTCACGACCTCGATCGATCTCGGGTTGCAGAAGCTCGCCGAGAAGGCCGTCGAACAATGGCTGCCCGACCCGCTCGGCCCGGCGGCCGCGCTGGTGGCCATCGACCCCCGCAGCGGGGAGATCCTGGCCATGGTCGGTGGCCGCAACTACAAGCACAGCCAGTTCAACCTGGCGACCCAATCGCAACGCCAGGCCGGCTCGGCCTTCAAGCCGTTCGTTCTCACGGCGGCGCTCGAGGAGGGCCTCTCGCCCTCATCGACGCTGGTGTCGAGGCCGCTCTACCTGTCTCTCGGCGACCGCTTCTGGTCGGTGTCGAACAGCGAGGACTCCTATCTCGGACGGATCGATCTGAGAACGGCGACCACCTACTCCGACAACACCGTCTTCGCCCAGCTGACGCAGATCGTCCAGCCCAGAGCGGTCGCCGCCGCCGCCAAGGCGCTCGGCATCCAGAGCCAGCTCGCACCCTACCTCTCGATCGGCCTCGGAACCGATCTCGTCAACCCGCTCGAGATGGCTCGCGCTTTTGGCACGCTTGCGAACGGCGGCGTACGTATAGATGGCAGCGGCAAGCTCGCAAACGAGCCGCGCGCCGTACTCGGCTACCTGCAGCTGGGCAACACGAGGCTCTGTAAAAAAAAGAGGCTCTGTCTCAACGACGAGGTGCCGACGCCGGAGACGACCCCGAACGACGCCGCTGTCGTCACCTCGTTACTCGAGAACGTCATCAGCTACGGAACCGGCCGTCGTGCCGCGCTACCCGACCGTGTCGCGGCCGGTAAGACGGGTACGACCGAGAACTACGGTGACGCCTGGTTCGTCGGCTACACACCGCAGCTGGTGGTCGCGGTCTGGGTCGGCTACCCGAACAAGCTGGTACCGATGGATCACCTCTACCACGGCCAGCCCGTGGCGGGTGGCACCTACCCGGCGCTGATCTGGAAGTCCTTCATGGAAAGCGCCTTCCCCTATCTCGCGAGAACCGATCCGAGCGGGAGTTGGGAACCCGAGTACTTCCCGAATCCGTCCTATCCCTACTCGGTTGCCAAACAGGTCGTCTGGCGCAATAGCCAGCTGATGCTCGATAACGGCAACTGCCACAACAGCTTCCCGCTTGTTTACTTCGACGGCTTCGGCCCCACCAACGTCGCCAGGTGCAAACCGAACGAGGTCGAGGTGCCGAACGTCGTCGGGATGAAGCTGGACAAGGCGGAGCAGCGTCTCGCTCTCCAGCCGCTCAACGCCGAAGTTCTCTACAAGCGGGCCAAGGCGCTCCAGCGTCCCAACGTCGTGATCGACCAGGATCCCAGGAAGGGGACGCTCTCCTCCTACGACAGCGTGATCGTAGTGCTGGCGAAGCCGGTCAACGGCCTCGTTCCGAACGTGGTCGGACTGACGCTGCTGCAGGCACGCGCGAAGCTGAAATCGCTCGGGCTCCGGCTCGGCGCGGGCGGTTTCACGCAGGGGAGTCCCGGCCTCGTCGTCGCTCAGCGACCGCGAGCGGGCGGCGCCGTCAAGCCCGGGATGACTGTCGCCCTCGTCGTGGGCCGCGGCTGAGGTAGGGAGAACCGGTCAGGCAAACCCTCCAGGGTCGCTCTCGTTCGCGCGTGATCCCGATGCGCGGACTGCGAAAGATCTCCGGCTCCGATTCCCTCGCCAGAAGCTCGAAGGGTCGGCGATCGAGCGGCAGACCGTCATGCTCGCCCGTGATCGCCAGTGCCTGGCAGATCCTGCCCGGCCCGGCACAGAGCTTGAGCAGGTCGTCGGTGCCGCGGCGCTCGATCATCCGCTCGATGCCGTGAGTCGGCTCTAGCGCCCTGACGAGAATCGCGCTCGCCTGGCCGGGCTCAGAGCAAACTAAGTTCAGGCACCAGTGAATGCCGTAAGAGCGATAGACGTAGGCGTGCCCGGGCGGACCGAACATGGAGGCATTCCGCGCCGTGAGTCCCCGGTAGCTGTGGCTGGCCGGATCGCTCTGATCGTAGATCTCGAGCTCGACCAGGACGCCGCCGGCCCCATCGACGAGGAGAGTCGCACCGATCAGCTCCTCCGCGATCCGGTGGACGCCGGCGGCAAAGAGATCACGCCGGAGCTGTGCCATCTAATACCCGGTTAGACACCTAGAAGAGACGCTGATCTTCGCCGGCGGTCGTCCGTTCGAGCAGGTCGCTCGCCTTCTTGCCCAGATCCTTGAGATCGACGCGCGATTCGGCCTTGATCGAGCGGGCGAGCAGGGGGCCGATCTTCTCCGCGTCTTCGGCGACGCGTCCGACCAGCGCCAGGGCGTCGTCGAGCAGCGAAGCCGCGACCGAGGCATCCTCGCCCATGTCCTGGAGGATCGTTCGCTCGGTGCGCGATGCCACCAGCGGCTCGTCTATCCCCTCCACCCAGACGAGAGTGCGCCGGCCTCCGCCCCGCTCCTCACCGAGGATCGGCTCGAGCGCGTAGATCCGGTCGGCGCGGACGTACTTGCCGAAACCGAGAAAGACCATGCGAGGCGCGTGCTCGCTCACACCGGCACTCTAACCCGAAGAGGCGCTCGACCGGAAACACGAGGGATAATTCTTCGCACAACGCGGACTTCGCGGATTGGTCGCACCAGCGTCGCTCTGGCAGTGTTCTTACGGACCGTTTCCACTGACTGGTTTAGTCAAATCACCTCGCGGAATGAGAACGACATTGGACGCACTCGTCGATCGAGCGAACGAGCGGGCCTTCGAGCGCTCCGGTCTGGCTTGTGCTACTCAGCCGCGCAGTCGGGACACCGACCGTGAGTGAGGCTGTTCTCCGCTTCCGGACGAAGGCTCTTTACGCCTCGAGCAGCATCGGTAGTGAGGGATTGATCGAGAGCCGTGGGCTTTGGCTGCTCTACTTCTACGCGCCGCCCTCTCACGCGAAGACGGCGCCCTTGCTCGGAGTCGTCATCGCCGGGGCGGTTCTGGCCTCGGTTCCGGTCGTATGCGCCTTTGTCGACCCGCTTGTCGGCTATTGGAGCGACCGCACGGCATCGCGGCTCGGCCGACGGTTGCCGTTCATCCTCGCTGCGACGCCGTTCTGGGCACTCTTTGCTTTTCTCCTCTTCGTACCTCCCCGAGGAGCCGGAGCGACAATCGCGGCCGTCTACCTCGGCGTCGTCTTCAGCCTCTACTCGCTCTCGAGCATCACGAGCGGCGGGCCATACGAGGCACTTCTGCCCGAGATCGCGACGACTAGCGACGAGCGCTTGAGCGTGAACGGGCTCAAGGTCTACTTCGGAGCCACGGGCGGGGCCGTCGGGCTTGTCGCCAGCGGTCTGATCATCGACGCCTTCGGCTTCCGCGTGATGGCGCTGGTGATGGCATCTCTCGCGCTGGTCTTCCGCTACATCGGAACGGCCGGCATCTGGAAGCACGTAAACCGGACTCAGCCGCCGGCGCGCGTCTCGATCAGACGTGCCGCCCGTGAGACCTTCTCCAACCGCCCTTTCCTCCTCTACCTGCCGGCTTTCGTGCTCTTCCAGGTCGGGCTGACCATGACGCGGGCATCGCTTCCGTACTACGTGAAGGCGCTTCTCGGGTTCACGAAGACGGGTACCACGGTGGCCGTGCTGACCGCGGTTATGATCGTGGCGCTCCTTCTCTCCATACCGATGCACGGCCGCCTGGCGAGGCGCAGCTCGAAACGGCAAACGTTTCGCCGAGCGATGCTTGGCGCGGCAGTCGTCTTCCCATTGCTCGCGTTCGTCGGTCTGCTCCCACACGTGCCGGCGGCGGCGGAGATCGCCGTTCTGATGGCGGTTGCCGGCATCCCGATCGCCGGCATCTACCTCTTTCCGGCCACGCTCACCGCCGACATCATCGACTACGACAGCTTAAGAACCGGGATGCGCCGCGAGGCGACCTACTACCAGCTGCACAGCTTCGTCGAGCAGGTCGCGACATCGCTCGCGCCGGCCATCCTCGCCGGGCTCCTGATACTCGGAGACACGGCGTCCAATCCGATCGGGATCCGCCTTGTCGGCCCGGTGGCGGGTCTGCTCGTCCTTATCGGTTATCTCGTCTTTCGCCGCTACGATCTCCCGGACGACGTTCTCGCCGCGCCGCCCGCAGTTACCCCTTCGTAGGCTCAGCCGCGCCGGGCGGCGCGCAGGCTCCGCAGCATCCAGCCGTTGAAGCGAAGTAGGGCGCCTATCCCCGACAGCGAGATACTCGGGATCGCGTGGTGGAGCGTCGAGGTGACGGTGAGGCTCACCTGTGTGTGCGTGGCTCTGCGGGCCAGGTCGCGTGTCTCGGAAAGCGGAAAGTACTTGTCGTGCGGAGCCGAGGCGATGTAGATAGGCGCCAGCAGCTTCTGCGCCTCGTGGATCGGCGAGAGGCGCTCGATGCTGGCCCGCATCGACGGCGAGAGAGCGGCGTAGAGCCGGTCGAAGCGCCGCGGGTCGCGGTTGGCGAGCAGTCTCACGAGTGGCCTCACGCTCGGCGTGACCTTTCGGATCGGAAGCTCCCGAAAGAGCGCCAGGGGATCGGGCGCGTTCTCCGACAGCCTCAGCAACTCCGCCAGGAGGGTGTCGCGGTCGCGGCTCGGCTGGAGAGTGGCAACCAGCGAGCGCGCGAGCACGAGCCCGAGAAACGGCTTCGCCTGGTACGGGACGAGCCGTCCGTCCTCGACGTAGCTGCCGGTGGTCGCCAGCCGGATCATCTCGGCGAGGTCGGTGTAGGGAGCGACACCGGCCACGACGCTGATGCGGCCTGCGAGGCTCGGGTTCTCGGCGGCGAGAAGCGAGAGCGTGGTGCCGTTCGACACCCCGACGAGCGCCACTCGCCCGTGGCGGACGTCGTGCCGATTCGCCGCCGCGCGGACCAGCGCAATCGTGCCCGCCAGTGTCTTCCTGGTGATCTCGCCCGTTCTCAACCCCGGCGGATCGGGCACGAAAACGATGAAGCCCACGCGCGCGAGCCCGTTCGCCAGGCGCTCGACGTCGGGGTGATGGCTACCGCGGGCCGTGACGCCGTTCACGAACACGATCGCCGGCCACTGGTTTCCCTTGCCGGGCCGGACTACCGTCGTCGGTACGCCCGCCACCCGCTCGTCCGCGACACGCGGCTTGTCGGTCAGCACCCGTGTAGTCCAGGCCAGCACGGGGATCTTCGCCGTGATCGAGAGAACGGCGGCCGCACGCATCTCTGCTTCGATCCAGGAGCGCTCGGCGAAGCCGACGATCGCGAGCACGACGACCAGAAAGAGCAGAATCGTGCGAACCGGGCCCATGACGCGCAGCCGGCGGGCGAAGACCGCGCGCGCGCCGCTGCCACCGAGCTCATGGGGCCATTCTGAGGCCATGGCCCGAGCGAATCGGAATCGGGGAAGTGCGCCTGGGCAACGCGAGCGCGATCATCGGCTGTCTGCCTGTTATATGCCCGCGCGCCCGCCCAGCTCAACTCGGGTCGGGGATCCTAGAAAGATGCTTCCGCTATCGCCGCCGCAAGCGTTGCGACGACTCGTTCCTGATCCTCAGCCTCGAGCGCCGTGTAGAACGGCAGCGCAACCGTGCGCCGGCTCAAGTCCTCGGCGCGCGGACAAAGCCCCTCGGCGAAACCGAAGCGCTCGCGCATGTAGGGCTGGAGATGGATGCAGGGGAGGTAGCGACTGGAAGAGACCTTCTCGCGGGTCAGGAACTCGATCACCCGCTCACGATCGATCTCGCGCGCGAGTTTGACGACGAAAACAAACCAGGAGCGCCGGTGCTCGGCGTCGTCGGTGGCCGGAAGAGCGACTCCGTCCAGTCCCTCGAGCAGCACCCGGTAGCGACCTGCGACCTGCGCGCGCAGCTCGAGCATGCGATCCAGCTTCTCGAGCTGCCCGATCCCTAGCGCGGCGCTGAGGTCGTCGAGGCGGTAGTTGTAGCCGAGACGAACGTGCTCGAGCCAGGGGCCGTCGTCGCCGCGACCCTGATTGGAAAGGCTCTTGATCAGGCGCCACTCCTGCTCGGAATCGGTGACGACGATCCCGCCCTCGCCGGTCGTCATTTGCTTGTTCGGGTAGAAGGCGAAGACCGCAGGCACGCCGTGCCCGCCGACCGGCTTGCCCTTGTACTCGGCTCCGAGAGCCTCGCAGGCGTCGTCGATCAGCGCCAGGCCGTGCTCGCCGGCGATCTTCCTGATCGGGTCGAGCTCGCAGGGGTAGCCGAAGATGTCGACCGCGACGATCGCCTTCGTCTTAGGTGTGATCGCAGCCTCCAGCGCCTTCGGATCGATGTTCCAGGTCGCCGCGTCGATATCGGCGAAGACCGGTGTCGCGCCCTCGTAGAGGAAGCAGTTGGCCGAGGCGGCGAAGGAGAACGGCGTCGTGATCACCTCGTCGCCGGGACCGATGCCGGCGCTTCTGACTAGCAGGTGCAGCCCGCCGGTACCGCTGGACACGGCGGCCGCGAAGCGCGCGCCCACACGCTCGGCCAGCATCTGCTCGAAGCGCGGTCCGGTTGGACCGAGCGACAGCCGTCCCGATCCGAGCACCTCGGCCACGAGCTCCTGCTCACGCTCGTCGAGATAGGGAAGCGAAAGCGGAATCTGCTTCTGGGACGCGGAGCTCACGCCTCGGCCCGCACCGGCGTGACGTACTCCAGCCAGTGCGACCAGCGATCGTCGCGCCCCTGCACGATCTCGAGATAGGCGTGCTGAAGGGCGAGCGTCACCGGGCCGGGATCGCCGATCAGGTAGTCGTCGACCTCGCGCACGGGCGTCACCTCGGCGGCGGTGCCGGTCATGAACGCCTCGTCGGCCAGGTAGAGGTCGGCGCGAACGAGGTTTTCGACCCTGACCTCGTAGCCGAGCGAGCCGGCGATCTCGATCACCGAGTTGCGCGTGATCCCGTGCAGGATCCCGGTCTCGAGCGGCGGCGTGTAGATGACGCCGTCCTTGACGACGAACACGTTCTCGCCCGAGCAGTCGGCGATATAGCCCTTCTCGGTGAGTAAGATCGCCTCTTCGTAACCGCCCAGGGCGGCCTCCTGCACCGCCAGCATCGAGTTCAGGTAGAGCCCGGTCGCCTTGGAGGCGTGCGGGATCACATTCGATGGCATCCGCACCCAGGTGGAGATCTTCACCCGCACTCCGCGTGCCATTCCCTCCTCGCCCAGATAGGCGCCCCAGGGCCAGCACATGAGCGCCACGTAGACCGGGTTGTCGCGCGGCGGAACGCCCAGAGAGCCGTAGCCGTAGAAGGCGATCGGGCGTAAGTAGCAAGACGGCAGGTGGTTGACCGCCACGAGCTCGAGCGAGGCTCGCTGCAGCTCCTCGACCGAATAGGGGATCTTCATGCGGATCAACCGCGCCGAATCGTGCAGGCGCTGCAAGTGGTCGGTCAGACGGAAGACGGCAGTGCCCTTCGGCGTTTCGTAGGCACGAATACCTTCAAAGACCCCGGAGCCGTAGTGCAGGGCGTGAACACCGACGTGGACCGTCGCTTCCGCCCAGTCCACGAACTCGCCGTTCATCCAGATCTTCTCGGTTGCTTGCAGGTCAGCCATCTTTCTCCTTTCCGTGAAGGAAGAGGTTAGCCGCCAGCATCGACGGCGTCCAAAACCTCCGCGCCGGGAAGCGTAATGAGGTCGCCGGGAACAAGCGCCGCGAGCGGGCGAGCAGCGCAGAGAACGATCGCTGTCCTGGCGATCTCGGAGGATGAAACGCCGAGCACGGCGGCGGTCTCCGTGACTGCCTTCGTGCTCGTTTCGAATCCCCGTATTCCTGCCTCGGCACCGCTCGGCAGTAGGGCCGCCGCCACACTTTCGACCGGCTCCGGCCGGCTACTCGAGCGCACCGGCCTAACCGATATCGATGAAGCGTGCGTCTGCGAAGCCCGCCTTCTCGATGCTCTCGGTCAACGCCGGCGTGGCCGGTGCGTCGATCGAGAGGGCCATCAGCGCCGTGCCTCCCTGGCGCGTCCGGGAGACGGCCATGTTGGCGATGTTGACTTTGGCCTCGCCGAAGAGAGTGCCGAGCCGGCCGATCTGTCCGGGTACGTCGTCGTAGCGGACGAACGCCATCAACGGAGAGAGCTCGACCTCGAGCTCGTACCCGAGCGCCCCAACCAGCCAGAGACGGTTGTCGTTGCCGATCGTGGTACCGCTTACGGCGACCTCGCTGCCGTCTCCGAACACCCGCACGCGCAGCAGGTTGGTGAAGTCGCGAGAACGCGGCTTGGACTCTTCGCTCACCTGAATGCCGCGGTCTTCGGCGATGACACGGGCGTTGACCCAGTTGACCGGCCGCTCCTCACGCTGCTCGAAGGCGCCGTTCAGGACTGCGAGGGTCAGCAGTCGCGTGTCGTAGCTCGCCATCGTGCCGAAGTAGGAGACTTCGATCTTTTCGGCGCGGCCGCCGGCGAGCTCCATCGCCAGCCTGCCCAGCTTCACTGCCAGCGGCAGGTAGGGGCCGAGGATGGCGAGATCTTCCTCGCGCAGCGACGGGATGTTGACGGCGTTGGTGACCAGCCCACCCTCGAGCGCCGCCGCAACCTGCTCGGCGACGTCGGTTCCGGCCCGGTCCTGGGCCTCGCTGGTGGAGGCCGCGAGATGAGGCGTGATCACGATCTCGTCCACCTCGGTCAGCGGGCCCGTGTAGGGCTCCTGCGTGTAGACGTCGAGTGCCGCGCCGGCAACCTTGCCGGACTTGATCGCGGCGATCAGGTCGTTGTCGGTGATCAGCGCGCCGCGGGCCGCGTTGATGATGCGGACGCCGTCTCGCATCTTGGCAAATGCTTCGTTGTTGAGCATGCCGGTCGTCTCCGCGGTTCGCGGCGCGTGCAGCGTCAGGAATTCCGCTCGGGCATAGAGGTCGTCGAGCGATTCCATCCGCTCGACACCGAGCTCGCGAAAGCGCTCCTTCGATACGACGGGGTCGTAGGCGATGACGTGCATGCCGAGACCGGATGCCTTGCGGGCGACCTGCTGGCCGATCTTGCCGAGGCCGACGATGCCGATCGTCTTTCCGGCCAGCTCGACGCCCTTCCATTTGGAGCGCTCCCACTTGCCCTGCTTGAAGGCTGCGTAGGCCTGCGGGATGTTGCGCGCCAGCGCGAGCAGCATTCCAATCGTGTGCTCGGCGGTGGAGACAACGTTGGACTCGGGGGCGTTGGCGACGATGATTCCTCGCCTTGTCGCGGCCTCCACGTCGACGTTGTCGACTCCGACGCCTGCGCGTCCGATCACGCGCAGGCGTGTTCCCTTTTCGATCAGGTCGGCGCTGAGCTTGGTGGCCGAGCGAATGATGATCGCGTCGTAGGCACCGATCATCTCCGCCAGATCTCCCTCGAGATCGACGTCGACGTCGAAACGCTCCTCGAGCATCTCGATGCCGGCGTCGGCGATCTTCTCTCTAACCAGGACCTTCGCTCGTTCGCTCACCGCGCCTCCCCTTCTTTCTGATCAGTATGCAGCGAGGGCGCTCGAGACAGCCGCGCCGCGATTGACGTCTACGCCCATATCGGTCAGCACCATCTCGACACCGGCGAGGGCCGTGATGATGTCGAAGATGTCGAAGTAGCCGATGTGACCGATGCGGAAGATATGCCCCTTGAGAATGCCCTGGCCGCCCACAATCTGGATCGCGTAGCGATCACGTAGGGTGGAGACGATCTTCTGTCCGTCTATTCCCTCGGGTGCCTTCGCCGCGGTGACGACCGCCGAGCGGTCCTCGTCCGGTGAGAAGAGCTCGAGTCCCATCGCCTTGATACCGGCACGACAGGCGCGACCGAGCTTGCGATGCAGCTCGAAACGCGTCTCGAGGCCTTCCTCGAGCAGCAGCCCGAGAGCGACGTTGAGACCGAGGATCAGAGTCACGGCCGGCGTGTAGGCGGTCGTCTCGTTGGCGAGCGCCTTCTGGGCGGCAGCCCAGTTGAAGAAGAAGCTCGGGTTCCTGCCTGGCTCCTGGCTGGCGGCCGTGGCCGCCTCGGAGATGGAGACAGCGGCCAGACCGGGTGGAGTCATGAGCGCCTTCTGTGAACCGGCAACAACCACGTCGAGGCCCCAGGCATCGGTCTCGAGCGGAATCGCACCGAGGCTCGAGATCGCATCGACAACCACGAGGGCTCCGTGCTCCTTGGCGACCGCGGCCAGCTTCTCGATGTCGGACACGACACCGGTGGACGTCTCGGAATGAGTCAGGAAGACAACCTTGGCCGGCGCCTGTTTCAGCTCGGCGGCCAGCTTGTCGGGATCGGGAGTGGCTCCCCACTCCTCCTTGACATGACCGACCTCGAGGCCGTAGATCTTGGCGATCTTGACCCAGCGCTCGCCGAAGTTGCCGGCCGAGTGAACGACCACACGCTCACCCGGCGCGCAGAGATTCGCAACAGCGGATTCCATGCCGCCGGTGCCCGAAGCGGCGAACATGATCACATCGTTGGATGTCTTGTAGACCTCTTTGAGCCGTTCGCCGCACTGTACGAAGGCCCGGCGGAAGTCCGCGCCACGGTGGTGGATGATTGGCTCGGCCATCGCCTGCAGTACCTCGGGCGGTACGGGGGTCGGGCCGGGCGTCATCATGTATCTCTTCTCTGGCATGGGAGGCGAACGGTAACGAACCCGTGCGACAGCCCCCTGGTCAGCCTGAATCAGGCCGCCGGCAGGGTAAAACCGATTGCCGTATTCACCCGGCTCGAGATGGTCGCGAATAGCTCGCTCCGCGACGGCTTTCCCGCATAACCAAGCCGTCTCTTCATCGGCTCTCGTGCCGGCGCGCGTGGCGTTGACCGCCACCTACGGGTAGAGCCCAAACTGAACTCGGCGGCAAAGTACGCACAGGTGTGCGGGTTAACACAGCCGCCTCTGCCAGCTCCTACTAGTGCCCCGGACAGAGTTCGTCCGGACAGCCTTTGAGAAAGAGCGCGTCTCGCCGTAGGTGACGACCCCCGAACGCTGCCGGGAGCCCGCTGGACGGCTACTCCCCGATCGCCTTGAGCAGCACACGCTTGCGCCGGCGACCGTCGAACTCGGCGTAGAAAACCTGCTCCCAGGGGCCGAGGTCGAGTCGGCCTCCGGTGATCGCGAGCACGACCTGATGTGCCATCAGCTGGCGCTTGAGGTGGGCGTCGGCGTTGTCCTCACCGACGTTGTGGCGATAGCCGGAGACCGGCTCGTGCGGAGCCAGCCGCTCGAGCAAGTCGTCGATGTCCTGGATCAGCCCGGACTCGTCGTCGTTGACATAGACCGCCGCGGTGATGTGCATCGGGTTGACCAGGCAGAGGCCCTCCTGGATCCCCGAGCCGCTGACGAACTCCTGAACCCGAGCGGTGATGTTGATGTAGTCGCGCCGGTGCGGCGTCTCGAACCAGAGCTCTTCGCGGGCGCTCTTCACCGTGGAACGTCGCTTACCACTCGGCGGGCCCTGTCGGCCCGCGACCGCTCATGTTCCTGAACAGAACTCTGAAGAACAGGCGTAGGAATTTCATGCGCGGACAATAGCGCCGGTCGGAACTTCCGGCCGGAGCCCGGCGTTTGCCTTCACAAGAGGCGCCCTATCGTGGGAGACTTCTGCCAGCACGCCGATGTCACGATCGTCCGCAGAGATCCTCAGCCCGGCCCGGACCGAGATCGCCCGGGGGAGGCCGCGCGCGGCTCTGAAGGAGTTGGAGCAGGCACGCGCCGCGTTGCTGGCGAACGCCGACATCGACGGGTTGAGAGAGCTGCTCGAGCTGGCGCGCGCTATTCGCACGCTCGCTCCGGCCGACACCAAGACACGCGAACGCCTGCTGGCGGCGACCGAAGAAGGCATCGAGTCGCTCGCGCCCGGGACAGTCGCCGAGCTCGCCGGAACACCCTCGGAGCGGACACCCTCTGTCGAGCCGCAAGCCCCGTTCACTCCCTACGGCCTGATCTCGACCGAGCAGATTTTCGCCCCCGCGCGCGCCGAGATCGAGCGCCAGAAAATAGGCCGCTCGCTGCGTCTGCTCGAGAAAGCACGGCGCAAGCTCCTGGCCCGCGCCGACGTCGACGGGCTCGGCGAGCTGATCGAGCTCGCCCAGCGGTTGCCGGTAGCCAAACCACGCCACGGACGCCTGCAGAAACGCCTGATCGACGCTGCGCAGCAGAACGTCCGCTACCTCGGCCGCCGCAAGGCCATCAAGACGGGCGAGACATGGAGCGATCCCTTCGCCGCCGCCCGGCCGAAGACGAAGCTTCCATCCCTGCCGCCGATGACACGGCGAGACAAATTGATAGCCGTCGCCATTGTCGTCGCGCTGGCGGCCGCGATCACCGCCTTGGCGCTGCTGGATAGAGCGCCGCAGCGAGCCGCGCACGCGATCAAGTGCCCGACCGGAGAGCAGGGATCGCCAACCTGGTCGCCGGACGGTAAGGAGATCGCCTTCGCCAAGAACCGCGAGTGTGGCACTCAGATCACGGTCGTCTCGGCCGAGGGCGGCCCGCTGCGAACGGTCTCGAAAGGTTACGGCGTACTGCCGGACTGGTCGCCCGACGGAAGCACGATCCTCTACCGGTCGCGCGACGGCTTCTCGGTCGTCCCTGTGCAAGGAGGCAAGTCGCGCCTATTGCGATCCGATGACGGCGACATGGGAGCGAGCTGGTCTCCGGATGGAACGCGCATCGCCTTCGTCCACGGCCTCATCCCATACCAGGACGTCGGCGCCGGAGGTTTCTACTACTCGACCATGTACACGATGAACCCTGACGGGAGCGACGTGCACCGCCTGCTGGGACACTCGTGCAATCCGGGGACTCCGGCCTGGTCGCCGGACGGAGGACGTCTTGCGTTCTCATGCAAGAACGGCATCTACGTGATGCGCCTCACAACTCGGAATCTCGTCCGCGCGGAGAACTGGGACTACTCGTCGCCGGTCACGACGAGCTGGTCTCCCGACGGCCGTCAGATCGCGATCGGCTACGGAAGCATCGAGATCATGAACGCGAACGGGAGTGGGAATATGCGTAGCATCCACGAGTGGGACTCCGTAACCGACGTCGCCTGGTCACCCGACGGACGGCGGCTCGCGTTCGTGATCGCAGGCTGGGGGCCGAGGGTTAACGGTCTCTACGTGATCGACCGCGACGGTAGCCATCGCAGACGACTCGTTCGGTTCTGAGAAACGCTCAGGCGCTCAGCTTCGCGCGCACGAGCTCACTGACGACCTTCGGGTTCGCCTTACCCTTGGTCTCCTTCATCACCTGGCCGACGAAGAAGCCGAGCAGACCCTCCTTGCCGCCGCGGTACTGCTCGACCTGGCCGGGGTTGGCGGCGAGGATGCGCTCGATCAGGGGCTCGAGTTTCGAGGCGTCCGAGATCGAGCTCTGCGAGATGAAATCGATCGCAGCGAAACTAGATGATCCGCTGGCACCGACACCTTTGCTGAAAACGGCGCCTGGGATGTCGGGGCGCTTCTCTATCAGTTTCGCGAGCTCGCCTGGATTGACTGTTTTCGGATCGATTCCGGCCGCCGCCAGTTCGTTCATGAGAACGTTGGCTGTCGCCTTCGGCTCCGCCCCCGCGGCGACAACCTCCACGTAGAGCGCGTCCCGACCGCTCGTCACCAGCCCGAGCGCCGTCTCGTAGCCGAGCACCGGCTCCAGCCGGGCGAGGCGTGCGCCCGGCAATTCCGGAATCTCCGCCTTGAGCCTTTCGATCAGCTCCGGCTCCGGCTCGTACGGCACCAGGTCGGGCTCGGGGAAGTAGCGGTAGTCCTCGGCCTCCTCCTTGGTTCGGTGCACGGTCAGGGTGCCCGAGGCGGCGTCGAAGTCGTAGGTGTCCTGCGTCACCTCGCCGCCCGACTCGTAGACCTCGATCTGGCGTGCGATCTCGGCCTCGATGCCGCGGCCGATGAAGTTGAAGGAGTTCATGTTCTTGAGCTCGCAGCGGGTGCGCAGCTCGCTCGCGCCGGCCGGGCGCACGGAGATGTTGGCGTCGCAGCGGAGCGTCCCCTTCTCCATCTCCGCGTCCGAGATCCCCAGCTCGACCACGGTCTGGCGCAGCAGCTGCAAGAAGCGCTTGGCCTCCTCGGCCGAGTGGATGTCGGGCTCGGTGACGATCTCCATCAGCGGCGTGCCGCCGCGGTTGAAGTCCACCAGCGAGTGCTCGGCGCCGACGATGCGCCCCTCCACCCCGCCGACGTGGATCGTCTTGGCCGCGTCCTCCTCGAGGTGGGCGCGATTGATGCGGATCTCGCGCTCGCCCTCGGGGCCCGGCACGACAAGACGGCCCCCGACGCAAAGCGGGGCCTCGTACTGGGAGATCTGATAGCCCTTGGGCAGGTCTTGGTAGAAGTAGTTCTTGCGCGCGAAGAGCGCCCGCTTCGCCACCTCGCAGCCGACCGCCAGCCCGAGCTTGATCGTCCACTCGATCGCCTGCGCGTTTGCGACCGGGAGAGTGCCCGGATGGGAGAGGCAGACCGGGCAGGTGCGCAGGTTCGGCTCCAGCCCGAAGGAGGTCTCGCAGCGGCAGAACATCTTCGTCCGCGTCTTCAGCTGGACATGGATCTCGAGCCCGATCACCGGCTCCCAATTGCTCACGCGCCCTCCTTCAGACGCGGCGGCACGAAGTCGAACCCGAGCGCCCGCTCGAGCGCATGCGCGGCGCGGAAGAGCACGTTCTCGGAGAACTGGGGCCCGGTCAACTGCAGCCCGACCGGCAATCCCTCCGAGAGCCCGCAGGGAATCGAGAGCCCGGGCAAGCCGGCCATGTTGGGCGGAATCGTGAGGACGTCGGAGGCGTACATCGCCAGCGGATCCTGTGTCTTCTCGCCCAGCTTGAAGGCGACCGTCGGCGAGGTCGGGCTGACGATCAGGTCGAAGCGCTCGAACAGGGCCGCGTGCTCGCGGGCGATGATCGTGCGCACCTTCTGCGCCTGGCCGTAGAAGGCGTCGTAGTAGCCGGCCGAGAGCGCGTAGGTACCGATCATGATCCGGCGCTTGGGCTCGTCGCCGAAGCCCTCGTCGCGGGTGCGCTCGTACATCTCGATCAGGCTCTCGGCGCCCTTGGCGCGGTGGCCGTAGCGAACACCGTCGTAGCGGGCCAGATTCGAAGAGGCCTCGGCCGGAGCGATCAGGTAGTAGCAGGCGAGCCCGTACTCGATCGAGAGCGGCAGCGAGCACTCCCCGACCTCCGCGCCCAGCTCCTTGCAGAGCGCGATCGCCCGCTCGGTCTCCGCCTTTACGCCCGGCGCGATCCCCTCGGCCTCGTTCATCTCCTTGGGAAGGCCGATGCGCAGGCCCTTCATGTCCTCGGCCTCGGGAAGCTCTACCGGAGCGGGCAACTCGACCGTGGTCGAGTCGAGCGGATCGCGCCCGGCGATGACCCGGTAGAGGAGCGCGCAGTCGCGCACGGTCTTGGTGATCGGGCCGACCTGGTCGAGGCTGGAGGCGAAGGCGATGATGCCGTAGCGCGAGACGGTGCCATAGGTCGGGCGCAAACCAACCAGACCGCAGAGCGACGCCGGCTGCTTGATCGAGCCGCCGGTGTCGGAGCCGAGCGCCCAGGGCGCCATGCCGCCGGCGACCGCCGCCGCCGAGCCGCCCGACGAGCCGCCCGGCACGCGCTCCGGATCCCAGGGATTCCTGGTCGGGCCGAAACCGGAGTTCTCCGTCGAGGAGCCCATCGCAAACTCGTCCATGTTCGTCTTGCCGAGCGCGGGCAGACCGGCCTGCTTGACCTTCGCCGCCACGGTCGAGTCGAAGACGGGCACGTAGCCGGCGAGGATCTTCGAGCCGGCGGTCGTCTCGATGCCCTCGGTCGTGATCACGTCCTTGATCGCGATCGGCACGCCCGAGCCCTGGCATTCCTCGACGACCTTCAGATAGGCGTGGATCTCGCCGTCGCGCTCGGCGATCGCGTCGAGATAGGCGCGGTGCAGCTCCTCGGCGCTCGCCTCGCCGCGCTCGAGCAGCCCCATCGCCTCCTCGGCGGTCAGGCGCAGGGTGTCGATCGCGCTAGCCACTCGCGGGAACCCGGAAGGCGCCGGCTTCACTCTCGGGCGCGTTCGCGAGCGCCTGCTCGCGCTCCAGCGACGGACGCGGCTCGTCGCGATCGACCACGTTGACGAGCGCGAGCGGATGTGAGGTCGGCGGCACGTCGGCGAGGTCGAGCTCGGAGACCTTGCCGACCGCCTCGAGGATGGCGTTCAGCTGCTCCCCGAAGCGCTCGATCTCCTCCTCGCTCAGCGCGAGCCGGGCCAGCTTGGCCACATGGAGAACTTCTTCGCGCGAGATCGGCACGGCCACATCCTGCCAGTAGCGGCGTGGCTCTGTCCAAAACAGCCCTCAAAGGAACTAAACGGGCACGTTCGAACCCTCGAGCCGGGGTTGAGCTCTCGCGAATCTCGCCCTGCTCCAGTCAAGGCGAGCCCGGTACTCTCGACCGTGACGCTGGTGTTCGAGCTTGCCGCGGAGCCGATGCGGGCGCGCAAACCGCGACTGGTTATACGGCGCGGGAGACTTCATACTCCAGAGCAAGTCGTGGCCGCTCGCGACCTGCCGGCGACCGGGCAGCGCGGGCGGCTGCCGCAAGGCCGCGGGAAGCATGACTAGGGAGATCACAGATGCGCCGGGACCTCTCGGGTGCGATGCTCGAGCGGTCAGATCGGTCTCGAAACAGGGAGGAAGACGATGAGAGGAAGCAGGCACAAGCGCGCCCCCGCCGCATGGATGCTGGCCGCAACCGGCGCTCTTTGCGCCCTGCTGGCCGGATCGGCGCCGGCTCCGGCGGCCTTTCCGGGCGCAAACGGGAAGATCGCCTTCGCGAGCGACCGCGACGGCAACTGGAATATCTACTCCATGGACGCAAACGGCGCCAACCAGACGCAGCTGACGACGAGCTCGGCCTCGGACGACAACCCGTCCGTTTCGCCGGACGGGGCGAGGATCGCCTTCAAGAGCAACCGCGACGGCAACAACGAGATCTACTCCATGAACGCGGACGGCTCGAACCAGACGAATCTGACCAACAACGCGGCGTCGGACGACTACCCGTGCTGGTCGCCGAACGGAAACAAGATCGCCTTCGTGAGCGACCGCAACGGCAACCCCGAGATCTACGTCATGGACGCAAACGGCACAAACCAGACGCGGTTGACGAACAACTCGGCCAACGACTACCTGCCGTCCTGGTCGCCGGACGGGACGAAGATCGCCTTCGAGAGCGACCGCGACGGCAACTACGAGGTCTACGTTATGGACGCAAACGGCGCCAACCCGACGAATCTGACCTCTAACGCGGCCACCGACTACGCGCCCTCCTGGTCGCCGGACGGATCAAAGATCGCCTTCGTGAGCGACCGAAACGGCAACCGAGAGATCTACTCCATGGACGCCGGCGGCACGAACCAGACGCGGCTGACAAACAACTCGGCCTGGGACGACAACCCCTCCTGGTCGCCGGACGGGACGAAGATCGCCTTTTCGAGCAACCGCGACGGCAACTACGAGATCTACTCCATGGACGCAAACGGCGCCAATCCGACCCGGCTGACAACCAACACGGCCTCGGATGTCAGCCCGTCCTGGGCGCCGGTCGTGACCGCGAAAGAGAAGATCGTCTTCGAGAGCAACCGCGACGGCAACCCCGAGATCTACTCCATGGACGCAAACGGAGCAAACCAGACGCGGCTGACGACGAACTTGGTTTGGGACATAAGCCCGTCCTGGTCGCCGGACGGGACGAAGATCGCCTTCCAGAGCGACCGCGACGGTAACCGGGAGATCTACGTCATGGACGCCGACGGCGCGAACCCGACGCGGCTGACGACGAACACGGCCTGGGACGACAACCCGTCCTGGTCGCCGGACGGGACGAGGATCGCCTTCCAGAGCGACCGCGACGGCAACTGGGAGATCTACTCCATGGACGCAAACGGCGCCAACCAGACACGGCTGACTACGAACTCGGCCAACGACATCTGGCCGTCCTGGTCGCCGGACGGGGCGAAGATCGCCTTCGTGAGCGACCGCGACGGCGAGCTCGAGGTCTACGTCATGGACGCAAACGGCGCAAACCAGACGCGGCTGACGACGAACATGGGTGACGAAACCTACCCGTCCTGGTCGCCGGACGGGACGAAGATCGTCTTCTCGAGCAGCCGCGACGGCAACGGCGAGATCTACGTCATGAACGCAGACGGCGCAAACCAGACGCGGCTGACGACGAACATGGCCCAGGCCGATCACCCGTCCTGGTCGCCGGACGGGACGAAGATCGCCTTCGAGAGCAACCGCGGCGGCAACTGGGAGATCTACTCCATGGACGCAAACGGCGCGAATCAGACGCGGCTGACGACGAACTTGGGGGCGACGAACGAAAACCCGTCCATGCAGCCCCCGCCCGATACGACGATCGGCGACCATCCCGCCTCGAGTACGACCTCGAGCTCGGCCAGCTTCTCCTTCAGCTCGAACAAGAGCGGCTCGAGCTTCGAGTGCAAGCTCGACGCCGGCGCCTGGAGCCCGTGCACCTCACCGAAGGCCTACAGCGGCCTCGCGCTGGGCTCGCACACCTTCCAGGTGCGAGCCATCGATCTTGCCGGCGTCGTCGATCCGACCCCGGCCGGCTATAGCTGGACAGTTGCCGCTGCAGCGCCGCCGCCTCCGACCACCACCACCACAACCACCAAGGCCGGCGGAAAGATCGTCTCCTGCAAGCTGGCGAAGAAGAGCTTCCCCGCCGCCCAGGCCGGCAAGGTCAAGCTCATCTGCAAGTTCTCGCCCAAGAGCAAGGTCTTCAAGTGGGTGCTCTCGCTCAAGAAGGTCAAGAAGTGGGTGCTCGTGAAGAGCGTCAAGAAGACCGGCTCCTTCAAGACGTACACGCTCACGGTCAAGAAGCTCTTCGCGGGTAAGCCGGTGAAGAGGGGTAGCTACCGGCTCAAGCTCTCCGCCGACAAGAACTCGAGAACGCTCGCCTTCAGGGTCACCTGAGTGTAGGTGCGAGCGAAAACGACCAGGGAAGGGACGGTGCCGAAGCAAGGCGCCGCCCCTTCTCCTGATCTCCGTCTCGACGCCAGGGCCGGCGTCCGCTCGCGCTTCCAACTCGAAGTCGTGCTCGCAGAGCCTGACTGAGCGCCCGCTAGCCGTTTATCTTGTGCGGCCGGGCGCCTTTCGCTTTCTCGGGGCGCCGCTGGCGGTGCGAGCCCGGAGAGAACAGTGTGGACACACGGGCTCGGAGAGGATCGTGCCGCCAGCGGCGTCAGGGTCATCGCCTTCACGGCGATGACCCGTCCGAGGAAGCGAAACGGGCCCTTGGGGGGCCCGCTTCGACAGCTTGCTGTGTGGTTCTCAGACTACGTGGACGTTCTCGGCCTGAAGACCTTTCTCGCCCTGAACGACATCGAACTCGACCTTCTGTCCCTCGGTGAGGGTGCGATAGCCGTCCATCGTGATCTTCGAGTGATGAACGAAGACGTCGTCTCCGCCCTCGCGCTCGATGAAACCGAAGCCCTTCTCATTGGAGAACCACTTGACGGTGCCCTGAGCCAACATTTCCTCCTTGAACCTGCGACGGCCCAGGCACCGAGCCGTCGAGCGGTGATTAAGCCCAGCAAAAATAGCGTCGCAGCTAGTCGAAAGCAAGCAATCCTCGCCTCGCGCGAGCCGCGCGAACCGTGTTGGCGAGGAGCATCGCTCTCGTCATCGGGCCGACTCCGCCCGGTACCGGGGTGAGAAGCCCGGCAATCTCGACCACGCCTTTGTCGACGTCGCCGACGAGCCCTTCGGAAGTTCTTGTGATCCCGACGTCGACAACCGTTGCGCCCGGCTTCACCATCTCGGGCTGGATCAGGCCTGCGCGGCCCGCCGCTGCGACCAGCAGATCGGCCCTTCTGGTGCGCTCCGCCATGTCGCGCGTGCGGGTGTGGCAGAAGGTGACGGTCGCGTTCGCACGCAGGAGGAGCGCCGCCATCGGCTTGCCTACGATCTCGCTGCGCCCGACGATGACCGCGTCCGCGCCCTCGAGCTGAACCTCGTACTCGCGCAGGAGCTCCATGATCCCGAGCGGCGTCGCCGAGATGTGACCTTCGCGCCCGAGCCAGAGGCGCCCGACATTGACCGGGCTGAAGCCGTCGACGTCCTTGACCGGATCGATCGCTTCCATCACACGCGGCTCGTTGATCTGAACGGGAACCGGCGACTGAACGATGAAGCCGTCGATCCGGTCGTCGGCGTTCAGCTCGTGCACCAGCGCGAGCACCTGCTCCTCGCCGGCGTCGGCGGGGAGGCGATGGTCGATCGACTCGATCCCGACCTCGGCGCAGTCCTTGTGCTTGTAGCCGACGTAGACGTGCGAGGCGGGGTCGTCGCCGACTAGTACAGTTGCCAGCGAGACATGGCCGAGCTCGCGCACCTCTTCGGCGATCCGTGCACGTACGCGTGCCGCCAGCTCGGATCCGTTCATCAGGGTCGCAGTCACAGGAAGCGGAACTCTAGCCGAAGAGCCTGTTTTGGTTGAGATTGCAGATCTATGGGAATTGGATCTTGGCGCGACCGACCCCCCAAAGGAGGGGTGAACACGTGCTATGCCTTGCCGATCATGAGCGAAGGTTCACCGGACGGGCGCATGCGTAATAAACTCAGCTTCCCTCTCATCCTTGCTGCGCTAGCTGTCATGGCGGTCGTAGCGGCGGTAGCGGCGTTCTTCGTGCCGACGGTCGTTTCGCTTCTTCTCGTCGGTATCGCAATCGCCCTGGTTGCCCTTGGCGCCTTCACCGTCGCGCGCCAGCTCTAGAAAGCGCGCGACGCTGGAGCCTTCGCGCCCGCGGCGTGATCGCAGGCAAATCAAAGGCGCGGAGCAGAATCGAACTGCTGTACGAGGCTTTGCAGGCCTCTGCCTAGCCACTCGGCCACCGCGCCGTGCTGGCGAATCCTAGTACACGTCGCCCGCTCAATTCCGCGCCCAGGGCCCGGCACTCGCTCGACCGGAGAGCCGCCTGCGCGATCGCTTCTAGCGCCGGATGCGCGGGCAGCGAATCTGGACGGCGCCGGCCGGCGTCTATTCTGTCGCCCGCATGAAGAGACGGCCCGATATCCAAGGCCTCCGCGCCGTGGCGATCTTGCTCGTGGTGCTCTATCACGCCGACCTTTCCTTCCGGGGAGGATTCACGGGCGTCGATGTCTTCTTCGTCATCTCGGGCTTCGTGATCGCCGGGACGTTGCTCGGCGAGCTGACTTCGACCGGCCGCATGAGCCTGGGCGGCTTCTACGCCAGGCGCGTCAGGCGAATCCTGCCCGCGCCGGCGGTGATGCTCGTCTTCGTCGCGCTCGCCGGGATACTGGCGGATCCAGCCGGAACGCAGCGTATGTCGGCGATGACCGGCATCGCGGCGTCGGCGCTCGGCGCCAACTTCTACCTGGAGGTGTTGCCCAACGGCTACTTCAACGTGAGCACGCAGCTCAATCCGCTGCTGCACACCTGGATGCTGTCGGTGATCGCCCAGATCTACATCGTCTTTCCCTTGCTCCTACTGGCAGCCTGGTGGCTCGGACGCTCCCGGCTCGGCCGCGGTCGCAGCAAGGAGCTCGCCTGGACGATCGTCGCGCTCGTCTCGGCTCTCTCCTTCCTGCTCTCTTTCGGCCTCACGCACGGCTACGTCCTGTCCCGCCCCGGCGGTTACGAGAAGTTCGCCTTCTACGCCACGCCGACTCGCTTCTGGGAGTTCGGGGTAGGCGCGCTCTTGATGCTCGCTTTACGGCTGTTCGAGCGCCTTCCCGGCCGGCTGGCGCTCGCGTTCGATCTTGCCGGGGCGGCCGCCGTGGGCGTGTCTGCGTTCTACATCCAGCAGGTGGGGTTCCGCGAGACCTCGGCCCTGCTGCCGGTCGCAGGCGCCTGCCTGCTCATCGCCGCGGGGACGAGGACACCGCTGGGCTTTACGCGTCTGCTAAGCCTTCGTCCTGTGGTCTGGCTAGGCGACATCTCCTACAGCCTCTATCTCTGGCACTGGCCCTTCATCGTCTTCGCCAAGGCGCTCTGGCCCAGCCACGGTGCCTGGCTCGCGGGCGTCGCCGCCGCCGTCAGCCTGCTGCCCGCCTGGCTCACCTACCGCTACGTCGAGAACCCGATCCGCTTCCGAGCGCGGACGGGCTCGCGCGCGCCGACGTCCCGGCGCGCGGGGTTGGCGCTCGCCTCGGCCTGCATCGCCGTCCCGATCGTCGCCAACCTCGGTCTGATGCAAGCGCAGAAGCTCATCGACCGGACGGCGTCTCTCAAGAGCTGGCGCCACACCACCGCCCTGCACACCGACGTTCGCCGCGGCTGCTCCAGCTCGACGCCGCTGGGACCCGACTACAGGCCCAAGTGCACCTGGCACGTGGCGCATCCGCGCGGTCGCATCGTTCTCTTCGGCGACTCGAACGCCGGCATGTACGCCGAGCCCGTCGTCAAGGCCGGAAACAGCGCCGGCTACGACGTCACCGTCGTCACCGCCTCCTCCTGCCCCTACCTCGGCCTGCGCATCACCCGCATCGACGGCGAGGAGCACAGGTGCCCCAGCTTCGGCTCCAAGTCGATCGACTACATGGTCAAGACGAAGCCGAGCCTGGTCGTCCTGGTCACGCGCACCGACTTCTACCTGCAGAACCCCGACGACGGGTTGGCGGTGGTGGGCGACGGCGGCTTCACCTTCACGAGCGCCGGCAAGGCGCGACTCTGGCGCCGGGCGCTGCACTCGACGCTCATGCGCCTGAACGCCGCCGGGGTGCCGGTGCTGCTCGTGCACCCAATCCCGGTGCTGCCGCTCGACCAGCAGACCTGCGCCATCGTGCGCATCCTGCTCGGTGCCTGCTCCAGCTCGCTCCCGCGCAGCTCGGTCGACAACTGGCTGCGCCTGGCGGTCGAGACCGAGAACGCGGGCGCAGCCGGCGTCAAGCTGACCAAGGTGCTCGACTTCGAGAACCAGCTCTGCGGCAAGAACCGCTGTACAACCGTGAAGAACGGGGTCTCGCTTTACCGAGACTCGCGCCACCTGAGCGTCGACGGCGCGCTCACCTTGACCGGCACTTTCGAGCGGGCGATCGTCGCGCACGCGATCCCGCGAAAGTGATCTTTACCCCCGTTGGGGATCACTCCCGGAGGGATTCGAACCCTCGACCTTCTGCATGGCAAGCGTGCCGTGAAATACGCCAAGAGGGCGCCGGAAGCCGCACGGTTACGCGGTAACCGGCGCCCTCGGTCTGCTCGGGTTTCGGCCGCAAATACCCGCCATTTCCGGTCGATTCGAAGCGATTTGGGCACAAGTTCCGGATTTGTGCCTAATCGAGACCGCCGAGAAGCCGACGGAGATCGGAGCCGAGCGCTAGGTCACTTGTGCGACGGGAACTCCGAACAGTAGATGTGCGCCGCACCAGTAGGTTTGTTGGCTGTGATCGCGGAGAGCGAAATGCGATCGAGTTCGAGGGCAATGCACCAAGGTGGAGTCCCCTTCTCTCGGCTGAACCTCACTATCCAGACATCACGACCAACGTAGTGTGAACCAGCGAAATGCAGAGTCACACTGTCGTTTGTCCTTTCCGAGAGAGCGATCGCTTCGGCATAGACGCGCACGACCGCAGCGTCATTGTTGGTAGTGGTTTGCGAGCTTGATCCCGATGTTCCGCAGCCTGCCCCGAAGAGTAGGGCTAGCGCAGCAGCGAGAAGGACTACGGCAACCCTCGGCGTCCTCATGGCTGGGAGTCTAAGTGCTCAGGCGTGCTCCTTCTAGCCATGTCCGAAAAAGCGTCTAGCGAAGCGGCGTCCCCGGCTCGATGCTTACTCGGAGCAGCGGCGGCGGGCGAGACGCTGAGCGGCGGAAATTGCCTCTGTATACGCTCTTTGATCGTCTTTCGTCATCCAGTAGTCGCCCATGACTGCGCGGAGTTCGGCTTCCGCATCCGTCGTCGTGTCGGGAAAGACTTTCTCGAAGGACACCGCCCACGGATCTCCGCGCAAGCCTGACTCCTTCCAACCAAGCGCGAGGATCTCGGCCGCTTTCCCACTGATCTCGTCGAGAGGCGCCTTGGCGAAACTCACGCCCGAGATTTTCTTAACGTCTGTCATAGCTCGCCATTCTATGCCGACTGGCGCCCACCCGCCTATACGTCGCCCTGAATCTGAAGCAAGCGCGTCTTGCGCCTCTCGATATAGGCGCTCACGTAGGCACAGCCTTTAACGGGGTAGACACTCTCATCAGGCCCTGGCCCAAGTCCCTCATCACTATCGAAAAGGCGATCAGTCCCGATCGGAAACCAACGCTTGAGCGTCGCCCGGACCTCGTTCTCCCAATGCACAAGATCAGCCTCAAGACGATGGCGATGGGTTTGCCACATCACCTCGTCAGAGAACTCTTCTCCATCGACTTCTCGTTTCAACTCATCAGCATCGCGTACGCATTGCGTGATATATGCGTTTTTCGCTTCCCTCGTACCCAGTTCGCGTAGGCGACTCCGAGCCGCGGCAAGTTCACCGGCCACGTCGCAGTAGGCAAGGAACTGCGCCACAACTACGCCGAGGCCCAGACCGAGCCACCAGATCCATTGGGGAATAGGGAAACCGCCAAGGACTGTTGCGGTTCCTCCCACTCCGGAAACAACCGCGAGCGCGAACCAATACCAGTGTTTCAAGACCGCCCAAACGTAGGGCCGCATCTGGCGCCTTCGCATGCTCGAAAGCCTACTCGCACTACGTCAAATGGCGGAGAGGTCTGTCCCCTCTCCCCTTGTCCAAAAGAGCGTCTAGCCGAGCGGCCTCCTGTCGCGTAGCGTGAAGGGTCGCGGGTTCAGGCGTAGGCTAGACCGGTGGGATTCTTCTCGCGCCTCTCCGGCGGCACAACTCCGCACCTAGCCGACGCCATGACCGTCCTCGCTGGCGACCTCGTAGACGTTGTCGGCGAGAGTTACCGGCACCTACTCGACGGCGCCGAGGCCGAGGCACATCCCGGCTCGATAGCTACCTCGAGCGGTCAGTAGGAGAAGGGGCATCCCGTGCGTGAATATTGGAAACGCGCTGGCGGTTGTGGCCGGGCTATTGCCCGCTGCGAGGATGGCAGAGTCTTCTTTTCTTCGAGCCGGGGTGTTCTGCGCTTCAACCTGCGATGCTCGGCCGGTCACCAGTGGTGGGCGCCTAATCCTAAGGCGTCCGTGGGTCGCGAATGCCTCCACGCCGAACGACCGGCGTCCATCGCGCCGATAAGGAAACCAAGAGAGGCGGACCAGCCGCCGCGAGGGCTCTCGTTCAGCGCCGACGCTCTGCTTAATGCCGCCTAGACGGAACTGGCGCGCAACTGGCGCGCACGAGGCCGAGTCGGGGCGGATGTTCGACGAGTATCTCGCCCGAGCGGATACGGGTGCCCGGCTGGAGCAGCTCGACGAGGACTAGGCCGAGTCTCTAGTACGCGGCGGAGTACCCGCTTGGCTCGCGGCTGCGAGATCATGTAGGGCGTGAGTCGCCTCTACGACCGGATCGTGCAACAGGGGTGCGCGCCGCTAACCGCACGAGAGATACTCGAATGGACTCCGGGCGTCGTCGAGGAAATGGGCGACGCAACACGGGCTCAGCTTCGCGAGTCCCTCGGGCGTGAGCCGTCGATTGCCGAGGTTGCAGGAAACCTTCGTGGGTACCTCGCCCAGAGGGGCAGGCGTCCGAGCGATGCCACCCTGTCTCAAGTGGAGTTCGACCGCGCGGTTGTCGTCTCGGCGGAAGACACGGCCGACTACTGGCATCGGCTACCGAGCGGGACGAACATGCTGGACATTGTCTCGTGTCTCACGCCGTCGTTCGATCGTCTCTTCGTCGAGTTCCAGCACCGTCCTAACAAGCTCGGGCTCGACTCGTGGGGCGTTCTCTTCGTCGCGAATTCGCGTGAGGACGGTTGGGACGTGGAAGCACAACTGATCGGCGAGAGGCGGAAGGGCCACCCCGTCGGTCCGCTCGTTTGCTGGATGATGGCGCTCGACAGTCAGGGACTGCTTCCGCCGGGAGACGACGAGGGGTACGGGTCGCTACTCACATTCCCGCTAGCCATACCGGGTGTTCCCGAGTCCGTCGCCTACGAGTGGACAAACAGCCTTGCCGAGTTCCTTTGCCCTGCCGCATTCGCGATTTCGCTGTTGCATTGCCGGAACGTCTCGCTACGAACGGTCGACCCGCCAGAGAAGCTGTCTCGGAAGGCTGAAAGGCAGCACGGGCGTCCGCTGGTGAGTTATCACGTTCTCGACATCGAACCGATGCGCCGCGTTCTCGACTCCGATGGCGAGGCGCAGACGAAGGGACTCCGCCACGCCCTACACATCTGCCGGGGTCACTTCAAAACCTTCACCGAGGACGCTCCACTGTTCGGTCGGCATGTAGGCACTTACTGGTGGCCCGCCTATGTCCGTGGCAGCGCGGAGGTGGGCACGGTCGAGAAGGACTACCGCGTTCGCCTGGACAGCGGCGAGTTCGGGCAGGCGTACACGGAAGCCGACGAGAACGTGACGGTTGCCCCAGCCGAGGAGAAGCCAGACGACCCCGACACCTCGCAGCGTGGCCTTCGGGCACACAATCGGACGCAGAACCTTCTCGCCGCCGCAGTCGAAGCGGCGGGGTTCGCTCCGCGCAGGAAGGGACGCAGCGAGCCGAACTTCGACCTTGCCTGGAAGGAGGGCGAGACAGTCTGGGTGGCCGAGGTGAAGAGCACGACGGAGAAGAACGAGGAGCAGCAGATGCGCCTCGCGATCGGGCAGGTAATCCGCTACCGCCAGCTCCTATCCGAGGAGGGCCACGAAGCCCGAGCGCTGATCGCGATCGAGAATGCCCCGTTCGACGAGTCCTGGATTGACCTCTGCGGGCACGAGGGTATCGCGCTCGTTTGGCCCGAAGTGATGGCGCACGCACTTGGCGGACAGCCTCAGACTGCTGAGTAGATCGGGAGCGCCGCTTGGCGTGCGCAACTGGCGCGCAGCGGGGACCACCCTACTACTGTGCATGCGGTATGAGCGGCCTCGAGAAGGTGGGGAGTATCGCAGCCGTTGTGGCAGCTGTTGCGGCCGTGCTTTCGTTCGCGATCGCGTGGCATTTCGGGCGGCGTGCCAAGAACGCCGTCAAGTACGAGCGCCTGCGCGAAGCTCGGGATCTCGTCGAAACGATCTTTCATACCGGCAACAACACAAGATGGCCGGACTGCAACGAGGCGGCTTCACGGCTGCGGGCACTAGTAGCCGTGGCGGGACTCACTCTCCCGCACACGCGAAGACTCTCAGAGACCAAGTGGGATATGGACTCGTACCGCAGCGAGGACGGTCTACAGGTGCAAGTCGGGAAAGCGCGAGACGAGTTGGAGAGAGCAGCCCGGTCGCTCTCGTAGTAGTAGAACCGTGCTCCCTCTGGTCTGTTTGTGCATGCCGGGCGCGCAGGCGAGACAGAGGGGGAGCGCCGCCGCCTAGAACGACGCCCCTCGGCTCGCCGACGGCTAGGGCCGGTTTTTTAGCGGACGAGTCCTAGGAACCGGTTGACGTGAGCCTTGAGGGGCCTATAGCGCGGGAGGCCCCGCGCGGGGCCTCCCGATAAACTCGACTAACCGCCTCGTTACTAGGGCAAGGGGATTACGATGATCTCTCGGTCCCAGAAATACGCCGTTCCGCTATAGGCTCCGTACTTCGCTGCGAACACATGGCTTCCCGAGGTCGTTGTTGCGACGGTCGTCCAGCTGTACTCATTTGGCCCCCCGCTACCACCGGTGGCCGTAAGCGCCCCGTTCGTAAGCGGGTTTTCCGTGCCGTCAATGCTGAAGCCCATGTAGGCGTATGTGGTTTGGGTGGAACTTAAGGTCCCGGCCGACAGCGTGAGTAACACCTTCCCGGACGCGGGGACGGTGACTGTTACCGAAGGACCGGGTGTAGCCAGATCGACCGGATATGTCGAGGTCGTGGTTTGGTTAGTACCTATACCACCCATAATCCCAGCGCTCGCCCATCCCTCGGCGTAGGGGGAGCCGGTGTCGCCGGTGTCGCCCTTGTCACCGGTGTCACCCTTGAGGCCTTGCGGGCCGGTGTCGCCAGTTGCCCCAGTGTCGCCCTTGGCACCTGTATTACCCTGCGGGCCGACGGCACCTGTGTCGCCCTTCGTCCCCGTATCTCCCTTGGACCCGGTGTCGCCCCTGTCGCCCTTCGTCCCGGTGTCCCCCTTTGTCCCGGTGTCACCCTTCGTCCCGGTGTCGCCCTGAGCCCCACGTGGCCCCTTGGCGCCCTTGAGCTGCGCGAGTACGCTCGGCTTGATCTGCTTGGTCGAGGTGATCAGATAGTGGCTCGCCGCAATGCTCGTTCCCGTCGACGCCACGAGCAGCGCCAGGCAAGCGATGATCATCGTCGGCGAGGGCTTCCTGAGCAGTTTGCCCATGTTTCACCCTCCCTCGGTTGATTGCGTGTCGCACACTGGCTAGTGAAACCGCCTATGTCAAGACGTTGCAGACGTTGCTTGCGAAAAGGTGCGGCGCTCAAGCCGATCACGATCAACAAAAGCCGGCCGCGACGCCGGAACCTGACTAGACCTTCCCGCAAGACCGCTGAAACACCCTCGCCGGTGATCACTCCCGAAGGGAGTAGATACCCGGCGAAGCCGCCGCAGCCGACATGTGCGGCTGCGGCTCACCCAACGCCGTCCCCAACTCGCTACGGACCCCGCAAAGCACCAGCGGCAGCCCGCCCCGCTACTAGGACGCCGCGTTGAGCAAGCGCCGCAGGCGCGGCTCATCGCCCACTTACGCCTCGGCCGGAAATCGAAGATTTCCGGCCGTTGATAAGCGGATGAAGGGATTCGAACCCTCGACCTTCTGCATGGCAAGCAGACGCTCTAGCCAACTGAGCTACATCCGCATCGGCGCCAAGTATAGCCCCGCCCAGTGAGTTGCTAACCGCCTATTACCGCGTCGAGCGCCTCGTTCACCAGCCGGTCGGCGAGCTCGTTGTGCTCGCGCCGCACCGCCCGGTACGTGACCCTGCGGATCTTTCGCGCGAGGGTGGCCGCTTCGTGGTTCAGCTGCCTCAGGCCTTCGTTCTTGACCCGGTAGTCGCCCGTCATCTGACGCACCACCAGCTCCGAGTCGGAGACGACCTCGAGCTCGTCCACACCGAGCTCCACCGCCCTGGCCAGCCCGGCGACGAGTCCGCTGTACTCGGCCACGTTGTTGGTCGCCGTCCCGATCGTTTGGCCGCGCGTATCCAGCACCGTCCCGTCCTCGGCTTCGAGCACGTAGCCGTAGGCCGCGGGGCCGGGGTTTCCGCGCGCGCCTCCGTCGGTGAAGAGACGAGCCTTCATGCTTCCGGCTCGCGCAGCTCGTAGAGATCGAAGACGGGCTCCTCGTAGGGATGGGCTCCGCGGAGCGCTCGCACGACCTCGTTCTCCAGCTCGGCCGGATAGACGGTCTCGAGGCGAAACTCGGGGACGCGCTCCTCCTTTCCCGCCGCACCTATGCTCGGCTCTGATCCCTCAGCGCCGAAAAAGGTTCCAACCCCGCCGCCGTACCAGGAGCAGCGCTCGTAGGCCCCGATCCGCCCGGCGCCGGCGGCGAAGAGTGCCTTGCGCACGTCTTCCAGCGCTTCGGCCGGGACGAAGACGACCAGCTTGCGTTTCACGAGGCGCACCTTACACGCGTCCCGCGACTGTCTACCGACCTACACGGCGCGGCCGGGCTAGTGGGCTTCGATCTCCGGGAAGGTGCCGGGGATGCGCGGCCGCCGCCGGTTGGCCGACTTGGGCGGTTCCGCGTTCTTTGAGGACTTCCGGCCCTCGCGGCGGTCGATGATGACTTTGACGTTCGGGTTGTCCTTGTAGTAGTCGACCAGTCTGTCGAAGAGATCGTCGACCAGCTCGGTTGGAACCACGCAGTAGATCATCGTCGCTTCGCATTCTAGGGAGAGATCGCGAGAGCGCCAGAGGCACCTCGGCCGGTTAGAGCCTTTTCCGGTAGGAATGTGCGTTCGAGGGGGTCAAGCCGTGGATGCCAGGAACTTGTCTCGGAATGAAGACCCGTCGACTGGGTGCGATCGGTGAGTGCGAGGCTAGGACGCAGTGTCGCGTTCGTAGCCGGAAGCTACGGGCGAGGCCGAGGACAACGCATCGTGCTTGCCGAGCGCGGCCAGGCGATGGAGTGCTTCGTTTTGAGGCGAGTTCCAGAGCCCGAAGGGTCGTGAAGGCGCACTGGTAGTGCGGTTAGCGGCCCTTCGGGTGCTGGCGCCGCGGATCGGCCGCCTCGGGCGTGCAGGCCTGGCGGAATAGGCTCTCACCCGAGCGAGTCGATCCGGGCGATGTCCGGAATAACGCGCCCGCCCTCGTCGACCCGCGCGTTCCAGTTCGTGAATGGCTGCTTCAGCTCCTGAAGCTCGTGCCCGCGCTCGACCAGCCTGATCGGTTGCGTCGCCTCGAGCGAGATACGGTACTGGTACCAGGAGAGATCCCAGGCGACGGTCAGCACGAACTCCGCCTTCATGCCCGAGAGCGCCACGATGCTCGCGTGCGGCTCGCCCAGGCTGCGCGCGAGTCCGCCGATCGTGCGCCGGTAGGGGCTGGTGTTGAATACGTCCGCCGCCTCGACGACCACCAGATCGTCCTCCCCCAGTCTCTGCAAGATCGGGTCACTCAACACCGGCTCTTCGATCTCGTGCTGGGCGATACCGAAGAGCGACGCCATCAAGCCGCGCTTCCTGCGCACCTCGGTGTGCGTCGGCGTCGTCGGAGCTCCCTCCTTCGACCAGCCGTGGTCGACCGCCTTCTCGTAGCAGAGCCGGCAAACCTCGACCAGCTCGGCGTCGCCGCCCGGTGAGAAGCGGCTGAACTGCTCGCCCATCAGCAGCCGCCGTCCGCAGATCGCGCAAGGCCTCGAGGATTCGTTACGCGTTATCCGCATGGCGCCGGCCTCCCTCAGTGGCCCTGTTCCTCCTCACGTTCCTTCTTGGCCTGCTCGACGATCTTCTGAGCGATGTGGGCGGGAACCTCCTCGTAGCGAACGAACTGCATGTGGTAGTCGCCGCGACCCCCGGTGAGCGAGGTCAGAGACTGCGAGTAGGTGAGGATCTCGGACATCGGTACTTCGGCCTTGATCGACGTCATTCCGCCTTGGGGCTCCATTCCCTGCAGACGCCCACGACGGGAGTTGAGATCGCCGTTGACAGCGCCCACGGCCTCGTCGGGCACCGTTACCTCGATCTCCATGATCGGCTCGAGAACCACCGGGTCGGCCTGCTCGTAAGCCTGCTTCCAGGCCAGCGAGCCGGCAATCTTGAAGGCCATCTCCGAGGAGTCGACCGTGTGGTAGCTACCGTCCACGAGGCGCACGCGAACACCCTTCACCGGCGCCCCGGCCAGCTCGCCGCGCAACATCGCCTCCTGGATCCCCTTGTCCACCGCCGGGCGGAAGCTCTGCGGAATCACGCCTCCGACGATCTTGTCGAGGAACTCGTAGCCGGCGTCGGCGCCGATCGGCTCGATCTCGATGTGGCAGTCGCCGAACTGCCCGCGCCCGCCGGTCTGCTTCTTGTAGCGGCCGTGCCCGCGGGCCTCCCTGCGGATCGTCTCCAGATACGGGACGCGCGGCTGGCGGAGCTCGACCTCGACGCTGAAGCGGCGCTTGAGGCGCTCAACCGCGACCTCGACGTGCATCTGGCTCATGCCCGAGAGCAACTGCTCGCCCGTCTGCGGGTCGCGGCGCAGTAGTAGCGTCGGATCCTCTTCGGCCAGCCGGCGCAGCGCTGTTGCCATCTTCTCCTCGTCGCCCTTGGCCTTGGGAGCGATGGCGAAGCTCATTACCGGCTCCGGGAAGCCGATCGAGGGAAGCTCGACGTGGCGATCGGCGTCGAGCAACGCATCGCCGGTCATCGTTTCCTTGAGCTTGGCGATCGCGACGATGTCGCCCTCTCCGACCGCCTCGACGGGTGCGTGCTCCTTGCCCTGCATGAGCAGGATCTGACCGAGGCGCTCTTTGCCACGCGTGCGCGCGTTGGTGAGCGTCGAGTCGGACTTGACGGTGCCGCCGACAACGCGAAAGACATTTATACGACCGGCGAAGGGATCGGCGATCGTCTTGAAGACGAAGGCGCCTTTGCCCACCTCGGCAAGCCCGGCCGGAACGCCCTTCTCGGCCGGCGAGGGCATGCCCTCGACGAGCAGGTCGAGCAGCGCCGTCGAGCCCAGGTTCTTGGTAGCGACCGCGCAGGCGACCGGAAAGACCTCTCCGCGCAGCACAGCCTGCTCGAGCGCGCGCGTGAGTTCCTCGCCGCCGATCTCCTCACCCTCGAGGTAGCGCTCCATCAGCGCCTCGTCGGTCTCGGCGATGGCATCGAGCAGCTTCTCGCGGTGTTCGGCGACGGTGTCCGCGATCTCGGCCGGGATCTCGGCCGGCGCGCCTTCCTTGCCGCCCTCGGGACTCGTGTAGGCCTTCATCTGCAGCAGATCGACGACTCCCTTCAACTCGTGCTCGGCGCCGATCGGGATCTCGACGGCAACGCAGTGCGGAGAGAGTTGAGCCTCGAGTTGATAGAGAACGCGGAAAAAGTCGGCGCGCTCGCGATCGAGCATGTTGACGACGAGGCAGCGTGCCAGCCCGAGCTCGTCGGCGCGCTTCCAGATCCTTCCGGTCTGCACCTCGACGCCCATCACACCGCTGATGACGAGCACCACACCCTCGACGACCCGTAGCGTCGCCAGCAGGTCGCCCTGGAAACCCGCATCGCCGGGCGTGTCGATCAGATTGAGCTTGCTCCCGCGCCAGAGCACGTGGCAGATCGAGGCTTGCAGAGAGAGCTGGCGCTTGCGCTCTTCCTCGTCCCAATCCGAGACCGTCGTTCCGGCCTCGACGGTGCCGAGGCGGGTGGTGGCGCCGGACTGAAAGAGAAGCGCCTCGACGAGCGATGTCTTCCCCGTACCGCGGTGACCTGCGACAGCGAGGTTACGGATCTTTCCGGGTTCGACAGCGGGCATGCTCTCTTCCTCCTAGACCGGTTGCGTCTGCGATCTTAGACGCCACGGGCGCCTTCGGGTGCTCGGAGCGGAGGAGAAGCTGCGAGAGACCTCATTGACCTCGCCGTGGGCCCAGCTTTCTCGGCGACCACGCCTGCGAAGAAGGCAGATCCCGGCCAACCTTTCGCGGGGATCACTCGCCCACTACGAGTAGATCCCCATAAGGCCGCCGCAGCCGACATGCGCGGCTGCGGCTCTCGAACGTGAGTCCCCAACTGAATCCGGACCCCGCAGAGCAAACCTCCCTACCCGCGCCCCGCTTAGAACTCGAATCAGAATGACGACCTGTCGACTGGGTGTGATCGGTGGATGCGAGGCTAGGACGCAGTGTCGCGTTCGTAGCCGGAAGCTACGGGCGCGACCGAGGACAACGCATCGCGCCGCCGAGCGCGGCCAGGCGGCAGAGTGCTTCGTTTTGATTCGAGTTCTTTTAGGAGCAGCCGTTGAGCAAGCGCCGGATGGCGCGCTCAACGCTTCGTTACTCCCGCGGCCGGTAATCGAAGATTTCCGGCCGTTACTAGCCGCGCTCGAGCGCGGCGCGAGTCTGTGCTCCGCCCAGACGCGCCTTCAGGCGCAGGACCGCCTTGGTGTGAAGCTGCGAGACGCGCGACTCGGTAACGCCCAGCACCTCGCCGATCTCGCGCAGCGTCAGCTCCTCGTAGTAGTAGAGCGTGACGACCAGCTTCTCGCGCTCGGGCAGCCGCGCGATCGCCTCGCCCAGAGCTTCGCGCATCTCGGTCTGCGCCAGTGCCGCCTGCGGCTCGGGCCCTTGCGTGTCCTCGATCGTGTCGATCAGGGCGACCTGGTCGCCACCGCTCGAGGAGATCGTCCAGAGCTCGTCCAGGGCGGCGATCGAGGAACGCGAGATCTCGAGCAGATCCTCGTCGAGCTCATCCTGGCTGACGCCCAGCTTGGCCGCGATTTCCTCCTCGGTTGGTACACGGCCGCTATGTGCCTCGAGCTCGCCGATCGCTCGCTCGATGTCGCGCGCGCGCGCCCGCACCGAGCGCGGCACCCAGTCCATCGCTCTCAGCTCGTCGATGATCGAGCCCTTGATGCGGGCGATCGCGTAGGTCTCGAACTTGACGTCGCGGTCGGGGTCGTAGCGCTCGATCGCGCCGATCAGGCCCAATAGTCCGTACGAGACGAGGTCGCCCTCGTCCACGTGCGCGGGTAGTCCCGAGCCCAGCCTGCCGGCCACGAACTTGACCAGCGGCGCGTAGGTCAGGATCAGACGATCGCGAAGCTGCCGGTCGCGGCTGGCACGGTATTTACGCCAGAGGGAGTTGGAGTCCTCGACGGCCACGCATAAAGAATACGAGGTCCGGATGCCTTTCCCCTACCTGAACCGACGGGAATCTCCGATTCCCGTCGGCGTACACGTCGAGGCGAGTCACCGCGACTTCGTCGCGTGTGCCTCGCGGGGTCCTAGAAGCGAGGCGGGTTGGCCGGATCGCATCGCGGGGTTCGTATCGAGTTGGGGACGGACGTTGGCCGAGCCGCGCCCGCCAGGTCGGTCGCGGCGGCGCGGCGGGTATCTGTTCCCTTCGGGAACGATCCCCGTCGCAGGTTGGGACTCCGGATCACCTGAGCAACGGCGTCCTGAGTGCCTGGCGTGAGTAGAATCGGCGCGAACCCTAGGGGCGTAGCTCAACTGGTAGAGCACCGGTCTCCAAAACCGGGGGTTGGGGGTTCGAGTCCCTCCGCCCCTGATAAACGGTCGGAAATCTTTCGATTTCCGACCGCGGACCTTCGATGCGCTGAGCCCGCCTTCGGCGGAGGCTCAGCTGGTGCTCCTAGTTGCGAGGCGGGCTAACCGTTGGTGTTCTACGGGGTCCGAGGCGCGTTGGGGACTGGCGCTAGTGAGCCGCGCCCGTCACGCCGGTCGCGGCGGCCTCGCCGAGCATCTGCCCCCTTCGGGAGCGATTCCCGGCTCTGCAGAATCAGATATCTCTGCTACCAGTAAAGATTCCTTGCCTATTCATCCTCGGAACGAGTAGTGGGAGCTAGCGAGCAAGAGATCGAAGAGCTCTACCGGCGCCGGTACGTCGCCTTTCGCAACGTGATCGCAACCGTCGCCGGGGGCCGCGAACCGGCGCGAGACGTCGTGCAGGACGCCTTCGCGCAGGCGTTTCGCCGGCGCGAGACCTTTCGTGGTGACGGATCGCTCGAGGCCTGGGTCTGGCGAATCGCCTTCAGGATCGCGTTCGCGGCGGCGCCGCGAGATCTCGCTGCGATCGAATCCTTGCTCGAAGAGGCTTTTCTCGAACCCGAGCGCGACCCCGACCTCGTCTACGCCATCCGCTCGCTCCCACCGCGGCGGCGGCTCGTTGTCTTCCTGCGCTACTTCGGCGACCTCTCCTACGAGGAGATCGCCGAGGCCTGCGGGATCAGCGAGGGCACCGTCGCCGCCACGCTCGCCAAGGCGCGGGCCGATCTGCTCGCCGCCATCGACCGGGAAGGGGCAGAGAGATGACACGTCACGGCGATTCGCTCCTGGCCGAGCGGCTGTCGGCGCTCGAGGATCCGCGCGACGATTCCGACTGGGAGGACGTGCTCCGGCGAGCGCTCGAGCAGCCGCTCGAACGCAGTAGACGGTTTCGCGGGCGCCGCGCCCTGCTGATCGCCGCCGCGATCGCGGTGCTGATGCTCGCGCTCGGAGTCGCCCTGGCGGCGACCCTGGGCGGCTTTTCCGGCTGGCTCTCCGGCAAGCCCGGCTCTCCCGCCTCGCCGACCGAGCAGAGCGCCTTCCAGCAGGCGAACGCCCGCTCCTGGGCCGCTTTCCCGACCGGAACCAAGTTGCGTAGGCTGATCGTGACGCGTTCCGAGGGCTCTACCTACCGTCTCTTCGGTTTCCGTTCCGGCGACGAGATCTGCTTGCGGCTCACCGTGGACGGAGCCGATCGCGGTGCCTTGATGAGCTGCATTCCACGCCTCGAGCTAGTGAAAGCGAAGGCACCCGCGGCGGTCGCGCTCGTCGATGCCCCGGCCGGAAAGGCTCGCTACGAGCTAACAGGGAGGCGAATCGGCGGATCGAGACAGCGAGTCAGGATCCGCTCGGGCCTGGTCAGCTTCGGTGTCACCGCCGACGGGGTCTCAATCGTCGAGCTGCTATACGGCCGGCATCGTGGGCGCGCTCGCGTCGCCAACAATGCGTTCCTGTATATCCGGTCAAACCACCCGTACGCCGGCGTTACGATCGACCGGATCTCTGCGGGTGAGTCCGGCAACCATCTCACCGCAGTCCCCTTCGCCGGCCGCCCGTATGAGCCCTTCACGTCACACCCATCGATGAATGTCCCCTTCGGACCGAGCCGCGTTGACCTCAATCCTCCTCTCCGGTCGATCGAATGGATACGGCATCACGAGCCGCGAGGCCTCTCGCTCGCCCAGGCGCACATACCGCGCTCATCGCTCTACGGCGCGCATTCCTACGGCATCAACTTCGCACGCGTAATCCAGCCTGATCCCAGGAACCACGTCCGCGTTGTCATGACCCAGGTCGGACGGCGTAACGCACTCTGTGAAAACTGGATCGTCGGCGCGCGTGCCGTGACGGGTGGTTGCTTCGGTTTCGAGAACGGCCGTTTGTTCTCCGCCGGATACGCCATACCCGGAGGCGAAGAGTCGGGCGCTGTCTCCGGAATCGCCAACGATGCGGTCGCGCGGCTCGATATCTTCCTAAACGACGGCGAGCGCTGGCCGGTGCCGCTGAAGGACAACGCCTACGTGATCCTCGTTCCGAGGATCCTCCTCCCCGCCAAACTAGTGGCTTACGACGCACAGAATCGCGTCATAGGAATCCAGACCTTGCCCGGCATCTAGTAGACGCGGATCGCTCGCTATCCTGACCGGCGATGGCCGACGACCTGTTCAGCGTCGAAACGCTCAGCTACGAGCAGGTCGCCAAGACGATCGACCACTCACTGCTGCGCCCCGAGCTCGATACCGAGACCGTCAGAGCGGGCTGCGAGCTGGCGCGCGCCTACGACGTCGCCTCCGCCTGCGTCAAGCCCTGCGACGTGGTGCTGGCGCGGGAGATCCTCGCCGGCTCGGACGTGAAGGTGAGCACGGTGATCGGCTTTCCGCACGGCTCCTCGACCACCGCCGTAAAGGCGTTCGAAGCCGAGCAAGCGATCGCCGAGGGCGCCGAGGAGCTGGACATGGTGCTGAACATCGGCCGGCTGCGCTCGGGCGTCGACGACGAGGTGCGCGCCGATATCAGCGCGGTCGTCGAGGTCGCCGCCGGGCGGGCGCTGGTCAAGGTCATTCTCGAGAACGCCTACCTCGACCAGGCCCAGAAGCTGCTCGGCTGCCGCCTGAGCGAGGAGGCCGGCGCCGACTTCGTCAAAACCTCGACCGGCTTCGCTCCCTCGGGCGCCACGATCGAAGACTTGCGCCTGATGCGCTCGGCCGTCTCGCCCCGGGTCGCGGTCAAGGCCGCCGGCGGAGTGCGCACCCTCGACGCGCTGATCGACGCGATCAACGCGGGCGCCACCCGGGTCGGCGCTACGGCGACGCAAACGATTCTCGAGGAGTTCAAGGCTCGCAAAGCTCGGCTCTGAGCTCCGACCGTCTCGTCCCTTCTCACTGACACGAGAGCCGCCACGGGCGATTCCTCTTTGCTCCGGCGACGAATCGAGTCAATATCCCTCAAACTAGGGACGGACGCTAATGGCGATGGTCGGAATCGGCGATAAAAACGGTGTCCTTCGGGGTACGGCTGGACCAGATTCGGCGGTGAGGTGCTTTGGCATCCGAACTTGAGCAACAGCTCGGTCAACTCGATGAGCTTCTCGGACTGCTCGATGCGAGCGCGCTTCGTAGCGCACAGGAGGCGCTCGAGTACCAGATAGCCGAGCTCAGCGAGAGGCTCGAGGTGACGCGGCAGGCACTAACCCAGGCGCAGTCTCAGCGCCGCCGGCTCGCCCGCGCTCGCCTTCTACTCGAGGAGTCGGCCCACGAGACCAACAGCAACGGTGACCCCGCATTTCGACCGGTATCGTCGCCCGCAGTGCCTCAACCCGCGGAAACCCCGCCGGAGCCGCCGACCGCAACTGCCCCGTTCGTTGCCGAGCGCCGGCAGATCGAAGAGCGCCGCGAAAACGGCGAACGCCGCCAAAGCAATGACCGGCGTAAAAATCCGCGCCTGCCTTCGTCGGCTCAGTAACACCGTCCGACTCCGGATCATCAAACAGGCGTCGCCGGCACGCCTTCCGCCTCGTCGAGGTCGGCCTCTTCGAACATCAGAAAGGCCATCACGACGTCCGGATCGAACTGCGTTCCGCGGCCGGCGAGGAGTTCGGCCCGCGCTTCGCTGACCGTCATCGCCGGAGCGTAAGGGCGCTGGCTTCGCATCGCGTCCCATGCGTCGCAGCAGGCGACGATGCGTGCCTCGGTCGAGATCTCGTCCTTGCTCTTGCCGTACGGGTAGCCGCGCCCGTCGAAGCGCTCGTGGTGCTCGCGGATGATCGGCGCCACGTTCTCGAGTTCCGGAGCCAGCTCGACCAGAGTGGCTCCCCTCTCCGGGTGCTCCTGTACGAGCTCCCACTCGACCGTCGTGAGCGGTCCGTGCTTGATCAGGATCGATTCAGGCAGAGCGCTCTTTCCGACATCGTGGAAGCGCGTCGCCAGAGCACAACTACGTTGTGCCTGATCGTTCAGCCCGAGGGCCCGAGCGACCAGCTCGGCCCAGCGTTCCATTCTTTCCGCTCGACTAGTGCACTCGACCGAAGGCACAGCTGCCTCCGTTGCGAGGAGTATCTGCGTCGCCAGATTGCCGTCGGGCTCGGCGAGCATCCCCGTCGCGTACCCCGAAACTCTGTATGGCGTCGTTGCGAGCTCGCCTTTCGGCACGGCACTACTCACTCCGAGCTCGCTCACGCGAATCCGGTTTCTACCCTGCTCCTTGGCCCGGTAGAGAGCGGAGTCGGCGGCCTCGAACAGATCCCGCGTACTGCTCGCATCCTCGGGCCAGCAAGCGCCTCCGATCGAGATCGTGACGGTCGCCCTATGGCCGCCGGGAAGGTAGAACGGCGCCTCGTCGAAGGCGCGCCGGCAGCGCTCACCGATCTCCTTCAGAAGCTCTTTGTCGCCGCCTGGGAGCAGCACCACGAACTCCTCGCCACCGTAGCGGGCAACGAGATCGCCGTTCCTGACTGCTCCCAGCAGTCTTCGAGCAACCTCACGCAGCACGCTGTCGCCGACCAGATGCCCGTACCTGTCGTTGATCCGCTTGAAATGGTCGAGGTCGCAGAGGAGGATCCCCACCGGCTCCTGCGAGCGGCCACCGCGATCGAGCTCGAGCTGCAGCTCGGCGTCGAGAAAGCGCCTGTTGTAGAGACCGGTCAAGGAGTCCATGACCGCCAGCTGCTCCTGCTCGCGCAGTGCCTGCACTAGCTGCTCCGAGTGCCGGTGCCTCTCGATCGCGTGCATGAGCAGGCGCATCATCAGCAGAACGGAGATGACGCTCGCGACCGCGAACCCCGCCAGCTGTTTCCCCCGCTCGAAAGCGAGCGCGGCGTAGGTGAGAGCGGCGGCGTAGGCGACTATCACGACCGCAAGCCGTGCCATTCCCAATCCGAGCAGGCGTCGCTCCCTCGGGATGACCGTCCCGCCGATACAGGCCGCGGCGACGATGACGAGCAGCGTGCGTACCTCCCAACCGCTGAGCGCGGCCGCGGTGCCTCCTCCCGCAAGCAGATGGCGCGCCGCCAGCAGATCGCCGACGAATCCCGCCGCGATCGCCGTCAAGAGCACGAAGAGCCAGCTCGTTCGCACAGGAGCCTCATAAACGGCCAGCGACGCGGCGACCAGAACCACTCCAGCCATCACGGGTACCAGGAGCTGAGGAAGAAACGCAGCGCCGCCGGCGCGTTCGAGTCGCGGCAGAACGAGCAGCTCGAGCCAAGGCGCGCACAGCGCGACGGCCACCACTACCGCGTCGAGCAGGCCTAGTGACCAGACGATCACCGAGGAGCCCGTAAGAACGCGCAGCGCGGCCAGGAGCAGCAACGAGTAGGCCGCCAGCGCGAAGACGCCGCTCAACAGCCACTGCCTATCGGCACTCGAGTCGGAGAGCCCTGTAAGCATGCGTCCGCCTTCTCCGGCGAGCCAGAGCATGCAGACGGCCGGGACGAGCCACCAGATCGGCCGCACCAATCGAGAGCTTCGACGTGCGGCCAGTTGGGCGGCGATACCGGCAAGCGCAAGCGATCCCAGCAGAACGCCCTCTCTGATACTCGCTCCACTCAGGCGCAGTAGGTAGCTCCCAGCGAAAACGAGCGCCAGGAGTAACACGAGCTCCACCGCCCAGGTCGCCTCGGGACGCCGATCGCTCAGATCACCGTCGGTCGGCGAGCCGTTCGCATCCATCAAGCCGTCCCACCTCCGACCTGAGCCCCCACGTATGGCACTCGACCGAACGCCGGCAAGCAGGATTCGGTTCGAAACCTGTCCTCTCGATGGCGATACGTGTCTTTGCGGCGGAAGACATCGCCTGCCCCCGCCGCCGGTTGAACTTGGCACAACACAAGCCAGCTCCTGCCGTGGGAGGAGAAGTCGCAATTGTAAATGGGACGGCGGTCATTTTCGCCTTACTTCCCTCGTTAGAGGGACGTGAAACAGAGGAACATCCCTCAAACGAGGGATGGCTGCGATCACCCCTTAAATACCGCGCGGGCTGTTTAGCATGTGGCTTTTCGAGCGCGCGACGTGCGGAAGGGAGATCCAAACGCAGCGCTCAGTCAGCGTTGAAACGGCTCCGAAGTCAGAAACCGCGGTCGCCGTTCAGAGCAGTTTCTGCAACTGCATCGCGGCGCCGAGATCTCCGCTCAGTTTCAGCTTGCCGCTGAGATAGGCGGGTAAAGCCGAGATCTCACGCTTGATCAGCTTCGAGAACGTCTCCTCGCTGGCCGAGATGGTGCAGTCCGCACTCTCGTCGCTGCCAGGGCTCACCGACACCTTCCCGTCTTCAATCCTCACCGTCCACGCGTTGCCGCCTTCGAGCACGAAGACGTAGGTTGCGCGTACGCCTGCCAAGTCCCTCTCGGCAGCGTGCTCGGGAAGAGAGACGAAGAAGGTGTCGAACTCGCTGCTCATCGATCTAGGCTCGGCTGCCGGCGACGGATAACCGGATTGCCTCACGGGCGCCGGTCTATCCGATGAGCCTAGCGGCTGATCAGGCAGCGCGCTTGACCGGCTGCAGCAGGTAACGCCGTATCAACGCGTACGAGAACTCGTACTGGCAGCGGCCGATCTCGAGTCTGTTGCGCTCGAGTAGGCCGGAAGAGCCGCCGTTTTCGCGAAGCCGTTCCCGCTCGCAGACGAGGAGTGCGAGCCTCAACTGAAGCTGCTCCGGACTGGACTGAGAACCATCGAAACTGCTCTGCATCTCCAACGCCCTCTCACGAGACGAGATTGGCTTCCGTGAGCATGGTCGCGTTCCTGCCTTAGAGGACTCTGAGATGCGTGTAAGAGTTCGCGAAGACTCGAAAACGAGCGCTTCGGCGCTCGCAAACGATCACCAGCGGTTACTCTGCGCAAATGCGTATCTTGGTCGTGGCCGAGGACGCCGATCGGCTCTGCCGGGCTCTCGAAGAAGGTGGCTGTGAAGCCGTCGCTAGATCTCGTAGCGGCGAGGCCGAGCATCTGCTCCTCTGCGAGCGTTTCGACGTCGTCATCTTCCACCCGCGCTCGACCGATCCCTACTTCCTGAGCCGGATGTTGCGGGAGTATCCAGGCAGAGCCCTGATCGCCTGGCTCCATTCCTCGTCGTCGGCTCGCGTCGGCGAGTTGCTCGAGGCCGGTGCCGACGAGGTGCTGGACGGCACGATGGACAACGGCGAGATTCTGGCCCGAGTTCGCAATGCCGCCCGGCACGGCCGCCGCCCCGCCGAGCTCGAGCTCGAGGTCGGCGATCTGCTGATCGTCTCTCCGAGCGGAAAGTCCAGCTGGCGTGGAGAGCCGCTTGCGCTCACGCGCCGCGAGCGAGGCGTTCTGCTCGCGCTGGCCGAGGCGGCGGGCGAGACCGTTCCGCGCGAGGTCATCTACCGCAAGGTCTGGGGCTACAGCATGATCCGCGGCGACCGCTCGGTCGACGTCTACGTGAAACGGCTTCGCGACAAGCTCGCTCAGGCCGGAGTCGAGCTGCGAATCCGCACCACGCCCGGTGTCGGTTACCATCTCGCGCTCCCCATCGCCGAGCCGGGTGAAGTGACCGTAGCCGTTCTGTAACCGATTCGTAACGCTGACCTCTGCGGACGCCACTAGCCTGAGGGCTGACGGTCAACCCGACCAAGGAGAGTCAGGGATGCGGTTCTCTCTCGTCCCACGGCAGGCGCAGTTCTACGACCTCTTCGCTCGAGCCGGCGAAAACGCACTCGAGGCGGCTCGACTCGTCGAGCGGCGCTTCAAGAACATTCCCGACGAAACGGTCGGGCAAGAGGCGGTCACCGATCTCGAGCACAAGGGCGACGACATCACGGCCGAGATCATCGGCCTGCTCAACACGCAGTATGTGACGCCGCTCGACCGCGAGGACATCTACGCCCTCGCAAGCGCGATCGACACGGTCGTCGACTACCTCGACGACGCCTCCGAGCTGATCGACACCTACCACATCGAGAGCCCGATGGAACAGGCCGTCGAGCAGTGCCGGATTCTGGTCGGCGCGGCCCAGCACCTGGCGAACGCGCTCAACGGGTTGCGCGGACTGCGTGGCGTTCAGAAGGAACTCGTCGCGCTCAAGCAACTCGAAGACGAGGGCGACGCGATCGTCCGCGATGCGATCGGCGCGCTGTTCGAGGACGAGAAGGTCAGCCCCCGGCTGATCATCCAGTGGAAGGACATCTTCGAAGCGCTCGAGGAGGCCATCGACTCAGCCGAGACGGCCGCCCACCTGATCGGAAACATCGTCGTCAAGAATGGCTGAGTAGGGGCCGGATGCTCTGGACCACGCTCGTAGCGGTTGTCGCGATCGCGTTTTTCTTCGATTTCACCAACGGCTTTCACGACACCGCCAACTCGATCGCAACTGCCGTCTCGACGCGAGCGCTCAGCCCGCGATTCGCGGTCATCTGGGCGGCTGCGCTCAACTTCGCCGGGGCCTTCATCTCGTTCAAGGTCGCGGCGACGATCGCCAAAGGTATCGTCAACAACGACCTCTTCAATGGCGAAGCCGGGCTCAAGATCATCCTCGCCGGACTGATCGGAGCGATCGTCTGGAATCTTACGACCTGGTACCTCGGCCTCCCTTCCAGCTCGAGCCACGCGCTGATTGGAGGAATGCTCGGCTCGACGATCTGTGCTTTCGGGCTCCACAACCAGTTCAAGGGAAATAGCGTGCGCGTCATCAAATGGCACGGGCTCTACGAGAAGGTACTGACGCCGTCGCTCCTCGCTCCGCTGCTCGCGATCCCGAGCGCAATGATCCTGATGCTGATTCTGCTCTGGTTGATACGCAAACGCCGGCCCGACCGGACTACGAGGCTCTTCAGGCGTCTACAGCTTTTCTCTTCAGGCTGGCTCGCATTCACACACGGCACGAACGACGCGCAGAAGACGATGGGAGTAATCGCACTCGCCCTGGTTGCTTCGGGTCATCTCGATAGCAACTTCAGCAGGCCGCCTATCTGGGTCATCATCGGCGCCGCATCGGCAATGGCGCTCGGCACTTACGCAGGCGGTTGGCGAATCATTCGCACGGTCGGCCAGCGGATCACCAAGCTCGATCCGCCACGCGCCTTCGTGGCCGAGGCGACGGCCGGCAGCGTCCTTTGGTTGACCGCGCACCTCGGTTTTCCCGTCTCGACCACGCATACGGTCTCCAGCGCCGTGCTCGGGTCGGGCGCGGCCGGCTCACGACTTTCGGCTGTGCGCTGGGGAGTGGCCGGCAACATCGTCATCGCCTGGTTGATCACGATCCCCTGCGCTGCGTTCGTCGGCGCCGGCGTCGAGCTTCTGACCAGGCTTCCCGGAGGCGTCTTCTTCGCTCTTGTAGTGGCCGCCATCGCCGCGGCTCTGGCTCTCGTGGCCCGCTCGCGGCATCTAGCCACAGGCAAGCGCGACGATCAGGACATTCAAACGGTGACCCCCAGCCACGAGACCATGCTCGCGACCGACATCGACGCCGACGCCTCTTAAAGCAAGCGCTCTCGTAACTCGCGCACCGCGCTGAGCGGATCAAGGCGGCGCTCGGCGACCGCTCCAATCAGCTCCTCCAGCTCGGCGTCGCCGGCGGCGGCTTGCTCGAGCTCGCGGCGCATGCGGCTGAGTGCCAGCGCGAAGAGCTCGCGGCGAAGGTTCTCACGGCGCCGCTCGTCGAGGCCGCCCGATTGCTCGAGCGCCGAGCGATGCTCCTCGATCGTCTGCCAGAGGAGATCCACACCCTCCCCGGAGGAGGCCTGCGTGCTCACGATCGGAGGTCCGTGATCGCCGCCGAGCGAGAGCGCCTGCCTCAGCTCGGCCAGCGTGGCGGCGGCGGTCGCGTGGTCGCTCTTGTTGAGCGCGATCACGTCGGGAATCTCCATCACGCCCGCCTTCAAGGCCTGTACCGAGTCGCCCGAGCCGGGCATTAGCACGAGCACGACCGTATCGGCGATACCGGCCACGGCCACCTCGCTCTGCCCCACGCCGGCCGTCTCGACGAAGAGCAGCTCGCGGCCACCTGCGTCGAGCACGAGCAGTGCCTCGAGCGTCGCCTCGGCCAGACCGCCCGAGTGGCCGCGGGTGCCCATCGAGCGAATGAAGACGTCGGGATCGAGGAAGTGCTCGCTGAGGCGGATGCGATCGCCCAGGAGCGCTCCCTTCGTGAACGGACTGGAGGGATCGACCGAGACGACGCCGACACTCCTTCCCAACTCGCGCACGTGCTTGACGAGGGCGCCGATCAGCGTCGACTTGCCGACTCCGGGCGGTCCCGTAACTCCGATCCGGTAGGCGCCGCCGGTGTCGGGATAGAGATCGCGGATCAACTCCTCGGCTTCGTCTCCCCCGCGCTCGACCAGGCTCAAGGCGCGGGCGAGCGCACGCTTGTCGCCGGCGCGAACGCCTTCGGCGAGCTCGGATGGTGTCCAGGAGCGTCCGGCCATGAGACCTGACTCTACCCGGCCGCTGGCGTGCTCACTTGCTCTCGCGCGGGCGCAAGATGGCGCGCTCGATCTCTTCCTCGGTGAGCGGGAAGTGACAGGCGGCGAACTGCTCGGGCAACCCTATCGGCTCCAGCGGCGGCTCGACTTCGCTGCAGATCTGCTGCGCCTTCGGGCAGCGCGTGTGGAAGCGGCAAGCGCTCGGCGGCTCGACCGGGCTGGGCGGGTCGCCGTGCAGGATGATGCGGCGGCTGCGCGCCTCTTCGGCCTCGGCGGAGGCGACCGGCACCGCCGAGAGCAGGGCTCCGGAGTAGGGATGCTTGGGGTGGGAGCAAAGCGTCTCGGGCGGCGCCAGCTCGACGATCTTGCCGAGGTACATGACGGCGATCCGGTCGGAGACGTGGCGCACGACCGAGAGGTCGTGAGCGATGAAGAGCAGAGTCATTCCCATCTCGTCGCGCAAGTCCTCGAGCAGGTTCAGCACCTGCGCCTGGATCGAGACATCGAGCGCCGAGACCGGCTCGTCGGCGAGGATCAGCTTCGGCTTGGTCACGATCGCGCGAGCGACGCCGATCCGCTGCCGCTGGCCGCCGGAGAACTCGTAGGGGTAACGGTTGTAGTGCTCGGGGTTGAGCCCGACCATCTCCATCACCTCGCGCACATGGGCACGCCGCTCGGTTCTGGAGCCCAGCTTGTGTATCCGCAGCGGCTCACCGATGATCGTGCCCACCGGACGGCGCGGATTGAGCGCCGAGTAGGGATCCTGGAGGATGATCTGCATGTCGCGCCGGAGCGGGCGTAGCTGCCGCCGCGACCAGGTCGTGATGTCGTTGCCGTCGAAAACGATCTGCCCGCTGGTGGGTTCGATCAGCTTGGTGACGAGGCGGGCGAGCGTGGACTTACCGCAGCCGGTCTCTCCCACCAGGCCGAGCGTCTCGCCGCGCTTGACCTCGAGCGAGACGTCGTCCACCGCGTGCACCTGACCGAGCTCGCGACTGAAGAGGACCCCGTGCGTCATCGCGAAGTACTTGGTGAGATTGGTCACGACGATCAGGTTCTCGGCGTTACCGATCCCTGCAAGGCCGGCGTACGCGGTGTCGGTGCGAGTGCGGTCGCTCATCGGCTCACGAGGTGTATTGGGCTTGGAGGTCGCGGCCGGTCTTCTGCCGTTCCTCAGCAGGAAGATGGCAGGCGACGAGATGACCTGGTTTCGATTCCTCGAGCTTGGGCTCGGTCGTCAAGCAGACGTCCATCACGTAGGAGCAGCGAGGATGGAACGGGCAACCCGACGGCAGACGTATCAGGCTCGGTGGTAGGCCGGGGATCGAGTCGAGCCTACCCGGTCGTGGCGCATCCAGGCGCGGGATCGAGCGCATCAAACCCCAGGTGTAGGGAAGCTCGGGATCCGTGAAGAGCGTCTCGCGCGAGGTGCGCTCCATCACGCGGCCCGCGTACATGACCGCGACCTCGTCGGCGAGCTCGGCGATTACGCCGAGATCGTGGGTGATCATGATCACCGCGGTGTTGTACTCGTCCTTGAGTTTGCGAATGAGGTCGAGGATCTGGGCCTGTACGGTCACGTCGAGCGCGGTCGTCGGCTCGTCGGCGATCAGAACGTCCGGTTTGAGAGTCAGGGCCATCGCGATCATGACGCGCTGGCGCATGCCGCCGGACAGCTCGTGCGGGTAGCTGTCTATGCGCCTCTCCGGATTCGGGAATCCGACTTCGCGCAGGGCCTCGATCGCACGCTTCCGCGCTACGCCCCTGGAGACGTTCTCGTGCGCCTGGATCGCCTCGACTATCTGCCAGCCGACCTTGTAGAGCGGATGCAGCGACGAGAGCGGATCCTGGAAGATCATCGCAATCCGCCGGCCTCGCACTCGGCGCATCTGGTTGTCGGGCAGCTTCACCAGATCGGTGCCGTCGAACTCGATCTCGCCCGAGATAATGGCGTTCGCGAAGCGAGTCAGGCCCATCACAGTCAGCGCCGTAACGCTCTTGCCCGAGCCGGATTCGCCGACGATCCCGAGCGTACGCCCGCGGTCGATCGAGAGGCGTGCGCCCTCGACCGCGCGCACGAGTCCGTCGCGCGTTCGGAAATGCACATGCAGGTCGCGGATCTCGAGTAGGGAGTTCATCTCGTTCAGACGCTCAGTAGCGAACGCGCGGGTCGAGGAAGGCGTAGAAGATGTCCACCACGATGTTCGCGGTGATGATGAAGAAGGCACCGAAGAGCACCGTGCCCTGAATCGCCGGCAGGTCGGAGTTGACGATCGAGTCGTAGGCGTAGCGCCCGACGCCGGGAATGTTGAAGACCGTCTCGGTGAGAACGGCGCCGCCGAGCAGGCCGCCGATGTCCATCCCGGCCATTGTCACGAGCGGGGTCAGAGCCGCGCGCAGGCCGTGGCGGAAGATCACGCGCCGCTCCGACAGCCCCTTGGCCCGAGCGGTGCGGATGTAGTCCTCGCTCATCACCTCGATCAGGTTGGCGCGCGCCATGCGTGCGTAGAAAGCGGTGAAGGCGGCGGCAAGCACCAGCCAGGGGAGGATCAAGGAGTTGAGCCAAGTGCCGGGATCCTGCGAGAAGGGAACGTAGCTTCCCGCGCCTCCGAAGAGCTTCAACAGGCCGATGTCGTTGGCGAAGAGGAACAGCACCACCAGGCCCAGCCAGTAGACGGGCGCCGAGATGGCGACGAGCGAAGCGCCCATCGTGGCGCGGTCGAGCAGTGAACGGCGTTTGATCGCCGAGATCACCCCCACGGGAATGCCGATCAGCAGCCAGATCACGACAGCGCCGACCGTCAGCGAGAAGGTGACGGGAAGACGGGAGACGATCTGGCTCCGAACCGACGCCTCGCTGTAGAACGAGGTGCCGAGATCGAAGTGCAGGACGAGTCGATCCATGTAATAGCCGTATTGCACGTAGAACGGCCTGTCGAGACGAAGGTTGTGCCTGATCTCCTTGATCATCCCGGGCGTGGCGTGACGCCCGGCTCGAATCTGGGCTGGATCGGCGTTCGGGAGCTCGTAGAAGATGATGAAGGTGATCGCGCTGACTACGAAGAGCAGGAATACGCCCCAGAGAACACGACGGACGATGTAGCGAAAGGTCGATGACGAGGCCAAGCCCCAGACAGTCCCCGCCGGCCCGGCGAGGGCGCCGAGAATACCGCCCCCCGGCCTTTTGGGCCGGGGGGCGGGTGCTTCATTCGGGTGAGTCGGTGAGGCCAACTACCCCTACTTCTTCGACATCCAGGAGAGGTCCGGTCCGCCCTGGTTCCAGAGTTGGCGTGCCGGATTGACGTTTGCCGAGAAGATCGTCTGGTAGTCCTCCCAGATCCAGGGAATCTCGACGGCCGTGAGCGTGATCATGTCGTCGATCTTGCCCCAAGCCGCAGCCCGCTGCTTCTTGTCGGTGAGCTTCTCAGCGGCGTCGATCGCCGCGTTGATCTTGGGGTCGTTCAACTGGCCCCAGTTGGAGTTCCCGGCCTGCAGGATGTCCTTACCGTTGAACGTGACGTCGAGTAGCGTCTGCGCGTCCTTGAAGTCCTGCAGCCAGCCCACGTTCGGGCAGACAGCCGGCTCCTTCTTGGGTACGTTGCAGAACTCGGTGTACATCGCCGAGGCGCTGAGGAAGGACGGGGTCACCTTGATCCCGATCTTGCCCAGGTTGTTGATGACCACCCTGGCGGTGTTCGGTGCCGCGCCGGCGTTACCGGCCACCATCGTCACCGGCGGTCCCGTGTACATACCGGTCTTGTAGCCGGCCAGTTTCATCTCCGCTTTGGCCTTGGCCACGTCGCCGGCATGGTTCTTGCTCGGGAACGGATCGAACGCATAGCCGCCCGCGGCCTCGAAGCCCGCGCCTGCGAAGCTCGGGTCGATGAAGTGGGTGGCGATCTTGCCGTCGACGGCGCCGCCGCGTGTCAACCGCATAGCGTTGCGGTCGAGCACGTAGGCGACGGCCTGGCGGACATGCAGGTTGTTGAACGGCGGCTTGGTTGAGTTCAGCGCCACGTCACGGGTACCGCTGACGGGCGTGAAGAAGAGCCGCTTCTTCTGAACCGGATTGGCCAAGATCGACTTCAACTGAGCCGGCGGCGGCGCAAAGTCGCCGTTCACGTCACCGGTGCCGCTGAGGATCTTCCGGGTCGCGATCGTCGCGTCGGCGTAGCCCTCCTCGAAGCGGATCTGATCGGCGAAAGCCGGCCTGTAGTCGGTCTTTGAGCTCCAGTTCGGATTGCGGACGAGCTTGATCAGCTTGCTCGGCTGGTAGCCGGGGCTGATCGAACCGGCCGCATTGTTGGCGATCATGTACGGTCCGGTCGCCACCTGGTGCATTCCGTAGGTGGACGAAGCCAGGTCGTCGTACTTTTTCGCGTACTCCTCCGGTACCGGCGCGGTCAGCGGCATCGTCAGAGCGCCGATAAGTGCACCGGACGGGCGGGAGAGCTTGAACACGATCGTGTGATCATCTGGCGTCTCGATACCGGAGATCGGTTGCGGCGTCTTCGGCGGCGTCGCGGGAGCACCCTTGATGACGCTGAAATAGGCGCCCGCATAGCCGTTGATCACGCTCGCGGCGAAGCCTCGCTCGATCGCGTATTTCACGTCCTTGGAGGTCACCTCACGGTTCACCGGCGGGCTGAACTTGACGCCCTTCTTCAGCTTGACCGTGACCGTGAGACCACCGTCGGTTACCTGCGGCTCACTCGCCGCCAGGTCGGGAACGACAACGAGGCTGTCGGCCTTGTAGCCGTAGAGCGGCCGCTGTGTTGTGTACACGATCTCGTACCCGAACGCGTAGTAGGTCTCGCCGGGATCGATGTAGTCCACATCGGCGGCCGTGAGGACGGTGATTGTTCCGCCCTTCTTGCCCTTTAACGTCGAGCTGGACTTCTTCCCGCAGCCGCCGACAGTAAGCGCCAGAGCGGCGAGAAGAAGCACCCAGACAACGCGGGAGGAACCAGCACCTAGCCGGGCTTGCCGGCGGCGGAGCTGGTCGGTACGACCATTCATGCGATTCCTCCTTGTCTGATGCTTCGGTTTGTCACGTCACATCTACAATCCTCGGGTCGAGGGCGTCTCTAATCCCGTCGCCGAGGAGGTTGAAGGCCAGCACCGTCAGGAGAAGCGCGGCGCCGGGGAAAGTGAAGTACCACCAGGCTGTGCTGAAGATCGAGGTGGCGTCGGAGATCATCTGGCCCCAGCTTGCCTGCGTCGGGCTGACACCGACGCCGAGATAGGAAAGGGCCGCCTCGAGCAGGATGTTGGTGGGGATGACCAGAGTCGTGTAGACGATGATCGGCGCCACCAGGTTGGGCAGTATCTCACGGAAGAGGATGCCCGCATCACCTGCGCCACTGGCCCGGGCAGCCTCGACGAATTCCTTCTCGCGCAGCGATAGCACCTGGCCACGAATGATGCGGCCGATGTAAGTCCAGTTGATGATCGCGATCACTGCGATCACCGTCGGCACGCCGGGCTTGATCAGCCCGCCCAGGCAACCCTTGCCGAGCGAGCAGGCCGTAGCGATTCCGAGCGCGAGCAGCAATACCGGAAAAGCGAGCATGACGTCGATGAAACGGGAGATCAGCGTGTCCACGACGCCCCGGTAGTAACCGGCGATCATGCCGGCCACGACGCCGACGAAAACGGCGATCGCGGTAGAAATCAGTGCCACCTCTAGCGATACCCGAGCGCCATAGACCACACGCGAGAACACGTCCTCGCCCACTGTGTCGGCTCCGAAGAGGAAGCTCGAGGACGGTCCTTTGGGAGTGCCGAAGGCGTCGAGCTCGCTTGTGTACTGGGCGTTGGGCGGATGTCCGAGCAACTTGACGATGAAGGGCGCGAAGATCGCGACTAGGCCGATCAGGAGCACGAAAGCGAGCGAGGCGATCGCCACCTTGTCCTCGCGGAAGCGCACCCAGAAGAGCTGCCAGGGACTACGCCCGACGATCTCCTCGGCGTCCGGCGCCGAGATCTCCTCGACCAGGTCGTCCCTGCGCCCGATCAGATCAGGCGTGGACACGAAGCTCCTCTAGCCGGGGGAACGTCACGTCCAACCACCTCGGCGTCCAGCGGCGCCTTCCACCTCTACCGCGGAGGTCAGCAAGATCGTCGGGCTCGGGGTTTTCTGCACGCTGTTTGTGAAGCAGATGCCGGCCTTTTCCTTCCGCGGCTGCCGGCTAAGCCGACGGTGAGTGGATTCTAGTGTGCAGAAGCGGCTATACAGAAACGACAATCGCCGTTTCTAAATCAATGTCGCCTTTTCGAGGGAGGCGAGGCGAACCCGAAAGGGCAACTGTCGGCACCTAAAAGAAGCAGGGAAGTACCTTGGTATTGGCGCCCACACGGCGCCGCCGGACAGGTTTCCTCGACCTAAGAGCCTCAGTCAGGGCTGTGCCCGCTTGGCCTGACTACCCGGAGCGCCTCGCGTAGTACGGCGTGTTCCTCCGCCGTCCCCGCGGTCACGCGGATCGCCGTCGGAGCCCCGAAACCGTGCAGCGGACGAACGATCACGCCCTCCTTGAGCAGCTGCTCGAAGAAGGGCCTGCTGTCGGTGCCGAGATCGACAAAGAGGAAGTTCGCAACCGCCGGCCCGACGGTCTCCAGACCGAACGCCCTCAGTATGCGCCCGAGCTCGGCGACGGCGACGGTGTTGTAGGAGCGCCTGCGCGCCAGCTCGACCTCCGCGTCCTCGCCGGTGACGCTGGCGAGCGCCGCCTCCTGGGCTGACGAGCCGACGTCGAAGGCCGGGCGCACCTTGGCGATCGCCGTGCAGATCTCCTTCGAGGCAACGGCGTAACCGACGCGCAGACCGGCGAGCCCGTAGATCTTGGAGAAGGACCGGAGCACGGCCACGCGCTTGCCCTGCTTGAAGTACTCGGCGACGGCGTCGGGGTAGTCGGGCTCCTCGATGTACTCGAGATAGGCCTGATCGATCACCGTCAACACGTGCTCGGGTACCCGCTCGAAGTAGGCGTCGAGCTCTTCGCGACTGGTCATCGTGCCGGTCGGGTTGTTGGGGTTGCAGACGTAGACGATCTTCGTCTTCGAGCCGATCTGCTCCAGCATCGCCTCGAGGTCGTAGCGATGATCCCGAAGCGGCACCGTCTTCGGCACCGCGCCCAGCTTGAGCGTGCTCAGCATGTAGCTGGCGAAGGAAGGCCAGCCGAACACGACCTCGTCGCCCGGATCGAGCAGTGCCAGAGAAAGATGCGAAATCAGACCGTCGGCGCCGGCGCCGTGCGCGATCTGATCGATCTCGACTCCGAGCCGTTCGGCTAGTGCCGCGCGGAGCCGGTAGGCACTCGCGTCGGGATAGCGGTTGAGATCGTAAGACTGGGTTTCGAGAACCTGACGGGCGATCGGGAAGGGCCCGAAGGGACCTTCGTTGGAGGCGAGCTTGGCGACACGGGAGATTCCGAGCTCGCGCTCGACCTCCTCAATCGGCTTGCCGGCCTCGTACGGTGCGATCGACTCTAGGGCGGGCCGGATGAGGGCCCTGTTTGCGCGGGATCCTTTCCTCATACGCGTACCCTATCGAGTGCGGACGATATGCGCTAGCAGGCGCGGCGATCATCTTTGAACCACACCGGGACGCCGCTGCGGCTCAGCGTCCCGGCGGGTAGTAGCCCGGGCTCCCCAAGATCGGAACTCGGGCGGACGAGCGCAAGTTCAAGACGGATTATCACATATGGCAACCACCGCTTCCAGCCGGCGGCGATCCCGCTTAGAAACCGCCCCGTAGCACAAGAACAACCCCGTGGCGCCGTGCGGGATTGGGCGGCGTAATGCTTCGCCCCTATTCGTATCGCTAGTTTGAGCGCCGTCTGGGCGCCACGTGAATCGGTTGCCCGAGCGCGACCAGACCGGCCTCCTTGATCGCCTCGGTCAGAGTCGGGTGCGCCGTCATCCCCATCGAGAGCGTCTCGATCGTCGACTCGGCGTCGATTGCGACCCGCCCGACCTCGATCAACTCGGTTGCATGCGGGCCGACGATGACCAACCCCAGTAGCTCGCCGTAGCGGCTCTCGTGAATCGTCTTGACCCAGCCCACGGTCTCGCTCTGCATCACGGCGCGGCCGTTCGCGGCCCAGGGAAAGCGACCGACCACGACGTCCTCACCGTGGCGATCGCGAGCCTCGGCTTCGGTCAGCCCGACCGCCGCCACCTCCGGGTCGGTGTAGATAGGACGCGGCACGGCGGCGCGGTCGTCGACCACCGCCTCGTGGCCGGTGGCGTTCTCGGCCGCTACCTCGCCCTCGCGGAAGGCGGTGTGGGCGAGCTGCCAGTGCCCGGCGACGTCGCCGGCCGCGTAGATGTGCGGAACGTTCGTGCGCCGGTGCTCGTCGCTGACGATGCCCTGGCGTGCGCCGAAGGCGACACCGGCCGCCTCCAGCCCGATCGCATCGACGTTGGGAGCACGCCCGACCGAGACGAGCATCAGATCGGCGTTTACGGTCTCCCCTTCGCCGAAGTGAACGATCAGCCCGGCGTCTGTCTCGTCCACCCTCGTGCAGGTCTTCGCGAGCTGGAGCTCGATACCGCGGCGACGAAAGCTCTTGGCCAGCTCGCTGGAGGCGTCCTCGTCCTCCATCGGGATCACGCGCTCGAGCAGCTCGACGATCGTCACTTCGGAGCCGAAGCGCGAGAAGATCGAGGCGAACTCGCAACCGATCACGCCGCCGCCCAGGATGACGAGGCGCGGCGGGACTTCGGTTTGGGCAAGCAACCCGGTCGAGTCGACGCAGCGCGGCGAGTCGAGCCCGGGGATGGGAGGAAGGATCGGATGCGAGCCGGTGGCGACGATCGCGTTCTTGAAGGTGACCGTCTCGCCGCTCGAGACCTCGATCGTGTTCGGGCCGGTGAAGCGGCCGGAGCCCTTGATCCACTCAACGCCGTTCGCCTTGAAGAGAGTCGCCACGCCACTGGTCAGGCGCTCGACCGTGCTCGCCTTCCAGGCGTTAGCACGCTCGAAGTCGAGGCTCGCCTCGCTGATGCGAATGCCGGAGTTCTCGAAGCTCTCCTCGATCTCCTTGATCGCCCGTGCCGTCTGCACCCAGGTCTTGGTGGGAATGCAACCGACGCGCAGGCAGACTCCCCCGAGCGCGGGCTCCTGCTCGACACAGACGACCTTGGCGCCGCGCTGCGCGGCGCGGATCGCGGCCGGGTAACCGCCCGGGCCTCCTCCGAGTACGGCGACGTCACACTCCATGATCCGTCCTTCCCTCCACTCGCTGACCTCTCGATCCTAGCGAGCGCTCTGGCCCGCCAACATCACTACGATTGCGCCATTGTGACCGAGCTCGAGACGCTTCCCAACGTGGGATCGGTGCTCGCCGGTTGCCTGCGCGGGGCTGGTATCGAATCCCCAGAGGAGTTGCGGGCGCTCGGTGCCGAGCGGGCCTTCGAGCGTCTGCGTGCAGTGCTGCCCGACGACGCTTGCCTGAGCAAGCTCTACGCCCTGGCCGGCGCGATCGAGGGCGTGCGCTGGCACGATCTGCCGCCCGCGCGAAAAACGCAGCTGAAGACCTTCGCACGGCAGGGATAGGCTGCGCCGGGCGCGCGTCTCGTTCTTCACCGACGTCCTAGAGCGTCTGAGCAAGCTGAATGCGATTCCCGTCCGAGTCGTAAACGTCGAGCAGGCGGATGTCTCCGTGCAGCTCGACCACCGTGCCGACCTCGACTCCCGCTGCTCGCAACCTCTCGGCCTCGGCCTTGACGTCTGCGACGTCGATCATCGCCACGCCCCCTTCTTCGGGCTCGCCTTCCGCCAGTCCGATCTCCGCGTCTCCGCTCCGTAACCGCGCCCAGCGGCCGTCCTCGTCGACGTAGATCTCCTCCAGACCGAGCAAGCCCGCGTAGAAGGCGCGGCCGGCGTCGAAATCGCGCACCCGGTACCAAACGTGGATACCCATCGACGAGGACACTAGAGCATCAGCCCCGGCTCTTCGAGGAAGCCCTTGACCGTGGCCAGGAACTCGGCCGCCACCGACCCGTCCACAGCCCGGTGATCGCAGGTGAGAGTCAACGTCAGCAGAGGCGCGATCTCGACCTTGCCCGAGCGCGCGACCGGGCGCTCGACAATCGCGCCGGCAGCGATGATCGCTACCTGAGGCGGATTGAGCACGGCGACGAACTGCTCGACGCCGAGGGTGCCGAGATTGGAGATGGTGAACGTGCCGCCCTCGAGATCCTCCAGGTCGACTGTGCCGGCGACGGTGCGCGAGACGAGCTCGGCGCGCGCGACTGCCAGCTCGGCCAGCGTCTGGCGCTCGCAGCCCCGGATCACCGGCACGATCAGCCCGCGCTCGGTCGCCGTGGCGATGCCGATGTCGACCGAGTGGTGGATCTCTACCGCATCGCCGAGCCAGAGCGCGTTCACACCCGGGTGATGGACGAGCGCCTGGGCGCAGGCCTTGGTGAGGAAGTCGGCGATGCTGGCGTGGCGCTCACCGGGGCGCGCGCGCTCGCGCAGTCGCCTGTGCATGGCCAGCACCTCGCTCATGTCCACCGAGGAGGAAATCTGGAACGCGGGCGCCTGCCAGGCCTCACTGAGCCGGCGTGCGATCGTGCGCCTCGTGCTCGTCAGCGGCACCCGCTCGACCTCGCCCGGCGCCGTCTCCCCCGTACGCAGCGACGGAGCCGAGGCGATCGGGGCAACCGTCCGGGTCGCCGCGGCGCGTGCGACGTCCTCGGCGACGATCCGGCCCTCGGGGCCGGTGCCGGCTATCCCGGCCAGCTCCAACCCGCGCTCGCGCGCCAGCCTGCGTGCAAGCGGAGAGGCTTTCGCCCGGCCTGCGTCGGCGGCGGCGCCCGGCGCGCCGTTACCGACGACAGAGGCCGATATGGTTTCGGCTTCGGGCTCGGGCTCGGGCTCGGTTTCGGGCAGCGCCGGCGCGTTCTCGGCGACCGTGTCCGGCACCTGCTCTCCCTCCTCGCCGACGTAGGCGAGAGTCGTTCCCACCGGCGCCTCACCCTCGCCGACGGCGATCTTGAGCAGCACGCCCGCGAAGGGAGACTCGACCTCCTGCGTAACCTTGTCGGTGTCAAGCTCGAAAAGAGGCTCGCCCTTCTCGACCTGCTCGCCCTCGCTCTTCAGCCACCTGGTTACGACGCCCGACTCCATTCCCTGACCGAGCCGTGGAAGCTTGATCTCGCTCGCCACCGTCACTTCCTCCCGACGCTTCTCATGATCGCGTCGTACACCTTATCCCGCCTCGGAACGCATTCCTTCTCGAGCACCGGCGAGAAGGGAAGCGGAGAGAAGCAGGCACCGACTCGCTCGACCGGCGCATCCAGCCAGTCGAAGGCCTTCTCCTGGATCAGCGCCGCCAGCTCGGCTCCGAAGCCCATCCTACGCACGGCCTCGTGCGCGACTACGCAGCGGCTGGTCTTGCGTACCGAGACCAGGATCGTCTCCTCGTCGAGCGGCTGCAACGTGCGCGGGTCGACGACCTCGACCGACACTCCCTCGGCCTCGGCGCGCTCCGCGGCCGCCAGCGCCTCGTGCACGAGCGGCCCCAGCGCGACCACGGTCACGTCCTCGCCCGCCCGCATGATCCGAGCCTTCCCGAGCGGAACCGGCTCCAGCTCTTCGGGCAACTCCTCGCGCAGGTTGTAGAGCTGGACGTGCTCGAAGAAGAGCACGCAGTTGTCGTCGTAGATCGACGACCAGAGCAGCCCGCGCGCATCCCGGGGCGTGGAGGGATAGACCACCTTGAGCCCCGGTATGCCGGCGAACCAGCCCTCGACCTGCTGCCCGTGCTGGGCCGCCGAGGACCAGCCGGCGCCGCCCTGCGTACGTACCGTCAGCGGAACCTTCAGCTGCCCGCCCGACATGTAGCGCTCCTTGGCGGCGTGGTTGACGAGCTGCTCCATCGCCAGGGTGAGGAAGTCCTGGTACATGATCTCGACGATCGGACGCATACCCATCATCGCCGCGCCGATTCCGGCCCCGGTTAGCGCCATCTCCGAGATCGGAGCGTTCCGTACCCGCTCTGGTCCGAACTCGTCGAGCATGCCGAGCGTGACCTTCTGCGAGCCGCCGTGCTCCGCGATGTCCTGACCCATGATGAAGACCTCCGGGTCGCGCCTCATCGCCTCTGACATGGCGTCGCGAACGGCCTCGCGAAAGCTGAGCCTGCGTGTTCCGTTCTGAGGATCAGGCATAGACGTCCTCGAGCAGGTCGCCCGGGTCGGGATCGGGGCTGTGACGGGCGAACTCGACCGCGTCGGCGGTGATCGCCTCGGCCTCGCGCTCGAGCTCGGCGAAGCGCTCGTCGGAGAGAGCCAGGCGACCTCGTAGCTTGACGATCGGATCCTGAGTCGCCCGCGACTGCTCGAACTCGGCCCGATCGCGATACTCCTGCGGGTCGCCGACGTTGTGCGCGGCGAGGCGGTAGGTCTCCGCAACGAGGAAAACCGGCCCCTCGCCCGAGCGGGCGTGGGCGAGAGCCTCGGCAGTGGCGTGGAACACCGCCTCGACATCCTGCCCGTCGACTCTGAGCGCCGTCATGCCGTAGGCGAGCGCCCGTTCAGTGAGGTCCGCGACGGGCGAGTGCTGGGCAAACGGAGTCGATTCGGCCCAGCAGTTGTTCTCGCACAGGAAGACGACCGGAAGCTTCCAGAGCGCGGCCAGGTTCATGGCCTCGTGGAAGAGACCTGAGCTGGTGGCCCCGTCGCCGAAGAAGGGGACTGCGACGCGCTCTTCACCGTGCATCTTGAAGGCCAGAGCGGCTCCGGTCGCGATCCCGAGCGCCCCGCCAACGACGGCGCTCGAGCCGAGGTAGCCGCGCTCGACGTCGTAGAGGTGCATCGAGCCGCCGCGCCCGCTAGAGCAGCCGTCGACCTTGCCGTAGAGCTCGGCCATGACGACGCGTGGAGGCATTCCCTTGGCCAGCGCGTGTGCGTGCGAGCGGTGTGTCGAGGTGATCACGTCGCCGGGCGAAAGCGCGCTGCAGGCTCCGACTGCAACCGCCTCCTGGCCGATCGCGAGATGGACGAAGCCGGGGATCTCGCCGTCGCGGTAGCGCTCCTCCACGGCCTGCTCGAAATGTCTGATCACGAGCATCCGTGCCAGAAAGCGCTCGAGCTCCTCTGACTGAAGAAAGGTCTTGAGCTCGAGTTCGGTCATAGTCTTGCGCTGGTTATGCTGGTCGCGTGGCTAGTTTTGGGTTCTGGAGGAAACGGTATGGGGATCGAAGAGAATCCGGTAGCTAGCGGTTTTTCCGCGCGCTGGTCGGCGCAAACCCTCGTCTTTGCCTGGAACCGGCTCCTGGAGCGGTTGCCCGACGACTGGAGCCATCTCTACGCCGAGGTTGAGTTGCGGCCGACCGAGTCCTACGCGGACGTGGCGCTGATCGTCTCGCCGCTCAACCCCGAGCACTGCGACGGGAGATCGGCCTTCCGCTTCCGCGTTGGCCGCAGCTTCGGCTACGGCGCCGCGCCAGAGATGGCCAGGCGTTGCCTCGAACGGCTCGATAAGGCCCGGATCCCGGGTCGTCTGCACCTGCTGCAGCTGCTCGCCGAGAAGCGACCGGTGGAGACCCAGGGCCCCGTCTGGCGGCTCGGGGGCCGCTCGCTGTGAGCGATCCGGTCTCCTGGCTCCTGGTCAGGAGAGGCTGGCAGGTCGTCAGCTCCGACGGGGCGACCGTGGGCCGGATCGGCGCCGTCCGGGGTGAGCCGGGCAAGGACATCTTCGACGGCGTCGTCGTCCGGACGAAATCCGCTCCGCCCCGCTACATCCCCGCCGAGCTGATCGAGAAGATCGTCTCAGACCAGGTGGCGCTCAGACTGAGCGCCGGCGAGTTCGAGGCCGTCCCACCCGAAAAGAAGCGTCCGCTGGCTCCGAACGTCTCTATCTCAGAGATTCTGCGGCGATTCGGCCTGCGCTAGAAGCGGGAACCTAGGCGCGAAGCTGTGCGCCAAAGCGCTCGCCGAGCGCCCCAACGATCTTCTCACGCAACGCGGTTGCGTCTTCGTCCGAGAGCGTTCGCTCGGACGACTGGAAGGCGACCGCGAAGGTGATCGATTTCTTGCCCTCGCCCACCTGGGGTCCGCGGTAGACGTCGCTGGCGTCCATTCGCCGCATCTCCGCTCCGGCCGCTTCGCGCGCCGCCTCGATCATCGACCCCGCGGCAACTTCCTCGGCAACGACGAAGGAGAGATCCTGCTTCACGGCCGGGTAGGAAATCACGTCCTCGTAGACGACGACGTCGCGAGCGACCTCGGCGAGCGCGCCGAGATCGAGCTCGAACACGCCCCACTCTCCCGGGGCCAGCTCGGGATGCAGCTCGCCGACCCAGCCCGCCGCGCCTACGCGAGCCGCCTTGCGCGGATGCAAAAAAGGCAGCTCGCTCGCCGGCTCGAAGCTCGGCTCGGGGGCGGCGAGTACCCGGTGCAGTGTCTCGACGGCACCCTTGGCACGAGCGAAGCCGCCCCGGGTCAGGCCGGCGACGCGCACCGGCTCGTCGGGCAGCTCGCCCTCGCCGGGCAGATAGACGTGTGCGATCTCAAACAGGGCGATCTCCTCGTTGCCGGCGTCGAGATTACGCTGGAGCGAGCGGATGAGTCCTTCCACGAGCGTCGTACGCAGGAGCGCGTGCTCGGCCGTGAGAGGATCGGGAAGTTTGATCGCACGCGGATCGGGATCGCTGTCCACGAGTGAGTAGGTGTAGGCCTCGACGAAGCCTACGGCGCTGAGGGTGTTCTCGATCCGGCGGCGCAGGCGCTGCTCACGGGTCAGCCGCCCCCACATCGCCCGGCGCGCGGGCAGGGTGAAGGGAATCTCTTCGAGATGAACGCGGGCGATCTCCTCGACCAGGTCGACCTCGCGGGTGACGTCGCGGGCGCGGAAGGTGGGCACGGTCACGGTCCAGTCCTTCGCCACCTCGAAGCCGAAGCGCTCGAGCAATCCGCGCTGCTCCTCGGGTGAAATCGAGACTCCGTTCAGCTCGTCGGCGCGCTCGGGGCGGAAGCGGATGGCCGGCCGCTCGGGCAGATCGCCCTGAATGTCGGCGTGCCCGACCCAGCGAGCACCGGAAAGTCCCACCATCAGCTCCGTCGCGAGCTTCGCTGCCTGACCTGCGAGATAGGGATCGACGCCCTTCTCCCAGCGGTTCGAGCCCTCGGTGCGCAGCTTCAGCCGCTCCGAGCTCTCGAGGATCCCGACCGGCTCGAAGTTGGCCGACTCGAGCAGAATCGAAGTGCTGTCGTCGCCGACCTCGCTCTCCTCGCCGCCCATGATCCCGGCGATCGCGACAGAGTTGGCCGCGTCCGCAATCACCAGATCGCGTGAATCGAGAACTCGGTCGACGCCGTCGAGGGTTCGCATCTCCTCGCCCGGACGGGCGCGGCGCACGACGATCCTGCCCTCGGCCAAACGCTCGAGGTCAAAGGCGTGGAGCGGGTTTCCGAGCGCAAGCATGACGTAGTTGGTGATGTCGACCACGTTCGAGATCGGACGCATGCCGGCGCCGGTCAGCCGCGCCTTCAACCAGGGTGGCGAATGACCGATCTTCACGTCGCGGAAGAGGCGCCCGACGTAGCGCGGGCAGCCACCTGTGTCCTCGACGCTGATCTGCACCGGCTCGTCGCCGACCAGCTCGGGATCGGCGCCGGGCGGCGGCGCCAGCTCGAGCCGGTAGAGCGCGGCGATCTCCCTTGCCAGGCCGTAGACCGCGAGCAGGTCGGGCCGGTTGCCGGTCACCTCGAGCTCGAGGACCGGCTCGCCCAGGGCGAACAGGTCGGAGAGAAGCGCGCCCGGCGTCCACTCGTCGGGTAGGAGCAGGATGCCCGAGTGATCCTGGCCGAGCTCGAGCTCGCGCTCGGACATGATCATCCCCTCCGAAACCGTCCCCCTGAGCTTGGCCCGCTCCAGCTTCATCCCGCCCGGGAGCACGGCGCCGGGCAAGCCGACCGCGACCGTCGCACCGGCGCCGAAGTTCCAGGCGCCACAGACGATCTGGCGCGGTTCCGGATCGCCCACGTCGACCTTGCAGAGCTGTAGGCGATCGGCGCCCGGGTGCTTGCCCGCCTCGAGCACTCGGCCGACGCGGAAGTTGGCGAAGTTCCCATCCGAGTCGGAGACGCCGCGCCAGGAGACGCGCTCGACCTCGGCCGTGGTGACGCCGAGCCGGGCGGCGACCTCCTCGGCCGAGGCCTCGATCGGGACGTATTCGCGGAGCCAGGTGTAGGGGACTTTCATCTCAGAACTGGCGCGAGAAGCGCAGGTCGTTCTCCCAGAGGAGACGGATGTCGGGGATACGGTGGCGAAGCAGTGCGATCCGCTCCAGCCCGAGCCCGAAGGCGAAACCAGAAACCTCCTCGGGGTCGTAGCCGACGAACTCGAGCACGTTCGGATCGACGATGCCGGCGCCGCCCATCTCGATCCAACCGGAGTGCTTGCAAACCGGGCAGCCCGCGCCGTCGCACATGTGGCAGGAGACATCGGGCTCGATCGAGGGCTCGGTGAAGGGGAAATAGTGGGTGCGGAAGCGCAACTCGCGCTTCTCGCCGAAGAGGGCGCGCATCAGATGCAGGAGCGTCCCCTTGAGATCGGCGAGCGAGATGCCGCGGTCTACCGCGAGGCCCTCGACCTGGTGGAAGACCGGGCTGTGGGTCGCGTCCGGCGTGTCACGGCGGTAGACGCGACCGGGCGAGATCATGTAGACGGGCGGATCCTGGGCCTCCATGACGCGGATCTGCGAGGGCGAGGTCTCGGTCCGGAGCAGAACGTCGCTGTTCAGGAAGAGCGAATGACCCGGGGAGCGGCTCGGGTGCCAGGGCGGCATGTTGAGCCCGTCGAAGTTGTAATGCGTGGTCTCGACCTCGCGCCCGTCCACGATCATGTAGCCGAGCCCGAGGAAGACGTCCTCGACCTCGCGTCGGATCTGGGTGATCAGGTGCAGGCGCCCCTCGGCGAAGCGTTCGCCGGGCAGTGTCACGTCCACGCTCTCGGCCAATAGCTTCCGCTGCAGCTCGTCGTGCTCGAGCGCCGAGCGCTTCTCCTCGAACGCGCCCTCGAGACCCTGGCGCAGGGCATTCAGGCGCATGCCCGTCTCGCGGTCCCTCACCTCGCGCAGAGCAAGCTTGAGCTCGCTCGAGCGACCGAGATAGCGCACACGCAACTCCTCGAGTTGATCGAGCGAATCCACCTGCTCGAGCGCGCTCCGCGCCTCTTGCTCGAGTTGCTCCACGTCCATCTGCACGACTCTAGTTCCTCCCGCCTCGATCTGTCCCGTTCCGTCGCTAACGCCGAAGGGCTGGTTTGCCGCGGCTCGCGACGGTCAAGGATGGGCGCCCGGGCTGCTCAGCACCGATCCCCGACTGCGAGCCGGGGCCCGGTAAACAGGAAGGCTGAGCACCTTGTCGCCACGCCGAAAAGATAGCGGCGCCTGCGCCTCTTTGTCAGACACCGTGGTGTGTCAAGGGACGATTGCGCCAGAAGTGGAACTTTGTGTCCACAGACCCGGGGCGTTTCACCAGAATCGATCCCGCTCGAGCTCCAGCGCGGTGGAGAAAACAACACCCCACCGGCACACCGAGATCCTTGACACCGAAAGGTGTCTGACACCGATGGCGTCACCTCAGCGAGAATGCAAGCTTGAGCGAGCACGGCGAACCCAGCCCGTACGATCCGATCGCCGCCCTCTACGACCGCTGGAACCAGAGCGTCGTCGAGGACATCGGCTTTTATGTCGAGGAGGCGGTGGCCAGCCGCGGCCCTGTACTCGAGTTGGGCGTGGGCACCGGCAGGGTCGCCGTCCCGATTGCGCTGACAGGAGTACGGGTGATCGGTCTCGACTCCTCGGCGCCGATGCTCGAGCTCTGCCGCGAGCGAGCGCGCTCGGCCGGCGTCGCCGATCTGATCGACCTTCGCCTCGGCGATCTCCGCGACCCGCCTCTAATAGAGACAGAGACCGTTCCGCTAGTCATCTCGCCCTTCCGCACCTTCCTGCACCTGCTCTCGGAAGACGAGCGCCTGCTCACGCTGACGCGCATTCACAGCCTGCTCCAGCCCGGCGGTCGCTTCGTCTTCGACATCTTCGTTCCCACAGAGCGGGACGCCGCCGAAACGCACGGGCGCTGGATCGAGCGCGAGCCCGGGATTGAGGAGCGCGCCGACTGGAACTGGCCGGAGCGTACGCTCGTACTGCGTGTGCGCGGCGACGAGGGCGAGACGCAGATGCACCTCGCCTGGATCTCGGCGCAGGAGTGGGAAGAGCTGCTCGAGCGCGCCGGCTTCGTGCTCCGCGCCTGTTACGGCTGGTTCGATCGCCAGCCCCACTCCGGCGACGAGGACATGGTTTTCGTCGCTCTGCGGAAGTAAGGTTGAACGCACAAACTATTCGCCCCGTACCGAAAGGCGCCGTCGATGATTTACGTACTGATCGCTGTCCTCGCAGTCGTCGTTCTCTTCCTCCTTTTCTTCGTCCTCCGCTACAACCGGCTTGTACGCCTGCGCAACGCCTGTCAGAACGCCTGGGCGCAGGTGGACGTGCAGCTCAAACGCCGTCACGATCTGATCCCCAACCTGGTTGAGTCCGTCAAGGGCTACGCAGCGCACGAGCGCGGCACCTTCGATGAGGTCACCCAGGCTCGAACCGCAGCCCAAAAAGCACAGGGCCCGGCCGAGCAGGCGCAGGCCGAGAACATCCTCACTCAGGCCCTTGGCAAGCTCTTCGCCGTCGCCGAGGCCTACCCGCAGCTTCGCGCGACCGAGAACTTCCAGCAGCTGCAGGCGCAGCTGGCCGAGACCGAGGACAAGATCCAGGTTTCGCGCCAGGTCTACAACGACGTCACACTGACCTACAACAACACCATCCAAACAGTGCCGACGAACATCGTCGCCGGGATGTTCAACTTCCAGCCGCGTGGCTTCTTCGAGGTGGAGGGTGAGGCGGAGCGCGAGGCTCCCCAGGTCAAGTTCACGTGAACCACAAACTGCGCTGGATAGGCGTAATCGCGCTCTTCGCACTCGTCCTCGGCCTGACAGCCGTACCGGCGGGCGCGATCACGCTCGAGAGCGCGGTCGTCAACGCGCAAGTGCAGCGGGACGGCGCGCTGGCGGTGAGCGAGCAGATCACGATGAGCGACGTCTTTCACGGCGGCTATCGCGACATTCCTATGCGTGAGGGCGAGTTGATCGACCAGGTCACGGTCTCGGAGCACGGCCGCGCCTACAGCTACGGCGGCAGCACCGAGCTCGGCTCGATCGGAGACCCGGGCACGTACGCGACGACCCATGTCGGTGACGCGTTGCGCGTCGTCTGGCACTTCGACAACCCGAGCGGCGGCCCGCGTACCTTCACTATCGCCTACCGCTTTCGCGGACTCGCCGTCGCGTACAACGACGTGGTCGACGTCAACCTCAACGTCTGGGGCGATGCGTGGAGCGCGTCGTTGCCGTCGCTGCACGCAACCATGCGGCTCCCGAAGCCGATCGCGATCGGTTCCTACCGGGTCTGGGCAGGCCCGGTCTGGGTCCGCGGCGTCGTCGACAAGACGCCGGCGGCCGCGATCCTGCAGGCGACCTCTGTCCCGTCACATCAGCTCGTCGACCTGCGTGTCGTCTTCCCGCGCTCGCTGCTCGCCTCGACCACGGGCGCGAAGGTCGAGCCCGGCAATGCACTGGCGCAGATAGTCGAGAGGGAGAAAGCCGACTACACCGCCTGGGACCGTGATCGCAGGAAGATCGCGAGGTACGAGAGCTCGCTCCACACCTGGCTCGCGCTACTTCTGCTTGCGTTCGGGCCGGGCCTCGCCGTGGTCGGCCTGGTCTACGCCCGCTTCGGCCGTGAGCCTCGGGTCGATTACGACCGCCGCTACGAGCAGGAGCCACCCTCCGATCTGGCGCCGGCGCTGGTCCCGGCTCTCACGCAGGAGCGGTCAGGCGCCGGTACGAACGAGTTCACGGCCACCCTCTTCGACCTGATCCGCCGCGGCCGCTACAAGGCCGAGCACGTGACGAACGAAAAATCGACCTGGGGCGGGTTGCGCAAGGAGCAGGTCGCCGACTTGAAGCTGACCCAGGGGAAGGCGCTCGACTCGCCTACACCCTGGGAGAACGCGGTGACCGAGATCGCCGATCCGATCGTCGGAGAGAAGGGTGAGTTGCTCTCGCACTTCCAGGAGCGCATCGCCGAGGATCGCGCGAAGAACGCCGAGCGCTTCCAGGAGTTCACGAGCTCGGTCAAGGACGAGATCGTAAAAAGCGGTTGGTACTCCAATCTCGGCCTGACCGTCCTTCTCGTCGCGGGCGGCATCCTGCTGCTGGTGGGTGCGATCCCGTTCTTCTACGGGGTGGAGCGCTTCCGTGTCAACGCTCCCCGCTTCAACGATGTAGCCGCGATCGCGCTCGGTGTCTGCGCTGTCATCAGCGGACTCATCGCGGCCGCCGCCGCGACCAAAGTGCCCCTCTGGCGCGCGCGCAAGAAACCGGCTCAGCTCGTGGCGGTGCGCTGGTCGGCTTTCCGCCGCTACCTGAACGACTTCCCCCGCCTCGACGAAGCGCCGCCCGCGTCGATCGCGCTCTGGGAGAGCTACCTCGTCTACGGCATCGCCTTCGGCATCGCCGACCGCGTTCTCCAAGCCGCTCAGCTGCACATGCCCGAAGAGCTGCACAACCAGAGCTCGATCTACTGGATCAGCCCCAGCGGCGATCTCGGCTCCGGCGCAAGCGCATTCGCCATCTCCGATCTCAGCTCGGGCCTCGGCTCGGCGATGTCGCCCTCCTCGGGAGGAGGCGGCGGCTTCGGTGGCGGTGGTGGTGGCGGTGGCGGAGGTGGCGGCGGAGGCGGCTGGTAATCAGCGGCGCTGACGCTCGTATAGCGCGATCGCACCCGCCGTCGCAACGTTGAGAGACTCGGCTCCGGAAGCGAGCGGGATCGTCGCCAGCTCGTCACAGCCCGCCGCGACCTCGTCGGTCAGACCCTCGCGCTCGCCGCCGAGCACGAAGCAGACCGGGCCGGAGAGATCTAGCTGCGAGAGCGGTGAGCCGCCGTGGGCGACCAGCCCCACCCGGCGTCCGGGCGCCTCGTCGAAACCGCCGAGCGGGACGCGGAAGATCGCCCCCATCGCCGCTCGCAGAGCCTTCGGCCCGGTCGGATCGGCACAGCCGGCAGATAGACAGACGAAGCCCGGACCGAGCGCGTCGACGCTGCGCAGGAGCGCGCCCACATTGCCCGGGTCGGCGACTCGCCAAAGCGCAAGGCCAGCCTCGGGCGCACTTGCCCGCTCGAGCCTCGGCAATACAGCCCGGCGAAAGACGGCAATCAGCCGTGGCGGATGGGCGAGCTCGGACAGCTCGGCCAGCAGCTTTGGTACAACGAGCGTCGCCTCGGGCAGTCGTTCTGTGAGCGCCGGCCGCTCAGCATCGATTAGCACCTCCACGGGCTCCAGCCCCGCATCCAGACCCGCCGCGACGAGATCCTCGCCCTCGCAGGTGAAGAGTCCCAGGCGCCGACGCTGGCTGGCGCTTTGCAGCCTGCGGACGAGACGCAGCTTCGGGTTCGACGGAGATGTGACAGGGCTATCCACGCTGCCTCGGCTCGTCGAGCTTCTCTCTCACGAAGCTACCGATCGCGGCGACGGCGTGCTTCGCCTCGGGCATAACGATCGCGAAAGCCTGGAAGACGTGCCACATCTCCTTCCAAACATCGAGCCTCGCGTCGACACCGGCGGCGCGCGCGTTCTCGACCAGCCGCACCGAGTCGCTGAGCAGGATCTCGTCCTCGCCTACCTGCACGAGCAGGCTGGGAAGGCCCTGGAGGTCTTTCTCGAACAGCACCAAATCGCGCGCGTCCACCCCGGTTCCGCCAAGGAACGCCTTCGCGCAGGCTGCGGCGAAGTCCTCGCTTATCAGGGGATCGACTTCGGCACGAGTCTTGTAGGACTCTCCGTCGGGGATCTGCGAGAGCCAGGGAGAGAGCAGAAAGGCGGCCTTCGGCAGCTCCTCTCCCCCATCCCGGAGCGCGAGCAGAGTCGCCAGTGCCAATCCGCCACCGGCCGAGTCGCCGCCGATCGCTATCTGCCGCGCCGCGACGCCGTGCTCCTGCAACCAGCGATACGAGCTCAGGCCATCGTCAAAGGCAGCCGGGTACTTGTGCTCGGGCGCCAGGCGGTATTCGACCACCAGCGCACGCACGCCGCAGGCCGCCGAGATCCTCGCCGCCAGGTCGCGATGGGTCGAGCAGGAGCCCGCGATGTAGCCGCCGCCGTGGAAGTAGAGGATCGTGCACGCGTCGCCGACCGGGACGTCCTTCGCCCGTACCCACTCGGCGGAAAGACCGGCGATGCTCAACCTCTCGACCCTGGTGCCACGCGGAAGAATCTGGTGCCCGGCGAGCGCCTCTTCTTTCCGTCGATACTCGTCGATCGTTCGCCCCTCCAGGCTGGTCACGTTTCGTATCAGGTGCTCCACGATCACGGAGCGAAAGACACGGCTACGGGCGGAAGGCATCTCAACGGAAACCTACCCCGGTTCGGCACGCGCGTCACTATCCCGGATGGATTGGAAAGCGGAGTCGGGTCAGGCGAGCCACTCGAGCCAGCGACCGTGGTAGTCGAGCCGGGCAAGGATCTGCGGCTCGCCCCCGGGCCAGAGCTGAAAGCGGAGCTGCCAGTAGTCGACGAAGTCGCCCTCGGGGTGCTCGCCGGAGATGAAAGCCAGTGACCCGCGCTCTCCCGCACGAGCCAGGATCTGCTCGAAGAGCTGCCTCTCCTCGCTCGAGAGGTGGCTGAGCGAAGCGGTCTGGTAAACGACCGTCAGTGCTATGCCGGAGCGCTCTTCCAGCACGGGCTCGAGCAGCTCGAGGTAGTCGCCACGAAGAATCTGTGGCGGATCATCGCGCACGACCTCGATCGCCTGCTCGAGCCGCTTGAGTCGCTCCTTCTGGTCGGGCCAGATGAAAGCCCTTAGAAGGCGAGCTCCATGCTCGCTCGTTACGTCGATCGGGTTCAGATCGATGCCAAGGCGCTTGCGCACGACCGGCTTGATCGCCAGCAGCCCGCGGGGAAGCGGCGCGCGAAGCTCCCCGGATAGTTCGATCGGCGCATCCTCGGCTCCCCAGCGCCCGTTGCCGTAGAGGTACGCATAGCGATCCCAGAAAAGGTTGAAACCGGCACTTGGCCCCAGCTCTATCAGGTCGAGCTCTTTCCCGGTCTGAGCGGCGAGGAGGAAGGCCGGCAGGAGCCCGTAACAGCGCTGCACCTCGTTCGTCTGCATCCCCTGCTCGCGCAGAAAGCTCGCCACCCACTCCGACTCGCGCACGAGCGCTTCGCGGAAGGCGGGCCAGACCTCGCGCTCGCCCGCGTATGCCTGCGCCAGCTCAGGCGCACGTCCGTCCAGTACCAGGTAGTGAAGCGCTGCGAGCAGCCTCAGCGCGAGATTCCAGCGATAGTCCGGCGCCAGCTCACAAACGAAGGGCTCGCTCGCCAGCCGCTCGCACAGCTCGCCGTATAGCGAGACGGTGCCGCTCGCACGGCACGCTGCCTCCTGCCGCAGGAAGATCTCCGCTTGACGGTCGCTCGCGTTCAGCTCTGGAGTGCGGCCTTCGCCTGCGCGGCGATGGCCTTGAAGGCGGCGGGCTCACGCACAGCCAGATCGGCCAGTACCTTGCGGTCGAGCTCGATGTTGGCCTTCTTACAGCCGGCGACGAACTGGTTGTAGGAGAGGCCCTCCTGGCGCGCGGCGGCGTTGATCCTGATGATCCAGAGCCGGCGAAAGTTGCGCTTGCGAACGCGCCGGTCGCGGTAGGCGTAGACCAGCGAGTGGTCGACCTGCTCCTTGGCGTACTTGTAGCTCGACTTTTTGATGCCGAAGTAGCCGCGAGCCTGCTCGAGAACCTTGCGCCGCTTCTTGCGCGCGTGGACAGAACGCTTTACGCGTGGCATGGGGTTCTACCTCACCTTCCGAGCATCTTCTTGACGACGGACGAATCCGAGGCGCCGAGCACCTCGGGCTTGCGGAAACCGCGCTTGCGCTTCGAGGTCTTCTTGCCGAGGATGTGGCTCCGCATGGCGCGACGGCGAATGATCTTGCCCGTTCCGCTGATCTTGAATCTCTTCTTTGCACCGCTGTGAGTCTTCGTTTTCGGCATCTTTCTCCTCAGCTCTCTGCGCCGGCGCCCTCGGCACCGCCAGCGTCCTCGGCCGTTACCTGCACGGAATCCTTTTTGCTCTCGTGGCTCTCCTGCAAGGCCTCGGCCTTCACCTTCTCGCCCGCATGCTTGGTCGGCCCCAGCACCATCGTCATGTTCCTGCCCTCGAGCAGCGGCTGCGTCTCGATCGCGCCAAGCTCCTGCACGTCCTCGGCCAGCCGCATCAGCAGGTCTCGCCCGCGCTCTGGATGGGTGGTCTCGCGTCCGCGGAACATGATCGTGACCTTGACCTTCGCCCGCTGGTTGAGGAAGCGAACGACGTGCCCCTTCTTCGTCTCGTAGTCGTGCACGCCGATCTTCGGCCGCAGCTTGATTTCCTTGATGTGGATCTGCTGCTGGTGCTTGCGCGCTAGCTTCGCCTTCTGCTCCTCTGCGTAGCGGTACTTGCCGTAGTCCATCACCCGGCAGACGGGCGGATCGGCGCTGGCAGCGATCTCGACCAGGTCGAGATTCTTGGCGTAGGCATACTCCCGCGCCTCGTCAGCTGTCTTGATTCCGATCTGAGAGCCGTCGGTGTCGATCAGACGGACGCGTGGAACGCGGATACCGTCGTTGATGCGAGCATGTGGAACGGACGGGCGAACGGGCTCATAGCGTCGCCGAGGTCTCAACTGGTGCTCACCAAGCTAGGGCTTCCTCCTCTTCAGTAATGACAAAACCGCTGTAGGCAGCGGCTCCGTTCTTTCCACCAAACACCTCGGTTGAACCTCCGGCAGCTCCTGGCCGCGGAGGTGAGGGAACGGATGAGCCCCTACTTGCAGGCCCTTAATGTAGCCGATTCCGTTCCTTTGCGAAATCCTCGCTGGCACGCACTAGGCGGGAAGGCTCTTGCCGGAGGTCTCGAAGATGCAGAACCAGGTCGTGATGTGCCGATAGGACCTGACGTGATCGCTGATCCTGACTGCAGCCTCGAATCGTTCCACGTCGATATGGATACTCAGGCCAATGACGCTGTTTATCCGAACACGACCATGAGCCGAATCGTAGGACATGTCGTTCAGCATTCCCCAAGTCTGATCGTCGTCGAGGTGGAACGCCGAGGCTGTTCGAATGACGAGCTCGCATTCCACGAACGGCATCAATTCGTGGAAACGGACGTAGCTGAACCAGCCGTGCCCTGCTCTATCCGGAAAGGGAGGAGCAAGGTCGTCCGGTAGCTGATTCACAGCTTGGTCGAAAACGATCGTGAGGGTTTCTGTCTCCCCGTCGAGTGAGATCTCGCCCGTGTCGAAGTCGGCGTCGTGGAGGATCTCTCCGATTCTGTCAAGAGACGAGATGGAGACCTCCTTTAGCTGGGCTTCCATTTCTCGGCCTCCGTTGCGCTTTAGGATTCCGGCGTCGTAGCCAGCGGAGTCAGCTCTATGACGAGCTCCTTCAGGCTCCTACGCGACTGGGCGCCGCCGCGCTCACGCACGGCCAGATCGTCGGGCGACTCCTTGTCGCCGTAGACGATCAGGCGCGGAACCTTCTCCAGCTCGGCGTCGCGGATGCGCCTGCCGACCGACTCGCTGCGATCGTCGAGATCGACCCGGAAGTTGGCACGGCGCAGGCCCTCGACGATCGCCCGCGCCGGCTCGGCGTGGTTCTCCCCCACCGGGATCACGCGCAGCTGCACCGGCGCCAGCCACAGCGGCAGGTCGCCGGCGGTGTGCTCGAGCAGAATGCCGATGAAGCGCTCGAAGGAGCCGAGGAGCGCGCGGTGGATGACGTAGACGGGATGCTCGCGGTTGTCGGCGCCCACATAGGTGAGACCGAAGCGAGCCGGCATCTGGGCGTCGAGCTGGATCGTCCCCATCTGCCAGGAGCGGCCAAGCACGTCGGTGATGTGAAGATCGATCTTCGGTCCGTAGAACGATCCCTCGCCGGCCCCGAGAACGTACGGGATCCCGTAGCGATCGAGCGCCGCCCGCAGCTCACCCTCTGTGAAGTCCCACTCCTCATCGCTCCCGAGCTTGTTATCGGGGCGAGTGGAGAGCTCGGCGCGCGGTTCGACTCCGAAAAGGCCATAGAGATAGCGGAGATAGTCCAGGCAGCCGTCGAGCTCCGTTGGAATCTGATCCTCCATGCAGAAGATATGGGCATCGTCCTGGGTGACGTAGCGCACGCGAGTCAGCCCGTGCAGAGCGCCGGCGAGCTCGTTGCGATGAAGTGGGGCCCCCTCGGCATAGCGCAAGGGCAGATCGCGGTAGCTGCGTAGCTTGCTGCCGTACAGGAGCATGTGACCAGGGCAGTTCATCGGCTTGATCGCGTAGACGTGCTCGTCTCCCACGGGGATCAGAAACATGTTCTCGCGGAACTTCTCCCAGTGCCCGGAGGTGACCCAGAGCGCCTTGTCGTAGATCAGCGGCGTCTTCACCTCCAGGTAGCCGCGATGTGCGTTCTCGCGCAGGCGGAGCGCCTCGAGCTGATTGAAGATTGTCATTCCCTTCGGGTGCCAGAACGGCGACCCGGGCGAGTGCTCGTCGAAGTGGAAGAGATCCAGCTGGGCGCCGAGCCGGCGGTGATCGCGCTTTTTCGCCTCTTCCAGGCGCACGAGATGAGCTTCGAGGTCTTTCTTCGAGAAGAAGGCAGTGCCGTAGATCCGTGTCAGCTGCCTGTTGGCCGAGTCGCCGCGCCAGTAGGCGCCGGCCAGCGCCGTCAACTTCAGAGCCTTCACCGGCCCCGAGTCGATCAGGTGCGGGCCGCGGCAGAGATCGGTGAAGTCTCCCTGCGAATAGGTGGAGATCGTTCCTTCGGCCTCGTCAACCAGCTCGACCTTGTATGGCTCTTCCTGTTCGGCGAACAGGCGCCTGGCTTCGTCGCGCTCCAGCTCCTCGCGGCGCCATTCGCGCCCCTCCGCCAGCTCGCGCCGTATCTCCTCCTCGATCCGGGCGAGATCCTCCTCTGCGATCGGCTCGGGAAAGTCGAAGTCGTAATAGAAGCCGTTCTCGATCGCCGGCCCGATCGCGACCTTGACGCCCGGGTAGAGCCGGCGCACGGCCTCGGCCAGCAGGTGCGCGGCCGAATGCCTCAATACGACGAGAGCGTCCGGATCGTCAGCGTTCTTCGTTGTCAGGATCTCGATTTGCTCACCGTCCGAGAGCGATAAACGAAGATCGCGCAATTCACCGTTTACTCGCACCCCGACCGCCTGCTCGGCCAGCTTCGGTCCAATCGCTTGCGCAGCCTCGAGGCCGCTCGCCCCCTCGGGCAGCTCGAGCTTCGACTGGTCGGGGAGTAAAATGTGCATAGAGGTGAAGGATACTTCCAGCCCTCGCTGGGGCGCCCGCCGGTAGAACAATGCGAGGCGCACGGATAAAAAACCGTGCTTGTGGGTACCCGTCCATGGTGTCGGTGATCGAGCCCGTCGTTCTGACAGTGCAGATTGCGGAAGGAAAGTTGCTGATCTCGGTCAGCGGCGAACTCGACCTGCATTCGGTCGGGTCGCTCCAGAACGCTCTCGACGATGCGATCGAAAAGACGGGCGAGACTGTCGTCGTCGACCTGGGAGAAGTTACTCTGATCGACTCGATCGCGCTCGGAGCGCTGGCCCGCGCTTCCAGACGCCTGCGCGAGAGCGCCGGTGCGCTCGCGGTCGTCGCCTTGAACCCCGACATCGTTCGCGCCTTCGAGATCACCAGCCTCGATCGCGTGATCCCGTTGGCGATGACGGTCACCGAGGCGCTCGAGCGGTTGCGCCAACCGGTCTAGCGGGCCACTAGCTCTTCTTGCTCGAGTCGAGTCCCCGCAAATAGATGCGCCCGAATGACGTGGGAACGTAGCGGGCGCGCCAGTAAGCGAAGGGGTCGTCGTAGACGCGCTCGACCACGGCGAAGCGGCCGACACTGTCGACCTCGTCCTCGACCGCCGAGCGTCCGCGCTCGAGCAACTCGCGCACACTACGGCGATCGTGGTCGCGGCCTACGTGACGGGCGAGCTCGTCGATCGCCACTCCACCCGGCCTTTCGAGAGAAAGCGCGATCAGCTCGCGCAGAACGTTCAAGAGCTCCTGCTCAGCCTCGGCATCTTGAGCGACTGTTCTCTGGATAATCGATTTCGACTCGAGGTTCACGGCCTGCCTCGCTCTCGTCGTGCGGCTGGGGTCAAGAGACTAATCGGCAGAAAACGCGCTTGCCTGAGGTCTCAGTTCGAGGGATCGAGCCTTTCGATCAACGTATTGAGCCTGAGATTTGAACTGACAAGAGCCGTTGTTGGGTGTCAGAATCGTTCTCAGGATTCTGCTTCGCCGCTTTCTTGCTCTCACCGACGACGCCCAGAAAGGAACCAGCAATGCGATCACTCACTCGCCTGACTCTTTGCGGCGTCGCTCTCGCCGCAGTCGCCGCCGCCGTGCTCACAGTCCAGACGGCCACCGGCTCGCGCGCGAGCGCACCCACCTGCACCGCCTCGCAGTTGAAGGGAAAGGAGCTCGACTCGAACGGCGCTGCTGGCACCATCCTCTTCAGCGTCACGCTTCAGAACAAGGGCTCCGCCTGCAAGCTCAAGGGTTATCCGGGTCTGCGGATCAGGGGCGCACACGGATTGCTTCCGACTCACGTCGTGCACGGCGGCATGTCGATGCTGAATGGAGCGCCGAAGCTCGTGAAGCTGGCGCGCCTGGATAAGGCGAGCGTGCTCATCTCCTTCGAGGACGTTCCCGTCGGCGGCGAGACGAGCTGTCCGGCCGGCACGGCGATTCGCCTGCGCCCACCGGGAGCGAGCGACTGGTTGACCGTCAAGGTCCGAACCTCGGCCTGCGGCCACGGTACGTTGCACGAATCGCCGTTGCTGGCGGGGGTGCACAGCTCGCAATAGAAGGCTCCGACAGGACTTCCTGGCAGGCGAGGAGCGGTAGCCGGTTGCTTTCTCTACCGCCCGCGTAGGAGAATCAGCACTCCTTGAGGATCCGGACGTCGTGGCTGATCACGAGAACCGGCGGACACCCCGCCTCCCTGCCCCTGCGACCGGACCGAATCTCATACTCCAACACGACGTCCTCGAGAAAGGAATCGGAGTAACCATGCGTAAACGCACGACGCTAGCCCTGCTCGGCGCGGTGCTCGCCGCCGTTCTCGTTGCCGGGGCCACGACCGGCTGCGGCTCAAAGAGCAATCAAATCGTTTTCTGCAGCGACACGACCTACCCGCCGATGGAGTCGCTCAAAGGCAACGAGGCCGTCGGCGCCGACGTCGACATCGCCAACGCGATTGCGAAGCTCTGGGGCAAGAAGGCGCAGATCAAGACGACGGGCTTCGACGTGATTATCCCCGCGCTACTCGCGAAGAAGTGCGATGCGATCATCAGCTCGCTGACGAACACCGCCGAACGCGCGAAGAAGGTCGACTTTGCCGACTACGTCACCGTCGGCGCCCTGCTGATGGTTAAAAAGGGGAATCCCGCACAGATCAGCGATCTCAATTCGCTGAGCGGTAAGACTGTCGCCGTGCAGGCTTCGACGACAGAGAAAGACATGCTCGACGCTCAGAACAAGATCCTCGTCAAGGAGGGCAAGGCGAAGATCTCTTACCTGATCTATCCGGCCGACACAAACGCCGCCGCGGCGCTCCTCGCCGGAAAGGTCGATGCCTACTTCGCCGACGCAACGCCGGTTCTTTACTACATGAAGAAGACGGCCGGGAGGTTCGAAGTTGCCGGAACGCAGATCGACGCCGCGCCGGAAGGCATCGCGACCCGCAAGGGCGACCCGCTCGGACCTAAGTTCAAAAAAGCGATCGCGGATCTCTACGCAAACGGCGAGATGCAGAAGATCCTCGCCAAGTGGGGCATCAGTCAGTTCGCGCTAGCGAAATAGGGACGCTGTGATCGCCGCGACACCGATCACCTGGCATGTCATCTGGTCGCGGATTACCGATCCTGACAGCGTTTTTGCCCACGCGCTCTGGGCGACGGTCTATATCTCGGTCGTCGCCCAGATCCTGGGCATCATGCTGGGCCTTGTCGCAGCGCTCATGCGAATGGCCAGTTTCCGGCCGCTACGGTTCCTATCAGGGCTCTACGTGCTCATCTTCCGCGGTACGCCAGTGCTCGTGCAGATCATGTTCTTCTGGCTTGTGCTCCCGCTGCCGAACGTCATCAACTTCGGTGTTTTCGATATGCGCAGCGAGTTCGTCGCGGGCATCCTCGCGCTCGGCATCAACGAGGGCGCCTACATGCGCGAGATCTTCCGCGCCGGCATCGACTCGATCGACCGGGGACAGATGGAAGCGGCGAGGTCACTCGGCATGCGCTACGGCCTGGCGATGCGCCGGATCGTCCTGCCCCAGGCGGCGCGCGTGATCGTGCCACCACTCGGCAACGAGTTCAACAACATGATGAAGACGAGCTCGCTCGTATACATCATCGGCGTCTACGAGCTTTTCTCCGACGCAGAGCAGGGCTATTCGCACGCGATAGACGCGGGCTACTTCGTCGCTGTCGCCTTCTGGTATCTCGTCTTGACCTCTATCTGGAGTTTCATCCAGGCTCTGATCGAGCGTAAGCTCGCGGTCAGCGAGCATGGTGACGAAATCTCGCTACGCGAAAAAGCCGTTGCGATCTGGACCGAAGGCGGCGGGATGGTTCGGGCAGCCTGGCCGTGGAGGGCTAGAGCATGAGTGTCTCCTCCGGGCTCGTCATGCACGCGGCCGACGTGCACAAGCGTTTCGGCCGCCAACATATCCTCAGGGGTGTCTCGCTCGACGTGCGCCCACGCGAGACCGTCTGCATCATCGGCGCCTCGGGGTCCGGCAAGACCACCTTCCTGCGCTGCATCAACCACCTCGAGAAGATCGACTCCGGCCGGATCCAGGTCAACGGCCACCCGATCGGCTACCGAGAGCGCAGAGGCAAGCTGGTCGAGGATCGCGAGAAGAACATTTCCCGCCAGCGCACGGAGATCGGCTTCGTCTTCCAGCGCTTCAACCTCTTCCCGCACAAGACGGCGCTCGGAAACGTGATCGAGGCGCCCATACACGTGCGTAGCGTCGGCAGGGATCAGGCGATCGCCGAGGCCGAGACGTTGCTCGCCCGCGTAGGGCTCGCCGATAAAAAGGACGCCTACCCCGGCAAGCTCTCCGGTGGACAGCAGCAGAGGGTGGCGATCGCCCGCGCGCTGGCGATGAAGCCCGCGCTGATGCTCTTCGACGAGCCCACCAGCGCGCTCGACCCCGAAGTCACCGGCGAGGTGCTGGACGTGATGGAGGAGCTCGCTCACGAGGGCACGACGATGATCGTCGTCACGCACGAGATGGGCTTCGCCCGCCGTGCCGCCGACCGAGTGGTGATGATGGACGAGGGCGTGATCATCGAGGAGGGCTCGCCCGAGCACTTCTTCGACTCGCCCACGCACGAGCGCACCAAGGCGTTCCTGTCGAAGATTCTCTAACGCCGACCGCTTCCGCGGACACCGTTCCGCCAGCAGGCAGCCGCCTCGGCTCTTACGATTGCGCGAACGGCGCGAAGACAGCGCCACTCGTGACTAAACAAGGAGGACTCTATGGCGGAGGCTAAAGAGGAGCGAGGGTTCTGGCCCGTCGCCGATCCTGCGCCGCTCGGTCTGGCGGCGTTCGCTCTCACGACCTTCATGCTCAGCGGTCACAACGCGACCTTCATCCCGGACGGGATCTGGGTGGGACTGGCGATCTTCTACGGCGGCCTGATCCAGCTACTGGCGGGAATGTGGGAGTTCCGGAACCGCAACGTCTTCGGCGCGACGGCTTTCTCGACCTATGGGGGCTTCTGGCTCTCGCTCGGGATCTTCGTCGTCATGATCAGCACTAATACCGCCTTCTACAACGTCTTCCAGAATAAGGTCGAGGTGCACAACGCTCTTGCCTGGTTCCTGATCGCGTTTGCGATCTTCAACACCTACATGCTGCTCTGGGCATCGCGACTGAACCTGGCGACATTCGCCGTCTTCCTGGCGCTCGAGATCACCGAGATCCTGCTCGCGATCGGGTTCTTCCTCGTGGCTCACGGCCACAGCGCCTACTGGCTCCACGCCGGCGGCTGGGCGGGCATCGTCACCGCGGCGGTCGCCTGGTACGCCTCGGCGGCGGGAGTCGTCAACGGCATGTCGTCGAAGCCGGTCGTGCCGGTCGGACGACCGCTCTGGGGCGACTGAATCCTTGCGTCTCGTCAGCCGGCTGCACTTGTCGCCGGTCGAGGCCAAGCAGATAGAGAGAGGGGCGGCCCGGGCCGCCCCTCTCGTCCTCCAGCGAATCGCGATCTCTTCTACTTGCGGAGCGTTCCCGTCAGGGAAGCCGTGTAGGAAGCTGAGCCGCCGCAAGCCGCCACCCCGTTGTTCGGGCTGACCACGCGAGTGGTTCCCGACCACTCCACGACTCGCCAATGGCCCTTGACCCAGCGGCTCTGCTGAGCCTGGATCTGCACGTTCTCGCTGCCACCGGCCGTGTATCCGGCCTGGCAGACGAACTTGCGGCCGCCGTGGCCCTTGAAGGCCTTGCCCGACTTGGCCAGCTTGAAGCGGGAGGCGCCGCTGGCGACCGCGGTGGTGCAGTTGCGCCCCCTGCAGCTCTGGTTGAACCGCCAGGTCATTCTGTCGGTCGAGCCACGCCTCAAGTCCCCGAAGTTGTGGGCTCTCAGGATCCGCTCTTGCACCGTGTAGGTGCCCAGGAACTGACCGTTTTCAGGCGCCAGCGGGAAGCCGTAGGTGGCCGTGTCGGGTGCCCAGTCGTAGGCGGCGTTGACCACATTCGGGTGCCCGTCCGGCCCGTAGGTCACATGCGAGGCCGCGTAGACGGCGAAGTTGAAGTTCTTCGCATTGCCCAGATCGGCCTGGTCGATGCTGAAGCGAAGCCCTCCGTTAAAGCGCCAGTCGCCGAAGGAGGCGTCTTGCTGCGGCACCCAGCCTCCGTTCTGCCACGCGAACAGGAACAGAAGCGGCTGGTAGCAGTTCGCCTTCGTAAGCCCCCGGGTGACGAGCTTGTCGCCACCTCCGACGGCATAGGAGGTTCGCTGCGCCTGGATGACGTAGTCGAAGCCGTGCGAGTCTCCAGTGGCCGGATTGCTGTCAGCGTCGACGTAGATGCGGATGAGCATGTCCTGGGTGAACTCCTGCGTGCCTGGGATCTGGACGTTGAAGTTCAGCTGCTCGTGGCGCCAGCGCATCACGTTGATCTGCGTGATGTCGGGTGCGCCCTGTCCGACACCGTCGCCGACCGGATCGTTGTAGGAGCTGTAGTCGAACGGCTGGTAGCTGTAGGTGCTCGTGTCCGGAGCCCAGTCGTAGGCGACGTTCGTCAGGATCGGCCAGCCGCTGTCGTCGAAGGTGACGTTCGAAGCGGCATAGACAGCGAAGTTGAAGGCAAGCGCGTCGCCCAGGTTGTGAGCGTTGAGCTGGATGTTCAGGTTGCCGTCGCCGAACCAGCCACTCAGTTCGGCGTCGACCGGCGCCCAGCCGGCGCCGTTCCACTTGTAGAGAGCTATTCCGGCATCGCCGTCACCACCGTCGCACTTGAGCGCCTTCATCGCCCTGGGATGGACGACCCACTCGCTGCTGCCGCCAGAGCCACCGCCGGGGGCGGGGTTGGTGGTCGTATCGCCGCCGTTGTTGTCGGGCGTTGTGGTCGTGGTGTCGCCACCGTTGTCGTTCGAGCTGTTGTCGCCGCCGGGCGTCGCCGTACCCTGAGCCTGGATCATGTACTCGAAGCCCTTGGGATTTCCCGTCGTCGACGTCTTGTCCGAGTCGATGAACGTGCGGATCACCATGTCGCTCGTGAACGCGGACCCGTTGTCGAGCCCGATCTGGAACGACGTTCCGCCGCCCTCGTAGCTGGTGACAGTGATGCCCGCGATATCCGGCGCGTTGGCGCCGCTGCCGTCGCCAGTCGGATCGGCGTAGACGGTGGTATTGAGGGGATGGCATTTACTGGTAGCGCTGGCGCCAGTCGTAAGTACGGCCATGGCGGCCGCGAGCGCGGCAATACCCAGATACATCGCGAAGCAGCGCGATTTAGCAGCCCTTTTGCGCGGCCCCCCGAGGCGCCCGGAGGGCAGCCACGAGGCACGTTTTTCGCTGGAAAGCATCGTTCAACCTCCTATCGTCCGTCAGCCCCGATTCGCCGATCGACTCCGCACGGGCCGGATACAGGCGTCGGCTGCCGGAAGCTTCCACTCAGGACTCGCTCACGCGCCGCGTATCGAGATCGAGTCTCCCCCATAACTTGTTCATAAGTCGCGAAGCCTTGTACGTCAATAACCCGGTGAGCGAAGTTTCGTCTCACCCTTTCGAGCGCCGCTGTTCTGGCGTAGTCCGGCGAGTGTGCACTTCTACTTGCGCCGCCGCCGATCTGTTACCTGCGGCGTCGAAGGCCAGAACGCGTACGAGATAGCTGTTTCCGGGCCTGAGCCCGTGCAGAACGAATCGAGTCTTGGCGGTCGAGGCGACCCGCTTTCGGCCCCTTAATACGACGTAGCGAGTCGTGCCGACATCGTCGCGGGCGACGTTCCAGGCGAGCGTGACCTTCGTCGTGCCGCGTTTGACGACGCGGAGCCAGGCGGGTGGGTTGGGCGCCTCGGTATCGAGGCCGCTGCGCTTGTAGACGCGAACGTAGTCGACCAGCAGAGTGGTGGGAAAGACCGTGCTCGAATCCGGAGGCCCCGGCCATTCGCCGCCGATGGCGAGGTTGAAGATCAGGAAGAAGGGATGGTCGAAGGCCCAGGGGGCTTCGCGTGGCAGAGCGCGCGGCGTCTTCCAGGCGTAGCGAACGCCGTCGAGATACCAGGCGATTCCCTTCGGAGACCATTCGACCGCGTAGAGGTGATAGTCGTCGGCGAGAACGCCTTCGGTGAGCGTATAGGCAGTGCTGATCGGGCCGTCGTCGTAGCCGGGGCCGTGCATCGAGCCGAATACCGTCGCCGGCTCGCGACCGATCGCCTCCATCACGTCGATCTCGCCACAGCGAGACCAGCCCACACTGTCGATATTCGTCCCGAGCATCCAGAAGGCCGGCCACATCCCCTGTCCCGAGGGGATCTTCATACGTGCCTCAAACCGACCGTAGGTGCGCGCGAACAGCCCTTTACTTAGGATGCGCCCCGAGGTGTAGTCCCTTCCTTGGTACGACTCGTGCCGGGCGATTATTCGCAGCCTCCCGGAGCCGTCCAGGCTCACGTTTTGAGAACGCTTCGTGTAGCACTCGAGCTCGCTGTTGCCCCAGCCCGAGCAGCCGACGTCATATGTCCATTTGCCGCTGTCAGGTGCGGTACCGGCCGCACCGTCGAACTCGTCTTGCCAGACGAGCTTCCAACGTGAGGAGCCGTCTCCGGGCAGGGAGCCAGCGGATACCGCCCCGAGCGCGGCCACCACGTCCCCCACGACGATCAAGACTGCGGCCAGCGCTAACCGAAACCGACGCGAAAACGCCACTACTCTCAGCGTAGAACGCTTCCCCGCCGTCTACCAGACACCGCGGCTAACCAGATCAGCCCCTAGAGACTTCGAGCGCCAGCTGGTCGCCGAGCGCGCGACCGACAACGTCCACGTACTGCTTTACGCCCTTGGTCTTGAAGGTGGCGGGCCAGTAGCCAAAGCCTCGCACGACCGAGCGCTCGCCGCCGCGACAACCGCAACGACACCCGCGGATCGTTTCCGGCTTGCTCAATCTGCCCGGCGAGGTGAGGATTGCGCATCCTACTACTCGGGGTAAAGCTTCACTCTCGACGGAATCAGTGCAGAGAGGAGGCGTGTCAGGTGGAGGACCTGGGCGCAGTTCTGCTCGTAGCCGCCGTAGCCATGTTCTTTCTCGCCTCCACGATCTGGAGGCACCGTCTCGATCGCGACGGGAATGGCAGCGGGCGGATCCTGCTGCCCGAAGAAGGTCACAAAACCGCGCGCCCGCTTCGGATCGAAGGCGAGCTCTCACCGGTCGCCCACGGGTACCACGCCTGGCTCGCTTTCGAAGCCGAAAGCCTGCTCTTTCCGGTCGAGCCGGAACTTGCCGCGAGCGGTGGGCGCTTCGCCGCCGAGATTGCCTCCGAGCAGATTCCCGAAGAACCGTTTTCGCTCACACTGCTACTGGTCGGGGCGAAGGGCCAGCGGGCGATCGAGTACTGGCTGCTTCAAGGCGGCCTCGGCGAGGGGTATCCGGGATTCGAGGGCATTCCCGGCGCAAGCGAGCTCGACGCGGTGCGCAACCTCCTGCCCGAGCCGAATGTCGGGGCCCGGCAGAAAAGCCGCTAGCCGGCCGTGAGCAGCGGGCTGGTGTACTGCTGAATCGGACCGGGGTTGGTGCTTGCCACCACGCGAACGCGCAGGTGGTACAAATCGCCGGCCGATAACGCCGCGCCCTGCGGTAGCTGCACGATGGTCGGCGTACTGGCGGTAAGAGAACCGCGACGCGCGAGTACGGGCTTGCCGTCGCTCGCCCGCTCGAGCGTGATCAGATAGAGGCAGTCGCGCGTGCAGGCGAGAACGACCTGGGGCGGATAGCTCGTAGACAGCTGAAGTGGATACGCGAGTGTGCTAGCGGCCACTCGTGCCCCCAACCCGGGACACACCCGCAGCGTGCCGCGCGCGGCCGAGAGAGCCGACGTGCGCACGCTGGCCGCGCTCGTCTTGGCGCTGCCGTCGGCGTAGAACAGCCCCGACTGGTCACCCGCGGCGGGGTAATCCACGAGCCGGCGGAAGATGACGCCCGAAACGTTCGGCATGCAGACGGCGCTTTGAAGAGCTTGGTTGTAGGCGCTCGCCTGGGCGCTCTCCCCTACCCCGGCGAACGGACCAGGTGCCGGATAGAGACTAGCCTTCTCGACCGGAATGGTCGTCGCCGCGGCGATACCGTCCACGAGCACCGGCAACGTCGAGCCGAGTTGATCGCTACCGTCGAAGGCGTCACCGAG
>JBEKJI010000003.1:0-163798 GCA_050011315.1 Gaiellaceae bacterium
CTGGGTCTGCAGCACCTCCTTGAACGCTCCCTCGCCGTAATAGGCCGCCACCAGGTACGGCATGCCCACTACGGTCGCCACCAGAAGCTGTCCCCACCAGACAGGGCGGCGCAAGACATGGAGCGCCGTCCAAGCGGTGAGCACCGGGATCGCGAACATGAACCCTGCAAACGCCAGGTCGACACGAATACCCAGGCCCGAGCTGAGGGCGGCGACGACAGCATGTGGTCCCAGGGGATAGGAGACGGGCAGCGGTGTGATTTGCGCCACGGCCTGGGACATGTAGGCCTCGACCCACGCCAGGTGTTGGGCCATGTCGTTGTTGAATGCGACTCCGAGCGTGCCCGCGCGGCCGGCGACGATGAAGGGAACGAGAGCGAGCAGGGCGACCGGAGCAGCCATAAAGAGACCGATCAGCGGCGGCCGATGCCCGGGCGCGCGCAGACACCAGACCAAGCTCGCCGCCGTGAGAACCGCGATGATCAAAGCGGCCGTCGTCGCGCGTCCGGGCAGATAGCGCGCCGGCGTCGCCAGAAGCATCAAGATGGCGATACCCACCGGCGGAGCCATCCAGCTCCACAGGATCATTCGAAGCCAGGTGGTTCCGTTTAGAAGAGGCCGGTGCCAACCGGCGTCAACTCGTCTTGGTGAGCCATCCTGGGTCTTGTAGAGGCTCTGTTATCTGGCGGACAGTGTTGGGATGTTCGCATTACAGCAGGAGTAGCGTCAAGCGCGCTCGCTGAAAGGAGACGCCACCTGAGCCTGACCGGTTTCGACGGGGACCAGATTAGGTGGGTTTCGGGACCGTAGGTGTCATCGTAACTAGTTGTGGGGGCGCATCACGATCGACATGCAAGCGAGTGCGAGGCTTGCCGTGGTAGATCTTTATACTTCTTCAGCTGCGCTTGGAAGGCTGCCCTTTTTTAACGAGCGCGCCCAGGACGCTTGATCACTTACTCGGGTAACGCGAAGAAGGGGCCATGGGGTAGATGGAGGAACCGCTGAAACTGCATTCTTGGCTAGCACCGAGCAAACTAAGGCGAACAACGATCGTTGGCTCGAAGAAGATGGTCGTCTACGATGACGCCTCGAACGAGCCGGTGCGCGTTTTCGATTCAGGCGTCGGCGCGCCGATCCCTGCGACGTTTGGTGAGTTCAGGATGACCTACGGAGTTGGCGACATCGTGTCGCCGAATATCGAGGTCGCCGAGCGCCTTTACCTCGAGCTTGCGGACTTCTGCACCGCAGTACGCTCAGGCTCGGAGCCGCTATCTTCGACCCGGCTTGGACTCGACGTAGTAAGGCTCACAGAGGCGGTCGACACATCGATCCGGACGAGCGCCGCGACGATCTCGACGCCGGGAGTTCTGGTGCAAAAGCGGTAATGGGGTTTAGAGCAAGTCCCTCACGCATCGCTATGAGCGCCGTCTCAAAAGCAAATACACCGGTCGACGAAGGTTTCGTCGTATACGAACGCAAGCGCGGTTGGGTGGCGCTCGACGTTCGCGAGCTGTGGAGGTATCGCGAGCTGCTCTACTTCCTCACCTGGCGCGACATCCTCGTTCGTTACAAGCAGGCCGTCATAGGCGTTGCCTGGGCAGTCCTGCAGCCGCTTCTGACGATGATCGTGTTCACGGTCGTCTTCAATAAGGCGCTGGGAATCAAGAGCCCGGCTTCGACTATCCCCTATGCGGTTTTCAGCTTCACCGGACTATTGCCCTGGAACTTCTTTTCGGGCGCACTCACGCGCTCCGGCGTAAGCCTTGTCACTAACGCCAACCTGCTGACCAAGGTTTACTTTCCCCGTCTTGTGATTCCGATCTCGGCTGTCCTGGCTGGGCTCGTCGATCTCGCCGTCTCTTTCCTGGTCTTGATCGGACTGATGGCCGCGTACGGCATCGTTCCCACTTGGAACGCGTTCTCCTTACCGTTCTTCGTCGTGCTGGCATTCGCCACGGCGCTCGCCGTCAGTCTTTGGCTTAGCGCCCTCAACGTGCTCTACCGGGATGTGCAATACGTCATCCCGTTCCTCGTTCAGCTGTGGATGTTCGTGAGCCCCGTGATCTACCCGATCGACAAGATTCCCGCCGGTCCGCTGCGCGTCGCCTTCGCCCTGAACCCAATGACCGGCGTAATAGGTGGCTTCCGCTGGGCACTGCTCGGGCAGCAGTTTCCAGGCGGCTACATGTGGATCTCTACCGCCGTGGTCGTGGTGCTGCTCGTGGGCGGCTTGTTCTACTTCAAGCGCATGGAGCGCGTATTCGCCGATGTGGTTTAGACGATGAGTAACATCGCTCTGCGTACCGTCGGTCTCGGCAAGATGTATCACATCGGCGGCGAGCGTCAGGCCTACCGTACGTTACGAGACACGATCGCGCAGGCCGCCAAGCGACCGATCGAGCGCATCCGTCACCCTGGCGCTGCGACACAGACGTCAGATGAGTTCTGGGCGCTGAGGGACATCAATCTAGAGGTCTCGCACGGCGACGTTCTTGGGATCATCGGCCGCAATGGTGCCGGGAAGAGCACGCTACTGAAGGTTCTCAGCCGCATCACCGAGCCCACTGAGGGCCGGGCGGAGGTTCGCGGCCGGATCAGCTCTCTCCTCGAGGTCGGTACTGGTTTCCACTCCGAGCTCACAGGCCGGGAGAACATCTACTTAAACGGCTCGATTCTCGGCATGAAAAGGGCCGAAATCAATCGCAAGTTCGACGAGATCGTTGATTTCTCGGAGATCGAGTTGTTCCTTGACACTCCTGTTAAGCGCTACTCCAGCGGCATGTACGTTCGTCTGGCATTTGCTGTGGCGGCGCACCTCGAGCCGGACATCCTGATCGTGGACGAAGTGCTGGCGGTTGGGGATGTCGCGTTCCAGAAGAAATGTCTAGGGAAGATGGGCGCCGAGGCCGCATCAGGCAGGACGGTCCTTCTGGTCAGCCACAACATGGCCGCCGTCGAGGGCCTCTGCTCGCACGCCATGCTCCTCGATCACGGCAGGTCCGTAGCCAGCGGCCCGACTCGGGACGTGATCGACGACTACCTTGCGCTCGTCGCCACAACCGGCGGCGAGGACCTTGGCCTGAGGGAAGACCGTCAGGGCAACGGGAAGCTCAGGTTCACTACCCTCGCATTCCGGGCGGGCGACGACCTTCGTCCCACCGACGTCGTGCGGTCTAGCGAAGACCTGGAGTTCGTCGTCGGCTACGAGGCTACGCAAGACCTCAGCAACGTTTCGATGTCCATCGTCGTGTACACCTTGTCCGGCCAGGTCCTCATATGCCTTGGCAACGAGATGACAGGTAGTGCCTGGACGACTGCGCCGAGAGAGGGCTACATGTCGTGTCTGGTCAGGCGACTCCCACTGGCGCCAGGCCAGTACACGATCAACCTGTGCTGCTACTCCAACGGGGTGATCGCGGACTGGGTGCAGAGCGCCGGCTCATTGACGGTTGAAGCGGGCGACTTTTTCGGCACGGGGAAGTTGCCCCCAGCCAGCCATGGGGGTCTGCTCGTTGATCAGGAGTGGGGGCTCAATGGCGCTTGATGAACAAGTGAAACACATAATATGATCAGAGTGACATTCGGCATCAACGTTCTGAATGGCCAGCCGTTTCTTCAATATAACTTGCGGGCGCTTTATCCGTTCGCTCATCAGATAATCCTCGTGGAGGGTGCCGTAGTTGCAGCGCAATCTTTGGCAACTGCGGAGGGTCACTCAAGAGACGGCACTCTCGAGATGATAAGGGATTTGAAAGCTCATCATGATCCCGATAACAAGATTGTGTTAATCACCGCAGAGGACTTAGGCAAGCCAAACGGGTTTTGGAAAGAGAAAGATGAAATGTCTCAAGCGTTCGCTCAGCGCGTAACAGGCGATTGGCTTTGGGAATTGGGCTGCGATGAGTTTTTCCTAGACAAAGATATGGAAGTTATCTTTGAAATGTTGGAAGCTGACCCAGCGATAACGGCAGTATCTTTCCCGTATAAGCAGTTCTGGGGCGGATTCGACTACCTTGAGACAGGACTCTGGTTCCTCTATGAGTTCCGAGCTTGCGACCGATTGTTTCGTTGGCGAACCGGATATAGATACGAGAAGCACCGACCCCCTACCGTTCTCGATGAGAGCGGACGCGATCTGCGTAGTCTCAAGTGGGTTTCCGACCGCGAGATGAAGCAGCAGGGGATCTATCTCTACCACTACTCGTACGTACTCCCCAAGCAGGCCTATCAGAAAGCCGGATACTACACTCACGCCACTTGGACAACCGAGTTTCAAGAAAATGAGCGATGGTTGACGGAGAGCTACTTCGGTCTTAAAGATCCTTATTTCATAGGTGAGAGCGGCCGACGCAAGCCGCAGTGGCTAGAGCGTTATAGAGGACCGCATCCGGCGCAGATCGAGAAGCTGCGGCAGGACCTGAGCACAGGGCATCTCGAAGAGACGTTACGCCCAACTCAAGACATCGAGAATCTCTTGAACTCACGCCTCTACACACTGGACTGCTGGTTTCTAAGATCGTATACGTTCCTTCTATTCAATACGCGCCGGTCGCTATTCGTTACGCGATTATTAAAGAAAGGATTTTGGGCGTGTGCCGCATATGCCAAGCGGTTGTTTCGAAAGTAGATGGCAAGGAGCCCGTCATCGAGGGTGATCCAACCAACGTGCTGGTCGTTCCAGAAGGCCTTTCTGGACTCCGCCATGGTCAAGAAAGGTGAAGTGTGATGGACCGCTTCCATATCGTGGTATCGAACTACGAGCGGCTTTCGTGTTTTGTCGACAACTTTCAACGCATACGAGGTTTCGACGGCGAGCGTGATCGGGTCTACATAATGGACTGTTCACCAGACCACGGGTGGCAGGAACAGATGGCGGTCGCGGATCGACTGACCCGCTCTGGACTCCGGTGGGGAAAGAACTTGTACTTTATCCGCCGGCGGAACTGGAATCTGAACCACGGTGCACAGCTGGACTACCTACGCTGCTTGCGAGACGAAAGGATTCCGATACCGGCATATGCAGCCTTTATGCAAGAGCATTACCTGGACCTCAATCGCTTTATAAAAGAGGACACCTTACCTGACGGGACAGTTTACGATCTGGACCTGATTGAAGCAACGTTCGGATCCGATTCTAACGTAGGCTGTGTGTTCCTTGCCCGGTATGGTATCCGAATCTCCGCTTCGAATCCCGTGAACGAAAGAGGAAGAGAGTTCTTCGGTGATGGCACTGAGCTGCTTCCGGGAGCGAGACGCCGCTGCTTCTGTATTGACGGGGGGAATTTCATTGTTCGGCCGCAATTGTATATGGATTGGTTCAAGGCTCATCCACACTTTCTCGTCCGGGGGAATGGCACGTACGGCTTCGCGCATGTCTGGGAGGTCCGCCTGGGCAAGATTCTGTACGACCAGCGAGTCGAATGGGTTGACCTGCATCGACACCTAAAGTATTCAACAATCGAGCAACTCGATGCGATAGAGAAATCGCTTGAGCAAAAAGTGTCAATGCTCTGGTATGATCATCGCGCATATTTCTTTCTTCATGGTAGGGATATACAGAAGTACCGACCGCCACCGCTTGCATCTGCGCGACCGTATTTAAGACAGTACCTAAGCCAGACGCTCTTCCATTCTCGGGATACGCGTCTCGTCTTCGTACAGCCTAACGAGACCGAGCGCTGAATGATGAGTATTCCCACGGTGTGTCGAGCACCACGCATCACGTCAGAGCGGGCGCAGACTGGTTCCCAGCGGGAATCTTGAAGGCGCGCTCGCTCGAGTCGACGTCGTGATAGGAGCCATCGATCAACTCGACGTTGATATCCACGACCGGAGTGCGTGTGGGCTATGCACGTGACGCCCCCCTTAGTACGGATTGGTCATGGTGCTGCGGTCGAGACTCCTCAGGGACCGATCGCCGGCAAGGTTATCCGCGGGCGCTGAGCGAGTTCACCGCCTGGTTCCGGGCAAGGAGGCCTAGCAAGCTCCTGCTGAGGTCGCCGAGGACTACGCCGCCAACATGCACCTTTATGAAGCTACCGGCGTGGGCGCGATGCTCATTTCGGACGAGAAGTCCAATTTGGGCGAACTCTTCGAGATCGGTACCGAGATTGAGTCGTATCGCGATGCGGATGAGCTTATTGACAAGGTCAGGTACTACCTCAGCCACGAGGACGAGCGTGCCCGAATCGCGCGTGCGGGTCAAGCAAGGACGCTTCGCGAGCACACCTATCTGCACCGCATGCGTGAGCTTGAACAGCTGCTTGAGCCCCGCCTACGCCATCTACAGGGATCGAACAATCAATGAGGATCGCATGGACGTACGTGTCCGCCGGGCGATTGTCTAAGAGTCGGCTGCCGCTGGTTCCACCGCTTCGGCGAGGTGGGGCGCCCTTGTCAGCTGACAAGGAACGTCGACGCTATCTTCGACGTCTACCGCGTGACGCCGTCTTAGGCTTCCGCCTGGGTCGAGCCTCGCCTATTTACGGCCCGCAGAGAACGTCGAGTGGCGAGCGAGAACCTCAGCCAGCTGTAGGCGCCTGAGGGCGTTATTCCATCGGGGCTCTCCCGGAGGCTGGAGCTGCCAAGGAAGGTGATAAGGAGGGCGGCGGAGACGAGTATGTGTGCTGTGCCCATGACGGCTCCAAACGACGCCAGGCGGAAGATCGCGAGCGAGACTTACCACTAGTCCCGGCAAAGACGTCGAATGAATCGGTGCGCTCGAGCTCCATTCGCTGCTCGGGCTCGCTCGCTTCTTCTCGCTGGCGCGGCTTAGACCCTTTTCGCTTCAAGTATCAGCAGCACGAGACCATCGGGAGTGGTGGCGGCAACTCGGTATCGGAAGAGGCGGCGGATCTCGGAAAGCACGACCACCTCGAGTTCGTCAGCGTTGCCAGCGGCACCCCTGTAGCGGTAGTGCGGTGGTTTGTCGAGATAGTCCTGCTCCGTTAGAACGACCGAGCCGGGCCCCAGCCTCGACAGGCGCTTTTCGACGAGCGACAGAGAGCGTTCCGGTAGCCACGCGTCTTGATTGGGGACGGCTATAGGTAGCAGGTTGCCTCGGTGAGCCCTGATCAGCGCCTCGGTTTGCAGGTCAGCCCGCACGACGACCGCGACCCGGCTACGGCCGGGGGCGAACCGATCGAGCAATTGCTCCGACTCTATGGCGGGCTGATCAACGGGTTCCTGGCGCCAGTCGATCAGCGCATGTGCTCTGGCGGAAAGACGGGGATTCAGCTGAACGATTTGGCGCAGCGGACTGCGCAGGAGCGACGCACGCGTTTCCTGAGGTTGCTGCACGATGACCGCGGCTGCAGCCCAGCCGACGAAGGCGAGAACCGCGAAGCGCGCGGTCCTATGGACCACCGGCGTGTGCCGGGCGAGCAGGGATACCCAGAGCGCGGAGAGCACTATCGCCGCGGGAGCGATGTGATGGAGGTTGTTCGGATGAGAACGCCCCAGGAAGTAGGTATACGAGAGGATCCCGAAGGCGGTCGTCGTGGCGATCGCGGTCAGCTCCACTCTTTTCGCAGCCGCGAACTCTCGCTGCTCCAACGCGACGAACACGAGCCCTACGGTCGAAACGAAGTAGAGAGCGGCGATCAGGTAGCCCAGCGACCACGGGTCGATCAGAAGCGTGCCGCGGCCGTTCCAGCCGTACAGCCGAACGTACGCTAGGTACCCACCCCAGTCGGGCCACTGTCCCCCAAAAACGCGGGTCGCGACAGCGAAGACCACATGGCTTGCGACGATGACCGAGGCGAGCAGGCCGAATTGGCGGCCGGCTCGCGCGGCTCGCTCTCGTCCGGGCCCGTCCTGGAGGACCAGCTCGAGAGCAACAACCGCCAGGTACGCGCCGATCGTGTACAAGAACGTCTCGAAGCTCCAGATCGCGGATACGCCTACGAGGGCGAGCATCGAGGCGTCGAGCGCCCGTCGCCGCCCAGGGGTTTTCGCGGCGAGCACGGCCAGCGTTATCAAGACCCAGGGCAGACCGAAGCGGAGCGGGCCGGCGCTCGCGTAGCGGACATGGGGGCCAAACCCGGTTAGGACGTTGGCGACCAGACAGACGGTGGTGCCGACAACAGCGTAGAGCTGTGACCGGCAACCGATCCGCAGGACGACGTATACGAGGACGAGCTCGAGGGCGGTCAGTAATCCGTTGACGAGTTGGAAGCTCCCATACCCAATCGGGATCACCTCGAAGATGCCCGCCAGGAAGTACATGACCCCGACGCCGTACTGGGCGAACGTATCGACGAGCATGGGAGATCCGTGCAGGATCGCATTAGCGGGCCCGACGTAGAAATCCTGGTCGAAACGGAGGCTGGCATGGTACTGGTTGAAATCGCATGTCAGTAGAGGGATGAGGACGAGGGCGACGATCACGTCCAGAGCGACCGTGATCGAGCGCCGAACCCGAACCGCTGACGCGGCCATCAGGATGAGAGCGATCACGACGCCGAGCTCGATCGAGGCACTCAGGTGCAGAGGCGTCAAGGAATCGTGGGGAACGAAGAGCAGCAGTGGGCCAACGACGAGCGCCGCCGGTATCGCCGATGCAAACCACGGCAGTCGCACTGACCGAGCTCGCAGCCGGATGAACTTAGTCGTGACCAGGTTTCCGAGCGCGATTAGCGCTGCGCCGAGCAGGAAGACGACCCGGAGCGCTGAGGCCCCTCCAATCTCGGATAGCAGACGGCCGAGCAGTAGAGTTGTCGACAGAGCTGCGAGGTTGCCTCCGGCAATAAGGGCAGAAAAGTCGGGTCGGGTCGGCAGCGGCGCCAGCTGGTAATGAGCAGCGATGGCCGCGAGCGGCAAGAGAAGCGCGAAGGTGGCCGGGTAAAGGAGCGTCTCTACGTGCTCGGTATGGCCAATCGCCATTGTAATTAGGGCGATCACTGCGATGAACATCGTGCCGCCGTGGGCAAGAGAAAGCGTGGCTTTCGTCAGCAGAGGCCCCGGCTGGAAGTACGCCTCCTCGCTTGCGATCAGGTGCTCCTGGCCTGTCTCGCTCTGCTGTGGTAGTAGTCGACTATCCGAAACAGTGGGTTTATCCGCGGGCATTTCCCGCCGGAGTCTAGACGACACCGATGTGGATCAATACGACCCCGGGCTCGATGAAGTAGATCTCGACCCGCCGACGTGAGACGGTCGCTATTTCGCAGCGGCGAGCCCGATGATGCCGTTACGACGGCCGACGAGCGCTGCCTGATACCCGCTTCGGCCGAGGCCGTCGACCGTCTGACCGAGCACGCGACGACGCGCGCGAGTGCTCTCGCGGATGCTCATCACCGCTTGCCGTGATCCGGCGCCGAGCGTTTCGATAACCTCCGCGCCATGAGCGAGGCCGCCACGCAGATGCTCGCAACGAAGATTCGGCGGACGATTCTCACGCAATCGAAGCGTGCGAATGTCGGCCATATCGGCTCGTGCCTGTCGATTGCCGACATCCTTGCGGTGCTCTATGGAGGCGTCTTACGGCTCTCATCGCCGGACGACGGCGATCGAGACCGGCTGATCCTCTCGAAAGGTCACGCGGCCCTCGCGCTCTATGGGGCGTTGAATGCGATCGGCATCGTCGAAGACGACCTGCTCGAAACCTTCTGTACCGACGGTTCCCCTCTCGGAACGCACCCGGAAAACGTCGTGCCGGGTATCGATTTTTCGACCGGGTCGCTCGGACATGGATTGTCGATCGGCTGTGGCGCGGCACTTGCGGCGCGAATGCAGAACTCCAACCGGCGTACCTATGTCGTGGTCAGCGACGCGGAGTGCAACGAGGGCGCGCTCTGGGAGGCAGTCATGTTCGCTGCGCATCACCGGCTCTCGAGCCTCACGGCGATCGTTGATCTGAACGGGCAGCAGGCTTTGGGCTACACCCGTGACGTCCTCGACCTATCGCCCCTCGAGAACAAATGGAGAGCATTCGGCTGGGACGTGCACAATGCCGACGGGCACGATCACGTCGCTCTCGAGAGCGCGCTGAGCGAACTGGATCATGAGGACGCTCCGCACGTCGTGATCGCGGCGACTACGTTCGGGAAGGGCGTGTCCTTCATGGAGAATCAGCTCAGCTGGCACTACTGGCCGATGACTGACGAGCAGTTCTCGACTGCGATTGCCGAACTGGAAACGAGGGAAGCGTGAGAAGCGCGTTCATTCGCTCGCTCGTCGAGCTGGCGGAACGCGATCCGCGAGTCGTTTTGTTGACCGGGGATCTCGGCTTCACGGTCATCGAAGATTTCGCGGAGCGGTTTCCCGACCGATTCTTCAACGTCGGGGTCGCCGAGCAGAACATGCTCGGTGTTGCTACCGGACTCGCCGAGGCGGGGTTCGTTCCTTTTGTATATTCGATCGCGACCTTCGCGACGATGAGGCCGTACGAGTTCATCCGCAACGGGCCGCTGCTTCACGATCTTCCGGTCCGGGTGGTCGGAGTGGGTACCGGCCTCGACTACGGCAATAACGGGGTTACGCACTTCGCGCTGGAGGACGTAGCGCTGATGCGCGTGCAACCGAGGATGATGATCGTTGCGCCGGCGGATCCCGATCAGGCACAGGCGGCGGTCGACGCGACCTCCGAGGTGCGCGGCCCGATTTACTTCCGCGTCGGGAAAGGAGCTATCTCGATTCCCGAACTGGGCGGTCGCTTCACCCCGGGGCGGGCGGAACTTCTCCGCGACGGAGGGGATATCGCGATCGTCGCGCTTGGCGCCGCCGCTCGCATCGCACTCGATGCCGCTGATCTTCTGGCGCTGTCGGGTATCGAAGCGGCCGTCGCGGTTGTCTCGTCGTTCAATCCGTCCCCGACGGCGGACATCGCCGGCTTGCTCGACCGCGTCCCCGCGGCCATCACGGTCGAAGCGCATTACGTCAACGGCGGGCTCGGATCGTTCGTCGCGGAAGTCGTGGCCGAGCACGGACTCGATGTTCGTCTCACCAGATCTGCCGTACGCGAGATGCCTTGCGCTCGCAGCGGTACGCAGCAGTACCTACTGGAGCACTACGGGCTTACGCCACGGTTGGTGGCCGACTCGGCCTTGACCTCGCTTGCGCTCGACGGCTCCTGAGCGGCTGCGCGCTCTTTCGTATCGACGCTGCCGGGCCGGTTGAGCACGCTCTCGACAACGTACGAAGGTCGCCGCTTGACCTCCTCGTAGATGTGCGCGAGGTATGAGCCGATGATGCTCAGGCACAGCAGCTGAATGCCTCCGATGAAAAGTACGACGACGATGATTGTCGTGGTCCCACGCGGGACAGACGACGGGTCGAAGATGCGAAAGAGAACCTGCGCGATCACTCCGAGAAACGAGACGCTCACGGTTGCCAGCGCAAGCCACATGATCGCGTCGAGCGGCGCGTAAGAGAAGGAGATGATCGCTCGGCGCGCCCAACCGAGGTTCTTGATCAGGGAGTTCGTGGTCGTTCCGAACATTCGCTCCGGGCGCCGATACGGTACGCCGATCTGTTTGAAGCCGGCCCACGCGCGCAGACCGCGAAGGAAGCGGTTCGTTTCGGGCAGGTCGTTGAGGACGTTGACGACGCGCCGATCGAGCAAGGAAAAGTCACCCGCGTCCAAAGGCACCTGAACGTACGAAAGCTTCCGGAAGACGCGGTAGAAGGTCTTGTAGGCGAAGCGCATAACGCGCGCTGCTTCGCGCTCGACGCGCTTGCCATAGACAACGTCGTAGCCTTCTATCCAGCGCTTGTAGAACTCCGCGATCAATTCGGGCGGGTCTTGTAGATCGCCATCGAGTAATACGGCCGCGTCGCCGGTCGCCAGGCGAAGACCGCTAGTGAATGCACTCTGGGAACCGAACGCTCGAGTGTGATTGATGACGACGACGTGCGGGTCGTCTTTCGCAAGCTCGGCGAGAACCTCGCGCGCGTTGTCGGGACTACCGTCGTTCACGAAGATGATCTCGTAGTCCACCCCGAGCTCGCGGAAGACGGCGGTCAGTCTCTCGTGCATGATCGGGACGGCCGGCGCGTCCCGGTAGCAGGCGATCACAGCGCTGATTCGCACTCGCTCCGCGCGCGGTACATGGTTGTCGTCCATCGATCGGAGACTACTACAGCGACCGGGGGGGCGGCAGAGACCGTACTAGACTAGGCGCCGTGGACAGAACATCACGATCACGCGGCCCGTTGGCGAGCCGGAATCGACGTCGAGCGTCTGCCGGAAAGGCGACGACCGCCGAGTTTCAACCACGCGCCTGCCCTGTGTGCGGGTCGACTGACGACTCGCGCGTATTCGCGGAAAAGACGCTCGACGACTCGACGTGGAAGGACCTCTCGTTCTCCTCGCGGAAGCTCCCCGAATACCTGGTTCACAGAATGGTCGAGTGCCCCGACTGCGATGTCGTCTATGCCTCGCCGGCTCCGCACGAGGAAGTTCTCGAACAGGCGTACCGAGCGGCGCCTTTCGTGAGTGCAGAGGAGTCGGCCTTTGCGGCCGAGACCTATCGCCGGCTTCTTCGTACTGTGCTCGCGCGCCTATCCGGTCGCACAAACGCGCTCGATGTGGGCGCGAGTGACGGTACGTTCTTGCAGGCGCTTCTCGACGAGGGCTTCGAGAACGTAGTAGGGATCGAGCCGGCCGCGGCTTCGGCCGAGGCTGCGCCCGAAAGCGTTCGCAGCCGGATACGCGTCGAACCTTTTCGGCGCGCATCGCTCGAGGGCGAGAGCTTCGACCTGGTCACGGCTTTCCAGACACTCGAGCACGTTTCTGACCCGGCTCAGGCCGTGCGTGATGCATACGAACTACTGGAAGTCGGTGGCGCGATACTCGTTGTCGTCCACAACCGGCGTGCGCTCTTGAACCGACTCGCCGGCCGGCGGTCGCCGATCTTCGACGTCGAGCATGTCCAGCTTTTCTCGCTGCAAAGTATTCGAGAGTTACTTCGGCGGGCGGGGTTCGAAGATATACGGGTCGCGGGCGTTACGAATCGCTATCCGCTCCGGTACTGGTTCAAGCTCGCTCCGCTCCCGGCCGGGCTGAAGTCCTCCCTTCTCGCGAGGCTCGAGCACTCCCGAATCGGCCCCCTTCCGATCTCCTTGCGCCCGGGGAATCTCGTCGCATCGGCGTGGCGGCGTGCTCCGTCCGACGCGGCACTGCCTACATGAAGCGGGCGATCGTTACCGGCGCCGCCGGCTTCGTCGCCGCCAACCTTGTTCGGAGGTTGCTCCGGGACGGGTACGAGGTGGTCGCGACGATTCGTCCCCAGAGCGACACCTGGAGAATCGACGGGCTACGCGACGACATCGATTGCGTCGAGCTGGACATCACGGATGCGGAACGAGTAGCAGAGGTCATCGGCCGCGTGAGACCGGACACGATCTTTCATCTGGCGGCGCACGGAGCCTATTCCTGGCAGTGCGAGCGCCGTCGAATCTTCGACACGAACCTTGGCGGAGCGATAAACGTCTTGGAGGCGGCGGTCACTTACGGAGTCAGCACGGCTATCGTTGCCGGATCTTCGTCGGAGTACGGTTTCAAGGACCACAGCCCAGCCGAGACGGAGGCGCTCGAGCCGAATAGCGACTACGCAGCGGCAAAAGCCGCTGCGACTCTGCTGGCGGGGTATTTCGGTCGTAGTGAGAGTCTCGACGTCGTAACACTGCGCCTCTACTCAGCGTATGGGCCCTGGGAGGACCCCGGCCGGCTCGTTCCCACGCTCGTCTCGTCCGCGCTCGCCGGTCGTCTGCCACCGCTCGTCGATCCAGACGTAGCCCGCGACTTCGTCTTCGTCGAGGATGCAGTTGATGCGTTCATCAGAGCCGCAGAGCAAGCCAAGGCCGTGACCGGGCGTATCTACAACCTAGGCACCGGGAGGCAGACGACGCTCCGCGAAATAGTCGAGGCGGCTCGACGTTTGTTCGGAGTGAAGGAAGAGCCCGTCTGGAACACGATGCCTCAGCGAACCTGGGACACTAAGGTCTGGGTCGCGGATTCGGCTCGGATCCAGACCGAGCTTGGCTGGGAGTCGAGAACATCGCTCGAGGATGGGTTGGCCGCCACCGCGGAATGGCTAACGAAGGCCGGTACCGCTGTCCGCGAGAAGTACATCTACCAGCACTGACACTAGCGCGCCGGCTCAGCCGCCACGCGTGTCTACCTGAGCGCGGAAGACAATCAGCCGGTTCACGGCGAACGTCATAGCGACGACCGGCGGGATGATCACGAGCTGCGCTCCGATGGGGGTCCAACCCAGCCACTCGACTGCAACCGTAAGCAAGGCAATGTTTGCGATCGCGCCAATACCCTGCACCGTGAAGAACTGCACTACAAGCCGTGTCGAATGATCGGCAACGCGGAAGGTGAACCGATGATTCAGAACATAAGCGATCGCGACCGAGATGCCGAACGCCAGGATCGCCGCTATTAGGTATGGGAGGCTGATCGCGACGAACGCGAGATAGAGCACGGTGTATACCGCCGTGTTCACCAAACCGATGGCCGTAAATCGAAGTACTCGAGCCCGTTCCCGAGTGAAAGTTTCGCGGTTCGTCATCCCATCGGAAGATAGCGAAGCCGGCTTCAAGCCTCTGTACTTCAACGCGCTCGGCACCGCTCTTTGTAGGTGGACGTAGACAACCCGCTGCCCTACGCTTGTTACGCGATCCGCATGTCGCCGCGTCTCAGCTTTTGGAAGCGGTTGACGAGCGGCTACGACCCGATGATGCGCAGGGCGGCCTCGAGACCCTGTAGAGAGCATACGTCTGCGTCTTCTCGACGAGCGAGAGCCAGGGCGGAGGCGCCACTGAGCTATCAACTACAACGAGTTTCACGTCGTAGCGGCAGATTGGCGCCGACGAATGAGCGACCGTTCGGTCATACGAGGAGACGATCAAGCGAACGCGGTCCATCACATTGGTCGTCAGCGAGGGGTCAAGGATGCGTGGGTTATCGGTTACATCGATCATGCGTTGCACCCACTGGGAGACTCCGGCCCCGAACTGGAACGAGCCAAAGGTGACGACTACCGGACGATCCGAGAACAGGGAGAAGAGATCTTGATCTGGTGGCACGAGCACCTGGTCGGTCGGATTCGAGACCTGCTTGGCGCGCTCTCCGATCGCGATCCAATCGCGCTCCACTTGCGAACGCGTCTGGGCTCGCGCCGTCTGATATGGCCCGATCAGGGATACCGCCGTTACGGCGAGGGTGCATGCGAAGGCGAATCGGACAACCCGCGGTGCGACCGCCGCCGGCGCAATCGCCGAGCCTTTGTTGGTCACCCACGCAAATCCGAGGATGAGGACGAGCACGGCCCACGCCTCGATTGAGCTCGTGTTCACGAGGCCCGCGATCGGTCGCGGAAGGTGGTGGAACAGCGCTACGAGCGTCAGCATCGGCCCGGTCCACGCGCCCACGAACTGGCTCAACGCGGCAGCCGCGACGACCATCCCAAGCAGGATCACAAGCGAGGATAGATGCGCCGTTTGAATCTGCACGAGGAAGAGCGGCCAGCCGACCTGGCTCGCCAGCGCACCGAGCGAGCAGATGCCGACGCAGGCGCCGAACACGACTGCCAGCCCTCCCCGGTGGCGACGCGCTCGGAGTAGCAACAGAGCGACGGCTAGCACCACCGCCCACGACACAGACTCGGCGTACTCCGCGGTCGTGAAGGCCCGATACAGAAAGTGCCAGGGTGCCCGTACGACCGCGATCAGCTCATACTGCTGGTGACTCGAGAGGTTGGATCCAAGAGCCTGTTGAGTCAGGACCATGTAGAACGAGAACGTCGCCGGTATGAGGAACGCGACGAGCAAAGCCACGAGCCGCCGCCACCTGCGTAGACCGAAGAAATATGCCGCCCCAAGGATGATGACTGGGGCAAAGAGGACGCCGACCTGTGGATGGACCAGTGTCGCCAAACCAAGGAACGCACCAGCCAGGGTGCTACGACCGTGGAACAGGGCTGCGAGCGCTGCGATCGCGAGCGCGAAGGCCAGGTTGATTGGATAGAGGAAACCCGTGACAGGCTGAGATAAACCAAGCCCGGCGAAACCGGTCGCGGCCGCCAACAAGCCAGCTCCGACCACCCCTGGCCACGTCACGTCCAGGGCGCGGCAGAGGGACGCGAAGGCGAGCCAAAGACCGACGAGGCCGGAAGCCCAGAGACCGAAAACGACCGCTGAGAGAGCCGAGGGGGGAACGAGGGCAAGGAGGTGCGTAAACGCCCAGTGAGAATCCGGGTAGGACGTTGCCCAGTCGCCGCGCAGCTTTCCCGAATATCGCAGGGGATATTGGAGAAAGAACTGAGGCCACACCTGATACTGGTACCCGGTTACGGTGTAGGTGACGATGCTCAAGCCAACCGGGACCGCAATCCAAGGCAATGCTCGGCTGGCCAGGCCTGGGACCGCTGAGGCTGCGTGTGGGAGCCACTTCCGATCACCTGACTGCGCATTCGTCGCGGTCTGGGTCGTGACGATTGCACCGGGCGTCACGCGGACGCCAGACCGTCGCCGGCGCATCGGAGATAGACCTCCGACCACGTGCCTTAGCTCTTCGAACCTCACGAGACCTCGGGGCGGGACGACTCGAGGGGGACGATGATTGGCCGGAGCCCCCGCTCGCCTCGAAACAGTTCTGCGAACTCAGACGTCATCAACTACACGCCGCATGGGCGTGGACAAGATGTTTTTGGGGAGCTCACGATCGCGATCCCTGGATCCCGGCTGCGAGTGTGAGAAAGAAACCATCGGCTGCGCATCGCTGTAGTTGGGATCCTAATCGCTGGACCGGCCCCGCTTTCGTGGACACCTGAGCGCTAGGCCGGCAGGCCTGGCAGGAAGGATGTCCAAGCATGGAAGACAAGCGCAGGTTCACAAGGCCTTACCCGGAGGCGTTCCGGCGTGAGGCGATCGGGCTCGTCCGCTCGAAAAGCGGCTCGATCAAGCAGGTCGCATCCGACCTCGGCATCCACCACGAGACGCTTCGCCACTGGCTTAAGTAGCCCGACATCGACTCGGGCAGGCAAGAAGGTCTCAGCACCGACGAGTACCTCGAGCTGCGGGATCTGCGCAGGCGTGCGCACACGCTCGAGCAAGAGCGTGAGATCTTAGGGAAAGCCGCGATCTTCTTCGCAAGGGAGAGCGGGACCCGGTGAGGTGCTTCCGCTTCGCCTAAGGGGCCTAGCAAGCTCCCGCTCAAGACCTAGTTTACCGCTTCTTGGTACGTCACCAGCCAGAAGCCCAGCTCCGGCGCGCTCGGTCTCCAGAGGGTGCTCGACCTTCACTGGACTACTTGACGCCGAATAAGTTCGCAGCGCGCTGCGCTACAGCGATCGAGCAAGACGCAGCTTGAGTGAATCGGCTAGTGTGGCCAACAAGTTGGGATCCTGACATCAAGAGCAGTACTCAAGAAGGAGCCCGACCACGTCCGTGCGCGACATCGAAAGCAGGGCGATGATAATGGCGAAGGAGGCAACCACGTGACTGTCGAGGCGATCGAGTACGGCGGGAAGCGCTACGCGGAGGTCATTTGGGCGGACACGAGCGTCGAGAAGACGACCTTCTTCTCGTCCGCGGAGTCGTCTTTCCAGTTCGGGCTGCTCGCGCATGAGGCGGGGTTCGCGGAGCCGCCTCACTACCATCGGGAGTTCGAGCGAACGATCCAGGACTTGCAGCAGATGTTCGTTGTCCAGCGCGGAGTGGTCGCTGTCGACCTATACGCGGACGACGGCACCCACCTGCGGGAGATTGTCCTCAGCGCTGGCGATGGTATTGCTCTGATCCACGGTGTCCACGCAATTCGCGTGCTTGAGGACATGCAGGCGATCAGCGTCAAGCAAGGACCTTTCCTGGGACCGGATTTCGACAAGGTCGTGGTGCAGGTGAAGGCGTGATTCCCGTCTTCGAGCCTGACATCGGCACTGCGGAGGCCGAGGCCGTCGCCGAGGCGGTTCGCCGCGGCGAGATCTCGGGTTCCTTCGGAGAGTCGATCCCGGCCTTCGAAAGGGCCTTCGCGGATTGGTGCGGCGTGCGGCACGGCGTGGCGGTCAGCAGCGGTACGGCGGCACTCCACGCCGCCGTCGCGGCGGCGGGGATCGGCCCCGGTGACGAAGTCCTGGTGTCGGCGTCGACGAATATCGCCACGGCTCTCGCCGTCTATCACAACGGAGCCGTTGCCGTCCCCGTCGATTCGGAGCCCGCGACCTGGAACCTCGACCTCGACATTCTGGAAGGGCTGATCACATCCCGGACGAAGGCAATCATCCCAGTCCATATCTTCGGTCACCCGGTCGACATGGATCGCCTCAACGCGATCGCCGGTCGGGGCGGCCTGACCGTGATCGAGGACTGCGCCGAATCGCACGGGGCGCTGGTTCGCGGGCGGATGACGGGCAGCTTCGGCAAGATGAGCTGCTTCAGCTTCTACGCGAACAAGGTCATCACCACTGGAGAAGGCGGCATGGTCCTCACGGACGATGATGCCATGGCGGCCGACCTCCGCCTTCTGAGAAACCTCGCTTTCGGCACGCCGCGGTTCTTCCACGAGAGGCCGGGATACAACTTCCGTATGACCGGGATGCAAGCGGCGATGGGCCTCGCCCAGATGCGGCGGGTCGACGAGATCGTCGAGAAGAAGCGGCGAGTGGCGGGTGACTACACGTCGCGGTTGCAGGACGTGGCCGAGTTGCAGCTTCCGTGCGAAATGGAGTGGGCCCGCAACGTGTATTGGATGTATGCGGTCGTCATCCGCGATGACGCGGGTATCGACCGGAAGACCGTCATGCAGAGGCTGCGGGACGAGGGTGTCGATACGCGTACCTTTTTCTGCCCGATGGGGCGGCAGCCGTTCCTTCGGGCCCAACCAGGATTCCGCGATGTACCGTGTCCGGTCGCCGACGGTCTCTGGGAGCGCGGGTTCTACCTGCCGTCGAGTCCGCTGCTAACCGGGGAGACGATCGACCGGATCTGCATCGCCCTCAGGAAGGCGCTGCGCGCGTGACCGGAGACTCGATGGCATACGGGCCAGAATTGGCGCGCCTCTACGACGAGTTCTACGCAACGAAGCCTTACCTGGAGGAGGCGCGATTCGTGAGCGAGTGCTTCGTGGACGCTGGCATACCTCCGGGGGGGCGGGTCCTCGACCTTGCCTGCGGGACCGGGGGTCACGCTCTCGAGCTGGCCGCACTTGGTTACCAGGTCGTTGGGGTAGACATAGCGGAAGGCATGCTCGAGGAGGCGCGAAGGAAGGCGTCTTCGCGGGGTCTTGCGGTTGAGTTCCTATGTCAGGACTTGCGGCAACTGGACGTGGGCGAGGGAACCTACGACGCCGCGGTCTGTCTCTTTGACTCCCTTGGGTACCTTCTCACGGATGCCGACATCTCCGATGCTCTGTCGCGTGTCCACCGGTCACTGAAGCCCGGCGGCGTCTTCGTGGTCGAGGCCTGGCACGGAGCGGCGATGCTGAGCGCCTACGACAAGGTACGCGTCCGTCACTTCGGCCTTCCCGGCAACGAGATTGTCCGGTTATCGGAGACCGAAGTGGACGTTGAGTCTCAGTCCGCGACTGTCTCCTACACTGTCTTCCGGCAGGCGTCTGATGGTCGATGGGACTCCTTCCGTGAAGAGCACCGGAATCGTTTCTTCATGCGCCAAGATCTTGCCCGGTTGCTGGAGGGTGCAGGGCTGATTCCGTACCGCTGGCTGGCAGGGTATGCGGACGGACCTATCACGATGGAGACGTGGCATCTCGTCACGGTCTGCCGGAAGGAGAAGTCGCAGAGGTGAGAATCGGCATCTTCGGCCTCACCATGGACGCAGAGGCCGGCGGCGGCTTCACGATCCAGCGGGACATCGTCGATGCCCTCGCGCAGGAAAGCAGCAGCACACGCCACGATTTCTTCCTCTTTTCGTTCTTGCGTGACGGGGATGCGGCTGGTTTCCCGATGTACCGAATCGAGCAGCCGAAGCCGCGTGCCAAAGCACTCCAAGCGGCGCGCGCGTGGAAACGGCTCCGTTCAATGCTTTCCGGTGACGTGGAGTTCGGTTTCGAGCGGGCGCGGGAACCCAGCTGGCTCTACGAGGGGATTTCGCGCAGCGGAGCGGATCTGGTGGTGTGCCTGTCGCCTCTCTTCTTCCCGACCCCGGACGTTCCCTACTTCACGATCGTGTGGGATCTGCAGCATCGTCTGCAGCCATGGTTCCCTGAGGTTTCGGCAGGAGAGGAGTGGGCCCGGAGGGATCGCGACTACGAGCGTACTCTGGGCCGGGCGTCGCGCGTGATCGTGGGGACTTCTGTGGGGAAACGCGAGGTCTCGAGCTTCTATCGCGTGCCGGAGGAGAATATTCGTGTCCTGCCACACCCGACTCCTACTTTCGCCCTCGAGGCCGGTCGCTCTGCCGACACAACGGAGGGTGCGAGGCGGGAAGGGGGGCGGCCGTACCTCTTCTACCCGGCGCAGTTTTGGGCGCACAAGGATCATGTGACTGCGCTCCGAGCACTAAGGGCACTGCACGATCGGGGCCTCGACGTGAGGCTCGTGTTTTGCGGTACCGACCAGGGAAACAGAAGCTGGGTCGAAGCGGAGTGCTCCCGGCTGGGTCTTGCTAGCGATGTCGAATTCGAGGGCTTCGTGACACGGGAACGGCTCGTCGCCCTGTACCGCGGCGCCTTTGCGCTGGTCTATCCGTCGTGGTTCGGTCCGGAGAACCTCCCGCCACTAGAGGCCTTCGCACTCGGGTGCCCCGTCGTTGCCGCACGCGTTGCGGGGTCGGAAGAGCAGCTTGGCGACGCCGCCTTACTATTCGAAAAGGGAGACGAGGTCTCGCTTGCGTCTGCGATAGAGAGCCTTTGGTCGGAGCAGGGCCTTCGGAAACGGCTCATTCATGCTGGCTACGACCGCGCACTCTCCTTCACACCGAAACACTTCGCTCGGGGGCTCCTCCAGATCATCGACGAATTCGAGCCCGCAAGGGCGTGTTGGAAGCGGGGGGCGGACCAGTTCTTATGACCCATTCCGAGAGAACTGCGACCTATTGGTCGAACACTGAGCCAGAAGAAAGTCGATGCTACTTCGGCTTCCCGCCTCTTCGCCCCTATCTCATCGGAAGCGCATTCGGGGAGGCTGCGGTGCTGTCTCACCGGGACAATCCCTGGTGGGCCGAGGACCTCTTCGTGGAGCGCTATCTGCCGGGACGCAACATTCGCACTGTGGCCAGCATCTGCTGCGGATTCGGTGCCCTTGAACAACATATCGTGCCCGCACTCGGAACCGTGCGCGACTGCGTCGCCCTCGACTTGGCTCCCGGGGCCGTCAACGAGGCCCGCAGGCGAGCGCAGGCGAACGGGCTGGAGGGGGTAATCAGGTACGAGGTCGCAGACCTCAATGAGTACGTGTGGCCCGAACAGGCCTTTGACTTGGTGATTGCCAATGGTGCGCTGCATCACCTGGCGGAGCTGGAACGTGTCGTGTCTGGACTCCGTGCCGCCTTGAAGCCCAATGGCCTGTTTTATGCCTGCGAGCACGTTGGCGCGCAGTATCAGGATTTCCCTCCGCGTCAGTTCGAGCTCATCAACGCCGCCGCGTGGCTGGTGCCGCGGGAGTTACGTCAGGAACGGCCGCTTCGCCATAATCGTATTACAAACCCAGCAGCCCGACGAATCGCCGATATCGTGCTTGGCAACTACGAAGTGGGAAGCTCGACGTCGCACCCGGAGTGGAGCACTTCGAAGCGCTTGGTAGCCGCGATCGCGCGTACCTGCTCGCTACCGCCACGTCGCCACTTCGGCCCTCTTGTTCCGCCCCGCAAGGCCGGGCTGCTCGCGACTGACCCCTCCGAGTGTGTCAGCTCTGACCGAATCGTCCCGACTATCGAGAGGCATTTCGGCGAGGTTCACATCCACCCATTCGGTGGTGCTATCCTCGCATACGCGCTGGATTCTGCTTTCTATTCGGGTTTCGACCCAGACGACAAGCGCCACTCTGCTCTGCTTGATCTTCTCTGCGATATCGAACAGAGGTTCATCGCCATGGGCGACTTGCCAATGGAGCACGCGATCATCGTTGCCGAATGATGTTTGCGAAGGACAGAATTCGGCGCTCGGGAGCTTCAGCTGCGCCAGGTCCGAGCGAGTAGGCCCGGTTCAATCCAAGCCGAGCGCACGGGGAAGTGCAGTGATCGCCTACGATGCGCCCACGATGAGCGAGTACATCCGACACGGCGAGAACGGGATACTGCTCGCAACCGAGCGGGCCGCCCGTCGATCGAAGCTCGTTTCGCAGCTCAGGAGATCGGTCGGTAGAGAAAAGAGCGCGTACACTATTTCGCTCTCCGACCGACAAGACTTGGCAGGCATCAGAGCGGCCGACATGGAGGCTCTCGGACGGCAAGCGAGGGCCGACCAGGAAGACGGCTATGCGAACTGGCGGAAGAGCATCACTTCCTACTCATCCTTCGTCTGCGACTGGTAACGAATCTCGTGAACGCCTCCGATAAACAGCTCGTCTCGGTCGTGATCGGCTCTTACAACCGTCTCCGCTATCTGCGCAGCACGATCGACAGCGTCCGCCGGGAGCTCGAGGGCATGGCCCACGAGATCATCGTGGTCGACGGCGGCTCGAACGACGGCTCGCTCGAGTGGCTCGTCGGCCAGAAGGACGTCATCACCATCGTTCAGCACAACCGCGGCGAATGGAACGGAAAGCCGATCGAGCGGAAGAGCTGGGGCTATTTCATGAATCTCGCCTTCCGGGCCGCGAGCGGAAAGTACGTTTGCATGCTGAGCGACGACTGCCTGGTCGTGCCGGGAGCGATCGTGAACGGCGTGGCGGTCTTCGAGCACGAGTTGGCCGCGGAGCGGAACGTCGGCGCTGTGGCTTTCTACTGGCGCAACTGGCCGAAGCAGAAGACCTACTGGGTTGGCCTCACCTTCGGGAACAGGCTCTTCGTGAACCACGGCCTCTACCTGAAGACGGCGCTTGAGCGGATCGGTTACGTCGATGAAGAGAGTTACAGCTTCTATCACGCCGACGGCGATCTATGCCTTCGACTCTGGGAAGCGGGATATATGTGCATCGAATCGCCGACGTCCTTTATCGAGCACGCGGCCCATGTGAACAAGAAAGTACGGGCCGGCAACCTCGCTCGTCAGCAGGAAGACTGGCGCACCTATACCGAGCGCTGGGGTCGCCTGGGCGACCCGGAGCAGGACTGGAAAGAGGTCGCGTTCGAAGATCCGAATCGTTCGGCGGCGCGCTACTGGGGTAACGCTACGAAGAGGAAGTGGAGTAAGTGGAGGAAGCGCTAGAACTGCATCTCGGCTGCGGAGGAAGGCACCTCGAGGGTTATCGGAATATCGACTTCCCCCCGTCCGAGCACACTGTCCAGACCGAAATCAGAGTCGATGAGTACTCCGATATCCGGGAGCTCAGCCACGGCCGATCGCGCTTCTGCTCAGAAAGACTGAAACCAACTAAAACGGTCTCCGCCAAACCCGGTTCGGCTCACTACTTGTGGGCTATGCGTGGCGCCGAGTCCACTGCCCGGCGCAGTATCGCCCCGATGCGCGAAATGGAGTCGTCTGTCAACTGAGGGCCGGTGGGCAATACAACGACACGCGCCGCTATATCGTCGGTCACCGGTAGGTTGATGCTCGCGTACTCGTGCATGGCCGCGTAGGGCTTCATGCGGTGGCAACCGGGGTAGAAGTAGCGCCGCGCCAACACGTTCTCTGCGCGGAGGACGGCGATGACGTCGTCGCGAGCCAGCCCCGCCTCGTCTTCGTCTACCATCACCACGACGTGCTGATAGGTGTACTGCCCGTCGGCCGGGTACTCCATGACATGCAAACCGGGTACGCTCTCGATCTCGCGGGCATAGGCGTGGTAGTTCGCTTCATAGATGCCGATGAGAGCATCCAGCTCCTGGAGCAGCGTCAATCCCATGACGGCGGAGATCTCGTTCATCTTGCCGTTCGTCCCCAAGTGCGCGACACAGTCCTCGCCAGAGAAGCCGAAGTTGCGCATGAAGCGGAGCTTCTCCGCGAGCTGAGAGTCGTTGGTGACCACCGCTCCGCCTTCCAGCGTGTTCAGTAACTTCGTCGCATGAAAGCTGAAGACCTCGCAGGCGCCGGAGCCTCCAACACGGCGCCCGTGGGTCTCAACACCGAGAGCATGACAGGCGTCGAACATGAGTGGTAGTCCGTGACGATTGGCGATCTCATCTAGTGCGTCCACGTCACATGGCTGGCCCCAAAGGTGCACTCCCAGGATTCCGCTGGTGCGATGATTGACGAGCGCTTCGATAGCTTTGGGGTCGATATGGTGAGTGCGAGGATCGATGTCGCAGAAGACGGGCCGTATGCCCTGCCACATGAGCGCATGCGCGCTGGCGATGAACGTGAACGCCGGAAGAATGACTTCGCCGACCAGGCCCAATGCACGGTTGGCGATCTCTAGCGCTGCGGTGCCGCTCGACATAGCCACGCAGTGTCGAACACCCGCCAATTCAGCGATGCGCTGCTCGAACTCCTGAACACAAGGTCCATCGTTCGTTAGCCAACGCCTGTCCAAGACCTCGCGGACACGTGCGAGGAACTTGTCGGTATCGCCCACATTCGGTCGCCCCACATGTAGCGGCTCCGTGAACTCCGGCTCTCCGCCCAGTATCGCCAACTCGGTCGCGCTCATGACCCTCCCGTCGTCACCCGTGCTTCCTGGTCATGCCGCCACTGGCGATGCCGGCGCAGGCATGCGCTACTCATCGTCCGTTTCGAGAACATGCAGTTCCGCCTCGCGCGCCAGAAGCGCGCGAGAACGCGGCCGCAGCAGACGCGCGGGAACGCCCACGTAGATGCCCCAAGGGTCGAGATCTCGGTTAACGAACGTCATCGCTCCCGTCGCGCTACCCTCGCCGATGGTGACCCCGGGCAGAACGACGCTCCCCGCGCCGACCACAACATGACGGCGCAGAACGACGCGTTGCCGGATCACGTGCGTGAGGTGGGCAGGGATTGTCGGATTCGTGAGCGCGTCGCCGCCGTAGTCGTCGGTGGCGGAGTAGATGGATGTTCGCCCTGAAACGGTGACGAAGTCCTCGATCAGGATGCCCCCGCCTCCATAGAGTGCGGCGTGGGCAGCCAGATGGACATGGTCGCCTATTAGAACCTCCTCGTCCGGGCCGCACGTGAGTACGACGAAATCATCGACGCGCACGTGATTTCCGACGCGGATGTGCTCCGGGTAGTAGATAGATGCTTTCCGGCTGACGAGCACGTCGGTGCCGTGTGCGGCGAGACCAAGAGCGTCGAGCTCCTCGCTCGAGTAGTACGCTGTCACATGCACCATCGCTTCCCTGCAGTTCTATCATCGCGCCTCAGGGCGCCCGGCTCTGGCCGCTCGCGAGGTGCACGCGCTATGCGCGTTCACAAGGGTGCGACCGGAGCCCAGTATACGCGCCGCGTGCGGCGCGGTACCTTCGCGCCCGATCCACGGAGAGAAACGCGCCGACTCAGAAATCACTGCCTCGCGATACGTCGGGAGTCGCTTCAATAGTCAGCACCGGCGTCCTGCAGGCTGCTCCAACGTATGATAGAAGACCACCGTTCTTACGAACGGAGAAGTCGAGTATTGAGTGTTCAGCAGCGGGTCGCGAGCACGGGAACGGCCCGCGTATTGTCACGCTTTGGGTTGAGGGCAGGGAGGATTCATGCGGCTGCATTTGGGTTGCGGGCAGCGCTACTTGGACGGCTACGTCAATATCGACTTCCCCGAGTCCGAGCATATGGTGACGGTGCGGAGGCCGCCGGATCGGTATGCGGATATTGCCGACCTCCGGTTCGAGAAAGCGACGGTCGACGAGGTCAGGCTTCACCACGTGTTCGAGCACTTCGCGAGGCCCCAAGCGTGCGCCTTTCTCGTGGCTTGGCGTTCCTGGCTCAAACCAGGCGGCAAGCTCCGCCTGGAAGTGCCCGACTTCAAGCGGACGACTCTCGCCATGTTCAACCCGGTAAGTGGCCTCCACGGAGAGTGCGTGGGTGCTCGCCATCTCTACGGTTCCAACGAGGCGCCGTGGGCTGTTCACTTCGAAGGCTGGACAACCCGTCGGCTGAGTTTCATCCTGCGGAGCCTGGGCTACCGGAAAGTCGGGGTGCGTCACAATCACTGGCGGGGGACATACAACCTGGAGGTCTTCGCCGAGCGCACCCCAGACGACCTCTCCGACGGCGAAGCGAGACGTAGCGTCCAAGCTTTCTTGGACCTGTTTCTCGTTGATCACACGGACTTTGAGACTACCTTGCTCGAAGAATGGCTCGGCCAATATGAGAGCCAGCTGGCACGCTGTATTGCGCTCACTGGCGATTCCTCCGGTGGTTAGGGCTGCTCGCGCCTCGCGTTCGAGGGTAGCGCTTCCCGGTCGGTTTCTTCGAGTCCGCAGTGGCTGCCTCAGTCAAGCTCATGCGCACCACGTACCCCGGGGCCGATCTTGATCCCCAGGCCCACCAAAGTCAGCGTGCTCATGATTACCTATGACCAAGAGCGCTACATCGGGCAGGCCATCGAGAGCGTCCTGGCCCAGCAAGTCGATTTCGCTTACGAGCTTGTCATTGGCGAAGACTGCTCCACCGACGGCACGCGCGCCATCTGTGAGGCGTACCAGGAAGCTCAGCCTCAAACCGTCCGCCTACTCGCGCGCGAGAAGAACCTGGGGATGGCCGGGAACTTCTTCTCCACAATCGCTGAATGCACTGGGGAATACCTCGCTATCATCGAAGGTGACGATTTCTGGACAGACCCGCTCAAACTCCAGAAGCAGGCCGATTACCTGGATGGGAATCCTGGCTGTGCCCTTGTCTTCGCTCGGACCGAAGCCTTCTTTCAGGACGTTAGCCGTCGGGGTTACGAGATCCCTCCGCCAGACATCGGGCCCTATACGCTCGACGGCCTCCTGAGGACAAACTACATCGCTACCTGTTCAGTCATGTATCGCAAAGACCTCGTACCTGTGTACCCCCCCTGGATCCGACAACTTGAGATGCTTGACTGGCCGCTAAATGTTCTCTACGCACAGCGTGGCGCCATTGGCTTCATCGATGAACCGATGGCCGCGTATCGCATCCATACAGGAAGCACCTTCTCCAGTCGCAACGTGGCGGATAACTACAGCAGCATCTTGAAGTTCTATCAGCGGATTGGCCCACAGGTTGGCCCTCAGTATGCCAATACCATTTCGCGTTCTGAGGCGACCGTCTGCATAGCGCTCGCCCGATCTGCCTTTGCCCACTGGAACTGGCGCGATGCAGTGCGTTATGCGCTACTGGCGCTGCGTTACCACGCGCGCTCTAGGATGAAGTGACCGAGATGCCTTTGACTGACCATCGCCCTGTAATCGGCATCGTTTTCAGCAAGGACCGCGCTTTGCAGCTGGACGCAGCGCTCAGGTCGTTCTTCAGGCACTGCCGCGATCCCGAGCAGGTCTCCCTCGCAGTGATCTATACGGGGAGTTCCAGACTCTCGTTGGATCAGTACTCCCAACTGCAGCACGATTTCCCGGCAGCTGAGTTCATTGCCCAGGGCGACTTCCGGCAAGATGTGTTCGACCTGGTCCGCATTCCTGGGTCGAGAGTAGGCCGTTTCGCACTAAGAGCTGGCCTGGCAAAGCGCCCTGACAAGAGACTTGTACTGTTTCTTGTGGACGACAACATATTCGTACGTGATTTTGGACTCGCCGGTGTGACGACGGCACTCCAGGAGGAAGAAGACGCCTTGGGTTTTGCGCTTCAGATGGGGCGAAACCTCAACTACTGCTACCCGCTTGATCTTCCCCTCGAGTTTCCCACCGCCATTCCTGTACACGGGGATATTGTCAAGTACCGCTGGCCAGATGCGGGCAGGGGCCTGGACTATCCGCTGGAAGTCTCAAGCTCGCTCTATCGCTTGGGCGACGTCGCACGCCTCCTGGCGGGACTGGATTTCCGGAATCCGAACACGCTGGAAGCACACATGGCAGCGCGCGCCGGGTCTTTCCGGCGCACTCATCCCTACCTTATGTGTTTCACTCAGTCAGTGACCTTCTGCAACCCTGCGAATAGAGTGCAAAGTGACTACGCCAACAGAGCCGGCGAATATGAGGACCGTTCTGCGGCCTCCTTGGCCCAGTTGTTTGAGCGAGGCTATCGGGTCGACGTTGCGCGCTACGATGGGTTTGTTCCCTCATCCTGTCACCAGGAAGTCGACTTGGCTCTTTCGAAGCCGGAGTGACCTAAACTAGCGCGGCAGCCATCACTTGGCGACGCCTAGAGCGACGATATCTAGGCTCAGGATCTCGTTGAACAAAAAGGGCCTGTCTGTCGTCGGCTCCGCCTTCGTCTGTCGTCGGTACCCCTTACCCGTGGGCGCTGACAGCCCGCTTGTAGACCTGCTCGTATTGCTGGGCGATTCTCTCCCAAGTGAAGCGCTTCCTCCAGGCCGCGTGGCCGGCGCTCCCGAGCTTCGCCAGCCGTGTGCGATCGGCCAAAAGAGCTTCGATCCCGTCTGCCAGTACAGCGGCCCCGGCCGTCGTGTAGCCCCTCCCGTCTTTCCCGCTAGGCAGGACCACACCCCCTCCGCTCCAGGAGGCAATCTCCGCCGCGTTGCCGACGTCGACGGTCAAGAAGGGCGTGTGCGCCGCCATCGCCTCGAACAGGACCAGCGGCGAGCATTCAACCTGAGACGCGAGGACGAAGAGATCCGCCGCCTGGTAGGCGGCGAGGACCTCCTCGCGCGGCGGGTCCAGGAGCAGCACGCGCTTGTCGCGAGAGCGAAGGTTCGCCCAGCCGCTGCGCGCCCTACAGGTGTCAAGGCAGCCGCGTCCGGTGGGAGTGTTCCCGATCACCACCAGCACGGCGTCCTTCAGCCGGGCGCGCCTGAAAGCGTTGATCAACTGGGCATGCCCCTTGAGGCCGGTATGGCCGCCGACGGTCAAGAGGATAGGAGCGTCGTCAGGAATGCCGTAGTTGGTGCGAAAACCTGGTAGAGCCTGGGCGAACTCGTCGGCCCCGGCGCCGTTGGGGATCAAGTCATAGCGAAGCCCCGCCTCGCGGACGAAGCGGGCATCCTGGTAGGTCTCGGAGTGCAGAACGAGCGCGTCGAAGTTGCCTAGGCGTTCAGGCAGGCTCTGGAAGTACTCGGCGTAGGCAGGCTGGTGGAGACCGGAGAACCCACAAGGGGCGAGGACAGAGGCATAGGGCAGCCGCTCAACGAGCGGCAGGAGTAGATCGGTAGTCCACTGCTGGGCGGCGTAGCTCATGACCACGTCGAAGTCCCCGCCGAGCAGGAAGTCCCGGTAGCGGTCCTGCTCGCCTTCTATGCCCCGAACTGCGTTACCGGCGATCGCGAACTCCTCCAGCTTGACTCCGTCGATTACTCTCGTCTTTCTCTCTTTAAGACGAGTGGTGGCGACGGTGACGTCGTGACCGCGCGCGGCGAGGCGGCGCGAGATCTGCCGAACCACCTCTTGGGCTCCACCGACGCTGGGGCTATAGAACTCAACCGCGTGGAGTATCTTCACGGCCCCGCCTCGCCCAGGCCCATCGCTGCGAAAATTGCAGCAAAGCGGTTGTCGTAGGTGTGATCACGTAAGACTCGCGCCTCGCCGGCCAGCTCAATCGCCTTTCGTTCCTCCTCGTGGGCTAGGTAATAACGAATCTTGTCTACCAGATCGTCGCCACTCTCATAGACGACACACTCTCTGCCCGGCTCGAGGTAGTGATCGAGGTAGGCGGCAGGCTCCGTCAACAGAAAGCCGCCGCAACCGGGTACCTCGAATACCCTACCCTTGATTTGCGGTTCGTCGGCCACACTCGAGGAGTTGGAGGGGTTGAGGTTTAGTCGCGAAGTCGAGAAGATCTCGATCATTCGCTCATGGCTGACCCGGCCCGCCGGCCAGCCGTAGCCAAAGCAGGGAACATCGATACCGGCTTTGTGCAAAGAAGCGATCAGCTCCCGTCGGCTCCCATGCGGCTGTCCGATAAAGGTTATGTCGTACTTCTTCTCGTCGCTGACCCGGCGGTAGGAGTAGGGGTTGCAGGCCCACTGCGTGAGGATCACGTTCTGATAGCCGATACGCGCGTATTTCGGTAATGCGTCCTGGGACGTCGTTGTTACCCAATCAAAAGAGGGCGCGTAGAAACGGGAGAAGTTGTCGAAACGCCAATGATCGTCGCAGAACCAGTTCAAGGTCGGAGTGCCGAGTGCGGAGATGGCCTTGACCGTAGATGTCTTGATCTCGTTCTTGAATAAACAGAAGAAGGCCAAGTCGGCTTGGCGCTCGTCCGCGGCGGCCAAGAGGCGCTTGTTCATTCGTCGCCGGCCGTAACGCTGCCGCTCCTCCATGAAGTCAAACTGCATTACTTCATGGCCCATCCCCTCGAGGGCCGAGGGGAAATTCATCTGCTCGAAGCTGGGCCCGCGACGTTGATCGCCATAATCCCAGCGCATTGCGACGAATAAGATTCTCACGCTTTATGTTTACCCGACGTGTCGCGCTTACGGCTTGAATGCCTGCCCAGGCGGGAGGACAGCGAGCGCGTTAGTGTGGCTCGCAGTGGACGCCTGTAGGCGAGATCGCCGGCGAGCCAACTCAAGCGAGTTTTCACGAACTGACCAAACGGCAAGACGTCGATCACCGGCAGGGTGAGTCGTAGTAGCAGCGGCGACGGAGAGTGCCGCCAATTCGCCCGACGGGAGGCGTATAGGTCCGGATGTCTCTGACGAAGGACTGCCACTAGCTCGGCGCGGCGGCACTCTGAGTCGTCGGTCATACGCGTGCCGTGGCGACGGTAGAGCAGGCAAACACCAGGCACGCGTCTCCCTGATGAGCCCCGTTCAGCCAGCGTCTGCCAGAGGTCCCAATCCTCCCAGCCTGTGGCCAGCTGCCAGCCGCCGGTTTCTAGTAGTACCTCGCGACGGATCAGCGCAGCGACCGGCATCTCATTTGTGTACGTGACTAGCCAGGGATCGAGGCACTCTGCCATCCGCTTCAATCGGCTCCAGTCGCCGAATACCTGCAGGTCTCCCCAGACGAGCTGCAGCTCGGGTTGAGCATCCAGCTGATCGGCAAGCGGAGAGAGCGAGCGAGGAGCGACCATGTCATCGGCGTCGAGCGCGAAGACATAGGCGGCGCTGGTTGCCTCGACGCCGGCCATGCGCGCGCTGGCAAGACCGCCGTTCGACTTGTGAACAACGTGCAGGCCGTGAGCGGCGAGCTGCCTGAGTACTGCCAGCGTCTTCTGGTCGGTCGAGCCGTCGTTGACAACAACGATCTCGAGAGGCTCCTGCTCTTCGAGCGAGCCCAGCGTCTCGGTCAGCGTCTCGCCATCGTTGTAGCAGGGGACGATAACGGCGATACGAGGCGCGTTCGTCACTTCAATCCTGCTTGCCGTCGGCTGTCGAGAACGAGATCGCAGAGGGACTGTCCGTCGTCAGCAACGACGAGTCGCAGCCGCTCGGCATTTTCGAGGAATTCGTGGCTGTAGTCACGGCTGAGCAACTCGTGGAGAGCGACGGCGAGCGCGGAGCTGTCACGGGCAGGAACGCAGAAGGGGGCGAGTTCCCCGGCGAAGTAGGTCGGCACATCGCCGACGGCAGTGGCGGCGCAAGGAACCCCTTGGATCAGCGCCTCGAGCACGGCTAGATGGGCGCTCTCGGTGCGCGAGCTGCCGAGGCACACGTCGGCCTCGCGCTGTGCGGCGATGACCTGCGCGCGCGGGCAGTTTCCGTGCAGGTGCAGCCATGTCCGCGTCGCGGCTCGATCTACGAGTGTCTCCCGAAGGGGTCCGTCGCCGTAGATATGGAGCTCCGCCGGCAGCTCGGTTCGCAGCTGTTCGACCGCGTCGACAGAGACCAGCGGGTCCTTTTCCGCTGCAAGGCGGCCGACCCAGACGATCTGCGGCACGCCCCCCTGACCGTTATGTGTCTGCCGCGGCGAAGGCATGTCGGGTAGCGGAAAGGGCAGCAGCAGTGGCTTTGCACCGAGGGCGCGCGCAAGCCCGGCCGCGGCGGGGGAGAAGGCAACAACAGGCGCGAGTGCGAAGGCGAGCCGGGTGAGTGTCCAGTCGAAACTGCGGGCAATCAGCCGGTAGGCGAGCGGGCCGACCGCGCCGGCGTCGGAGGTATGGACGACAAGCAGGCAGCGTCTTCCGCGCAGCCGTGCGAGTAGCGCGCCTGCGACCGTCAGCAGGTGCCGATGGCTGTTCAGTAGCACCACGTCGCTATCGCCGATCTCGCTCCAGAGTGTCTTTAGCCCGCCGATAGGCAGCGGCCACTCGCTTCTTCCCAGGAAGAGCGCGGGGACGTAGGCGTCGGCCTGTGCGTCTTCGCGGTCGCAGGCGAGCAGGCGTACGCGTGCGCCGCGTGCGCTCAGAAGTTCGGAGGCGCGTTCCACGAACTGCTCGACGCCGCCGGCGCGCGGCAGAACGAAGCTTGAGACGATCAGGACTCGCGGCGTCAAGGGCGCAGCCCGCGAGTGAACATCTGTCGCTTCAGCCACTCGTCCAGGCGGATCGGCAGGAAGCGGCGGCGATTCCCAAGTAGCAACGGATAGGCCAGCCGTCGCGCCAGGCCAACGCCGCTTTCCTGGCGCAACTCGCTCCTACGGGCATAGAGTGGCGCGTGTCGTTCACGGATCAGATCGCATAGATGAGCGTGGTTCCGGCGCATGCGGGCGAGTCCGCGCAGATCGTCGTGCAGACGCCGGCGGTAGACGACGATGCCGCCGTTGACCCCGTCGTATCCAGCTTCAGCCAGCTTCAGCCATAGATCCCAGTCTTCGTAGCCGTCGGCGAGGTCCCAGCCGCCAACCGCTTCGAGAGCGTTGCGGCGGATCAGCGAGCCAATCGGGTAGTGGTTGGCGTAGGTGAGCGCCCACGCGTCGAAGCGAGCAGGCGCCCGATAGCGGCCGTCGTAGTCACCGAAGATCAGGTAGTCACCGAAGGCGAAAGCGGCGACTGGATGGGCATCAAGCGCGTCTGCGAGCGAGCCGAGCGAGCCGGCGCAGAGCAAGTCGTCAGAGTCGAGAGGAAAAACGTACGGCGCGCTCGTCGCCTGCATGCCAAGCGTCCGCGCGTGAGCGACCCCGCCGTTGTCCAGCCAGAGCACCCTTGTCCCCGCCTGCTCGAGCTCGCTCAGCGCCGCGACCGAACTGGGATCCGTCGAACCGTCATTGACGACCACGATCTCGATCGGCTCATCCTCGATCACCGAGGCAACGGCCTCCCGTGCGAGGAGACCGTCGTTGAAGCAGGGAATGACGACAGCGGTCCTAGGAGTCTCGGTCACGGTCCCGATCCCCTGTTGCCCGAGCGGCGAACGGCGAAGCCATAGCTGGCGTGAAGCAGCTGGCGCTGCCCAAAGCTGAAGTGTTGGGGGAAGGTCTCATGCTGTATGCCGTGAACACTAACGACTGTCGGTAAGCCTTTTAGCAAGCGCGGGACCGGCTGGGCGGCGGGGAAGTGGACACAATCAAGCCCGTCGTTGAAACAAGGGATGATTACGGCTACGCGTGGCATAGGTCGCTATCTTTGCCGTTGCTCAGCGATTAGAGATCGCGGTGGTTGCGAAGCCGAAGTGAACCAACACTTCGCTTAGTGATTGCTCGAACCCTACGCCGTCACCGACGAAGAACACGGCCGTTGATACCATTTTCGCGGCGATCGTTCGCTGAACTTCTTCCGACCCGACTAATACCGCGTCTATCGCCGCGAACTCGTCCGTCGCCCGGTCGTTGGCGATCTCTTCCGCCGCTGCCGCGTCGAGATCCATTAGCCAGAGGGCCTGAGGCTGCGTTCTGCGAATCATCTGCTCGAGTGCGCGATGGCGCGGCCCGAGGTTCAGGACGGCGTCGTAGTGGAAGCGCCGATTCGCGAGCCACTTTTCGGCGTACTCGAGCCCGCCCTGTGCACATTCGATCCCGGCTGCGAGCAGATCGCCCTCTCGATCGGGAGCGGCAGTCTCACTCAACAGGGCGATGTGGCCGGTTGGGCAGAGGGCCGCGAGTTGGGAAAGGAGTTCTGCGGCGCGCGAACCGCCTTCGGGAGGTCGGTCGGCGACTACGAGAAGGCGATCGGGCAAAGGAGCGTCGCGCGCAGCGATGCTGTCGGGCTGGGCGGCCGGCCGGGACGCGAGGACGTTCGACCAGTGATGAGCAAACAGCTCGCGGCTCCGTGTCACGACGGTGTCAGCGACGGCGTGACGTTCCGCCCACCCGAAGACGTGAGTCACCACCGAGCGGGGCTCATAGACCGTGAGGTACCCGTGGGACGCCAAGGTCAGGCAAAGGTCGACGTCGGAGTAGTACGCCGTGTAGATCGGATTGTGCCCGCCGACCTCGTTGAATGCGCAACGCCTGACCATCAGGCAGGCGCCGGATATGTAGTCGACCACACGGGGGCGGCGAAGCTCGGCGACCGAATCGGGACAACCCCTGCCGTATGCGCCGGTCGCGGCATCTCCGAAGAGGAGCGCGCCGGCTTCCTGGACAGAGCCGTCCACGTCTAAGAAGCGGGGCCCCACCGCGCCGACCTTCGGACTACTCGCGGCGGTCTCGAGAAGCGGAGGCAGCCAGCCGGTATGCACGAGCGCGTCGTCATTGAGGAACACCAGGAACTCGGCGCGCGCGTACGCAGCCCCATGATTGCAGGAAAGGCCGCAGCCGAAGTTCCTTGGGTTCTGCACGATCCGGACGTTCTCGGTTGCGGCGGCCAGGCGGCCGGAGATGTCATCCGGCGAGGCGTCGTCGACCACGATCAGCTCATAACGAGGCTCGGTATTGGCGAGCAATGCGCCAAGCGCGCGCACGACCCACTCCCACTGCCCGAACACCGGAATCACTATCGACACGTCCGGTCGCTTCAGTGCCGGAAATGAAAGGCCGCTCACTTGACTATGCGACGTAGCCAACCGACGAAGGTCCGAAGCGGCGCCGTGTAGCGGAATGTTCTCGATGTCCGCAGGTTGTGGATCTCGGTCTCGAGCTCGGCTCTGTATGAGTCTAGTTCGGCTCTGTATGAGTCTAGTTCGGCTATCCGTCTCTCGCTCGCCTCGAGTTTCTGCCCGAGGCACTCGATCTCGTTCTCGTGCTGCTGACGTAGTTCTGCCAACTCTCGCTCGAGGTTTTCGATTTCGTTTCCGAGCCTGAGACGCTGCTCGACGAGACGGTGGCCGCGCGCGTCAAACGCCCGTCGCAACGCAGTCTCGCGCTCGCGTGATTCGCCGGGTGCCTCCGTTGTGTTCGAGCGCCGAGCCGCGGACGAGCTCTCCAGCCCTTGCGACGCCGAGCGCTCGGCGATCTCGGCAAGCGCATCGAAGTGTGAATCAATGCGGCTCGCGATCTCGCTGAGCCCGTCCCAGGGACGCGTCCCCGAGAGAACTCGACGGATCGCGGGAAGCAGCTCCACCGGCGACCGGACGAGCGCGTCCTCGCAACGTGCGAGCGCGACGAACCCGGCGAGCTTCGAATAATCGGTGCCGAGATCAAGAACGGCGCTCGGTAGACCGCGAGCGAACGTAATCACGTTCCCGCGGAGAGAAACACCGACGAAGCCCCGCGAGTGGGAGATCGCAGCGACGATGTCTTCGACGAGCGGGCTCGCGGGCATGCGGTATACGCGGCCGCGTAGGTACGGGGCGATAGCTTTCGCGAAATCCTCGTCTCCAAGGCCTGGACCTGTCTCCAGAAGCACGATCGGCACGTCGCCGGCCTCCGCCATCGCGTTCGCAAGCGCACCTGCGATGTCCTCGACACAAGGGAGCAGAGCCCTGCTGCCCTGGACGACCAGCGGTCGCTCGGACGAGGGATACGATTCGATACCGCGCAGATAACCCAGCCGGCGTTCGATCTGCTCATCGGCTACGACTCGATCGACGAGGAACGCCGAGTCGGGGACGACCGCTATCTCACGCGTCACGCCTGCGCGCAGGAGCCGATCGCGCGAGATATCGTCGCAAACAGAGACGTAAGCCCTCTTTTCCAGCGCGGACCGCACGAGCCCCGCGGCGTTTTTGTTGAATTCGAAGGGGATCCCCACCGAATGCCACGCGACCGGGCAGCCCTCCTCGAGCGCAGGCCCGAGTCCGTCGATGAAAAACGCGCTCGGCCGGAGCCGCCGCGCCTCTTCGACGCCGATGCCGTAACAGGTGGAGTAGGCGTCGTCGCGCATGTGGATGAGTTCGCCCCCGCCGATCGCGATGAGATCGTGGCTTTTCGCCAGCTCGGCGAGCCGCTCCGGGCTCCACTCGCCGAGCGGCTCGACCACGAGGCCGCCGTCGAAAGGAACCGGGTGCAGATGCCCGAGCGGCGAAAAAGCCTGTACGCGGGCCGTCGGAAGTCGCCGCCGCATTTCGTGCTCGAAGATCCGAGGGAAGAGATGATCGCCGAAGTTGGCGACGTCGAACGTCCCCCAGATCGCCAGGCGAGGGCCGATCGCGCCGGTCATCTCATTGCTTGGCGCGGTCGGATCTTCGCCGGCTGAGGTTGTCGAATGCGACCACCTCCCAGGACCCACCGAAACCCGCGTCCCCTGTCACGAGAACTCTCACGACGCCAAAGCATATAGACCGGTGAAGAGAGCTTTCTCTCGTGGCAAGACGCGTCGACCCCGGCAATCTCGAGCCGGCAGTATCGCTGCCGAACGCGGAGGACCGACTCGGTTTCGCCTAGAGAGTGCCCCTACCGCCCAGAACCGCGCCGAGCGTCATCGCCAGGATGCGCAGGTCGCGGAAGATCGAGATGTTCTCGATGTACTCGCGCTCGAGCGCCAGGCGCTCGTGGAAGGTGAGGGCGCCGCGGCCGTTGACCTGCATAGGGCCGGTCATGCCGGGCTTGACCGAGAGCCTGAACAGGTGCTCGGACTTGTAGCGCTCGACCAGGTCGAACTGCTCCGGGCGGGGCCCGACCAGGCTCATGTCGCCCTTGAGCAAGTTGAGCAGTTGCGGTGTCTCGTCGAGGCTCGAGCGCCGTAGGAAGCGGCCGACGCGGGTGACGCGGGGGTCGTTTTCGAGCTTGAACATCGGCTCCGCAAGCTTGTCGAAGGGAACCAGGCCCTCGAGTTGTTGCTCGGCGTCCTTGACCATGGTGCGGAACTTGAGCATCCGGAACGGCCGCCGCCTAAGGCCAGCGCGTGTCTGCGCGTAGATCACCGGGCCGCGGCTGTCGAGCTTGATAGCGAGCGCGATCAGTACGAACAGGGGGGCGAGGAGAACGAGCGCGACCAAGCCGAGGACGATGTCGAGGATGCGCTTGAGGAAGAGCGTCGAGCGCGGAATGGCCCAGGTGCGGTACTCGAGCACGGGAAGGTCGGCAATACGGCTGAGCTGAACAGCGGTTCCGAACAGGCTTCTGGTCAGCGGAATGACGCTGAGCCTGACGTGGTGCTCCTGTCCCAGAGCTATCAGCTGTGCGATGTCGCTTCCATCGGTCGCGGCTGAAGCGACGACGATCCGGTCTACGGTATTCCACCAACCATCTCCACAGCGCATCGCCTCGATGTCCATCTCCGGGATCACATCCACGATCTCCAGATGCAGCTCGGGGAACAGCTCGACCTTGCGGAGAAAGGTCTCGGCTTCCGGGCCCGAACCAACGAGCACCGTTCGCTCCGGCGGGGTGATGCTTCTCCAGAGCCTGCGCGTGGCGCCTCTGAGCACGATTGCGGAAACGAGCGTTACGAGCGCCAGATGGGCGGCGCTCGTCGCGGGTAGCGATCCCGGCACGGGGAGGCGGAAGAAGAGCATCACACCGAGCGATCCCACCACCGCCCATCCCGCCAGTAGCGGCGCCTCGTCGATCGTCAGGTGACGGAGTGCGCGCTGGTCGCGGTCGTAGAGGCCCAGGAGCTTGGCAAGAACCACCCACGCCGGTGCGAGCGCGATCGTCCAGAAGAACGCGTTGACATTGCTCCCGATGAGGAAGCCCAGCGAAAGCGCACCGAACAACACCGCGAGGATGTCGCCCGCGGCGAGCATCCGCCGCAGTAACGACTCACGCCACTCGTTGGTCGTGAGCAAGACACCAGTGCCCGTAACGCCATGCGCCCGGAGATCGGAGACGAGCCTGGTTCTTTCCTTTTGTGCCAATCACTCTCGCAGTTCGAGTTCGTCTTCGATCCCCCTGTTTATAGGGGGCCGGGCCTTACCTCATCCACGGTACCCGGACGTATGGAGGCTAACACACGCGATTTTTTCTGTCGACATTCGGCACTGGGCTCGCATCGAGCGCTTCCACCGATCCCTTGCACGGCGGCGTGAGAGGAGTGAGCGGAGCTACGGCTCTCTGCCAGCGGCGCGCGGCGGCTCTCAGAACGGCGGAAAGGTGAGCTCGTGCGTCGTTTCCTCGTCAGCTGGGTCCGGTCGGAAAGCAGGTCTCGGGCCGTGGCAACCGGAAAACCGCTATGCGGCTACTTCTTGGGAAAGGATCCCGGCTTATAGGCGCCGAAAAACGTTGATTTGGGGTTGAGCGAGTAGGCGCGACCGAGGCTCTTCTGCGCTCCGGCGGCGTTTCCCAGCTTGACCTCGATTTTGGCGGCGACGTACCACAACTCCCAGTTCTGGGGGTCGCGCTTGATCGCGCTCTTGATCCACCCATGGGCGTCGCGGATCAATCCCTCTCGCTCGTACACCAGCGCGAGCTGCAGGTACGGGCTGGAGGCCCAGGGCTGAAGGTTCTTGGCATCCATCGCGCCGCGGATCGCGGCGGCCGTGTTGCCGCGATTGACCGCGGCCTCGCTGTCGCTGATTCTCAGCTGGGCGAAAAGCGGCACTCCTTGAGCGCAGATGAGAAGCCACACGCCTACCAATGCGGTGACTCCGAGTCCGAATCTCCGCCGCCGGCCCGGGCGCGAGCCGTTCTCGTCGACGACCTTCAGAGAGTTACGCGATTTCCCCGCGGCGTCGCTCAGGAGCGCAAGCAGGATCAGCGCGAACACGGTCACCGCGGTGAGCTCCCACATCCAGTCGATCCCGGCGGCAACCGAGAAGGCGGCGAAGGAGGCCGTCAGCGCCGCCAGAGTTACTCGTTCTTCGCCCGAGTCGCGGAGCGTTCGCACCACCCCGATGCTGGTACCTCCGATCGTGAGCCCCAGGGTGAGAAGCAGGCCGATGATGCCGAGCTCGCCGAGCGACTGTAGATAGAGGGAGTGCGCATCCTTGACCGGGAAGAAAAAGGGCGCGTGCTTCAGCCACCAAGACTCGTACGAGCCCGCTCCGTTACCGAGCACCGGGTGACTCTCCCACTGATCGATAGCCGACGCCCAGAACTGCCAGCGACCGCTGCCGCGAGCGCTCGTCAGGTGCGAGCGCACGTAGTCGTTCGACTCGATGTGGAGCGGCTGGGACGGCGAGCGCTTGAACTCATGAAACTGCGCGACCGGATGGCTGGCAACGATTCCCGCGATTGCCACCACGGCCAGCGAGATGACGAAACCGCGCCCCAACCACGGATTCGGCTGGACGCTGAGCCGATCCGTGTACATCCGGCTGACGGCGTAGGTCGCTCCCGCGAGCACACAGGCGAGGCCGACGAGAATCGCGGCGCTTCTTCCCTGTTGCTCGACCAGGCTCGTTCCAAATGGGCCGTTCACCAGCTCCTTCCGGGAAATCAGGACAGCTATGGCGGCAACGGAGCCCAGGCCGGCCCAGAAGAGCGCCAGTCCTGCGCTCCAACGCTTGTTTGTGAGCGCAACGAACGCGATGATCCCGACCAGCGCCGTGACGCCGCCGCCCCGAGAAGAGGCGAGGTACGCGACAGACACGATCGCCGGTATGGGGGCGATCGCGAGTCCTCTGATCACAGGGTTGCGGCTGGAGATGGCGGTGTGGAGGAGCAAGGGAACGCCGAGTGCGAGGAAGATCGCCAGTCCGTTCCAGTAACCGAGCGGGAAACTGAGGCGGCTGGGGACGCCCAGGGCGACGAGCCCCTGGTCAGGGAAAGTGCCGGGGAAGAACCTGCTGATGAGAGCAACCAGCGCGATCAGGGCCACTGCTATCTCGAGTCCGGCACACCACCATTTGATCGCGTTTCGCCTCGCCACGAGCACCGTGAGCACGAAGACGCCGAGGAACAGCGACACGCGGTTGAACTCGTTGAAAGCGTTCTCGGCGCTCGCCGCCCAGAAGACCGAGGCGAAAGTCCAGGCGGCTAGTGCAGCCAGACCTCCCGCGATTGCCAGAGAGGCCCTGGGCAGATTCTCCGCGATCAGCAGCCCGAGCACGATTCCGACGATCACGGCCCACCACACAGCAATGGCAAGCGTGTTTCGGCTCGGTAGAAAGTAACTCCCGTTGTCGTAGGCGAGATAAAAAGTGACCGCCGATACGGCAAGCGTCGTCAGGAGAGTCTGCGGCGAGATTCCGAAGCGCGGGATCGCGATACGGATCTGGTTTGGGAAATTCATGCGCTGGTACACTAGCCGTCCAAGAGACGAGACAACGCGAAGAAAGGCGTCACCATGTCCGCTCGTTTTCTAGTCGCTTGTTGCGCAGCCTCGTTGGCGTTGGTCGTTCCGGCGACCGCCGGGGCTAGCGCATCGTCGAAGCCGGGCGGCGGCTCGGCCGTCGACCAGTACGCCCAGCAGGTCTCCAACGGAGGCGGCAAGGTTATGTCGGGTGTCGGGAAAAACAAGAAGACCCATATCGATAAGACGTCCGCGGCGACTCTCAAGCACCTCAATAAGGCAGCGCAGAACGTAGTTGGCGAGGCACTCACCTCCCCGTGGTCAGGCGCGACGGAAACGAAGCTCCACCCGGTCAAGACTCCGCCTTCCAACGGCTTCCGCTCATCGCTCGTCGGGTCGCTGCTGGCGTCGGTCGGCTCTCCGGGCGCGGGAAGCGGGAATCGCCTGATCGCCTTACTGATCGCGATCGTGTCTATCACAGCTGCGCTCGGTATCACGGCCGCTCGCAAGCAGCGCGCTCTGCACCAGATCCGGCACTGATCACTTTCGACAGCACGGCCAGGTGATGGGGACGGTCTGCCGAGCCTGCTTCCTTCCTGCGTTACTCCGCCTGCCCGCGACGTAGCCCTAGAGCAAGCGGGGGGTCGTTATCTCAGGGCGTGGCGGGACGAGCTGCCGGCGCTGGGCGGTCCTGTTACTAGCGACGGAACTGTTCCGCGCTTGCGATGTCTGAAGATCTCGATAGGCGCGGTTTCTCGAAGCATCTGGCGACCGCTACACCGTCGGTCGCTTCTTGAAGATGGCGCGCCGTCCGCGCTCACGGCCGGTGACTGGAGTACCGGTGCGGCGATTACTTCGACGGCGTGTTCTGATGACAGCCGGATCCGAACGCGCATCCCTTCCAGACTTTCTTGGGAGCGACGAGCGAGAAGGGAACCGAGATGTCGCTGCCGTCGGCGAGTCGAGCGCGCAGATAAGTCGTCTTCGCCGGCTTGGGAATCTGGGCTTGGAAAATCCCGTAGCGGTTCGCATTCAGCTTCTTAACGAGCTTCCAGGTAGAGCCGGATTTGCGTTGGATCTGGACGCCGCCCGCGATGCTCTCCGGTGTTCGTCCCCAAACCGAGATGCTCGTCTTCGACCGGGGGAAAGCGACGAAGGGGAAGCGGAAGGCCGTCAGTGCCGGCTTGGCCTTGTCCAGCGAGACGTCATCCGGGTTGCTCTTGCTGATCGTGTACAGGCCTGACTGGTAGTAGGAGGTGGGCGTGAACGGCTGGTCGCGAACGAGGAACCAGGTGAAGAGGCTCACTCCGCCGCTCCATGACCTATAGAGAGCCTCTGAGACCCAGCGTGCCTCGAGCTGCATGGGAACACCCTTCGGATCGGGCGGGTTCGAGTCCCAGCTGAATTCGGTCACCCAGAGACGGGCTCCGCTGCCTGCCGCCACGTGGTTGGCGCGGATCGCCGTATTGAGAACCGCGAGCATGTCGCTCATGTTGCCGAGCGGAACGTCGCCACGGAAGTGCGCCTTCACGGAGGGGCCACCTTCGGTGTAGGGGTGCTGCGACCAGACGTCGAACTGCACGCGCGTCGTACAGGCCGACTTGTATGTCCAAACGTATGTGACTTTCTTTTTCGAGACCTTTTTGACCCTCTTTTCCGATACGCACAGCACCTTTTCCATGAAGGTCAACGGCCTTGCGCGAGTGCTGGCCGGACCTCCGAACGGGGAGGTCTCGCCGGCGATGACCACGTTGCCGGAGGCGGCGTTGTGGATGGCTGCAGCCCCGGCGTTGAGCAGCGCGCGGTAGCTCAAATAGGCGACCGCCTTCTTGCCTGTCACCTGCGGGGATAGGTATCTCTTCAGGTTCGGCTCGTTCCAGATCGCCCAGTAGCGCACCCGTGGGAGGTCGTCGAAACTACCGCTGTAACGCGTCGCCGCAGCGGTCGCGAAATTCGCGAACTGAGCTGCATTCGGCTTGTACCCGCCTGGAGTCGCCGGACGTGTCGAGGCGGTTCCCTGTGCCCAGACCGGTGCAAAAAGCAGCGACAGGATCGGTTGAAGACCGGCTGTCGTTGCAGCCCTGACGAGCGTGTCGAGAGTCGACCAGTTGTAGAGCGGGTCGGCTGGATCGGTGGGATGGAAGTCCGTCGGCATCGTCGTTCCGGAAGGAGCGATGGACGACCAGTCAGCGTTGATGCGAACGAACTTCGCGCCGGCTGCCTGCATGCGCTCGAACTGGATCGCGTCGAACTCGGGAGATCCCCAGCTCACGTAGATGAAGCCGGTATCGAGCCGCCCGGTGCTCGTCTTGATGGGCGAAACCTTGTACGCGCCAGCCGCGCTTGTTGCGACCGCGAAGATAGCGAGAAGTGCGCAAGTACCTCGAACGACGTGACGCATGGTCGCCCAGGGTACACGAAGCCGGCGGCCGCTCGCATGAAGATAGAAGAAGAGTTCTCGTCTTTGAGCGCTTCGCGTGCTCGTCACACCGACGGTCTACGCCGGAGCGGATTGTGCTCTTACGCCGCCCCGGAGCGAACTCCGCTCCGCCCGAACTAGCCCCGCCCGGACACGTCCCCCTCCCCGCGGTGTCAGACACCGTTTGGTGTCAAGGGGCGTACGTGCAGAAAGTGGAGCGCATCTTCCACAGTCAGTAAGCCCAGGGGAAAAGGGCGGCCGGTTTTCATAGAGACATGGCGGGCGCGGCTCACCTCGCGCTGTCCCCAACAGGCGAGACACGCGCGACAGAGTCGCGGTGGCTCACACTATCTCTCGCCGCCGAAAGTCGCAATGTTCTCCGGAGGAGGACGGACTTTCGGCGGGAGTGGGCGGTGCCGGGTTCGAACCAGCGACCTCCTGCTTGTAAGGCAGGCGCTCTCCCAGCTGAGCTAACCGCCCGAGCCGCAAGTGTTCCACATCTAGCCTGCCGGCTCGAGTATCCAGCGCCTGATTGCGAAGGCGAGGGATCCCGAAGGCTGGGATTCCGAGCACGAGAAAAGGCACGACGTCGAGCGCGTAGAGAACGAGGACGTACGAGAGAGCGCGATTTTGCGGACGGCGCATGAATTTGGCGGATGGAGCAGAGCCCGTCTCTCGCTCGCGGAAGATCAAGAAAGTTCGTCGCCGGCGCTTGAACTCAAGCCGGAGCGGGTAAGGACGAAAGAGCGAATTGGTCGGCGAGATCGCTAAACCATGGTCCTGAAGCTATTCCCACACGCCTGGCTACTGATCGAGAGCGACCAGACGAGAATCCACGTCGATCCCTCGTATCTCGATCGTTTCTTCGAGAATCAACCGGGGAAAATCGAGTTCTCACGCGGGCCCGACGGCGTGGACGGTCTTCCCGAGCCGATGGAGAAGGCCGATCTGATCCTGATCACCCACGGCGACTTCGATCACATGAATCCGGCGACGATCGAGCGAATCCGCGACGAGCGCACGCGCGTGCTCGCGCCGCCACCGTGCGCGAGCAGCCTCGGCGGCTACGCCGACCCGGTTTCGGAGGGGGACGAGCTCACCATCGCTGGCGTCAGCATCGAGGTTGTGCCTGCCTACAACACTCCCGAAGGTCGTTCTACGAACAAGCACCATCTTCGCGGCGAGAGCGTCGGTTACGTGATCGGTGTCGGCGGGAAGCGTCTTTACCATGCTGGCGACACCGATCTCATCCCGGAGATGAGCGAGCTCGGAAACCCGGACATAGCCTTCCTTCCGGTCGGGGGGACGTACACGATGGACATCGACGAGGCGGTCGAGGCGGCACTTCGGATCGAGCCCGGGCTCGCCGTACCGATGCACACCCGCCAGCAGGCCGATCCACACGAGTTCGTGCGTAAGCTCGAGCGTCATCGCGCTGGCATCCGTGCGATCGCTCCCGCGACAGGGGAGCCGATCGAGGTTCCCCAACGAGCGGGCTCGGGCGAAGAAGGCAAGGATGGGGATTGACTTGGCTAAGCGACGACCCGGCCAGCGGGCGCGTTCGTCTCGATCCGTCGCCCCCCCGGTATCCGCCGCCGAAGTACGGTCCAGGCCTTCCGCCGGAGGCGAAGCAATGGTCTTTGAGCTATCACCGGCTTACGCATCCGCGCTCACGGATCACGTCGCCGAGGGAAGCGAGCAAACTCTGGCTCGCGCTCAGGAGCTGGGCTACGAGGCCCTTCAAGCGGGACTGGACTCCTCGGCCGTTATCGTCGCGCATCTCGAAAGCCTGCGCGCAGCCGGGCTGCTCGAGCAGGGAGAGGCAGGCAACGAGGCCGACGAGCGCAGGCAGCAATTTCTGCTTTCCTCTCTGGGGCCGTTCTCCGTTGTGCGTCACCGTTACGAGCACGCTAACGAAGAGCTGGCGTGCGTCAACGAGACCCTGCTCGAACGAACGCGCGAGCTCGAAGCGGTCAACACCGAGCTCGAGGCCTTCAACTTCTCGGTCTCTCACGATCTGCGCACCTCGCTTCAGGCGATTCTCGGCTTCTCGCAGACTCTCATCGCCCGGCACCGCCACGAGCTCAAGCCGGAGGCCGCCCGCTTTCTCGATCTGATCCTCGAGAGCACTCGCGGGATGGGGGAACTGATCGACGATCTGCTCGGTTTCTCTCAGGCCAACCGGGCGCCGCTCGAGTACGAGCCGGTGGATATCGCGGCGCTCGCCCGGAGCGCGATCAGCGAGCTCGAGCCGCAGCTCAAGGACCGGAAGCTCGAGGTGGTCTACGGAAGTCTTCCTGTCGTCCGCGGTGACCGGATACTGCTCAAACGCGTGCTGGTGAATCTCCTCTCGAACGCGATCAAGTTCACGAACGGGAGGCAAGAGGCACGAGTCGAGGTCGATTCCTTTCAGCAGGACGGCGAGCGAGTCATCTTCGTGCGCGACAACGGCGTCGGCTTCGACATGGAGCTGTCCCACCGGCTCTACCGCGTCTTCGAGCGTTTGCATCGCGGCGACGAGTTCGAGGGAACCGGGATCGGGCTGGCGCTGGTCGAGCGCATCGTCGTTCGCCATGGCGGCCGGATCTGGGCGGAATCCGTCCCCGGAGAGGGCGCGACCTTTTACTTCACGCTCGAGCCTGCGGAGGTCGCCTCGGCGACGCCCGAGCGGGCCGCGGACGCCGTCGACTGAGGGCCGATCCCGCCAGATCTGCACGCCCGATGCGGCCGTTCCGCGGCGCCAGCGGCCGCCCGGACCGCTTGACGCACTACCAGTGCGCCTTCACGGCCCGTCCGACCCCTGGCATCCACGGCCCGACCCCCTCAGTCGCACATCTCCACCGGGATGGGTCCCGAGGTAGTCGTCAGACCGAGAGAACGCGCAGCGTTGCCCGGATCACGGCCAAGCGCGGAAGCGCCGGCATGAAGGCGAGGTAACGCGGGCGCCATTCGCTCGGCTCGAAGCGAGCTTCGTAGCGCGCCATCGCGCCGAAGCCGTAGCGATGATCTACCCGGCGGATCGTACGCGCCAGCACCCGTCCGATCCAGCGCGCCCGAGGGTCGAGCTGCTCGTGGATGCCGCGCATCGGGGCCAAGGCGAAGGCCGCGCCGGCGGCGCCGTCCGCAGCCAGATGAGTCAATGCCTCGGCGATCATCAGCTCGGTCGCGCCGTTGACCGATTCGGGCGCGCGGAAGGAGTCTTCCAGGTACCAGCCGTCGCTGGCCGGTATATAGGCGCAGGAAAGAGCGGCCTCGGCGCGACCGTGGCGGCGCGCGATGTAGATGCGCTTGAAGGACGCCTGCTCGAGTGGCAAAGCTCGCATGAAGGAATTCGACTCGCGCTTCTTCAGCGCGGCTCGCCAACGCTCGAGCACGTCCAGAACCTCGGCCTCGACCGCGAGATCGCGGCTTTCGCCCGGTTTGTATTCGCTGACCTCCACGTCAAGCCGGCGCGCATGGTTCACTGCCCAGCGAAACTTCTTCCCCCGGTCGCCGCGCGGCGGCCGCCAGCGGGCTAGGTCGAACCACGGCTCCTCGCCGATCTTCAGCGCCGAGAAGCCGACTTCGATCGCCACTCTCGCGGTCTGCTCGGAGACCGCGACGAGACAGACAGACCGGCGCTCGGCGCGCATCTTCTGCGCGAAGCCTTCGAGCAGAGTGGGGAGCTCCTGCTCTGGGCAGAGGGGGTCGGTCCAGACGACGGCGGCGCGCGGCGATTCGAGGTAGCAGACGATTCCGTCTGCAAGCGAGAAGGTCTGCCACGGCGCCTCGTAGCGCAGCAGGAAGGAGAGCGGGGCGGTGCCGAAAGCGGTGAGCTTCTCGAGCAAGATGCGAACGCTACCGGCAGTCGTCGAGGGCGCGACGGCGGATCCGTTACCGCTGATCGCTCTCATTCTCAGCCGTGAGCCGAGGCCGTTGCCGCGTGCTGGTGCCACTGTCTGATCATCTACGACTGCTCGCTTCAACACTGGTTTCTCCGGGTAGTCGTTCGGGAGTCTCTCAAACGAAGACGGACGGAGCCGCTCGGACGGCACCCCGCCCGTCGAAATTCGGCTTCTCAGTTGCGTTTTCCCTGGATCGGGGAGTTCAATCCCGGACCGCGGCGCGCGGCGGGGAGTGGTCAAACGAGCCGTTGGCGGATTCTCGTGTCCGCAGCCTGCCGAAAGCAACGGCCGCGATCCTGGCCGGCGAGTCCCGAGCGCTCGCGGCCTGAACCCGTTCGGGCTCAACGCCCGCGGCAACAACGCCCGCGAGAGCAACGCCCACGACGACGGTGTCCGCGTAGGAGCAAGGCGGCCGAGACCAGTCCGAGTGCCGAGAGCGCGCGGCCGAGATCGATCGACGGCTTCCACTCGACCGAGTCGCCGCGGATTACGAAGGCACCCACCGGCCTCGCCCGCAAGCCAAAACCGCCGCCCGCGTTCTGCTCGCGATCGCCGCCTCCGCCTCCGCCGCCCTGAACCTGCGCGACCGGGATGATCGTCACCTCGCCGCGCTCGATCGGCTCGCCGAAGACACGGCTCACCGTCATCGCCTCACGTGCGCCCGCGAGCATTGCATCGATATCGGGCATGGTCTCCTCCTTGTCTACGGACGTACTCTCTCAAACTCCGCCGCGCCGCGGTACCAGGCTCGACTCGGCTTCGCCTGACTCGATCAGCGAGAGAATCGCCTCGGCGACCCTCTCGGGCGGGTCTGCGGGCGGGATGCCCGGCGGCGGGTCGGCCATCGAATGTTCGTCGGCGCCGATTGCGTTTCGCTCCAGATCGGTGTCGGTGATGTAGGGGTAGATCACCGAGACGGCGATGCCGTCGGGCGCGAGCTCCTCGCGCGCGACCAGAGAAAGGTGGTTGAGCGCGGCCTTGCTGGACGAGTAGCCGGCCGAGCCGGTGAGAATCATCTTCGTCGTTCCCGAGCTGACGTTGACGATCGCGCCCGAGCCCTGGCGGCGCATGTGCGGGATCACGGCCTGCATCGCCGCGAGCGCCCCGACCAGGTTCAGCTCCAGGATCGACCGGTAGTCGTCGAGGCCGATCGCCTCGACGGGAGCGTTGAAGTCCTGGCCGGCGTTGTTGACCAGGCAGTCGACGCGGCCGAAGCGCTCGACGGTGCGCTCGACCAGAGCGCTGATGTCGTCGGCCTTGCGCAGGTCGGCTCTGACGGCGAGGGAGCCGGGGATCTCGGCTCCGGCCGCGCGCAGCGCCTCTTCGTTTCGCGCCGCGAGGACGACCTTCGCGCCCCTCGAGCCGAGCAGTCGCGCGGTGGCGAGCCCGATTCCGCCGCTGGCGCCGGTAACGATGACCACCTTCCCGTCGATCTGCATGATCTCTCCTCTTCCTTGCTCGATCGGATGCCTGATACCCGATCAAGCGGAGGTTAGTCGCGCACGAAGCGATCGAGCGCGGCCCGATGGGATCCGCTCAGCTTGCCGTCTCGCGATTTCAGCTCGAGGCGAATGTCGGCGGGATCGCAGCTCAGGCGCCTGCGCATGCCGCGGAACATGCTGCCGGTGGCGATTGTGTAGGTCGTGAACAGGCCGATCTTCTTCCCGGTCAGGTCGGGCAGGCGGCGGGCGAAGGCGATCCAGATCCGCTCGGGATGCTGCAGGACGAAGATCGCGCCGCTCGTCCAGCAGCCGAGCATGAGGTAGTCGGTGCCCTCGAGATCGGCGGGCGAGAACTCTTCGATCGAGACGACTTTTACGGCGACGGAGTTGTTCTCGAGGAAGCGGCGGATCTCCTCGGCCAACTGTATCGTCGTTCCTGTTCTCGAGTGACAGACGACCAGCGCTTTCTTCATCCGTTCTCCTCCTCCGGGCGGCGCGGGGCAGAGCCTAGCGGGCATGAAAGCGATACCGGTGCGTCGGCTAGGAATCTCGAGGTTTCGGAACTACGATCCGGCCATGAACAGAAGATCGCTCGTCTCGTTGCTGGCGCTGCTGTTGCTCTTGGTGAGTGCGATCGGAGCGCTGGCGGCGTCCAAGCGTACGTACACGTACACCGGTAAGACCAGCGCGGGGGAACCGGTCAAGCTCAGCATCGGATTCACGACCTACAACAACTCGACCTGGGTCATGTACCAGGAGTACGGCTACAACACCTGTGCCAACGGCAGTGCCTGGGCGGTGAACGGCGGCGTTCACGTCCAGAAGGACGGCTCCTTCGGGGATCGCGACGTGACCAAGTACAAAGGCGGATGGGTACGGATGATGATTGTCCACGGGAAAGTTTCCGGCTGGGATGCGAAGAGAAAGGCCTGGAAGAAAGCTACGGGGACATTCCGCGTGTTCGCCAACGGGCCCGCCTACGAGGACGATAACGGGGTCTCTCACCCCGCTTACCAGTGCGATGACACGTTTCACTGGACTGCAACCAGGCGCGGCTGACGAGGCCTTTTTATAAGCAACGGTGCTCGCCGGGCGCTGCCCACCAGTAGCCAGGCGAACGCCGGCGCCACGACACATGGCATGACGCCGGACATCTGGCGCGAGTCGCCGTGTAGCGGCGGCAGCTAACCGATACCTGCAACTTGCAGTATCTGTAAAATGCAGGTAGATGCGCGCCTCGAAGAACGATTCCGCTTTGATCGACCGGCAGGCCGATGAGCTCACTCGCCACTGGCTCGAACTCGGTCACAGAATCATGAGCCGGAAGCTCTCTTCATCGCTGCACCCGGAGCTGGCGGGCAAGCTCTCGGGCGGGCAGCTGCACGCACTGATCCTGCTTTCGGAGTGCGGTGAGCCGCGGATCAGCGAGCTCGCCGCCGTGCTCAGCCTCGATGAGAGCACCGTCACGCGCCTCGTCGACAAGCTCGAGGCCGTCGGCGTTGCCGAGCGCCGGCGCTCGGCGATCGACCGGCGCTCTACTAGCGTCGCTATAACCGCGGCCGGACGCGACATCGTCGCGCTCGCACACGAGCACGAGCGTGCCTTCCTGACCGAGGTACTGACCGCGCTCGATCCCGCCGAGCGGGCCGAGTTCGTGCGCCTGACGGCGAAGGCGGCCGAGGCGCTACGTCTGCGTAGCGCGGAGGTCGTGGGCAAGTGAACGAGCAGTTCTCGCTCACGCATCGCCAGATCCTGCTCGTCTACAGCGGGCTGATGCTCGGCATGCTGCTGGCCGCGCTCGACCAGACGATCGTGTCGACCGCGATGCCTACGATCGTCGGCGACCTCGGTGGGCTCAAGCACTACACCTGGGTCGCGATCTCCTACATCCTCGCCTCCACCATCTCGATGCCCCTCTACGGCAAGCTGGGCGATCTCTACGGGCGCAAGCGGCTCTTCCAGTTCGCGATCGTCGTCTTCCTGATCGGCTCGGCTCTCTGCGGTCTCTCTCAGACCTTCCTCGAGCTGAACATCTTCCGCGCCATGCAGGGGCTTGGTGCGGGCGGATTGATGGTCGGCTCGATGGCGATCATCGGCGACATCGTGTCGCCCCGCGAGCGCGGTCGCTACCAGGGCTACATCGGCGCCGTCTTTGCGGTCTCGAGCATCGCCGGACCGCTGATCGGCGGCTTCCTGGTCGACCACGTCTCCTGGCGCTGGGTCTTCTACGTCAACCTGCCGGTCGGAGCGGTGGCGCTGACCGTGGTTGCGCTCGTGCTCCATCTGCCCAAGCGCCCCGTCAAGCACAAGATCGACGTCCTCGGCACGGTCCTACTCTCGATTGGAGCCGGCACGTTGACGGTCGCCCTGATGCTGGGTGGGACGGACTACGCGTGGGGGTCGCCGACGATCGTTGGACTGTTCGCCGCCGGAGCGGTGGCGATACTCCTCTTCGTCCTGCAGGAACGTCGCGCGGCCGAGCCGATCGTTCCCCTGCGCCTGTTCCGAAACGGCATCTTCAACGCGGCAACCGGCGCCGGCTTCATCGTCGGTCTGGCCATGTTCGGCTCGATCGTCTACCTCCCCCTCTACCTCCAGTTCGTTCATGGGGCGTCGGCGACAGGTTCTGGCTTGAAACTGCTGCCGCTGATGGTGAGCATGCTGATCGCGTCGGTTTTCTCCGGTCGCACGATCAGCAGGGTGGGGCGCTACAAGGCGTTCCCGGTGACCGGTATGGCCGTGATAGCGATCGGGATGTTCCTGCTCTCGCACCTCAACACAACAAGCAGCCTGCTTCGCCTGTCGCTCTACGTCTTCGTGCTGGGCCTCGGGCTCGGGCTGGTCATGCAGGTGCTCGTATTGGCCGTTCAGAACTCCGTCGATTACGCCGATCTCGGAGCTGCGACCTCGTCGTCCATCTTCTTCCGCTCGATGGGAAGCGTCTTCGGTCTGGCGATCTTCGGCGCGATCTTCACCAGCCGGTTCAAACACTGGCTGCCCAGGCTGTTGCCGAAGGGATCGCACTTCCACTTCGGCGCTTCGAACGTCGGGAGCCTGACCCCGGCGATACTTCGCGGCTTGTCGGCGCCCGAGCGCCACGGGTTGATCGAAGCCTTCTCGCACTCGGTTCACTCCGTCTTCCTATGGGGAGTCCCATTCGCGATCGCCGGTTTCCTGATCACCCTCTTCCTGCACGAGATCCCGCTGCGCGAGCGCGCAAAGCCTGCCGTGACGGAAACGGCGCCGTCCGAGGACCAGGCGGGCGTTTAGACAATCGCTGTTCCTGGCCAGGTACCGATCGCGAGATCGGGGAAGAATCTGCGGAATAGACAGCGACGAGAGGAGCAGATCATGCGCTTCGAGGTCAGGGGTCAGACCACGCCGGTGCTGGAGGTCTCGCTTTCGCCCGGCGAGCAGGTGATCGCGGAATCCGGTGAGCTCTCCTGGCTCGTCGGCGACGTCGAGCTGACGACCGCGCGCAACGCCGGTATGTCCTCAGGAGGCCTGCTCAAGGCCACTAAGCGCATGCTCGGCGGCGGCACCTTCTTCATGACCAGCTACTCGGTCTCGAGCAGCGAAGGCGCAGTCTCCTTCGCCGCCAAGGCGCCGGGCGAGATCCGCGAGATCGAGATCGCTCCGGGTAGCGAGTACGTGGTGCACCGGCACGGTTTCGTCTGCTGCGAGCCGGGGGTCGAGCTCAACATCTTCCTGCAGAAGAAGCTCGGCGCGGGCATCTTCGGTCACGCTGGGTTCCTGCTCCAGAAGCTTTCCGGGCAGGGTAAGGCCTTCGTCGAGCTGCACGGCGATGTGGTCGAGTACGACCTCGGCCCCGGCCAGCGGCTACGCGCTCATCCCGGCCATCTCGGTCTGTTCGAGGCGACCGTCAACCTCGAGCTGACGACGATCAAGGGGATCAAGAACAAGCTCTTCGGCGGTGACGGCCTCTTCCTGGCGCAGCTGACCGGGCCGGGCAAGGTCTGGCTGCAGTCGATCTCGCTGGCCGAGCTGGCGCAGGCGCTACAGCCTTACATCGTCGCCGAGACGGCCGGTGAGGGCGGAGCGGCCATCGGCGGTTTCAGCCTCGGGTCGTTCACCGAGTAGTGCTTTTCGGGGGCGGGTCGTAATGGCGGCCCGGCCCGCTCTCGCCCGAAGTCCACTAGCCGCCCGCGCCGAGCCGGCGCAACAGCAGCCATGGGATCGCGAGCAGCGCAGCAGCGGCGAGCGATCCCAGTACGGCCGCGAACAGCGCCGAGCTCAACTGCAGTGTGGTGGCGAGGAGAGCGATCGGCGCCAGCGCTATCGCGGCCAGCGCGATCACCGCCAGCGAAAGCAGGCGACCGCCGACGACGGCAAGATCGACGCGCGCCGAGAGCGGGAGCTCGGCCGACCAGAACAGGAGCTCGCAGAGCACGATCAATCCGGCGGCGTAGGCGGGAACTGAAACGATGCGAACGTGGCCGAAGGACTCGGCGGCCGCGTACGCCGCCGTTAGCAAGAAGAGTGGCAGCCAGACGCCGCGGCCGTGCCAGAAAAGCGGAAGCAGCAGGAAGCAGAGCGCTGCTCCGGCAAGTGAGTAGACGAGCGGCGCGAGATTACCGGCGTATAACGCCGGGTAGACGGCGAGGCCGACCGCGATCGAGATCGTCGCTGCGTCGACGCCTAGGCGAACGTATAGCGCACGAACCGGCGGAATGCTCTCACCTCCTCCACGGCCTCGGCCAGCGGCGTTTCGCCGTTCCATTCGACGACGGCGACCCCGAGCCGGGTATACCGAAAATGGAGTGTCTCCTCGCGCCAGAGATGCCAGAGACGAAGAGCCTGGCTGTCTGCCCGGTCGTTCGGCGGGCCCGTGAAGGCAAGGGGCGAAACGTCCACCAGCACGAGATCGAAACCGCGGCGGCGCAGATCGAGCAGGGCATTGGTACCGCGTTCGTCTAGCAGGGGACTGAGCGCGATAACGAGCGCCTGCGGCGTGAGGCTGCGCGCCGGCAACACGTCGATGTCCTTCCAGACGTAGGAGAAGTTGATCTCGGTTTCGAGCAGGGACTCGGCGATCCGGTAGTACTGGAGAGTTCCGGCAGCGGGCGTCAACCATTTGACGATGCCGCCGAAGCCGATCAGGCCGACTCGATCCTGGGCCGACAGGTAGTGATCGGCGAGCGAGGCGGCCGCCCTGACGGCGAGGTCGAGCGTGCTCTCGTTCTCGCGCTGAGCCTCGGCGAAGCTGTCGAGGAAGATGATCACGTCGCTGTTTCGCTCGGGGTGTTGCTGATTCACGTACAGCGACTGGCGCATGGAGCTGGCCCGCCAGTTGACGCGACGGATGCGGTCGCCGGGCACGTAGGGGCGAACATCGGCGAACTCGATTCCCTCGGCCTTGGCGCGCGCCACCCGGTTCCCGGCATACGGCTGAGTCTCGAGCGGCTTGATCAACCGCTGCAGCCGCTCCTGTCGCGGGTAGATCCGCAAGGGGGTAACGGCAGCGATGTGAGTGTCGATCAGGCGGAGTCGCGCCAGGTCGCCGATGCGCAGATCGAAATCGCCGAGGCGGTAGGCGCCCCAGTGCTCGTAGCTGAGCCGAACCGGAATCGCGCGCTCCCGACCGGCCTTCAGGCTCAGTATCCGTGCCGGCGCGTCTTCGCTCGCCTCGACTCCCCGTGGCAGCGACAGCGTCAGGTGGGCCTCGCGCACGGCGACGGAAGCCGAGACGACGATTTCCGCTTCGATCTCGTTTCCTTCGAACGCTCGATCGCCGGGGAGGCGAAGCGTCACCTCCGGCTTGGGCGCGGGCGAGAACGCGAGACCGACGGCGAGAACCAGCGCGAAGGGAGCGCCGAGACCTGCCAGTTCCGGGCGCCCGAGCGCGAGCGCGGCGATGAACGAGGCGGCCGCCATGGCCGCGTAGAGCGCCAGCTTCGGCGAGCGCTTCAAGAGCGGAGCGGCTCGGTCTCTTCCGGGGCCGGGGTCGGTACCGTCTGGAGAACCTCGCCGACGACGTCTTCGGGGCGAACGCGCTGGACCCAGAGCTCAGGGGGAAGCGTCAAACGGTGCGATAGCGCGGGTACCGCGATTCTCTTCACGTCGTCGGGGGTGACGAAATCGCGACCGTCGAGCGCGGCGCGGGCGCGCGAGAGCGTGAAGAGCGCGAGCGACCCGCGTGGACTTGCGCCGACCTGCGCACGGGAGCTGTCGCGTGTTGCGCGCACGAGGTCGACCATGTAGAGCCTGATGCTCTCGGACACGTGCACGTCCTCGATCGCTCGTTGCATGGCGATCAGCGTCGGTGCATCTACCACCGGCGTGAGCTCGATCGCCTCCTGCTTTCGCTCGCCGCGGCGCTCGAGCACTGTCGCCTCGTCCTCGCGCTCCGGATAGCCGACCGAGATTCTGAGTAGGAAACGGTCGAGCTGGGCCTCGGGCAGCGGGTAGGTGCCCTCGTACTCGATCGGGTTCTGGGTTGCGAGCACGAGGAAGGGGGGCTCCAGTCGGTGCGTCTTGCCCTCGATCGTGACCTGGCGCTCCTGCATCGCCTCGAGCAGTGCGGCCTGCGTCTTCGGCGGCGCCCGGTTGATCTCGTCGCCGAGGAGCAGGTTCGTGAACGTCGGGCCGGGCCGGAACTCGAAGGCGCCGGTGCGCTGGTTGTAGATCGAGCCGCCGGTGACGTCCGAGGGCATCAGGTCGGGCGTGAACTGGATGCGAGAGAACTTCATTGAGCAGACCTGGGCGAAGGAGCGCGCGATCAACGTCTTCGCCAGGCCGGGATAGTCCTCGAGCAGGACGTGGCCGTCGGCGAGCAGCCCGAGCAGGACGAGCTCCAGCGGCCCGCGTTTGCCGACCACCGCCCGTTCGACCTCGACGAGCATCTGCTCGCTGAGCGATCCGACCTCTTCCAGTCCCAGCTGCCTCGTCACAACGCCTCCAACTCGTCGAGAAGCTTGTCGAGCTCGCCTCGTGACCAGCCACGGGCGCCCGCACCTGCGGGCGGCTCGCGATCGGGACGGACGAGGTCCCAAGCGTAACCGTCGCCGACGATTGCGTACGCGAGCTCGGGCGAGCGATCGAGATCGACTCCGTGGTGTCGTAGGAGGCGGGCGGCGACGATCTCGCGTGCGATCGGCCGCAACGACTCGTACAGGTGGGATTCGTTCCACGACGCCGCCATGAGCGCTCGCTTGATCCTGTCGAACTGCGCGACGGACCCTTGCTCGGCGTTCCGAGACGGCGACGACTCGAAATATGGCGCCCTCGGCAGCGCCTTGCGCAGGCGATCGATGACGAGCATGAGAAAGAGCGCAGCCAGCAAGATCGCGTAGGCGAGCAGCGCGAGTCCGTGCGCCTTGTCCGCTAGGGCGAGCGCCGGGACGAGACTCGCAATGGCGATCACGACCACCCCTACGACGGCCTTCATCTCGGTTTCGCCTCCAGCTCGTCCCGCACCTCGGTCAGCGCCGAGATGGCTTCCTGCTTCATCTCGGGTCCGATCGCGTGCTCACTGAAGCGAGCCCGCTCGAAGAGCCGCGTCAGGCGCTCGGCGGCGCGCCGGCTGAGGCGGACCGCGGCCAGCGCGCGAGTCAGATACTCGCCCGGCGCCTCGGATGGCTGCCGGGCGAGATCGTGTCTCGCCAGCGTGCTCTCCATGCCCACATAGGCGCGGATCACCGCCCGGCGCGGGTCTGGCTCCTGCTTGATCTCGTCGAGCGAGCTCTCGAGCAGCTCGCGCAGATCGCGCCGCTGAAGTTCGAGCTCGCTCTCGGGAAACTCGGCGTCGAGAGGACGGATGCGGCGCCGCCGTTGCAGTAGGACCGTTGCAACGATCAGGATGCAAACGACCGCGAAACCGATGATGAACCAGGGAGCGATGGCGGCGACGGTCTTATCGGCTCCGGTCTTCGCGGCGGGAGGCGTTTGGGTAGGCAACGTTCTCGGGGCCATGATGCTGGGCCTCGTATTCTGAGGTCTCAGGTGAGAGACGAGCGCGAAGGCAGCAATCGTGACGGCGATCGGGGAAAGCAAGTAGAGATACGTGAGCAGCTTCGATCGCCGTGACTCGTCGCCGAGCTCCTCCGATTCACGGCCTTTCAGCATCAGGTACGTCCAGAGGATGTAAGCGCTCGCCGAAAAGCCCACCAGCGCGATAAAGAGAACGACCAAGTCGCTGACGATGAGCTGCGTGTGGGTCAGATCGCCGGGGCCTCCGGTGTGAGCGCGCGAACGATTGCTTCCCAGCGCGACGAGAAAGACAAGCACGAGTACACCCAGCGCAAGCAGCAGCGGGCGCTTGTCTGGAAGCGTCGAAAGGCGGCCTGCGGATGCGCGCCGATCTCGTGTCGGGTGACTCTCCGGCATCGGCGACTTCCGCAATATACCTTTCGTCCGGCGCGTCTTTATAAGCCTAGCCCCCTCGAACGCGCATTCCCACCGGAGAAGGCTCCGGTTTCGGATTTACGCTCTCGTGCGCAATTCCGGGTGCACAGGCGGTCTCGGAGCTGTAATGTTGAAGGCGATCGAAGGACGAGTACCGGGATGCGTTTCACTCGCGTTCCTTGCTTGTTCGCGAGCTGGCAAGGAGGTGAGTTCATGGCAACCGGAACCGTCAAGTGGTTTAACAACGACAAGGGGTACGGGTTCATCACGCCCGAAGACGGCGGCAAGGACCTGTTTGTCCACCACACGGGCATCGCCGGCGAGGGCTTCAAGAGCCTTCCCGAGGGCGCTCGCGTCGAGTTCGAAGCGACCGAAGGCCCGAAAGGCCCGCAGGCGACGAACGTACGCGTCGTAGGTTGACGAAGACTTAACCGAGAAGGCGCCGCCAGGTCTGAGCGAAGCCGTAGTCGCGGCGGAGCACACTGGCGGCGCCTTCCGGATCAAGCCGGCTCAGGACCGGTAAAAGCAGCGAGCCGAGCGATCTCGGCTATACCTGGAGAGATGCAAACGGCGGCAAGAGAGAAGCCACGCCTGCGTGGCGTTTTCCATCAGTGGGCACTCGTACTCGCGGTGCCCGTCGGCGTTGTGCTCGTGCTCGAGGCCGAGACGGCGCGGGCGCGTGTGGGCGCCACGGTCTTCGCGGCCAGCGTCGTCGTGATGTTCGGCGCCAGTGCCCTTTACCACCGCCCGACCTGGACACCGAAGTGGCGGGCCTGGCTGCGCCGGCTCGATCACGCCGGGATCTACTGCCTGATCGCTGGCACCTACACGCCGGTCGGGCTGCTGGTCTTGCATGGCGCCTGGCAGACCGTGGTACTGGCGATCGTCTGGTCTGGGGCCGGAGTCGCGATCTTCATCAGGCTGTTCTGGATCGCCGCTCCAAAATGGATAGAGGTGGTGGCCGCCATCTTGCTCGGCTGGGTCGGGGTCGTCGCCATGCCCGAGGTCGTGTCGGGAGCGGGGCTCGCCTGCATGTTCCTGATCCTCACGGGCGGGATCGCCTACAGCGCCGGCGCGGTCGTCTACGCCCTCAAGCGGCCGGATCCCTTCCCCGCCGTGTTCGGCTACCACGAGATCTTCCACCTGCTCATCGTCGTCGCGGTGGTGCTTCAGTACAGCGCGATCGCCTTCTACGTCGTACCGACCTGACGGACGTAAGACGCAGACTCAGCGATCGGCCGAGGCGAACTGGTCTACCAGCCCGACGAAACGGTCCATGTCCTGGAACATCATCATGTGGGCTGCGCCGGGGAAGATCGCCAGGCGAGCTTGGGGAATGCGTGCGGCAATCAGCCGGGCGTTCGCCGGCGGAACGATTCCATCGACCCCGCCGGCGGTAACCAGCACCGGAACGCGGATACTGCTCAACCCGTTGTAGGTGTCATTCGTTTTGGCGAAGCGGCGCTCCGCGGCCGTCTGGCGCTCCGCGATCTTGCGTCCGACCTTCTCGACCGGCATCGCGAGGATGCCCGCAAAGTAGGCGAGCTCGGCCGGGCGTGCGGAGGCGGGAAAGAGAGAGCCGAGCAGCGAGCCCGAGTGCGTGCTCATATCAACCTCGGTTGTTCCGCCTGCCGTGGCACCCGACACCACCAGAGCTCGCACCTCGTCCGGATGGCGCTCAACGAGGGAGAGTCCGATCTCGCCGCCGGTCGACCAGCCGACCACGATCGCCTTCGGAATCCCGAGCGCACCCAGCAGTCGAGCGGTGTCGTCGGCCATCAGCTCGATCGTGAGCGGCCGCTTGGGCTGGTCGGTCGAGTAACCGACACCGCGGTTGTCGAACTCCGTCACACGGAAGTGCTCGCTCAGCCGGCGCGGTAGCTCGTATCCCCAGTAGCTCATCGACGAGGCCTCACCGGCGATCAGCACGAGCGGCGGCCCGCTACCGAGCTGGCGGTAGCCGATCAGGATTCCGCCAGCCCGAACCTGCCGCACGGGCCCCATGAAGGCCGCGGGGCTCGACGGCCGTGTGCCCGGCACCAGCTCTCCGATCGTGGCCGTCGGCGCCGGCCTCTCGCTTGGCCGCGCCGAACCGCCGCAGCCGGCGATCACGAATGCGGCGATCAGCAGTAGCGCGTTCGGACTCAGTCCTCGTCCGTGCTTCGGAAGTCGAGTCTTCATGACCCTCTGACGATACGCCTCGCCGCCCGCGGGGTCAGATCTTGCATTCGAGCACCGAACCGTCCGTTATGCAGAAATGCAAGATCTGACCCCGTGAGAAAAGCCAGGCGCCGACCCGGACGCGATGTCATGGCGACTCGCGATGCTGGGTTGGGATCGGTCAGGCGCCGGCCGTTATCGAAAACGGAAGACGATGCGCCCGCGCGCCAGGTCATAAGGAGAAAGCTCGATCTTGACGCGGTCGCCCGGCAGGATGCGGATCCGGTAGCGGCGCATCTTTCCTGCGGTGTAGCCCTGGGTCTCGTGGCCGTTGTCGAGCGCGATCCGGTACTTACCGTTGCTCAGCGCCTCTATAACCTCGCCCTCGAATTCGATCTTCTCTTCCTTGGTCATCGGACTACGATCCGGCGCCGGGGTTGCTTATGGAAGAGGCGTTCTTCGACCGATCGTCGTAGGCGGCGAAGTCATGCGCGTGGAACGCTGCGACCCGCTTCACAGCTTCGCTTGCCATCGAGAATGCACCTTCTTTCCTGTGCGGAGTGGGAGAGGGCGCCTGCGCGCAAACCGCACTCTTACGTGGACAATGTTCACCGTAGCAGGTCTGGCTGCGCTCACTTCTGCTACCGTCATGGCACGGACGGCGGTTCGCCGCTCTGTGGGATTTAGCCTCTCGTTCCTCCTTGTGTGGTTTCGAGTTGAAGATCTCGAACCCGAAACCAAGGAGTTTGAACAATGTATGAGCAGTCCTTTCGCACGCTCGGCGTTAGCGTGCAGCTCGAGCAGGTGCTGGCCGAGCGCGGTATCGAACAGCCCTTCCCGATCCAGGAGCTCGTGCTTCCGGACGCCTTCGCAGGCCGCGACGTGCTCGCGAAATCCCCGACCGGCTCGGGCAAGACGCTCGCCTTCGCTCTGCCGATCGTCGCACGCGTCAGTCGCAACCGGTCTCAGCCCGCGGCGCTGGTGCTCGTGCCGACCCGTGAGCTCGCCGGGCAGGTGACCGATGAGATCGAGCCGCTCGCCCGTGTAAACGGCTTGCGGGTCGCCTCGGTGTTCGGCGGAGCGCCGCTGCGCGAGCAGGCCAAGAAAGCGCACGCTGCGCAGATTCTGGTTGCCACGCCCGGCCGTTTGCAAGATCTGGTCGAGAGGAGACTGGTCTCGCTGGAGCAAGTCGGAATACTCGTCCTCGACGAGGCCGACCGCATGCTCGACATGGGCTTCAAGCCGCAGGTCGAGAGGCTGCTCAAGCGGCTTCCCCGCGACCGACAAACGATGCTCTTCTCGGCGACACTCGACGGTGAGGTCGGCGAGCTCGCGCACTCCTACACGCGCGATCCCTCGCGCTTCGAGACGGCGCCGCTCGTCGACAGCAGCGACGACAAGGTCGAGCACCGCTTCGTGTCCGTCACGGCCGACGCCAAGGTCGAGAAGCTCGTCGAGGAGCTATCCGGGGAGCGCGGACTGGCACTGGTGTTCGTTCGTACCAAGCGCGGAGCCGATCGTTTGGCGGTCAAGCTCGCGCGTCACGATGTCGATGCGCTCGCCCTGCACGGGGGCATGGCTCAGAGTGCTCGCCAGCGTACGCTCCGGCTCTTTCGCTCGGGTGAGATCAGCACGCTAGTGGCGACGGATCTCGCCGCGAGGGGGCTCGATCTCGAGGCGATCACGCATGTGATCAACTTCGATCCGCCGGAGGACGACAAGGACTACGTGCATCGGGTTGGCCGCACGGGTCGCGCAGGCAGAGGTGGGAACGGCACCACGTTCGTTCTACCCGAGCAACAGGCGGACGTTAGCCGTCTCGCGGCACGGCTTGGTCATCGCGAGCAGTTCGAGCGCGACGGGATGCGCGTCGCGGCACCGCGCCGCGTCTACACGAGCCGCCGCGGCCGTGGCTCGCGCTGGTAGCACCAAGATGTTTTTTCAGATCAATCAGGACGAGTACCGGAATGCGCCGTCGGCGCTCCTTGCTTGTTCGTGACAACGCAAGGAGGTGAGTGTTATGGCAACCGGAACCGTCAAGTGGTTCAACAACGACAAGGGCTACGGGTTCATTACGCCGGAAGACGGCGGCAAGGATCTGTTCGTCCACCACAACGGCATCGCGGGCGAGGGCTTCAAGAGTCTCTCCGAAGGCGCGCGGGTCGAGTTCGAGTCGAGTGAGGGTCAGAAAGGCCCGCAGGCGACGAACGTTCGCGTTGTAGCCTGATCGAAGTGAAGTCGAGGTCACGGAGGCGTCGCAATGCGGCGCCTCCCGATCTCACTCCGGCAATGATCGGCGATCGGGCGACCGGAGCGAGACGGAGCGCAGGAGGATGCAAGCAGGCGTTCTAGTACGCGCGCTCGCCTTCTTCGTCCTGCCCACCTGACCGGCGTTCCTCCAGAATCAGCGTGGTCTAGTCGCCGCGACAACGCGGCTTCGGCTCAGGACGCGCGCGTGAGAGTAACGCCGCTTACCACGTCGTCGGGGTTCTCCCAGTCGCTCGTCCGGCACATGGGGCAGAGGGGTACAGGACCGCTGACGACTATCCCGTAGCCGCAGCCGACACAGCGGAGTTCCGCTCGTTTCGCCGAGGCGCCGGAAACGGCGCTTTCTGCCTGATAGCTGAGTGCGACTGCCCGTACGCGAATTACCCTGCGGCGCGAGTCAGTGGTGCCCGGGCTCGATCGGCTCTTGCGCGTGAACCACTTGATGGTGCCGGTTGCCATAGAAAAAGCGCCTCCCCTCTCGAACGGATAGGGAAGGCGCCAGAAAGCGCGACCAGTACTCGCTCTAGTGTTGCTCTATTCTAGCACGAACATAGGTTCGATGACGGCCACGTCGGATAGTCGGGCCGGTCAGCCGCACGCAGCACGAGATCGGGTTTTATCCCTACTCTCCCCCGGTAGGTCGGCAGTTAGTCGAGCGAAGGAGGATGGGGATGGTTCGCGGCTACGTCATCGCTGAGAGCATGCGCACGGGTTCCCAGCTCGCAGATGTCCCACTCAAGCTGATGAAGATAGAGCGCCGTGCGATCGAGAACGCCACAGCCGAGCAGGCGGCCGTGTGGACGACAATCGAGTTCGAGTTCGCCGAGCAGGATGCGGAACGCGTCGCCGCGGCGCTGGCGGACGTACTGGACGAGCGTGGTGGCTGGTATTCGGACTTCGAGCTCGGCGACGAAAAGCTCGTCGTCTATCCGGGGCGAGTCTTTCGCTATTCGCGTGGCGACAAGGCTGCGCGCGCCGAGGCGCAGGCGCACGGCCGCTCGCTCGGCGTTCCCGACTCGCAGCTCGACTGGTCCGATTGACGAAGAGGGTTGAGCTTCACGTCGCCCGCCGGCGTGGTCGTGGCGGCCGGCCGTCCTGTCCGCTACGGCGCCCGCCGACGTTGATCGGCATGGCCGAATTCGGCGCGGGCGGCGGCGGCGCTCAGACGAGGTCGCTCGGGGAGAGCGCCTCCTCTTCCTCTTCTTCGTGGATGTACCTGGCACCGCGGAGCCAGGAGGCCCAGGCGGCGAGCAAACACATGACGATCGAGAAGGTGAGGATGATCACGAGCCCGTGCTTGAACGGGTCGGAGATGAGCGACGGGAAGAAGCTGCGGCTGGTCAGGTGAGCCTGCTGCGCCGGTGTCAGCGTGGCCAGCACCTTGGGGCCGAGTAGCGATTGCAGCGGGTTCGAACCGAGGAAAGCGGCAAAGAGATAGCCGACGGCGGGGAGGTGGGCGAGTGAGTTCGCCGTTTCGTTCGGGACTCCGTTGGCGGTGAGCCCCGCGAAGAGCGCATGCGGGACGTGGCTCGTGAGCCCGATGATCATCAGCGAGAAGAAGATCGCGATCGAGACCGGCATGCCGGTGTTCTGGAAGGTGACGCGCATGCCGGAGGCAACGCCGCGGTAGCGAGCGGGGACGCTGTTCATGATCGAGGTCGTGTTCGGCGCCGCGAACAGGCCGAAGGCGACGCCGTTCGCGAAGATCGTGAGCGCGAACAGCCAGTAGGTGAAGTCGACCGGCAGCGCCATCATGCCGCCGAAGGTGGCGGCGGCGAGCAGCATGCCGCCGGTCGCGAACGGTCGCGCCCCGAACTTGTCGGAGAGCCAGCCCGAGACCGGTCCGGCGGCGAGGAAGCCGGCGTTGAGCGGGATCATGTAGATGCCGGCCCAGAGCGGCGTTCGCTCGAAGCTGTAGCCGTGCTCGGGCAGCCAGATCCCCTGCAGCCAGATGATCAGCATGAACATCAGGCCGCCGCGCCCGACCGAGCCGAGAAAACCGGCTGCGTTTCCGGCCGAGAAGGGGCGGATGCGGAAGAGGTCGAGCTGGAACATTGGCTCGGCTGTCCGCCGCTCGACGAAAACAAACAGGGTCAGAAGCAGGAGACCAGAGACGAGCATCGAGATGACGAATGGGTTCGTCCAGCCCATCGTGTTCCCGCCGTAGGGGCGAATCCCGTAGGTCGCGCCGATGAGGACCATCGTCAGGCCGGCGGCGAAGGCGAGGTTTCCGAGCCAGTCGATGCGAGCCGGCGTCCGCTTGCCGAGCTCTTTCAGCTTCCAGTACGACCAGACGGTCCCGAAAAGGCCGATCGGCACGTTGATGACGAAGACGAGCCGCCAGTCGTAGCGAGCGAGCAGGCCGCCGGCGAGCAGGCCGATGAAGGTGCCGGCGAGTCCGACGACCTGGTTGAGGCCGAGCGCGAGGCCGCGCCTCTCCGCCGGGAAGGCGTCCGTCAAGAGCGCCGCGGTGTTCGCCATCAGCATCGCGCCGCCGACCGCCTGCACCATCCGCAGCACGATCAGCTCGAGGGCGGCGGTCGGCCCCGTTGACCAGACGAGCGAAAGCAGGATCGAGGCGATCGTGAAGACGAGGAAGCCAAGGTTGTACATCCGTACCCGGCCGAACATGTCGCCGAGCCGGCCCAGGTTCACGACCAGCACGGCCGTGACGACCATATAGCCCATCAGCATCCAGAGCAGGTAGTTGAAGTTGCCCGGGCCGAGCGGGTCGAGGTGGATACCGCGGAAGATCGCCGGCATGGCGATCATCACGCTCGACATGTTGAGCGTCGCCATCAGCATGCCGAGCGTCGTGTTCGACAACACAATCCAGCGGTAGTGAGGCCCGACCGGTGCGTCGGCTTCGCCGCGCCGCGGCGGCCGGAGCCGCTTCATAGCCGCGCTCACCGCTCGAGTCTCCAGGCGAGCGTGCGCGGACGAGCCAGCGTCCGGGCAAGACCCGGTTCTAGCACCGTCCATCGCAATCTGTCAGTCATCTCGCCCATTTGCGCCTCATGAGACAGCTTTCCAACCCTGCTCCCGAGATTAAGGATCTCAGCGAGGTGCCCATCAAGGACTAGCACGAGTCCTTCTACCCGGTCCTAATTGGGCAACTTCACAACTTCTCTGGATCGCTCGTAACCTTGTTCGCCTCGCGGCGTGATTCTAAGCGGATTGTTGTTCGCCCTTCGGAACCCTGAAGGAACTCCTCGCAGCAGAAGGACCACCTGCTCGAGGTTACGACGCTAGTACCAATCTGAGATAAGTGGATGTAGGCAATCCGGGGAAGGCCTAAGTGTGGAATCCCTTGGTGGTGTCGGAACGCCGAACGCGAGCCCAAGTCGCACTTGAGTGCAAGGCGCCAGAGGAAGATCTCCGTGAAGTCGAGCGGATTCTGCGCGTTGCAGGCATCGAAGCCGACGTCAAGGCGAGCGTCATGCGGTTTTGCGAGGGGGAATTGCCCTGGTTGCTTATCATCCAGGCTCCTCTCGCCACCTTCCTGTCTGCGTACGCAGCAGCTGCGGCCGGAGACGCCTGGCAGGGTACATAACACCTCGTCCATGAACTCAGCGCCGCGCGAAGACGCTCAGGTAAGCCAGAAGGCGAGATCCGGCTTGAGACTGATGAGCACGTTTTCTTCGTAAGAGACGCTATCCGGAATGAGGCATTCCGAGCGCTCATCGAGAAGCACTTCGAGCCGGGTTGGTACGAATGGGACAACGAGAGATTGGAATGGCGCCGTCGTGGGCCCCGACGAGACGAAATCCATCCCGTCGTGCCGACTAGTTCTTGGGCTGGAGTTGCTTCAGGGTGTTCGCACCGTGGCCTTCGATGCGTTCGGGTATTCGGTTAGGACAGCTAGCCGAGCTTCGTCAGGAGATCGGCGAAGGGTAGGAAGACGATGCGCCCTTGATTGGTGGCCTTGGGTAGGTTGTACGAGTAGTACAGGCCGGTGGACTCGATCTGCGCGTCCACAGGTCCCGCGCCCGGGACGGTGATGGTCAGGTTCTTTCCGTTCGAGAGGCGCACCACGTGGACGGCGAGGCCGCGCACGTAGACGGCGAGGCCGTCTTTCAGGTCGCGCAGAACCGGCTTCGAGGAGCCGGCGGCGAGTGGGATCGTCTTCGTGAGCGAACCGGACGCGACGTTGTAGACCTCCAGGCTCCCGTTACGCAGGGTGACCAGCTGCGAGCCCTGGAGCGCGGTACCTGAGAAGGTGCCGGCCGGCACGGCGATCTGCTTCAGGACGACGCCGGTCGCAGAGAGGAGCGTCACCGCTCCGCTCGGCGCCTGCACAGCGACACGGCCGGCATCCACAGCCACGGCGGCAAGTGTCTGCTGCGCGGTGATGCGCCCGACGTTATAGGAGTAGGGAGCTTGTGCGTCAGGTGCAGAGCGGATGACGACGCTCCTATTCCCGACGACCTTCTCCAGCTGCTGATCGCTGTAGATCAGGATCTCCTTGTCGGCGGGAGCAGGCTGGGCGCATGTCGCCAGCGAGTCCTCCGCGGACTCCCCCGCGGGGACGGCCGAGCAGACGCTCCAGCTGTTGTAGACGAGCAGGCCGCCGTGACCGACCACGTTCTCGACGTAGCCTCCGTCCGGTTGTTCGCCCGCTCCATTCCCGTTCGAGGTGAAGGCGCTGACCATCGCCGACTTCCTGGCACCGAGCACGCGGCTGTGCACGCTGAGCTCGAGATCGTTTCCTCCGACCCCTTCGATCCAGGCGACACGCGTACCCGCGAGCGCGATCCCCGGCACCTCGTTCATCGCCCCTTCGTCGGCGGGGCAATTCACGCCCGTGTTGAACCTCACCGTCTTCTTAGTCGCGGTGTTCCAGGCGACGATCTTGAAGCAGGCATTCGTCGCACCCTCCACAGCAGCGACACGAGACCCGTCGGCAGAGATCTCGGTGATCACGCCCCGTTCGCTGAGAATCGATGTCGCCTTGGCCGAGGAGGACGCTGCGGCCGGAAGCAGGCCGGCGACGAGGAGCGCCGGGACGGTGAGGTGCGCTCGTCTCATCTCAGGATCCTCCCCCTCGTGGCGCGGAGAGACCGAGCCGTGCCGGCATGAGCTCTTCACTCTTCACCAGAGCCCCTCGTCTTGCTTGGCGATCCCGTTTCTCACACGAATTCATGGGTTGACGTCGATCACTCTGACCGGAGTCTTGCCCCAGCTGTAGATACCGTTACCGAGCTCCCCATCCCAGCCGTCTCCCCAGCACTCGACGGTGCCGCTGGAGAGAAGGGCGCAGGTGTGAGATGCGCCGGCGCTGACCTGGGTCGCGTTCGTAATCCCGCTCACGGCGACCGGGGTCGAGCTCGATTTCGTAGTTCCGTTACCGAGCTTCCAGTCGCTGTTGTCCCCCCAACACTCGACCGTACCGCCTGATAGCAAGGCGCAGGTGTGGTTGAAGCCGGCGCTGATCGCGATTGCGTTCGTGATCCCGCTGACCGTGACCGGTGTCGAGCTGTCGGTCTTGGTGCCGTTGCCGAGCTGGCCGGAGCCGTTGTAGCCCCAGCACTTGACCGCGCCGGTGGATAGCAGGGCGCAGGCGTGTAAGGCGTTGACGCTCACCTGGGCGGCGTTCGCGATCCCTCTGACCGCGACCGGGATCGAGCTGCTTGCCTTCGTGCCGTCGCCGAGCTGGCCGTGGAAGTTACTCCCCCAGCAGTCGGTCGAGTCGTTGGCGAGGACCGCGCAGGTGTCGTAGAGACCGGCGCTCACCTGGGCGGCGTTCGCGATTCCGCTGGCCGCGATCGGGGTCGAGCTTCCGGTCGTCGTGCCGTTGCCGAGCTGGCCTTCCTCGTTGTCGCCCCAGCAGTAGACCGCGCCGCCGCTGAGCCTGGCGCAGCTGTGGCTCAGGCTGCCGCTGCTGGCGCTGACCGCGGCGGCGCCCGTGATCCCGCCGATGCTCACCGGCACCAGGCTGCCGGCTATCGTGCCTTTGCCGAGCTGGCCGGCGCCGTTGTAGCCCCAGCACTCGACGGTGCCGCCGGAGAGAAGAGCGCAGGTGTGCTGGCCGCCGGCGCTGACGGCGGTCGCAGTCTTGATCCCGCTCGTGATGACCGGGATCAAACCGTGCCCGTAGGGTCCGATCGTGCCGTCGCCGAGCCGGCCATCGTCGCTCAAACCCCAACAGACGACCGAGCCGCTCGAGAGGACGGCACAGGTGTCAGCGTCGCCAGCGCTGATGGCAGCGACGTTCGAGAGGTACTTGGGGCTGACGACCTCGAACGTCAGCAAGACGCTGTTTGTGTCGGAAGAGAGCTTCAGCCGGTAATGGCCGATCGTGATCAGCTGCATCCCGCTCAGATACTTGAAGAGATTGCTGACGGTCGTCGTGTGGGAGCCGTGGAAGCTCCTATTCCGTTTCGAGTACACAACGGTCGGCCACTCCGCCCCGTTCTGGCGCATGATCTGGTAGGCGAAGCTCTTGCTCGGCGAGGAGAACGTGTAGACGAGCTTGACCTTGTCCGCGAGCACGGCCGAGAAGCTGGTATTCGTCAGGTGGGCCGTGAGCTTCCCGGCGAGCCTCGCCGATACGGTCGCCTGCTTTGCCTGCGCCGTGGCACTCGATGGAATCCCACTTGCCAGCAGAACTACCAGCGTTCCACTCAGCAAGAAACCGCTCGTGGCGGCTCGAGTGCGAAAGAGCATGGCACCGATGGTACGCGGTTCCCGAGCGAATGTTTCATTTCTTTATATTGCCCATACGTGATCTGAGGCTCGGTATTCGCTCGAGCGCCGACCCGAACGAGGCTCGTCCGGCCCCCGGCTAGCCGACGCCGCTCGCAGTAGGCGATCATCTCTGCGTGGATCTCGCGCCTGCTCATGACGACCGTGTGCAGGGCTCGGTTGGGCTGGCGGTCACCTCCCTTGTCGAGCCTGTGACGGAACACCTGGCCCGAGGAGGCAGGAGGGGGAGCTGCGCCTGCCTTGCAACCAGCGACCTCACAAAGAGCCCGCTACCAGGATTGGAAAGACGTGCGTTTGCTCCCGGAGGCATACACCTCATGAGACAGCTTCCTAACCCTGGTCCCGAGGTGCGAGGTCTCGACGAGGCGCCTGCTAGGCCGTCGAGGAACTGCCTCGAGTCCTCTTAACTCAGAGGACGGCGTTCAAACCCCTCTCAGCCGCTCGCGGTCTCTGCGGAGAGCTCGGCCTGCTGCCCATCATTCCGAGCTAGCCGAGCAAGCGCCGATGACCTGATCGGCGGTCACCCACACGTAGCAGGTCTCGGGGATGACGATGCCATCCCAGACCGACGGGCGTTCCCCGGCCTCCTGACCGCCCAACCTGGCGTAGACGGCGCGGAAGCGATTCTGCGTGAACGAGTACAGAGAGATCGGCTCGCCGCCATGATCGCGAATCCAACTGGCGGCCACGGCCAGCAGGCGCCGCCCAACACCCTGGCGGCGCAAGCCAGCCGCGACAAAGAGCCGCGTGATCTCGCTCCGGGCGCTGCGGACAGGCTCGTCCAGCAGCTTGCAGCACACGAAGCCGCCCACCACCCCGTCGATCTCCGCGACTGCCACTGACATCCGCGAGCTAGCCGAGGCGAGGATCGCACTCCACTCGTGTTCCCGCGCGGACAGGTTTCGCGCCTGCATGACCGGCTCCGGCACGAAGGCTCGGAACTCCTCCCACCCTTGTACATGCAGGGCCGCGATCTCAGGCACGTCGCGCGGTTCGGCCTTGCGGATCCGCAGGCGATCTACAGCGGAGAGATCGAAGCGGCGCACGCGCTCAGTATCGCCGACCTGTTCATACGCGGGCGCAGCTCGCACGCGCCTGACTAGAGGCGAGAAGAGAGAGCTCGCGACGACTCCGGTTCTCGTAGCGTTCGGAGTCCGCGTAGGAGCATCGGCGGGATAGCTTCCTGTCGCCGAGGAGCTACTTTAGAAGCCGGGTTTCGCCGGGCGATTTGCCCCCAGCGGGATTCGAACCCGCGCTGCAGCCTTGAAAGGGCTGTGACCTGGGCCGCTAGTCGATGGGGGCGGCCAGGCAAGGATGCCGCAGAGTCCCAGCTCGAATCCGAGTTCTCTCGGCCTACAACTGGCGCGAAGGCCATAACAGCGAGCGAGAAGCGGCGGTGCGAAGCGCGCGAGTGCAGTCGCTTGGCGAGCAAGCGCTTGGCGAGCACCCCGAGCTGTCGCCTGCAGAATCCCGAGGAAAGGCAGATGGGCGTATCGAGACAAGGGGAATATCATCTCTGTGATGGTCGCTCGCGCCCGCTCTCGCCTAGCTGCGGCCGGCTTGCTGCTCACCGGCCTGGTGGCTTCGCTGCTGATCGGCGGCGCCCCCTCGGATGCCGTGGCGAAGGCCGAAGGCTCATCGCTCGCGACGGCCTCGCTCGAGCTCTCAGGCGGGAAGGTCCACGCCCACCTGACGAGGACGAGCTTCGCGCCTGCCGAAGCGAGCAAGGTCAAGCTCGTCTACAGCTTCTCGCCACCGAGTAAGAGCTTCGCCTACGTGCTCACGCTGAAGAAGGGTGCAAGGTGGCAGACAATTAAAAGCGTCAAGAAGAAGGGAACTTTCAAGGGCTCCAGGTCGATGATGGTCAAGGAGGTTTTCGCCGGAAAGCCGGTCAAGGTGGGTAGCTACCGGCTCAAGCTCTCCGCCGACGCGAACAGCGTACTGATCAAGTTCAGAGTCGTCGGCCTGGCGCCCGTGAACACCGCTCTACCCACCATCTCCGGCACCGCCGAGCAAGGCCAGACGCTTTCTGCCTCGAGCGGTTCTTGGGGTAACTCGCCTACCTCGTATATCTACCAGTGGCAGCACTGCGACAGCTCGGGCGTGTATTGCACCGATATCTCCGGCGCCACCTCTTCCGATTACACCGCTGGTGCTGATGACGTCGGCATGATCTTCCACGTCGTCGTAACGGCCGCCAACTCATACGGTTCGACCGATGCCGTGTCGAGCCGGTATCCGGCGGCCGGAACCGTCTCCTCCGGTACCTCGCTCGTCTGGTCAGACGAGTTCAACGGACCGGCCGGCACCGCGCCCGACGGCGCCAAATGGACCTACGACACCGACTGCCCCGGCTGGTGGACGCAGGTAAATCAAGAACTCGAGTGTTATACGGATCGGACGGAGAACGTTCGTCAAAACGGCAGTGGCCAGGTGGAGATAGTTGCCCGGAACGAGTCTTACGGCGGCTTCCCCTATACGTCCGGGCGCATCCTAACGCAGGGGCGTTTCTCCACTACCTACGGACGCTTCGAGGCAAGGATCAAGATCCCCTCCGGCGCTGGGCTGTGGCCGGCGTTCTGGATGCTCGCGACGAATTACGTCCCGGGCGATCATTGGTACATGCACGGCGAGATCGACGTGATGGAGAACTGGGGTCATGATCCGACAACGATTGCCGGGTCGATTCACGGCCCCAAGTGCACACCCGACTGCGTAGACAGTTGGGCCACCACCAACTACTCGCTTCCAGGCGGCGCTTCGTTCGCCGACGACTATCACCTCTACGCGGTCGATTGGTCTCCGGGCAAAGTCGACTACTACGTCGACAACGCTCTCTACGCCACGTATACGCCGAGCAGCCTTCCGTCCGGAGCCTGGGTTGTCGATCAACATCAGCCCTTCTTCCTTCTCCTCAACCTCGCAGTCGGCGGCTGGGGTCGAGATCCCAACGCAAGCACCATCTTCCCGGCGACGATGCTCGTCGACTACGTCCGCGTCTATAGCCACTAGAAAACCGCCGGATACGCCTCCGATCGATTCTGGAAGCGACGGCGGTTAGAGACAGCCCGCCGGGGGCACAGGCGGAACCCATCGCGCGAAGAACCTCTGACGGAATGAGCACTCGTTAGAGGTTGTAAGGTGAAAGACGCCTGGCGCATTGAGCGTCGCGATGCTGGTATGGCTCCTACCTACCCGACGAGCGCTACGGACGGACTCGGTAGTTCTCACATTCGCATCTTGCGTTCCGACATTCGTCGCCGCGCCTGACGTGCGCGGGCGTGGCTTGATCACGCTCGACCGAAGACGTGTCGCCGCCGGAAGTCGCGAGACTTTCGGCGGTTTTACACCTCATGAGACAGCTTTCGAACCCTGCTCCCGAGGTGCGAAGTCTCGGCGAGGCACCTGGGAGGGACTCGCACGAGTCCTAATAACTGGAGACAACCTGTTGCATGCAGACCTCTAGACACCCCATACGGGGCACGCTCAATAGCGTCTCCGCTCGTGGTGTACGAAACGATTGAGTCGGTCTCCACCGCGGCAGTGAGCGCGAGTCGTAGGCGAGTTCGAAACGGTAGCGGCGGGTCCCTTGGCGGCTGGCCACCGCGTCATCGTCGCAACGTCGATCCAAAACAAGTGAAGTGAGTGCAACGTTCAGTTGTACAAATGTAAGTCGAGTGATAGAAGCCACACCAGGTTCACGACCGATCCCGGGAGGTCTTCACCGATGTCTGCTCGCGCTCTCTTCTCTCGCACTCGCCTCGCTACGGTCGGGCTTCTCTTCGGCGCGACTTTAGCCCTGGGCCTTGCCGGCGGCATTCCCTCGAACGCGGCGGCGCAAGTGGCCGGCCTGCGCTCGCTTGCCGCAAGCGCACGCGCGACCTCAGGCAGCGACAGCTCAGTCCCGGTCCCGGTCAGCGGTATCTCGAGCGCGATCCAGATCAGCGCCGGCGGCTATCACACCTGCGCTCTGCTCTCCGACCACACGGTCAACTGCTGGGGCCGAAACGACTTCGGCCAGCTCGGTGACGGCAGTACGAATAATAGGCCGACCCCAGTACAGGTAAAAGACCCCAGCAACGCTGCCGGATACCTGACGGGCGTCAAGGCGATCAGCTCGGGCTACGAGCACACCTGCGCGCTCCTGGCCACAGGCAGAATCAAGTGCTGGGGTCGAAACGACCACGGTCAGCTCGGTAACAACTCGACGACCGGCAGCCCCACGCCAGTCTTCGTAAGCATCATCACAGGCAACCCGATAAGTAGGAAAGCCACAGGAGTCAGCGCCGGCGCCTTCCACACCTGTGCTCGTCTCGCCAATAGCACTGTCAGGTGCTGGGGCTACAACAACGCCGGACAGGTCGGCGACAGCACGACTCTCACTCGCAAGAATCCCGTCCTCGTCGTCGCGATCGCGAACGTCACCCAGGTGAACGCCGGTTGGGACCACAGCTGCGCCCGTCTCTCCACGAGCAGGATTAAGTGCTGGGGCCGCGGCGGCTGGGGCGAGCTCGGCAACGGCTCGTTCAACAACGCGCCCCATCCAATCCCGGTCTTTGTTGCCGTCATCACAGGCGGCCCCCCAAGCAAGCGAGCCACTCAGGTCAGCGCTGGCGCCAATCACACCTGCGCCCGCCTCGCCAATAGCAGGGTCAAGTGCTGGGGACGCGGCGGTTCCGGCCAGCTCGGCGACAACGGAGGCGCCAACCGCTCGAAGCCTGTCCTCGTTCTCGGCGGCCTCACCACCGCCACCCAGGTCAGCTCCGGCGGCTACCACACGTGCGCCCGACTTTTGAACAGTCGCATCCGGTGCTGGGGCTTAAACAACCACGGCCAGCTCGGTGACGGCACGACTACCAACGGCTCGACCCCGATTAGCGTCAGCGGTATCACCACCTCCACCCAGGTGAGCGCCGGTTATTACCACACCTGTGCTCTGCTCGCCAACCACACGGTCACATGTTGGGGTTACGACGACTACGGCCAGCTTGGGGACAGCAAGGCCATCGCTATCAGTGCCGGCGACGCCCACACCTGCGCCCTCTTCTCCGGCGGCACGGTCAAGTGCTGGGGCTGGAACTCCTCCGGCCAGCTCGGAAATTGCTCAACGACAAGTAGCTCGACTCCTGTCCTGGTCAGCGGCATCACGACCGCGACGGCGATCAGTACCGGCTACGCCCACACCTGCGCCCTGCTCTCGGGCGGCACCGTCAAGTGCTGGGGAGATAACGACTACGGCCAGCTCGCCGACGGCACGGCGACCGATAGCCTGACCCCGATCCAGATCGGCGGCATCACGACCGCGACCGCGATCAGCACCGGCTGGTATCACAGCTGCGCCCTGCTCTCGGGCGGCACTGTCAAGTGCTGGGGCGACAACGCTTATGGTCAGCTCGGCGACGGTACCTGGAACGCGAGCTCGGTCCCGGTCCAGGTCAGCGGTATCACGAACGCCAGCGCGATCAGTGGCGGTTGGGGGGACAGCTGCGCCCTGCTCTCCGATGGCACGGTCAAGTGCTGGGGCTGGAACGATTGGGGTCAGCTCGGAAACGGCTCAACGACAAGTAGCTCGACTCCTGTCCTGGTCAGCGGCATCACGACCGCGGCGGCGATCAGCGCCGGCGGCGACGACAACTGCGCCCTTCTCTCGAATGACACGGTCGAGTGTTGGGGCGTTAACGTCTCCGGCCAGCTCGGAAACGGCTCAACGACAAATAGCTCGTCTCCGGTCCTGGTCAGCGCGATCACGAACGCCAGCGCCGTCAGCGCCGGCGACGACCACAGCTGCGCCCTCCTCTCCGGCGGCACGGTCATGTGCTGGGGCGCCAACGGTTATGGTCAGCTCGGAAACGGCTCAACGACAGGTAGCCCGACTCCGGTCCTGGTCAGCGTGATCACGAACGCCAGCGCCGTCAGGGCGGACAGCGCCCACAACTGCGCCCTCCTCTCCGGCGGTACGGTCATGTGCTGGGGCTGGAACGGATGGGGTCAGCTCGGAAACGGCACAACGACCTCGAGCTTGACCCCGGTCAGCGTCGTCGGCCTGTGACCTCCTGAAAACGTCTGTCGGTCTGAGGGTCACGGTCGCCCGAAAGGGCTCTGGTCTTCGCAGGCCAAACGGGGCAGCCAAAGGAGTGTATGGCGACGCAGGTTCTCCTCATCAACGCCAACGCTACTCAACTCCAAGACCATGGCAGCTAATTGCTATCGCTCGCTCCGCTCAGCTACCTCCTGTGGCCGAGGAGGAGGTGCTCGATAGAACGGACGTGGTCTGAACAAGAGCTACCAGCTTGTCTAGCGACCGGACATCGGAACACACTTCTGAGCAGCGACATCGTTGTGTTTCCAACAACGAGTGCCCCCAGCGGGATTCGAACCCGCGCTGCAGCCTTGAAAGGGCTGTGACCTAGGCCGCTAGTCGATGGGGGCGGCCAGCCAAGGATAGACGGGGAACGAAAACCCGGCCGCTTGCCGCCGCGACCGACAAGGCGGGCGCAGCTCACTCCCCGCCGTCCCCAACCCGCGAAGAGCAAGCGGCGAAGCCGCGGCTCATCGCTTTCTCCAGCCGACGAAAGTCGTCATGCCCTCCTTGGGAGGGCGGACTTTCGTCGGCTAAGTCATACTCGCCCCACCACTATCCCGGAGGAGGAAGTCATGCTCACAGTGCTTGCGGCTTTCGGAATGACGGTCTCGCGTCGAATGACCGAGGCGGGGGATTTTCTCGGATTGGTCGGCGCGGTTCTGCTCGTTCTCGGCGGTCTGCCTTTCATGAAGCGGGTCGGCATGCTCATCGGCGGCCTCTGCCTCGTCGCGGCCTTCCTGCTGATCGGGATTGCCGTCCACTGGGGCGTCAATCCGTACCTACGCGTGAAGTAGCAGGCAAGCACAAGCCTGCCGGGTGAGAGCGACCGAGGGCTGAGGCAGAATTTCGAGGCGTGCGACGCGCACGGAGTTCCGGGCAAGACGGACGAAGTGCGCGCGCGGCCTCGGAACGCCGTGATGCTGATAGCCCATCTCGACCTCGACGCCTTCTACGCCGCCTGCGAGCTGCTCGATCACCCCGAGTACGCCGGCCGGCCGCTCGTCGTCGCGGGCGATCCGCACGGGCGCGGAGTCGTGATGACGGCGAGCTACGAGGCCCGGCGCTACGGGATCCGCTCGGCGATGAGCGCCGCCGAGGCGCTGCGACGCTGTCCCGACGCCGGCTTCGTGCGGCCGAGCTTCGACTGCTACCGCGGGCGGAGTCGTCTTGTTTGGAACTGGATTCGCGGTCGGATGGAGTGCGTCGAGCAGATCGGGATCGACGAGGGCTACATCGAGCTGACGGAGACAGGTACCGAGCCGGCGCGGGCACGACTCGCCGATCTCCAGCAGGGACTGCTGCGCGAGACGCAACTGAGCGCCTCGATCGGCTGCGGCGGGACGAAGACGGTTGCCAAGATCGCCTCCGATTTCCGCAAGCCGGCCGGCCTCACCGTCGTCTCTCCCGAAGGTAGCGCCGCCTTCCTCGCTCCGCTCGAGCTGCGGGCGCTACCCGGAATCGGGCCGTGGCTCGAGGCGCGGCTGGTGGAGCTCGGGCTGCGCACCATCGGCGATCTCGCCGCGCTCTCCGACGATGCGCTTCGCCAGGCGATCTCAGGCCACGTCGGGCGCGAGCTGCGCGACCGGGCCCGCGGCATCGACGAGCGCCGCGTCGATCCGCATCCGCAGCCTCCGGTCTCGCAGGGAGCGGAGGAGACCTTTCCGCGCGATCTCGTCTCGGATGCGGAGCTGGAGGAGTGGATCGACCGCCTGGCCGAGAGCGTCTGGGGAAGGCTGACGGCGAAGGACCTCTGCGCACGTACGGTCACGGCGAAAGTTCGCTACTCCGACTTCCAGACGGTCACCCGTTCGCAGACCGTGCGAGAGCCGCTCTGCTCGGTCGAGGAGCTGGCGGTGGTGGCCCGCGCGCTTCTGCAAAAAGCGCTTTCGAGCAGGCGCGCGCCGATCCGCTTGCTCGGTGTCTACACCTCGACCCTCTGCGAGCGAGGGGAAGAGATCCAGATCCGATTGCCGCTTTAGCGGTAGAAGTCCCACTCCTTTGAGGGTTCGAAAACGGCTGTGGTGCCGTCGATAAGGCGAATACGGCCGAAGACGAGCTGGGGTCGTTCTCGCTCGCTTCCGGTCCAGTGAATCGTTCGATCCAAGGAGCCGTAAGGATGAGCAGACGAATCGTGCTACTCGTGGCCGTGGCCGCGGTGGCCTTTTCCCCAACACTGGCTGTCGCCGCCAGCTCCGACCCGGTCGGAACTGTGAACGCGGACATCGCCAAGCTGCAGACCGATTTCACAGCCGCTCACGACACGCTGATCGCAGACGCGAACAAGCTTCAGGCCGACGCGCAGCTGCTGACGGGCAGCGACAAGACGCAGGCGAAGGCGACGATCAAGGCCGACTTCCAGCAGCTCCGGTCCGATTTCCAGAGCTCCCGCACCACCATGCACGCCGACTGGGCGCAGCTGCGCAGCGACTACGCGGCCGCGCACAACGGTCAGCTCTCGCGCTCCGACCGAGTGAATCTACGCCTGGCGGTTCGGCAGCTGAAGGTGATCCTGCGCCAGGGTCGCGCCGAGGTGCACCAGGCGATCATGGCGGCCCGCAAGGCGATCAGGTCCGCTCGCCAGCACGGCGGTCCGATCTCACCGGGGCAGGCGAACGGTATCTCCGACGGGAACATGAACGTTCCTTCGGGCACGCTCTAGATCAAGCTCCACAACAGCTTCGAACTACGGGTCCGCCTGGCGGGCCCGTACACTTAGGCGCTTCGTGACGCGCACGAGGCTATTCGGAATCATCCTGGTTGTCGCGGCCGGTTTACTCGTGGCCTCGACGGCGGGCAGTGCGTTGCGCGCGGCTCGCCTGAAGGCGTCGAGCTTCTACACCGGCTACGGCTTCGACACCTGCGGCGCGCCCTCGCTCGAGACCATGGAGGCCTGGCAAGCCTCGCCCTACCGGGCGATCGGGATCTACCTCGGCGGCTCCAACAGGGCCTGCCCGGACGGGTACCTGACGCCTGCGTGGGTGAACAGCGTTCGAGCCGACGGCTGGAATCTGCTGCCGCTCTGGGTTGGCCCGCAGGCGCCGTGCGTGTCTCAATCGGGGCTCGAGCTGATAAACGCAGCCTCGGCCGAGACGCAGGGGAAGGCCGCGGCCGACAGCGCGGCCGTCCGGGCCGCGTACTTCGGGATCGGAGCCGGCTACCCCATCTACTTCGACATGGAGGGCTACGCGACGAATAACGCCTCGTGCACTCAGGCGGCGCAGCGGTTCGTGGCGGCCTGGGTGGACGAGCTGCACGCCATGGGCTACGCGGCCGGTGTCTACGGCAGCGCCGCCTCGACGATCCGCGATCTGGTTGTGATGCTCGAGAGTGGCTCCACGAGCGTACCCGACGACGTCTGGATCGCGCGCTGGAACGGGGACGAGGACGTCTTCGGCGACCCGGTCGTTCCCGACACGTACTGGAGTGCGCACCAGCGAGTTCATCAGTACCGGCGCGGTCACAAAGAGACCTGGGGAGGCGTGCAGCTCAACATCGACAGCAACTACGTGGACGGCGCCGTGGTTGAGGCCGCCGCCACGCTGTCGGCCGAGCCGCCCGCGGGCACCGTCACCTCCAGCGACGGCCTGGCTTCCGTCAGCTGGTGGGAGAACTCCTTCAGCACGCCGACGACGGTGACGCTGACGCCGTCGGCGCTGGCCGGCCCCGTCCAGGGCTTCGCGGCGGGCGGCTACGTGCTGCAACTCGGCACTGCCGACACCGGCACGGCAGCGCCGGTGACCAGGTTCGGCACGCTGCTCTTGATTCACGTGAGCTCGCCCGAAGCCGGCGTCGTCGCCGCTTTTTCGACCGATGGGCTGACCTGGACGCCGCTAAGGCGCCTAAGCTCGGCCGCCCTGAGCGTAGGTCAAACGAGCGGCTACCAGCTCGAGCCCGACGGCTCGCTCGACATCTACACGCTCGTCCCCGGCTACTTCGGGCTCTTCCACGACATCACCGCGCCGACGACTCCAGGCGGCCTGCGCGGGCACCTCAGCAAGGGAGAGCTCCTGCTCAACTGGGGAAAAGCCACAGATAACAGCGGCGAGGTCGCCAGTTACCGGATCACGCTCAACCGCGCTCCGATCCAGACCATCGCAGGGGCGTCCACGAAGACCTCTCTGACTCGCTTCAAGAAGCAAGGATGGAGCGTCTATCGCGTGATCGCAGTCGACGGCTCGGGCAACCAGAGCGCGCCCTCGCAGTCGGTTGCGGTCGTCAAGGTGGCCCGGCCGCACGGCTTGCCACGGGCGATTCCCGCCTGGGCCTGGCGGACGCTCAAATGGCAGGCGAAAGGCAAGAAAGGCAAGCGGCCGCTCACACCGCGGCCAGTCCCGGGCTGGTACTGGCACTGGGCCGGCTGGCAGTTGAGTCCGTACCGCCTCGCCGGCTGAGCGACGCGGAGCACGCGCCCGTGAGCCGAGCTTGCGCCGCCCGTATACTCGAAGCCGCCCAAGAGGTTACGAAGGGGCCGTTAGCTCAGTTGGCAGAGCAGGGGACTTTTAATCCCAAGGTCGCAGGTTCGATTCCTGCACGGCCCATTCTCGGAAGTACCCGCAAGGCGCCGTCAGACGCGATCTGGTTTTGAAGCTGTCGACGAACACGTCGGCGCGAGTGGTCGTAGGCGTCCCTGACCGGGGCTGCGCTACGACGGCGTGCCGTCCTACTCCCAGCGAGCTTCGCGTGCCTTGAACTCCTCGAGGATGGTCTCGGTCGCGCTCGTCCCGACCCGGGCGGCGCCGGCCCTCAGCATCTCGAGCAGCGAGTCGAGAGTGTCAATGCCACCGGCGGCCTTGACCCGGGTGTCGGGAGAGAGCGTGCGGCGTATCAGGCGCACGTCCTCCGCCTTTGTGCCCATCGGCGCGAAACCCGTGGAAGCACTGACGAAGCTCGCGCCAGCCGATTCGGCCAGGCGGCAGCCGAGCACCTTCTGGTTCTCGTCGAGGTAGGCGCTCTCCAGGATCACCTTCACTAGGGCGCGGCCGGAAGCGACCTCGCAGACCGCTTGGATGTCGGAGCGGACATCACTGCTAGCACCGGCGCGAAGGCGGGCGAAGTTCAGTACCAGATCCAACTCCTCGGCGCCCTCGGCCACCGCCCACTCCGCCTCGTAGACCTTGATCTCGGTCTTGGACGAGCCGTGGGGAAAGCCGATCACGGTACCGACCTTGACCCCGGAGCCCCGCAGCGCCTCAGCCACGGCCGCCACGTCGGAGGGCTTGGCGCAGACAGACGCGACGCTGTAGCAGCGGGCCAGATCGCAGCCATCGAGCACCGCCGCGGCATCAAGCGTAGGGCTCAGGAGGGAGTGATCGATCGTCTTCGCGACGTAATCACTGGTCAGCGTTGCGACGCTGACGTTGATGTCGCCGTCGACCATAGCTTCCGAGGATAGCCGCGGCGAGGCTACCGGAGCTGCTGCCAATATCGCGAGAGTTCTACCTTCAACGCCCGGCAGCCGCGGCCTGAAGCACCCCGAGTAGTGCGGAGCCTCCAAGAAAGCCAGGGCGTTTCACCTCTCACGTTCTCACGGTTCGTGCGATACCGATGAATACCGATCGAGGCGGTCCGTGGCTGGTATCTACGGGGCAACAGTGGGGCAACCAGCTCCACCGAGACCTACCGAGATCGAGCGCCCGGAACGGTCTGATAATTGCTCGTTTTCCAGCGAGACCGAGATCTACCGAGGTCCCAGCCGCCTCCTCTTAATCCCAAGGTCGAAGGTTCGAATCCTTCACGGCCCATCAATCAGAACTCCCACTCGTAGTGCCGCTGAGCATTGACTCTCTGCAGAAGCCGCGAGATGATCTCTGTGCCGGTTTCCAAGGAGGCATGTGTTTGCCCACGTCGCCGAGAGAAGCGGCGGCACGAAGAGGGGGAGGAAGATGACGATCCAGCGTAGGCGGCAGGCCCGGGGCGACCAGCCTCGGCAACGTACCCCGGGTGCCCGGATGCTGCTCACGGCCGCGATCAGCGCGCTCGCGCTCGCTGGGCTGGGAGGCGTCTTTGCCGCCGCGCCGGCGAAAGCGAGGTCACTACCGGCAAATTTCAGTCGCAAGTTCGAGGTGATCGGCTGGAAGGTGCAGGTGAGCGCCAGCTATTCGGGTTCAGGCCAGGAGTCGTCCGGCCCATGGAGCGCCCAGGGCCAGGGAACTTGGACCGAGCGCCTACACCGGACGACCCCGCTGGACCGCGTGCTCGCAGACGGCACGCTGGTCTTCTTCGGCAAGCGCGGTGGCGGCGCGATCATCGCTCCCATGCGGGAGACCTACGAAACGCACTGTGTCGTGACGGAGAGTCAGCAGCCGCCGCAGGAAACAAATGAGAGCGACACGGTTGCCGGCAAGTCCGGGGTCGAAATCGAGAGCGTCGGCAATGGGCGGGCGAGGGTGACCTGGAACCCGATCGCGAACGACGGCTGCTTCTGGAACCTGGCGTACTCCTATAGCTCTTTCGTCCAGATCGCGGAGCTGACCTCGCCCAAGGTTGTCCGTCTACACGCCCAGGGCCATGTCCCGCTGCGAAGCGGCCTGTTCGGTCAGACGAACGTACTCAACGGCAGCTTGCACTGGCAGACCTGGCTGACGATGAAACGGCTTCCTGCGAACTACGGTCTCTTTGGCTAGCCGGCGTCTCGTAGCCGAGCGATTGGTGGGGTCGGTAGCGGTTGTACTCGAGGCGCCAGTCCTCGATCAGAAGCTGCGCCTCGAAGAGTCTGCCGTCACCAGCGAAGGGAGCAGTCAGTCCGATGCGGTTGGGGCAACACGGGGGCAATCAGCTCCACCGAGATCTACCGAGATCAAGCGGGCGGAAAGCGCCCGAAAGCGCCGGTTTTCCAGCGAGACCGAGACAGGCCGAGGTCCCAGGGGTCTCCTTTTAATCCCAAGGTCGCTGGTTCGATTCCAGCACGGCCCATTATGAAAGCCCCGGTAATCCGGGGCTTTCATTGTCTGGAAAGTGAACGCGCGAGGTCGCTAGACCTCGACTTCTAAACGGCTTCTACAATCACGGCCGTCGGAAGAGAGGTCGCAGATGTCGAGCCGCCGTCGTTTGTGGCCGTGACAGTAACGCGTAGGGTGCTGCCAACGTCTGAATCTAGGAGTACATAAGGAGACGGAGACGACGTCGGCCCAGATATATCACTGCAGTTGTTACCACTCGCGTCGCAGCGCTGCCACTGGAACGAGTATTCGTCTGGAAAGTTGAGCCAGGAGCCGTAACCCGTCGAGGCGGTGTCACCGGCCACAGGCGGATCATCCGCAACGCTAATCAGCGGCAGAATAACGTTGACCGGCGCGGCGGGCAACACGGGTGAAGTCTGGCTCGATGCGGCCTCGGCCTGCCCGGCGGCGTTGGTCGCTGTGACGACCACGCGCAGGGTGTAATAAACACCTATGCCAAACTGAAGGGCGCGGAAGGAGCGAAGCGTGTCGCTACCAAGAATCCCTGCACCCTGAATGGTGTAGGAAGGACTCGTCGCACCGACGATGTCTCCGCAAAAGACGGGCCCGGTAATGGGCGCAGTATCATCGATGGTCATCCTGGCCGGAACTAGCGACCCGCTGCTACAGAGCTGCCACTGATAGGCATAAGAGATCGGCAGCGAGCCTGTCCAGGAGCCGCTACTCGTCGTTAGCGTCTGTCCCGCCTGGGCCGTGCCTGTGATTGTCGGCAAAGCCGTATTTCGTGGGGCCACAGCAGAGATAACCCAGACGAATGTCTGAGGGCTGCTGCTCAGATGATTGGCCACGGCGACAACCGTGAAGACATGATTGCCGGGGGCCAGATCGGTGTAGGAGGTCGGGGACGTACAGGGCGCGTAGCCTCCATCGTTGGTCGACGCCTGCTTGTCGATGACGCAGGTAAATGTCGCGTTCGACTTGTTCGAGGAGAAGCCAAAGGTCGCGGTGGTGGAGACAGTGGTTAGACTCGGGTGCGAGGTGATCACAACCGTTGGCGCCACGACCGGAGCGACCTTCTTCTTAATCTGGATGACCCAGGCAAAGCACACCGCCGGCCCGGCCATCCCATTGCTGACGGCCTTGACCGCGAAGCGATGCTTACCGTTCTTGAGCCCGTAGTACGTCTTCAGGGGCACACAGGTCTTATAAGCATGGCGGTCAAGCGAGCAGAGATAAGAGTCAACGTCCCAGTAATTCGAATAGAAGACGAAGGTTGCCTGCGACGAGTGTGAGACGCTAGCGGGATGGCCGAGTATCACGGTCACTGGCCGATCACTCTTCTTCGCCGCCAGCAAAGAGGTCGGTAGCGAGAGACACAACAGGGGTAAGAGGATAAGGGTAACGCCGGTGATACGTCTGAGGTACTTCTGCCTACGCGTAGCGCCTTGAAGATGCATACCTTCCCTCCTATTCATTCCACTGGCGAGCACGATCTTCCTCGGTTGCAAACATCGAGCCCAAATCCTACCCCCTGGATGAAGAGGTAGGACTCGTGTGAGACACGTAATCGGCCGCTTAGAGAGGGGCGAGATACCCGCTCCGCGTAGGCCCACATCGCTCTAATGGGTGAGACTTTGGATCGCGCAGCGAGCTCGCGAACCTCCGCTTCGGCCCAGCCCTGAATCGCATCCCAGTCGCGCGCGTCCCTCATTGGGCGGAGCGAAGAAGAGATCAACACCTATGAGGAGATCGTGCGCCGCTTCGGCGAGGACCTCGACCCGGCAATGCGTGAGTTGGTGGAGAGGGCGCTCGACAACAAGGGCCTTGCGCTCGGTGAACGCGATCGACGCGAGTAGGCGACGGCGACCTTCGAGGAGCTCTAGTGTCGCTTCGAGTAGTTCGTGCGCCGTTTCGGCGAGGGTTTCGACCCGATCCTGCGCACGCTGGTGGCGGTGGCGCTCATCAATACAGTAGGGGCAACACTGGGGCAATCAGCTCCACCGAGATCTCCGCCTGGCGCCGCTGACACTGGCTTTCCGGCGGCTGCTCTACGCTGTCCGGGGGCGAGCCGTATCACCCAAAAAGGGGGTGCCCCGGTGGGGAGTCACTTCCGATAGTCAAAAAGGCGCCGATCAACGGAGCGCCAAACACCGACCCATGCGACGAAAGCTGATCCCCTTACTGGTTGTGGCCTTGATCTTGCCCGCCGCGACGCTCCAGGTCGCCTCGGCGACGCCGACAACGCGCGTCCTCGTGCACTTCGACCAAAACACGAGCGCCGCGACCCAGAAGGCGCTGATCGAGCGCGTCGGCGGTCGCAAGACCTCCACCATCCCCCGGCTTGGGACTGCAGTCGTGAGCGTTCCGCTGGAGAAGAAGGAAGCGGTACTGTCCGCGCTCGAGCGCCTTCCGGGCGTCGAATACGCGGAGACGGACGGATTGGTTCACGCCGACGCCGTAGTAGTCAACGATCCGTACCTCAATTCTTCGAGTTGGCCGCTCGCCAATCCGCACTTCCCGGATGCCTGGTCGCTCACGACGGGCAGCTCGAACATCACCGTGGCAGTTATCGACACCGGCGTTCAGCTGGATCACCCGGATCTGGGGACGCTCGTTCCGGGTCATGACTTCGTGAACAACGATGAAGACCCGAGCGACGACGAGGGACACGGGACCGCTGTGGCGGGAATCATCGCCGCACAGGGGAACAATGGTCAGGGCGTCGCCGGCACTTGCTGGCAGTGCCGGATCATGCCGGTGAAGGTGCTCGACGTCGCGGGCCTGGGCCAGGATTCATGGATTGCCTCCGGCATCATCTGGGCGGTCGACCACGGAGCCGACGTCATCAACCTCTCGCTCGGCGGACCAGACAGCTCGCAAACCCTGGCCGACTCCGTCAGCTACGCGCAGGATCGCGGCGTCGTAGTCGTCGCTTCGGCGGGAAACGACAGCTCGTCCGTGCCCGAGTACCCAGCCGCCTACCCCGGTGTGATCTCGGTTGGCGGGGTCGACGCGAGCGATAACCATTACGATTTCTCAGACTACGGCTCCTGGGTACAGGTCGATGCGCCCGGTTGCACGAACACGACCCACCTCGGTAGCGTTTTCCGACCGGAAAGCCTCTATTACGTCCACTTCGATTTCTGCGGGACGTCGGCTGCCGCCCCCTTTGTCGCGGGCCTCGCGGGTCTTGCTCGCTCTTACAATCCCGCGGCGTCGGCTTTGAGCGTCGCGAACGCGATCGAGCAGTCGGCACACCCGCTCGCTTCCGGACAGGGGAACTCGCTTCACGGCTTGATCGACGCATCCGCTGCGCTCCAGGCGATTGCTTTGGCGCCTCCGGGCCCACACGCATCCTTCACGCCGAGCGTCACGGTGGGAGTCGAGCCGCTTCGCGTGACCTTCACCAACAACTCGACCAATGCGACCTCCTACGTCTGGACGTTCGGCGACGGAGCGACATCGACCGAAACGTCGCCCGTCCACACCTTCGTAGACTTCGGGACCTTCAACGTCATCCTCATCGCAACCAGGAGTTCGGGAGAGCGCACGACGGCGAGCGCGACCATCACCGTCAATCCGCTCGTTCCCACAGCGTCCTTCAAGGTCGACAGGATTTCGGGCTCGGTGCCGCTGACCGTGACATTCATGAACAGCTCGTTGCACGCCGCTTCCTACCTCTGGTCGTTCGGCGATCAAACGCCGTTCTCGATAGAAGAGTCACCGCAGCACACCTTCACCTCTCCCGGTACTTACGAGGTCACACTCGTGGCGACGGGAGAAGGTGGCTCCGCGACTGCGCAAAGAGATGTGATAGTGACATCGAAAGCGACATCGAAAGCGACATCGAAGCCCGATCTGAAAGTGAGCTTGGCCAGGACCGCGTCTCGCCACGATGGCCCCCGGCACGTCGATTCGCTCGTCGCCACGCTCAGCAACCGCGGTCTGGCCGCAGACACACAGGTGAAACTGAGAATCACCCTGCCCGTGGCGTCGGGCGTCAAGAGCGTCTCGGCCGGCGGTGGCAGTTGCACGCTCGCCGGACGGCGAATCACCTGCTCGTTCGGGACGCTCGCGGCCAAGAAGACCGTACGTACGCGGCTCGTGGTGAGTCTCCCGAGCGGAGCCAGGACGACCGCCTCGGCATCCGGCGGGCGCGCTGAAGTCAGTCTCGCCAACAACAGCGCGAGCATTAGATCCTCGTAGCTCCGATCACTCACGGCGCCATTCAGGTCTCGGTCGTGGGCGAGGACGCGGTCGAGACGGAGGTGCTCGCAAAGGCGCTCAACCTGAACGGCTGGCCGTGGAACAGGTACTTCCTCGAGGAGCGGGGACTCCAGGCGGTGTTCGTCGACGCGCGGGGCCGGGTGCTCGCAACACCGGGCTTGAAGCTGCGCCGATCGCGAGGGCTTACGAAGACTGTCGACCTCCTCTAATTGATAGTAACTACCAAGTAGGAGTTACTATCATAAAAACTAGAGGAGGCGGTAGTGGCTGAAATCAGGAGCAGGCGCTGGTGGATCTTGGTGGCGTTCGTGCCGGCGACGCTCGCGCTCGGGCTGGACGCGACCGTCCTGAGTGTGGCGCTGCCCACGCTGACCGGGAAGCTGGGCGCCTCGACCAGCCAGGCGCAGTGGTTCTTTGCCTCCTACACACTCGTCTTCGGGGCGGCGATGGTGCCGGGCGGGATGCTCGGCGATCGCTTCGGTCGCAAGAAGATGCTCGTGATCGCACTCGTTATCTTCGGGTTGGGATCGCTCGCCTGTGCCTACTCGTCCTCGCCGGGCGAGTTCATCGGCGCCCGGGTCGTGCTCGGGTTCGGAGCGGCGATAGCGACCCCGATGATCCTTGGGGCGCTACCGGTGCTGTTCTCCGAGGAGGAGCGCCCGAAGGCGATCGCGGTGATCATGGCCGCCACCATGCTCGGTTATCCGATCGGGCCGATCCTCGGCGGCTGGCTTCTGACGCACTACTGGTGGGGCTGGGTCTTTTTGATGAATCTACCGGTGGTCGCGCTCGCGCTCGTCGCGGTGATCGTCTTCCAGCCGGAATCGCGCAGCGAGAAGCCCCAGCGCTTCGATCCGCTTGGCATCGTCACCTGCGCCGCGGGGCTCGCCCTGCTCACCTACGGAATGATCGAAGCCGGGCAGAACGGCTGGGGCGATCCCGCTGCGCTCGCTGAGATGATCGGCGGGCTCGTCGTGCTGACGGCCTTCGTGTTCAACGAGCGGCGCGTGCGCGACCCGCTCGTCGATCTCGGGCTCTTCCGCTCGTCGGGCTTCAAGTGGGGGACGATCCTCGCCACGGTGATGTCGTTCGCCATGTTCGGGCTCCTATTTGCGGTGCCGGCCTTCTTCCAGGAGGTGCTCGGCACCGACGCGATGGGCAGCGGCATGCGCCTGCTGCCGATGATCGGCGGACTGATCATCGCGGCCGCGATCGGCACGCGGCTGGCGGAACGAGCCGGAGCCAGGTTCACAGTCGCGCTCGGGTTCGCGCTCTTTTCGATCGCGCTCGGTCTGGGCGCAACGACGAACGCCGCCAGCAGCGAGCTTTTCATCGCCGGTTGGATCGCTCTCTGCGGCGCCGGTATCGGGTTCGCCATGCCCACGGCGATGGACGCCGCGCTGGGAGCGCTCTCGTCCGAGCGCTCGGGTGCCGGCTCGGGGATGATGCAGGCGCTGCGGATGGTTGGGGGTACGTTCGGGGCGGCGGTGCTGGGATCGGTTCTCAACACCGTCTACCGTGGCGGGCTGGATCTGGCGGGACTTCCGGCCTCGGCCGCCCGCAGCGTGCGTAGTAGCGTCGTCGCGGGGGTCGCGGTGGCACAGAAGCTCGGATCGTCCTCGCTGCTCGATTCTGTTCGGGGCTCCTTCGTGCACGGGATGGGCGTGATGCTGTGGGTCTGCGTCGCGGGCGGGCTGCTCGGGACCGTGCTGGCGTTCGCCTACCTTCCGCGTAAAGTCGGAAAGACTTCTGAACCGGCCGACGGGCGATCAGGATTGAGCCGTGAGGCCGCCGGCTAAGCCGAAACCGCCGCCGTGCCTACGCGAGCGTAAGAAGGCGCGGACGCTGGCCACGATCCAGACGGAAGCGCTGCGGCTATTCCGCGAGCGGGGCTACGAGACGACCACGATCGAGCAGATCGCCGAGGCGGCCGAGGTCTCGCCGAGCACCTTCTACCGCTACTTTCCGGCCAAGGAAGATCTGCTCCTCTACGACGCCTACGACGCGCCGCTGATCGAGGCGTTCCGCGCCCAGCCGGTCGAGCTGAGCCCGGTCCAGGCGATCCGTAACGCGATCCGCGCTGTCTTCTCGGAGCTGTCCGTCGAGCAGCTGAAGCAGGAGCGCGAGCGCGAGCGACTGATGTTTTCCAGCCCCGATCTGCGCGCACGCATGCTGGACGAGCTAGCCCGCGCCGTTCAGATGATCGCCGAGCTGATCGCCGAGCGTGCCGGGCGCCGCCCCGACGAGCTGGCGGTACGCACCTTCGCCGGGGCGCTGATCGGCGTCGGGATGTCGACGATGCTGGCCGTCATCGATGATCCACAGGCCGACTACTTCGAGCTGTTCGATGCTGGCCTGGCTCAGCTCGAGGCGGGCTTGAAGCTCTAGTCGGCACTGGTTCAGTCCTCGGGGCCGGGACGGCTGCGCCGGCGCTTGACAAGCGAGCGGTGGCGCTTCCGGGCCAGACGGTCGAGAACCGACCGGCGCGAGGGCTTCGTCGAGGTGCGCACGGGCTCGGGCTCGAGCGCGGCGCCGATCTTTCCGAGCAACCGCTCGGCGGCGAGCTCGCGGTTACGAAGCTGGCTGCGTTCGTCCTGCGAGACCGCCCGTACAGTCCGGCCGAAGCGCTCGCGCAGCCTTCTCTTCGAAGCATCGTCGAGCGAGGAGGAGTCGATCTCGAGATAGGCCTCGATCCGTGTCTCGTTCTTCTGTGCGTGCTGGCCGCCGGGCCCGCTCGAGCGCGAGCTCCGGAAACCCATCTCGGCGCGCGCGACCTCGAGCGCCCGCGTCTGTTCGCTGTCTGCCCGATCCGAGCCCATGACCGCATGATCGCAGCAAGACGCGTGCGCCTCTCGGTGAAAGCGGGACATACCCAAGATTGCTCGAGCGGGATCGAGCGGGGAGAGCCGGCGCCCCGGCCCTCCCCGGTGCTTGTCTACGGGTGTTTACTCGGTGTCGTTATCGATCAATCCCGAGGCGCCGCGCGAGAAGTCGGCGGCGATCTCGAGGTAGACGTGGCTCAGATCGCCGGCACTCGGCTGCGTGTAGAAATGGGTGATCGAGCTGGCGATCGACTGCAGAGCCGAGTAGGCGCTGATCGACGGCGTCTCGAGCGGCCCCGTGAAGCCGTTGTAGCGGCAGGTGTTGGCGCCGCCGTCCTGAGCGTTCAGGTCGTAGCCGATCGAGTAGATCACGGTTCCGTTCGCCTTCACGGTGCTCGCCGAGCTGACGCCCTGGTGGCAGGGCTGCTTGCGATAGGGCGACGTCGACGGGTAGTAAGTCGGGCCGATGTTGGCCGCGCCGTCGGAGAAGAAGACGATCACGCGGTCGACACCGGGTCGTCCGTGCGCGTTCAGCTCGGCCTGGGCCTTCTCGATCGCGAGCGCGTATGCGGTGTCCCCGGCCGCCCTGATGCAGTTGATCGTGGAGACGAGCTGAGACGAGCTGTTGAGCTCGCCGGCCCTGGTCGCGTAGCTGTTCGAGAGTGGAACGACCACGTAGGGACTCGAGGTCGAGTTGTAGTTCGAGTCGGACGGCGTGTCGCAGGCACGCGAGGTGCTCGTCGCCGGCGGGAAGACGGCGAGCCCGACCCGCTGCCTGGCCGGCTCAAGGAAGCTGAGGAACGTCCTCAGCGCCTCTTTCTCGTTGTTCATGTCGGTACAGGCGGGATCGTTGTTGCCGTAGTGGTCCATGCACATCGAGCCCGTGCGGTCGACGACCAGCATGATGTCCAGCGGCTTGACGCCGCAGTACGAGCACGCCGTCGCCTTGGCCTTGACGGTGAGCGAGTCGATTCCGAGCACGTGTGCGAAGAACGTGGGCACCTGAGCGGTCTCCTCGGCGACGACGGCGTTGGCCGGCTCGCATCCGGGCAGGCTCGACAGACACTTGGTGGTGATCGACTCGGTCACCACGCCGATGTTGCTCAGGTGGTTCTTGCCACTGGCGCCGGTGCCGTACTCGCGTGCCGTGGCCGTGGCTGCCGCGGCGTCCGGCAGCTTCTGCGCCCCCGCCAGCGCCGCCGCGTCGGCCGAGGCCTGAAGCGAGCGGTGGGCGTAATAGGCGTAACCGACATCGATCGCAAACGCAGAAAGAGCAAGCAGCGCCACCATGGCGACCACTGCGAGCACGACTGTTTGCCCGTCCTCGCGCGACCGGTGCCGGAGGCGAGTGTGCAGATGCATCTCCCTACCTCCCTTGTCGACCGGCGAAGCCCGCGAGCTCCGCCTCGCTTTCGTTCCGAGGGGGCAAACCGATTCGGTTCCCGGTGCCCGCCGCCTCACCTGGAGAGACGAGCGCCAGCTTCTCACCCGCTTTTAAACCGAAGCCGCGCGCGCTCCCGGCGGGCAGCTCGAGCACCGCCCGGGCGCCGCGTTTCGCGGCCGTGCGCCAGGGCTGCAGATCGTGAGCGACATGCACGACGACGCCCTCGCGATCGAGAAAGACGGCGTCGATCGCAAAGCGCATGAAGGCCGTGTGAATCGCAGCAGCCGGGCGCAGGAGCAGTCCTTCGCCGACTCCGAGCGAGCGCCGGCCGAGCAGCCCGCGCATGCGCGGCAGCGGACCGGCGGCTACCAGACAGCGCTCGCAGAGGACGCGGCCACCCCGCTCGCGAACGAGCAGAACGCTTCCGTTTTTTCTCTTATCAGTAGCCAATGTGAATGTGATCGTTGTGGTCTGCGAGCGGGAAGGACGGACCTCCGAGTCCGATCAGCGAGATCACCTGGCGCGGCACCATCTCGGCGGGCAGAAGCAGGATCTGCCTCGTCGCCTGCTCGGTCACGCTCCCGGACTGCTGATGCCCGAGTATCGAGGTGCCGTCGAGCGCAGCGATGTCCACCGCCCGGCCGTAAATGTGAGCAGAGATCACGCCGGGGCGCGCGTAGAGGCGGTGCCCGGTGATCAGACAAGAGACGCGAACGTCGCCGAAGGAATCGGCCAGGAATGCGATCATCGCCAGTACGCGTACGTCCAGGCGCCCGGTGGAGATGTCCTCGCGACCGCCCGGGTAGATGTCGATGCGCGGATCGGCGAGTAGCCGGGCTGCGAGCTGGTCACGGTCGGCCGAAAGGCCCTTTACCAGCGCCGCGAGTCCGAGCGCACTGTAGTAGTGCTTCAGAGCGAGCACCCGCTCGGCGAAGAGCGAGTCGTTCTTGTAGGCGAGCAGTGTCTGCCGGTCGTCCAGGCGTAGGTGAAGCTGTCCCAGGATCGAGGCCTCGCGCTGCAGCGCGCGCAGACTGACTTCCCCAGACTCGCTCAGGCGCTCGGCGCGGAGTACGGCGAGCAGGAAGCTCCAGTCGAGCCCGTTGGCGGCGCTCACGGACTGCAGGTCGCCGGCGAACGATTTCGACAGCCTGAGTGAGGGCGGAGTCGGATCGGGCAACGGCTGGTTGATCCAGCGCACGGTCCCCGTGCCCAGGCCTGGACTCGCCTCGTGCTCGATCTGCTGCGGACGCGGAGCCGCGTGGAGAGACGTGTAGGCGGGCTTGGAACCCTTCGCCTTTCCGGCCGGTGCGAGTGGCTGAGCGCTCGGCTGCGGCGCCAGCACCGGCTGCGGTGTTTCCTCGGGTTGCGGTTTCGGGCTCGGTTCGGCGACATCCGGCGAGTTGCTCGGACCAGGGTCCGCGCCGGGCTCGCTCGCGGGCGTTTGCGCGCTCGTGGTGGTGCCCGGATCGGGCGCGGAAGCGGATGTCCCACCGTCTGCCGGCTGATCGCCGGTCGGAGCTGCGGGCGGCTCCGCCGGGCCGGTGCCGGTCTCGGTGCTCGTGGTAGCCGTCTCGGTCGGGCTCGGCTCGCTCGCTCCGGTCGTCTCGGTTGTGGTCGTCTCGGTCGTCTCGGTCGCGGTCGAGTCGGTCTGACTCGGCTCGGTGGTGTCGATCGCCGTCGTGGCGGTATCGGTCGTGGTCGCGCTCGGGTCTGTGGCCGGCGCGCTCGAGGCGACGATGGTTGCGACCTCGTTTCCGGCGGCCGCCGTCAGGGCGGCTCCGGCGAAGAAGAGCGCAGCGAAGAGGACGGTCATCCCCAGCCGCCGGCGCGGCGGGCGCGCCGTCTCGGACGGACGGGCAGGCCGCGGCCCGATCTGAACCAGCCGGGGTCCTTCGGGCTCGCCCAGGCTCAGAGGCCAGAAGACAAGGCCGTCGTCCTCGAGCGCGCTCTCCGGCTCCGGCCCGGAAGCGCTCTTTGTCGGCTCGGCGCGGGCGGTCCAGCCATCGGCCTCCTGCCTGCGCGCGGGCCTCCCCCTTTTCCTCATCTACGGCTCCCCCTCTTCAACATCGGCTCCGGATGCGTGTCGATCCGGTGCGGATAGCTATCTGCCCCCAGCCGCGATGGGACCTGCTCTCACTATGAGATCGGAAACCTCGCTCGCGGTTCCCCCAATGAGGGGAAATCGCATCGACGATCGCTAGAACGAGTGAAACAGACTGGAAATCACTGTCTTGAGGGATTTTGGGTTATCACCTCCTTCTCGATGCAGAAGCGCAACCAAACACGGCGGCGCGGCCACGCCACGAATCACCTTGGGGGGAGGTTTGCGGCGTGGCAATTAGAAGCGCACCGCATGTGTTGGACAGAGAGACGGATCTGGGGGCTAGTTTCCGTCTCTCGTTCTGCACCAACAAAAGCCTCCGCCTGCCGTGTGACGGAAGGGGGGTGTCAGGCGGATGAAGATCATGCGATTGCTTTGGAAGCGTGAAGAGGGACAGACGATGGCCGAGTACGGCGTCGTTCTGGCCGTGATCACGATCGCGTGCCTGGTCGCGTTCACCGCGCTTTCGGGCGGGATTACAAACGCGATCGACCACGTCGTGAACGTACTTCCGCACTAGGACGTAGGACGAAAAACACAAAAGAAATGCCTGTCTTGAAAGAGATCCGCCGGGGGGGATGAGGGGGAACACGAATGACATCGTTCTCGAAGATCCGTTCGTCCGGTCGCTCAAGCCGCAAGCGCGAGGCTGGACAAACGGTCGCCGAGTATGCGGTCGTACTCAGTGTGATTACGATCAGCGTTGCGGTGGTGTTCGTGATCCTCTCCGGCGGTGTATCAATGGCCATTGAGCGGGTGGCGGATTTGATTCCGGCCTAGCCGCTCGAAAGTGGGCGGGCCTTTCTGGTGCGGAAGGCCCGCCCCGGCTGTTTATGAGGACGAGGGGGAAAGTTGAGAATCCGAGCCAAGATCGGCGCCGAGCAGGGTCAGTCGATGGTCGAGGCGGCCGTCGTGCTGCCCGTTCTCTGCATGTTGCTGTTCGCAATCGTGCAGTTCGGCATCACCTTCAACAACTACCTGACGCTGACCGATTCGGTGCGTGCCGGCGCCCGGCGGGCGGCGGTGTCGAGAGAGGCGAGCGACCCCGTGGGCGCTGCCGTCTCACAGGTACGCTCGGCGGCCTCCGATCTCAATCAAAGCAACCTGAATGTCACGGTGACGTCGAGCTGGACTCCGGGCGCCGACGTCACGGTCACTGCGAAGTATCCCTACTCGATAAGTCTGATGGGAATCGTCATCCAATCCGGTCAGCTGTCGAGCTCCACGACTGAGCGGGTCGAATGAGGAGAAGTGCCGCCTCTCCGCGAGGAGAAAGGCGCCCAGGTACGCACCGACAAAGCGCACTGACAATAACGCATGGATAAAGATCGAAAAAACGAGACGCACGAGATGATTGAAAAGGCTCTTACCTCTCTCGCAATGGCGCCGCCTCTCGTTCGGGCCGAGAAAGGACGCACCAGAAATGACATATCGCCTTCGTAATCTGTTGATCGCGCTTGGGCTCGCGGCCGTCGCCGCCGTGCTTGTGAGCGTCTACGTGACGCAGTACAAACACCACGTCGAGAGTGGCCAGTCGACCGTTCAGGTCTACGTCGCGGCCCGCGACATCGCGGCCGGCACACCGGGCGACGAGCTGATCGACGGCAAGTACCTGAGCAAGGATTCGGTCGAGCGCCGCAATGTGGTGCCGGGCGCCATCTCGGCGCCGAGCGAGATCTCGCAGAGCTACGCGACCGAGCCGATCTACGCCGGCGAGCAGCTGACCCTGAGGCGCTTCGGCCGGCCGGGCGCCGAGGGCATGCGCGGGCAGTTGACCGGCAGCCAGCGCGCGATCGAGCTCGACGCGAAGCCGTCGCAGGTGCTCTCCGGGACGCTCAAGACGGGCGACAAGGTGGACGTGGTCGCCACCTGGTCGAACCCGGAGGGGTCGTCTCACCACGTCGGCAGGGTGTTGCTGCGCGATCTGCTCGTGCTGAGCGCGCCGGAAGGCGGCGTGCTGCGCTCGGGCGTCGCCAGTAACTCCAACGCCACCGTCACGGTGACGCTGAGAGTCACCGACACGCAGGCGAACAAGCTCTTCTTCATGGTCAAGAACGGTGAGTGGTCGCTGGCACTGAGGCCGCCGACCCGCGCCGGCGACAGCGCCGAGACGATCAAGGACGCGGACACGATCGCCTCCGAGGGCGTCGATAGCGCCGCTTACAACCGTGCGATGCGAGGGACGAGCTGATGAGCGAGCCAATACAAGAAACGACACGCATCTACGTGACCGGCGCCTGCGAGGGTCTGCAGCCGCTGCTGGAGGCACTGGCAGTCAGCGAGGAGCTGGAGCTGCTCGGCGCGAGCGAGCACATCGCGGTTGCCGCGCCCGCGCTCGCAGGCGGGCATCTGCATGTCGTCCTGCATGCCACTCGCAGCGCGCTTCTGCCGGTGAACGAGCTGGCCGCGATCCGCGAGCTGACGCGTGCTCCGGTGATTCTGATCAGCTCGAGCGAGGCCTCGGCGCTGCTCGACGAGGCGCTCGGGGCCGGGGTGGCGGACGTGCTCGTGCTGCCGCAGATGGTCGAGAACGTCATCTTCGCCATCCGCAAGGCCTGCCACGCAAGCCGGCGCCCCGAGAGCCCGGCCGGCGTCGAGGGCAGGATCGTCACCATCTTCTCGCCCAAGGGTGGGACGGGCAAGACGGCGATCGCAACCAACCTCGGTGTCGCGCTTGCTCACGACGAGGGCAAGCGGGCGCTTCTGCTCGATCTCGACCTCCAGTTCGGAGACGCGGCGATCATGCTCGGGCTCGAGCCCGACAAGACGATCTTCGATCTGGTCGTGGCGCCGGGCGAGCTCGATTCCGACAAGCTGGCCGGCTACACGGTCAGGCACTCCTGCGGGCTCGACATCCTGCCGGCGCCGCTCCGGCCCGAGGACGCCGAGCTCGTGACCGAGTCGAAGGTGGGGCGGCTGCTCGAGGTCGCCCGCTACTCCTACGAGGTGATCGTCGTCGACACCTCGCCCTTCTTCCACGGGCCGATGCTCTCGACGCTCGATCGCACCGACCAGCTGCTGCTCGTCGCCTGCCTCGACATTCCGACGCTCAAGAATGTGCGCCTGGGCTTGCAGACGCTGGAGCTTCTGTCCTTCCCGCGCGAGCGGGTGCGGGTGCTGCTGAACCGCTCGACCGAAAAGGTCGGGATCAAGCAGCGCCAGGTCGAGGAGGCGCTCGAGAGCGAGGTCTGGATGTCGATCCCGTCGGATCGGGTGGTGCCGCTCTCGGTCAACCGCGGCGTGCCGGCCGTGGTAGCGGATCCGGGCTGTGACTTCTCGCGCGGGGTGCGCGGGCTGGCGAGAGCGCTCTATGCAAGCGAGGGGCAGGGGCGGCGCCTGCTGAATCCGCTCAGGGCCTGAGGCAGCGATGGGCTTGCAAGACCGCATAGCCAGTCAGAGGGGCTCCTTGGCCGACCTCGACTCGAGCGCGGACCGGGATGCCGCCGCGCCGCGGCGCAGCGATCCCTACGCCGAGCTGAAGACGAGCATCCACAACGCCTGCATCGGCCAGCTCGGGGTCGAGCTGCTCCGCCGCGAAAGTGAGGAGGATCTCTCCGAGCGGGTGCTGAGAACGGTCACCGAGCAGCTGGCTCTCGATCGCACGCCGCTGACCCGCGACGAGCGGCGCCAACTGGTGCGCGAGATCGCCGACGACATCCTCGGCTACGGCCCGATCGAGCCGCTGCTGCAGGACGGGTCGGTGACCGAGGTGATGGTCAACGCCTTCGATCGCGTCTACGTCGAGCGCGGCGGCAAGATCGAGCGCGCCGACGTCGCCTTCGTCGACGACGCCCACCTGCTCAGGATCATCGACAAGATCGTCTCGCAGGTCGGCCGGAGGGTGGACGAGGCCTCGCCGATGGTGGACGCCCGCCTGCCCGACGGCAGCCGTGTCAATGCGATCATCCCGCCGCTCGCGCTCAAGGGGCCGACGCTGACGATCCGTAAGTTCTCGCGCGATCCCTACACGATGAACGACCTGATCAGCTTCGGCACGCTGACGCCGAAGGCCGCCCAGTTCCTGGCCGCCTGCGTCCGCGGCAAGCTGAACATCCTCATCTCGGGCGGAACCGGCACCGGCAAGACGACCACTCTGAACGCGATGAGCGCCTACGTCCCGGGCGACGAGCGCATCGTCACGATCGAGGACGCGGCCGAGCTGCAGCTGCAGCAGGAGCACGTCGTCTCGCTCGAGTCGCGGCCGCCGAACATCGAGGGCAAGGGCGAGATCAGGATCCGCGAGCTCGTCCGAAACGCCCTGCGCATGCGCCCCGACCGGATCATCGTCGGCGAGGTGCGCGGCGCCGAGACCGTGGACATGTTGCAGGCGATGAACACCGGCCACGAAGGCTCGCTGACTACGATCCACGCCAACTCGCCCCGCGACGCGCTCGCCCGGCTGGAGACGCTGGTGATGACCGCCGGCGTCGAGCTGCCGCTGCGGGCGATCCGCGAGCAGATCGCAAGCGCCTTCGATTTGCTGATCCAGATCGCGCGCCTGGTTGACGGCTCGCGCCGGATCACGCACATCACCGAGGTTCTGCACCTCGAGGCCGACGTGATCACGCTGCAGGAGATCTTCCTGGCCAAGCCGCCCGACGAGGACGCGAACGGCTCACGCCGCGGCGGCACACTGCTCGCGCCGCTTTACTGCAACGGGCTCAAGCCGCACTTCCTCGAGAAGCTGGCCGCCAACAACGTCCTGATCGCGGGCAACTTCTTCGAGCGCGAGGGAGAGATGCCCGCGGGCGTTCGCCCCGGGTTCACGGCCGCCGCCCTGGGAGGGAAGAGGAGATGACGCGGGCCAAGACCTCGCTTCTGCTCGCGCTCGCCGCGCTCGTCCTTGCGCCCGGAGCCGCCGCCTCGGTCGAGATCAGAGGCCTCGACACGAGCGGCTATCCGACCGTGCGCCTGACCGCGGTCTCGTCGCGGCCGGTCTCGGTCAAGCCGGCGCTGGCCGAGAACGGGCATCCGGTGGTGGCCCTGGAGGCGCAGAACCTGGGCCAGGCCAAGGCGGTCGAGCTGGTGCTCGATCGCTCGCGCTCGATGTCCGGCAGCTCGCTTGCCGACGCGCTCGCGGCCGCCCGCACCTTCGTGAGCCTGAAGACCCCCGGCGATCGGCTCGGCCTGATCGCCTTCGGCCAGAGCGCCGGCGAGCAGGCGGCGCTCTCGGACACCAGCGCCGATCTCAGCGCCGAGCTCGACTCGATGCGCGTCGACTCGAGCCAGGGCACCGCTCTGTATGCGGCCGTCATCCAGGCCGCGCACGCGCTCCGCTCAGACGCGCTCGCAGGCCGGGTGATCGTGCTCCTCACCGACGGTCGCAACGTCGCCGGCGGCACTACGCTCGAGGATGCCGTCAACGCCGCCCGCAAGGCCGGAGCGGTCGTCTACGCGGTCGGCACCAAGGGGCCCCAGTTCGATCCGGCCCCGCTCATGGAGCTGGCGAGCGAGACGGGCGGGCACTACGTCCTCGCCACCTCCAGCGCGCGCCTGAGCGCGATCTACGCCGCGATCGCCTCGGAGCTCGGCCGCAGCTGGCGCCTCTCCTACGTCACCTCCGTCCGCCCGGGCGAGATGGTCTCGCTGCAGGCTTCGCTCGTCGGCGCCGGTACGGCCACCACGCACCTGCGAATCGCCGGCAGCAGCTCGGGCGCTGCGCACACCTTCCTGCCCTCGTTCGCTTTCTCGACCGCCGGCACGATTCTGGTCGCGCTCTTGGTCGGGCTGATCGGGCTGGCCGCGCTCGGCACCGTCGCCTCGGCCCGCAAGCACTCCTGGGTGCAGGCCCGGCTGGAGCCGCATCTCGGCCAGAGCTCGCAGAAGAAGGGGGTGGGGACGCGCGAGCGCCTGAGCGCGGTCGCCGCACTCTTCCGCATAACCGAGAACGTGCTCGGCAGCCTCAACGTCTGGCGGCGGCTGACGCTGATGCTCGAACGAGCAGACGTGCCGCTGCGCACCGTCGAGCTGGTCTGGACGATCCTCGGCCTCGGCCTCGGCCTCGGCCTGCTCGTCTCGTTGACCGGGGCCGGCTCGATCGCCGTGCTCGTCGCCATGCTGATCGGCGGCGCTCTTCCCTACGGCTTCGTCTGGCTCAAGATGAAGCGCCGGCTCGAGGCCTTCGAGACGCAACTGCCCGACCTGCTCGTGACGATGGCCGCCTCGCTCAAGGCCGGGCACAGCTTCAAGCAGGGGCTGAAAGCCGCAATGGAGGAGGGCCAGGAGCCGGCCGCGGGCGAGTTCCGCCGCGTGCTGACCCAGACCTCGCTCGGGCGCCCGATGGACGAGGCGCTGAAGGAGATGAGCGAGCGCCTGGGCTCGGCCAACTTCGAGTTCGTGATCACCGCGGTGACGATCCAGCGCCAGGTCGGCGGCTCGCTGGCGCAGCTCTTCGACATGGTCGCCGACACGGTGCGCCAGCGGCAGCAGTTCGTGCGCAAGGTGCGCTCGCTGACGGCGATGGGGAAGATGTCGGCCTACGTCCTCGTTGGGCTGCCGTTCTTCCTCGCCGCCATGCTCACGCTGATCAACGCGAGCTACATGGCGCCGCTCTACCACACGAGCACCGGCAACCTGCTGCTGGGGATCGGGATCGGCTCGATCGCCGTCGGCTCGCTGATGCTCAGAAAGATCGTCTCCTTCAAGGGATAAGGGGAGGGAAAAGCCTTGCTACTCGTTCTTGCCGCCCTCGCTATCGGACTCGCCGTCTTCTTCGTCTTCGAGCTGGCCAGCGAGCCGGCGCGTGAGCGCAAGACCGTGCTAGAGCGCGCCGCCCGTTACGGCCGCTCGCGCCCGCTCGCCACGAGCGAGGACGAGAGCTTCCGAAAGAGAGCGCTGAAACCTCTGCTGGAGAAGACGGCCAAGGCGATGCTGAAGCTGAACCGGCGCGTCTCGCTCGAGTCGCTGCAGTGGACGCTCCAGGGCGCCGGCATGCACGACGTCTCGGCCGAGGCTTTCCTGGCCGCCAAGGGACTCTGCGGCGGCGCTGGCTTCCTGCTCGGGCTGGCGCTCGGCTCGGTTACGGGCGGCAGCGCGATCGTGCTCTACCCGGCCTGCTTCAGCGCGGTCGGCTACATCGCTCCCGGCTACATCGTCAACGTCCGCGCCCGCCACCGCCGCGAGGAGGCGGTCGCCCAGCTGCCCGACGCGCTCGATCTGATGGCCGTCTCGGTTGAGGCCGGGCTCTCCTTCGACTCGGCGATCAATAAGCTGACCGATCACATGCAGGGCCCGCTGATCGAGGAGTTCGAGCTGATGCTGGGCGAGATGCGAGTCGGCTCCAGCCGCCCCGACGCGCTCAAGAAAATGGGCCAGCGCCTCGAGACGCCCGAGATGTCCTCCTTCGTGCGCTCGCTGATCCAGGCCGACCAGCTCGGCATCTCGCTCGGCCGCATCCTGCGCGTCCAGGCCACCGACACCCGCCTCAAACGCCAGGCCGCCGCCGAGGAGAAGGCCGCCAAGGCCCCGATCAAGATGCTCTTCCCGACGGTGCTCTTCATCTTCCCGGCCATGTTCCTGGTGATTCTTGGGCCGGCGATGCTGCAGCTGAAGAAGGTACTCGGGTTCTAGCGGGCGAACCAAGCCTAGCTCTGAAGGCGCAGGAATCGTCCTAAGCGCCTCGTAGACTCGACAGACAGGCCGACCGGTACGTGTCTATGCGGAGCCCTACTCCCACGTGATTACGCTCTTGCGCACGAATACGAAACAACCGATCAGCGGTCTAACTCACGCCTACTACCGATATCCGGCAGCAGCGCCACCCGACCTCATTAGAGATCTCATCGAGACCTTTAGTTGTCCTGGAGATCTCATAATCGATCCATTTATGGGAGGGGGTACCACGATCGTAGAGGCCGTCGCCCGCGGGAGGTGGGCGATTGGAAGTGATATCAATTCGTTAGCCACATTCATTTCTCAAGTGAAAACAACGCCTCTTACTTCTTCTCAATGGGGTCAGGTGCAGAAGTGGCTCGATCATTCGCCCCTTCACGGCGTCAATCGCCTTGCGATAAAAGGGGAACAGCGACACTCTCCGGGCGACCTCCCTATTGAAATCGAGCGTCCTCTTTCGAAAGCTCTGAGAAGCCTCCCGTTGATTTCCGAAACCATTCCTCAAGCAGTCGCTCGCTGTGCTCTGCTTCGACTAGGACAATGGGCACTCGAGAGCGCATTTCTCTATCCAAGAGACGTCAATAAAAGGAATAGACTCCCTACCATCAGAGATCTAGAAAGAAAACTCAACCGCACCGTAGCTTGCATGCGATCGGGCATGGAAGCGCTAGTGGATTCGGCGCACGAGTATGATGTGAGTAAATCAGATTTGTCATCTCGTCGACTGATAATTCTTAGTCATGCCAGTGAGCTTTCGTCTTGCCATAGAGTCCGAAAAACCGGTAAAAAGGCGAAGCTAATCCTCACATCGCCTCCATATCCTGGCGTGCACGTGCTATATCACAGATGGCAAGTAGGCGGACGGAAGGAGACCGCCGCTCCATACTGGATTACCGGATCCGAAGATGGTCAGTATGGGAGTTTCTATACCATGGGATCTCGGACGCCAACCGGCTTAGATCATTACTTCCGGGAGCTCACGAACTCATACCGAGCGCTCCGCCCTCTCCTATCTAACGACTGTGTGTTGGCGCAACTAGTTGCATTCAGTAACGCCAGACAGCAGTTGCCTGTGTTTCTCGACGCCGTTGAGAAAGCTGGATTCAGAGAAGTCTCTGAGGCAGTCTCATCTCGCACGACGAGAGATGTCGTGAACAGACGATGGTATGCGAGACGCGACGGATACGACGCCGGACGCGAATACCTACTAGTTCACAGAGTCGCTAAGGAGACTAGGGTTGCTCGCCGCGGTTCAGCGTGCGAATCACCGGGATAATCACGGACGCCAGACCAGCGCTCGCTCTATTGACGTCGGACACAGGATCTCGGCCATCGGCGTCGCCCTCAGCTACCTCTTTGCTTGTCTTCTCGAAATGCCGAAGAAGGCCTAGGGCCGAAATCGCTAAGCCCCATTTAAACCAATAGCGCACTAGAGCCCTATCTGCGTCCGAAGCCAGGCGTGTGAGTTCCGTCAGTAAGTGAGGGTTGTCCAAGTTCAGATAGAAGTCGTATCCATCGCGGTCATCACGCTTGACGACGAGGCTGTCCGACTCGGTCATCTTGTGGAGAGCCCAGTCCTTCTTCCTGACCTCGATAATATTGGGCATTGATAGACGCGGCGCTTCTTTCGTACTGGCCGTTGGCTGTTTGGACTTCCGCTCGCCGCCCGGAGACTTAACGTGGTGTACTTCGGGCCTGTCGAACAACAAGCGGAATGTATTCCTAAACGGTGGCTTGCCGCGAGCCTCGCGGTCGGGGTCCGACATAATCACGGAGACCTCTAGTGAGTCACCGGGTTTAGCATCATCGGAGGGGCGAAACCGCGCGGAGAACACGCCGTTCCAAAGCCTCTGGTATTCACATAGAGCGGCAGGCTCTATCTGTAAGGCGCCCGGCGACTGAAAGCGAGAGAAGTACTGGTTTTCGGCGTCTGTGTTGAACTCCACTTTACAACTACGGTTGACGGGACAGTGCTTAACGAGTCCTGCCTTTGGCTCATGCGCAAGACGAAAGAAAGTAGGAAAGCGACGGCCCTCGAAATGCTCGGTAGTAGTCGGGCCTACAGTTGTCACGAGGCGATCACCAACGCCGAAAAGCGATTGGAGACTAGGATCGAGCTTAAGAAGGTGCTGAAACGTTCGTACGACGTCTTCTTGTTGCTCGAGCGCATCCTTTACTTGTCGGGATCGTCGGCTCGCATTAAGGGCAGCGAGACCTGGGTGGTCTCGTAGACCCTTCTCGAGCTCTAAGAGAACCAGGTCGCTTACCTCGTTTTTTCTGACGCGATCCCGCGAAGGCATGAAGAAGTCTTCACGAACGTCTTGCCGCATGTGGGTGCAGTCCACCGAAACGAAGAGCGCGTCCTTCAGGTACTCGTATCGAAGACGACGAGTTACGAAGTCCGCAGGAGCCCGTCCATGAACTTGGCCATTGATCGTATAGAAGATACCCTTTGGAGTTCGCCTCCCCGCTCTTTCAGGAGTAAAAACGACAATAGAGTACGGGAGCGAACCAGTTTCCGGAAGATCGGCAGTGGCGCTAGCAGGAAACCCTTCCTCTACGGCTTTTCTTTCGTCTTCTCGAAGGTCGGCATCAATCGTCGCCCATATCCCCGAGAAAGTCGTGCTGTAGTAGTGGGCCTTATAGTCCCGCGTTTCAGTGATTCGAAACGGGAGACAGGGAGCGTGAAGGTATTTCTCAAGCTCGAATCGCGCCTCAGTCGTTGCAAGGCTTCGAGCTTTCCATTGATACTCGTACAGCTTGACGACGGTGCCGTACTCAAGACCCTCTGCGTACGGAACTGACGGGCCTTGACGGCTATCTCTCGGTAATACCATGACCGATGACGCGTTAAAGGAAGGAACGTGCCCATCTGGCGCTAGGTAGACGTACATCGAATTCCGGCGGTTGTTGCCAACACCGGGTCGTATACGTCTCACTATGGTGAACCCCCAACTATCGGCCGTATCATCGTCTGGCCGTATCGGTGCGAAACGGTTCCTACGAGAGGCTATTAGCTGGTAGTTCTCGGTACCACAGAATGGGAGAACTCCGGTTCCGCCAGCGTTGAACTTCCCTTGAACAAAGGGAATGCGAAGCTTATTGGCTTTCGCGAGCGACATGAATGTGGATGGGAAAGCGTCTGGGGTCTGACCTTCACCCTCGTCGATAACGAGATAACTAGGAGAGGATTTGGAGCCGACAGCAACGAGCCTGATCTTCTGCGCGAGAGCACCTTGCTGGCTAGCTGTGAGTTCTCCGAGGCGCCCTGAGGGTATGTCAAAGAACCGAGATGCAGCTGCGTCCATAGATGATGGAGCGGCGTTTCCCTCGGGATCAACTCCACTCTCGTGGCAGGCCTGGAGTAAAAGGGCGTCAATAGAGTTGATCAGCTTCTCAACAAGCGCGCCCGTCGGATCTCCATGCTGGTTCCCCGTGATGCTCCAGTTGCTCTCGTTTTCACCTAGCGGTACCCAAAGAGATTCGTCGCCAAGCAGACCTTGTCGCTGAAGACACCGTGTTACGGCGGACTCGGTCTCGGCCTGTACTAGATCGTTGAAGATCCTCGCCCAGTCCACGATTACTTACCTCAGCTGGAACTTCTTGTTCTTTGAGCGCTGGAACTTGCCGCGCGCGATCCGAAGTTCCTCTTCGATAGCCGCGAAAATCTTCCGTACGTCGTCATCCGAGTATTCGTACGCGTATGGGTTAGCGCAGTTTGAGAGAACGCGTATCTTCTCGAGCACGGCGTTTGTCCGTCGCTCCGCAAGACGCAGAAACGCATCGCGTTTCGTTCGTTGGCGGGAGCCGGCGTCGTCGTGTTCTTGCGCACTGACTACGGATAGGTCATTCATAACTCAGTCCTTAGATCGAAAGTCGGGAGACAACACAGACGTTAGCATCCTACGCATCAGAACTCAAGTTATTTCAAAATATCGGCGTCATTACGAAGTTAGGGCGTCCTACCTGACGTGGCGAGAATCGGTCACAGTAGTGAGTCAGGGGTCGCGGTAACGGCGATCGACGTCATGCTTAAAGAGGATAAATCCCTGCTTAAGCGCCGAATCTCGTCGGACGCTATTAACGTGCACGTCCAGGTACTGGCACCAACTCGCCGACGGTCCGTCCAGTGCGACCTCTGCCCGCGCGCCTGCGTGACGAGGGCGTCTAGCTGTTAACGCGGTTCCGCCTCGGCGCCGGCGGAGGATCTCTCAGCTCCCGGAACGGGTCGTACCCGCCCGCGGATGAGGAGGGGCGCCAGCGCCAGGCCGATCGCAAAGGCGGCCAGGTGGCCGAAGTCGGTAAAGCCTCGGATCACCGAGCGGCGATCACCAGGTAACCGATCACGACGGCGAGATAGAGCACGCGCAGGCGGCCGGAGAGGCGGAAGACCAGCACCGCCGCCACGGCGAAGAAGCCGTAGCTGGCGCCGACGTCGATCGCGTGCGTGATGTACGTCCCGACGACCTCGTAGCGAAGCGCCAGCCAGAGACCGGCGGCCGTGAGCAGGGTGGCGCCGACGTGCCCGGCGGCGAAGGCAAAGGCGGTGCGGGCGCTGCCGAGCCAGCGCTCGACCGGCGCCAGCACCAGCGAGAAGAGAACGAGCCAGCCCAGCAGCTCGAGGTGCTCGAGAGCCAGGAGGCGCTCGCCACCAGCACCCGCAACGGGTCGCGCCCCAGCTGGTGGAGATTCGTGCTCCGCTCGAGCAGAAGCGTACGGGCGACCGAGGGGCGCGAGGTCTCGTAGACCCAGGTCGTGATCAGCAGGACGAAGAGAAAAACGTAGGTCAAGGGAGCGGAGCGGACGTAGGCGACGATCTGCCGCTCGATCGGCCGCCAGCGCATGCGCCAGGGATCGAGCCGAGGCCAGCGTGGCGAGTGCTCGATCTCGAGCACCAGCGCTATAGCGGAGATCAGGATCAAGAGCCCCAAACAAGCCTCCGGATTCGGTGATCAACTCATCGAAACACACCTTCCCGGCCGTGGCGTCCGTTAGTCAGCATGCCGGTGTGACAGCCTGTGTGCCGGCTCGCCTACCGGCGCCGGGCTCGGATCTCCTGTTCCAGTGTCCAGGTCTTGCCCTCGTCGAGCGAGACCTCGCCGCGCCATAGGAACGATTCTTCTGAGATCTCGTTGAAGCTCCAGCGCTCGCGCCGGGCCGGGTCGGTGCCGGCGCCCGGGCCAGCCGACCCGCTACCACCTGGCGACCGGGGCGAAGAAAACGGCGGCGTCGCGCTAGGAGCTCTCGCTGAGCCCGATCACGCCCACCGGCTTGTCGCTGAAGGGCAGCTCGCCGTTTCCCAGCTCGCCATGGAAGTTGTCGCCCCAGCACTCGACGACGCCGCTCCCGAGCAGGGCGCAGGCGTGGTCCTCACGCCAGTCGCGGTTGGAAGTCTCCGAGAAGGCAGCGGCGCCGGTGACCCTCTCGAGCGGCTGCGCCTGGTAGGCATCCGACGCATCCTCGATCTCGTTGCCCTCGTCGTCCTCCTTGAGCACCGGCAGCGTCCAGCAGGCGACCTGACCGTCGGAGCTGACGGCGCAGTCGTCCTTCAACGAGGCGGCGTTCTGGATCCCGCTGACGGTGGCGACCAGGCGGCTCTTCTGCGGTGACCAGCACTGGACGGCGCCGTTGACGACGGCGCAGGCGCTGGTGGCGTCAATAGCCGTCGCGCCGCTGATGCCCGGGACAGCGGTCGGCTGCGAGACGAACTCCGGTGTACTTGCGCCGTCCTCCTCGTCACCCCAGTAGTAGCTAGGCAGCTTGTAGCTCCAGCACTCGACCTGGCCGCCGGCGATGAGGGCGCACATGTACTTCCCGTCCTGGGCGACGCTGATGGCGGTGGCGCCCGTCACTCCGGGCACCGCGACCGGTGCCGGGGCGAACCAGCCGCCCCAGCAATCGACGCTGCCGTCCGAGATCAACGCGCAGCTGACGTTGCCGCCGGCGGCGACCGCGGTCACGTCCTTGAGATCCTTGACCGCTCGCGGATAGCGGGACATGATCCAGCCGCTCTTGAGGTTGTAGAGGTACTTGCCGAGACCGAGCTGGCCCCGGCGGCCGGCGCCCCAGCACTTGACGCTGCCGTTCTGGACCACCTTCCCCTCGCTGTAGGGATCGTCCACCAGGTCGCCGACCAGGGCGCAGGCGTGCCACCAGCCGACCGCCACGCTGATCGCGTTGTCCATCCTGATCGCGGTGACAGGCAGCGGGCTGACCTCGACCTTGGACGAGTAGCCGTGCTTGGCCTTGGCGTCGCCGAGCTGACCGAGTTGGTTGGCGCCCCAGCACTCCACCTGGAACTTGTCGGGTACGGCCTCGCCCTTGACGATCAGGCTGGCGCAGGTGTGCCCGCCGCCCGTCCCGATCGAGGTAGCGCCCTCTAGGCCGCTGACAAGAACCGGCGTGGAGTGGTGAGCGGAGACGCCGTTCCCGAGCTCGCCCGAGTAGCCGTCGCCCCAGCACTTGGCCTGACCGCCGGCGAAGACTGCGCAGAAGTGGCCGTTGAAGGGGCCGCGATCGTCGCTGTTGCCGCCGTCGATCGAGCGAACGCCCTCGACGCCTTCGACCGGCTTGGGATCGGACAGCTCGCCGAAGTCGTCCGTCCAGCAGGAGAGCGTGCCTCGGGAGAGGAGGGCGCAGGTCTCGCCCTCGCCGTAGGTGAGTTGGGTCGCGTCCGGGATGTCCATGTGCTTGGGTGGCTCCTCGTCGGCCGAGAGAACCCAGCACTCGACCGAGCCGTCGCCCTTCAAGACGCAGCCGTCTTCGTCGTCGTTGAGGACGACATCCGTGGCCCCGCTGATCCCCTTGATCGGGTTGCCGCTGTAGGCCGGGGTGGTGGTGGTGGTGGTCGCCGTCGCCGTGGTCGTGTCTTGCTGGTCCGTGGAGTCGCTCACCGGTACGCCGTAGCCGTAGTAGTCGCCGCCCCAGCAGGCCACCTCGCCCGTATCCAGCACCGCGCAGCGGATCTCGTCGACGTTGTCCGAGAGGGCTCTGGCGGTGATGTCCTTTACGGCCACCGGCTTCAGGCTGAAGTCGACCCCGTTGTCCCCCTGGTCGGATCCGTCTTGATTGGAGTCGCTGTTGCCGGAGGTCTGCTCAGGCGGGTAGTAGCCGAGCTCACCGTCGCTGTTCGCTCCCCAGCAGTCGATCTCGCCGCCGGCCACCAGGGCGCAGGTGCTGTTGGCCTCGAAGTAGCTGCTGGTAGTCAGGCTCATCGCCCGTACGTCGGCGACGCCGTCGACTGTCACCGGCGTGTGCCTGTCGGTCGTCGTTCCGTCGCCGAGCTCGCCGTATTCGTTCTGTCCCCAGCAGCGCATCCTGTGGCTGTGCAGGATGGCGCAGGTGTAGTCCTCGCCGGCAGCGACCTCGATCGCATCGTCTATCCCCTTCACCTCGACCGGCGTGAGCCTGTTCTCGGTCGTGCCGTCGCCGAGCTGGCCGTTCGAGTTCCCGCCCCAGCACTCGATCCCGCCGCTCTTCATGAGGGCACAGCTGTGATCGGCGCCGGCCGAGACCGCGACGGCGACGTCGACCTCCGAGGATCGAGCCGAGCCGGGGGTGGCACCTGCCAGGGCGACCACGGAGAGCACAGCGCCGATCAGCAGCAAGGCCCCGAGCCGGGAAAATCCGATCATGGGGCCTTTCGTAACAGGTGGCCGGTACCAAGTCAAGGCGCCGGCTGGAGCGCGCGCGGCTACTTTGGGATCAGGCGGCCTCCACCGGCCAGCGAGTAGATCTTGCCGCCGAGCGCGCTGTTCGCGGCAGCACTCGCTTCGGGACTTCAAGGGATTCGCAGGAAGAAGTCCGATCAACGTGATCGGATCTATTGTCGGCGCCGGGCTCGTATCTCCTGCTCCAGCGTCCAGGTCTTGCCCTCGTCGAGCGAGACCTCGCCGCGCCAGAGAAACGAGTCTTCCCTAATCTCGTTGAAGCTCCAGCGCTCGCGCCGGGCCGGGTCGGTGCCGGCGCCCTCGAGCACGATCCGGTCGCCGACCGCCCGCGCAACGAGGTGCACGAACTCGTGCCAGGCCGGCGCCATCCAGCTGACCTGCCAGGCGTCGATGCGCTCGTCGTAGACGCGGATGGTGGTGCCGCGGCGCTCGGGCGGCGCTCCCTTCTCGAACAGCACGTCCTGAACGCCACGGCCGCCGAGCAACCAGGCAAAGTGCCACTCACCGTTTCGCTCGCTCCGCGTTCCATCGGGCTGGAAGCCGGTGGCCACGACCTCCCAGGCGCCGACGAAGCGCCCGAACAACATCAGCTTCTCTGTGTGATCCTTGGCGGGCCCGTCCGCGGCCAGGAGCGACATCGCCGCGGATCCGCTCGCGCCTGCGGTCTCGGTCATGGCGGGGTCGGGCCTTGCATCCAGCGGAAAGATACGGCGTTCAGACCCCCAGCTCGTGCCACATTGAAACCGCCTTGCTCAACAAAGGCGTCGTAACCAAGCACTGGCACAAGCTCGCCGACGGCCGTGTCCAGTGCGACGTCTGCCCGGGGGCTTACGAGGCTGATCCGGAGCCGCTCCGATCGCGCTCCGTCTCCGTCCCCTCCTGGAGCAGCGCGAGGTACTCCCCGTAGACGAAGGTCCTGTTCCGGGCTCGGCCGGTGATCTCTTGCACGATGCCGAGTCGCTCCAGGTGCGCGGTCGCTTTCGCGATCGTGACCTGGCTCAGCTCGAGGCGGCTCGCCGCCTGTGGAATGGTGAAGACGATCTCCTTCGTGACGAGCTCGTGCAGGCGTGAGGCCGAGCTGGTCGCACGGCCGAGCGAGAGTACTTTCCCCCTATCCTCCTCGATGAGAGCGACTACGCGCTGCGTAGTGTCGGTCGCGGACATCGCGACAGCTACGACTCCCTCGAGGAAGAAGGAGAGCCACTCCTCCCACTCTCCGTGCGTGCGGATTCTCTGTAGGCGCGCGTAGTACTCGTCGCGGTTCTGCTTGAGGAACAGGCTCAGGTAGAGGAGGGGACGTGAGAGCACGCGCTCTTCGCCGCAAAGCAGGAGGGTGACGAGCAGGCGCCCGACTCGGCCGTTGCCGTCGAGGAAGGGGTGGATCGTCTCGAACTGAGCGTGTGCCAGCGCCGCCTTGACCAGGATCGGGCTCGGCCCGGGTTTGTCGTGAAGGAAGCTCTCCAGCGCCCCCATCGCCGGCATTACTTCGTCGGCCGGCGGCGGGACGTAGCGGGCGTTGCCCGGCCGGGTTCCGCCGATCCAGTTCTGCGTCCTGCGGAACTCACCCGGGGCTCTGTTACTTCCCCGGCCTTTCTCGAGAAGAAGTGCATGCACCTCGGTCAGGAGTCGCAGGCTGAGCGGGAATCCCCCCTCGATTCTGGTAATGCCGTGGCTCAGCGCCCGGATGTAGTTCGACGTCTCGCGAACGTCCTCGATCGGGACGCCCGTGGCGACGTCGTGCTCGAAGAGCAGCAGATCCGAGAGCGAAGACTGAGTCCCTTCGATCTGCGAGGAAAGGACGGCCTCCTTGCGGATGTACGAGTAGAGAAACTGGTCGGGGTCGGGGAGGAGGAGCGTGACGCCGTCCAGTCGCCCGAGCGCCTGGTTCGCCTTATCCAGAAGATCCTGCCTATCGCTATCGATCGTTAGCGCGGGGTTCGGTGGCAGTGTTTTTGGATGGAAGGCGAAGTACGTCTCGCCTCCCGAGGACACGTGTCGAAACGATCCAGCTCTATCGCTCACTCCGGGAGAGGCCTTTTCTGGTTGAGACATCGCGACCTCCGCTAACGATCCTTTGCTTACGGATGAGCTTAGTTAAGCTTACGGACGTATCCTTAGCTAACGTCGGCGTTAGCCGAAGTTTCCTTTACTAACGAAACGATCGGGATGAACGCGCGCGACATAGTCGAACGCGCCACGATCCTGCGGGCGACCGTGGGCTCGACCGTGCACGGGCTCCATCACAAGGGCCAGGACGACCGCGACGAGATGGTCGTCTACGTCGAGTCGCCGGGGTTTCTGATCGGATTGGCGCGGGCGCCGCGAATCAAGGCTGCTACTACGGACCGAGCAGGGCAGCCGGGACGACGCCAATACCGTCGCGGCGCCGGTAGGCGTCCTCGCCGGTCGTGATCACGACGGCGTCGAGAAGATCGTCGCCGATACGCTTGGAGAGCCATTTCAGATCGTGTACGTCGCCGTCGGTGACGTTGCGCGCCAGCTTGACCTCGATCGCCACGACGCGGCCGTCTCCGCGCTCGACGATCAGATCGACTTCGTGCTCTCCCGCGGCCGTGCGGAGGTGCTTGACCGTGGCCTCTGCCGCCTGCGCGTACACGCGCACGTCCAGCGTGACCAGCGATTCGAACAGCGCGCCAAGCAGCGTTCCGTCGCGCTGGATCGGCGGACCGACGGATCTGGCCTCCAGCAAGGCGCCCGTGTCCACTCCGAGCAGGCGCGCTGCAAGCGCGGGATCGACGAGCTGGTGCTTTGGAGGCGAAGACAGGCGTCTGAGCCGGTTTCGACTCGGAAGCCAGGCGGGTACCGGATCAACGATCCAGAGACGTTCGAGTACGTCACGGTGAGGGGTAGTGGTCGTTCTCGCCGGCTTCTCTCCCTGTCCGCTCGTTGCGGCGTTGCGGATCTTCTCGTAGGACGTCGTCGTCGAAGATGCCGCGGCATAGGCTGTCATCCAGCGCCGGAGCGCGGCCGGATTGCGAACGCGCTGTCCCATCTCCTCGAAGTCACGATCGGCGATCCGAAGCAGGTAGCCGTCGAGCTGTGCGCGCAGCGCACGACCGGAGAGGCCGCGGAGACCTGGAAACCCCGAGGCGACTATCTCCCCGACGTAGTCCTCGAGCCCGACCTCCGTGTGACCCTCGAGTGCGCTCCGTGATCCCGAGAGAAGCTCGCGCAAGCTCACGTTCGGCGTTGTAAGACCGCGCTCTGCCAGGGTGAAGGGCCGCATTCTCACCGTGACGATGCGCGCCGCTCCAGAGTGGGTGCCGAGCCCGGCCGGCGACGCCGATCCGGTGAGCAGGAAAGAGCCTGGCCGAGCGCCGGGCGCATCGACGGCACGTCGTACGAGATCCCATGACTCCGGCACGCGTTGCCACTCGTCGATCAGCACGGGCGCCGGTCCATCGAGCAGCCGCTTGGGGTCGGCTATGGTCACACCCCGCTGCGCCGGATCGTCGAGGGCGTGGATGGTCTCGGCACGCCGTGACGCCGTCGCCGTCTTTCCCACAGCTTTCGCTCCTTCGAGAGCGATCGCGGGCAGACTCGCGATCAGCTCATCGAGTTCGTCGTCGACGACACGCCTGCTGTACAGATCGTTTGGCGGCATGATCCTGACGATACCAATATGACGGTCATTACGCTACTAAAATGACGGCATTAACGCTACAGTATTGCTGCTCGGGGTTCTCGGCCAAGCTAAGGAAACGGCCACATCCTTAGCTAACGCCGTCGCCATCCCAAGTTTCGCTTTGTTGGCGACGGCCGTCTCGCCCTACATCTGAGCTCGCGTTTTGTTACCTCAGACGATCGCTCTCTCGCCACCATCCCGGCGTCTGCCACACTGAAACCGTCTTGCCTGAAGCTGCCGCAACCAGGCACTGGCACGATCTCGCCGACGGTCGCGTCCAGTGCGACGTCTGCCCGCGGGCCTGCAGGCTGCGCGAGGGCCAGCGGGGCTTCTGCTTCGTCCGGGCTCGGCAGGGCGACCGAATCGTCCTCACGACCCACTCCCGTTCGAGCGGCTTTGCCATCGACCCGATCGAGAAGAAGCCTCTGCACCACTTCCTGCCGGGCTCGGCCGTGCTCTCGTTCGGCACCGCGGGCTGCAACCTCTCCTGCCGCTTCTGCCAGAACTGGGCCATCTCCAAATCGCGCCGGCTCGACACGCTGGCCGAGAGCGCCTCGCCCGAGGAGATCGCGGCGGCGGCGGAGCGGCTCGCCTGCCCGAGCGTCGCCTTCACCTACAACGACCCCGTCGTCTTCCTCGAGTACGCGATCGACGTGGCGGAGGCCTGTCACGCGCGCGGCCTCAAGACGGTCGCCGTCAGCGCCGGCTATGTCTGCCCGGAGCCGCGCGCCGAGCTGTTCGAGCGCATCGACGCGGCCAACGTCGACCTGAAGAGCTTCGACGACGGCTTCTACCGCCGCTACTGCGGCGGCCGCCTCGGGCCCGTCCTCGAGACGCTCGAGTACCTCGCCCAGGGTACCGGCGTCTGGCTCGAGATCACCGGCCTGCTCATTCCGGGGCTCAACGACTCCGACGCCGAGATCGACGCCATGACCCGCTGGATCGTCGAGCACCTGGGCCCCGATGTGCCCCTGCACTACAGCGCTTTTCATCCCTCCTTCCGCATGCTCGACCGTCCGCCGACGCCCGCGGGGACGCTCAACCGTGCCTGTGCGATCGCGCTCGCAAACGGCGTTCGCTACTCCTACACCGGAAACGTGCACGACCCGCGTGGCGAGAGCACCTTCTGCCCCTCCTGCGGCGCGCTCTTGATCGAGCGCCAGGGCTACCGCCTCGGCGCCTACGAGCTCACCGACGAAGGGTCGTGCCCCGCCTGCGGAACGCGCATCCCCGGAGTCTTCGCCGGCCGGCCCGGCGGTTGGGGAAACCGCTTTCTGCCGGTCCGGATAGGTACGCGCGACTGACGGGCGGCGGGGCGCCTCAGGAGAGGCCGATCACGCGGACGGGGACGTCGCTGAAGGGCAGCTCGCCGTTACCAAGCTCGCCGCTGTAGTTGTCGCCCCAGCACTCGATGGCACCGCTTTTCACGAGCACGCACTCGTGGTCCTCGCCCGCGGAGAACGCGACCGCGTCTGTGATTCTCTCGAGCCGCCGCGCCTCCAACGCGTCCTTCTGCCAGCAGGCGACGCGCGCGTCGGAGAGCAAGGCGCAGTAGCCGCTCAGCTGGACTGCGTTGTCTATCCCGGTGACGAAGGCCGTCGCACGGCTTTTGTCGGGCGACCAGCACTGGACCATCCCTCTAACGACGGCGCACGCGCTCGTGGCGTCGACAGCGCTCGCTCCGCTGATGCCCGCGATCGTGGAGGGCGGTGAGGCCAGCTCGCCGTGACCGTACGAATCGCTTTCGAGCTCGGCTTCCGTCGGCTCCGGCGACTCGTAGTTCCAGCACTCGACCTGGCCGCCCGCGACGATCGCGCACATATAGACGCCGCCTTGAGCGATGCTGATCGCCGTGGCGCCCGCGACTCCCTCGATCGCGGTGGGCGCCGGCGCAACCCATCCGCCCCAGCACTCGACTTCGCCGCTGGAAAGAAGCGCGCAGCTCGCGTTGCCGCCCGCACCGACGGCAACGGCGCTCTTGAGGCCCTTAGCCGGGCGCGGGAAACGAGACATGATCCAGCCCCAGCTGCCTTCACCGTACTCCCACAGGTAGCGGCCGAAACCGAGCTGGCCCCTTAGGCCCGCGCCCCAGCACAATACGCCGCCGCTCGTGAGTAGGGCGCAGGCATGCCACCACCCGACCGCAACGGCGCTCGCGTTCTCTATCTGGAGCGTAGTGACCGGTATCGGACTGGCCTCGGCCCTGGTCGAGAACTCGTGCCCCCCCTTCCCGTCGCCCAGCTGGCCTAACCTGTTGCCGCCCCAGCAAGCGACCTGCAGGCCGGCAAGACTGGCGCAGGTGTGAGACATGCCGGCGCCGATCGAGGTGGCGTTGTCGATACCGGTAACCGGGACGGGATACGACCGGTGAGCGGAGACGCCGTCGCCCAGCTCGCCGGAGTAGTCATCGCCCCAGCACTCGACTCCGCCGTCCGAGACGACCGCGCAGAAGTGGCTTTCGTTTGAGCCCGTACTTGGCCAAATCGATTCCTCGCCGCCACCTCCGTCGATAGAGATCGCGTCTTCGAGACCCTTGACCTCTTCGGGGTTGGAAGTGTCGGAAAACGCGTCCCAGCAGGCGACCTTGCCCCCGGAGACGAGCGCGCAGGTCTCGTGTCCGGCGGACGCTATCGAGATCGCGTCCGAGATTCCTTTGATCCTCCCCTCCAACTCTTCGGCCCACCAGCAGCTGACGGTTCCGTCGTAGATCAGAGCGCAGTAGGTTGTTTCATAATCAATACGTACATTGTTGACAACGGCCGTGGCCTCGGGGATACCTTCGACCAGGGCGGGCTTCAGGTCTTCTTCGGTGCAGTCCGGGCACTCTTCGCCCTCGAAGGCGCTGCCCCAGCACTCGATCTTTCCCGTTCCCAGTACCGCGCAGCGCTCGGTCGAGTTACCGTCGGAGATCGCCACGGCGTTCGTGACACCGGCCACGGTGACCGGGCTCAAGCTGTAGCCGCGCTCTATGTTCGGTAGCGAGAGGTCGCCGAGCGCTCCCTCTGCGCTCGCGCCCCAGCACTTGATCATGCCGCTGCCAAGTACCGCGCAGGTGCTGTTCTCGTCCCCGTACCCACCCTCCGTGCTCATCGCCCGCACGTTCTCGATGCCGTCCACCGCTACCGGCAGTGGACTGTCACTCCGCTTCCCGTCTCCGAGCTCGCCGAACCTGTCCGAGCCCCAGCACAGCATCCTGTGGCTGCGAAGTAACGCACATGTGTATCCGTTTCCGGCACTGACGGTGATCGCCTGTTGTACGCCTTTTACGTCAACGGGCGTCAGCCTGTTCGTGGTCGTACCGTCGCCGAGCTGTCCGTAGGAGTTGCCACCCCAGCACTTGATCGAGCCGTTCTGCAGTAGGGCGCAGGAGTGGGTCTTGCTGGCTGTGACCGCGACGACGGCCTCGCCGGTGTTCTCCGAGACTGAGTCCGCCTGTGCGCTGCTTGCGCGAGAACCTGCGCCTGACCCGAGACCCAATGCAACGAGCAACAGACCGAGCCCGAGACGAGTGCCGTGCGGCATGTGCGGCGTTCTACACCCCCGTTGCAGCTTTACACCGAGGTTGCTCCGAGTCAAGAACGCCGAGGCGCCCCTGAGCGCTCTCGATCGCGCTCGCAAACGGCGTTCGCTACTCCTACACGGGGAACGTGCACGACCCGCGCGGCGAGAGCAGCTTCTGCCCCTCCTGCGGAGCGCTCCTGATCGAGCGCCAGGGCTACCGCCTCGGCGCCTACGAGCTCACGGCCGAGGGGTCGTGCGCGTCTTGCGGAACGCGCATCCCCGGGGTCTTCGCCGGCCGGCCCGGCGGCTGGGGAAACCGCTTTCTGCCGGTTCGGGTCGGTCCCCTCTTCGACTGACGCGCAGATTCGCCGCCGGGGCCGTCTCGTGTTGCGATAACTACCGGAGTGCAAGATCTGACCATCTCGCCGGGCGTGCTCTGCGGCGCCTGGGCTAGACCGATTCTCCACGAGGAGTAGGCGAAACATAGGCCGCTAGCCGCTCAACGCGTCCCGACACCCTCGACAAAAACGCGCTGGATCGTGGCGGCGGTCTCCTCGACTCCCCTCTGGTGCTCGGCGGCGAGACGGATGCTGACGATGATCAGACCGCCGAGCAGCTCGAGCAACGACATGGCGTCGATATCCGTCCGGATGACGCCCTCGGCCTGGCCGCGTTCGAGCACGCGCCGGACCGGGGCTATGACCGCGCGCTCGGTGGCGGCTGGATCGATCGGCACCTGAGCCTCGAGCAGAACGATGTAGCGATCGCCGACGTCGACGATCGTGCGAATCGCGCGGGCGAGCGCTTCGAGCGGCGGTACGCTCTCGAGCTTAGCCTCGGCGAGCCGCTTGCCGGCCTCGGCGAGCGCCACCCGCGTCAGTTCCTCGAGTAGCGCCTCGCGGGTGGGGAAGTGCCGGTAGAGAGTCGAGCGGCCGACCCCCGCGGCCGAGGCGACCTCGGTCATGCTGCCGGCCTCACCCCGCACGACCAGCACGTGGGATGCGGCCTCGAGAATCGCCGCCGCGGTTTTTTCGCTTATTCCCATCTCTCGAAGTATAGGACATTTTCGTCCCATCTTGACACATCGATGTCCCGCATCTATGCTGAGCCGTGACGGGACACTGATGTCCCACTTTTTCTCTCACGATCGGAGAGCGCCCTGTTCGAAAGACTCGGAAAACTCGTCGCCACCCACCCGTGGCGAGTAATCGGCGTCTGGGTAGTGGCGATCGCGGTGATCGTGCCGCTTGCGCCGCGACTTTCGGAAGTCGAGAGCACCGACCAGGGCAGCTTCGTGCCCTCTTCGTATGAGTCGGCGCAGGCGCTCGCGGTCGCGACAAATCATTTCTCGACGGGGATGGGCTCGAGCGCGATCTTCGTCGTCCGCCGCAGCGATCAGACGGCGCTCACCTCCGCCGACCGCGCTCGCGTCTCGAAGCTCGCTCGCGATCTGAGCAGTGCACGTATCCACCGCGTCACCGCCGTCTCGACCGGCGCCACCCAGGTCGCGCCGAACCGGCGCGCGCAGCTCGTCACGGTCTCCTTCCGGGGCACCGCCCAGGACAAGCCTGTCCAGACCGCCGTCAAGGAACTGCGGCAACGGGCGCGGACATCGCTCGCAGGGAGCGGGCTCTCGACGTTGTTGACCGGGGACGCAGCGATCCAGACCGACGGCGTGGACGCGGCGCAGTCGGCGCTGACTGTCGTAAGCATTGCCACGATCGCTCTGATCATCGTTCTCCTGGGTGCGGTCTTCCGCGGCCCGCTGACTGCGCTCATGCCGGTCGTCGCCATAGGCGGCATCTACTTGCTGACGCGGTCACTGCTCGCCTCGCTTGCCAAGGTCGCCGGCTTCAAGGTCGACCAGAATCTGACGACGCTGCTCGTCGTCGTATTGTTCGGGATCGGCACCGACTACGTGCTCTTCCTGCTCTTCCGTTATCGCGAACGACTGCGGGCCGGTGACGACCCGAAAACGGCGATCGCATTCGCGGTCGCACGGGTCGGCCAGGCGATCACCTCTTCAGCGCTGGTCGTCCTCGCCGCTTTTCTTACACTCCTGCTTTCAACGCTCGGATCGATGCGCAACATGGCGCCGGGCCTTCTGATAGCGGTCTCGTTGATGCTGCTCGCGGCGTTAACACTGATCCCGGCTCTTCTCACCCTCCTCGGCACGCACGCATTCTGGCCGTCGAAGGGCTGGCAGCGACCACCGGACGGGACGCGCGCGCGTCGAGTCGGCGCATTCGTCGGCCGCCACCCGGCGCGAGTGGCGCTCGTGGTCGCGCCGCTACTCGTCGTGCTCGGCGTAGGCGCGCTCTTCTTCAGCGCCGACTACAACATCGCGAACCAGCTCCCTTCGAACACGGAGTCGGCGAAGGGCTTTACGGCGCTCAAAACGGCGTTCCCGGCGGGCGCTCTCAACCCGACGCAGGTCTATGCCGTCGGCGCCAAAGCTCAACGCCCGGTCGAGCTGCGGCGGCTCGCAGCGCGGTTGCGCGCGGTCGAAGGCGTCGCGAGGGTCAGTAAGCCACAGCCGAGCTCCGACGGCGCTGCGACTGTCATCTCGGTCGAGCTCCGTACGAGCCCGTACGACAACCGCGCACTCGACCTGGTCGCGGGGCCGCTACGGAGTGCGGCGCACGCGGGCGTCCAACCGGGGACTGTGCTCGTCGGCGGCCAGACGGCGATCTTCGCCGACGTGCGATCGGCGATCAACCACGACTACGGGGTCGTCTTCCCCGTCGCGGCCGTGATGATCGCGCTGATCCTCGCTATCGTGCTCCGTAGCTTGATCGCTCCGCTCTACCTGCTCGTCGCCGTCGTGCTCGGCTTCGCGGCGACGTTGGGTGCTTCCGTCGGCGTCTTCCGCGGAATCGCGGGTTACGACGGCCTCATCTTCATGCTGCCGATGATCGTCTACCTGTTCGTAGTTGCGATGGGTACCGACTACAACATCCTGGTGACGACACGTTTGCGCGAGGAGGCTCGCGAGGGCAACGACCCGCGGCAGGCGGCCGCGCTCGCCGTCGAGCACGCTGCGCCGACCGTCATGGCGGCGGGCGTGATCCTTGCCGGCACCTTCGCCTCGTTGATGCTCGGCGGTATCGGGGTGCTCTCTCAGCTCGGGTTCACCGTTGCGGTTGGAATCGCGATCGTCTCGTTCTTGATGGCCGCGCTACTGATCCCGAGCGTCTCGGCACTGCTCGGTCACCTCGTCTGGTGGCCCGGTCACTCGGCTGAGCGCGCCGAGGCGCAGCCGCTGCCGGCGCCTCAGCCAAAGCCGCTGCCCGACGAGTGACCGGGTAGGCGACCGCTCAGCTGGCGAGGTGGGGAAGGGGATCGGGGCCGTCCATCACCTCCGTCGGCAGCAGGTTGCGGTACGCCCCCCCCCTCAGGAAGTTCGTTGAGACGGAGGCCGGGCTCGAACCGATCACATGCGACTATTCGTCCTTCGATGACGCGAAGTGCTGAACAAGCTACAGAGCTCGGAGCCGACGAGGCGCCCGCCCGTGAGCCGCTCCGCTTCGTCGTCCACAAGCACCAGGCCTCGCAGCTGCACTACGACCTGCGCCTGGAGCTGGACGGCGTGCTCAAGAGCTGGGCCATTCCGAGAGGGCCGTCGCTCAAACCGAGCGACAAGCACCTGGCGATGATGGTCGACGACCACCCGCTCGACTACCGGGACTTCGAGGGCGTGATCCCCGGCGGCGAGTACGGCGCCGGCACGGTGATGATCTGGGACGAGGGCGCCTTCGTCGCTCTGAACGAGACCGACCGGGAGGGAAGCGAGGAGGCCTTCCGCAGGGGGCTCGAGCGCGGGCAGTTCACCTTCATCGTCGCGGGCGAGAAGCTGAAGGGCGAGTTCGCGCTGATCCGCTTCGCGCGCGCCGGCGCCAAGACCTGGCTGCTGGTGAAGAAGCGCGACCGGTTCGCCTCGACCGAGAACGTCGCCGCGCTTGATCGCTCCGTTCGCTCGGGCCGGAGCATGGAGGAGATCCGGGACGGCTCTTCGGACGGAGCCTGACAGGCCACCATCCCCGTAGAACCGCTAGCCCGGCTTCGGGCTTGGCAATTCTTGCGAGATGTGAGAGCGCGCCCGTTTAGGAGTGACGAGCGGCGCCACCAGGAGACCGATCGAAAACGCAGCCAGGTGACCGAAATCGGTGAAGCTCCGGTCCACGCTCGCCATGACTCCCAGGTAACCGATCAGGATGGCGAGGTAAAGCACCAACCGACGGCCCGACAGGCGGAAAGCCAGCACCGCCGCAACGGCAAAGAAGCCGTAGCTGACGCCGACGTCGATGGCGTGTGCGACGTTACGTTCAGCAGCGTTGTAGTGGATCGCCAGCCATAGGCCGGCGGCGGTGATCAGGGTCGCACCGGCGTGCCCGACCGCGAACACGAAGGCCGTACGTGCACTTCCGATCCAGCGCTCGACCGGCGCGAGCACGAGCGTAAAGAGGACCAGCCAGACGAGCAGCTCCGGGCTGCTAGAGAGCCAGAAAGCGCTTGCGACCAGCGCGCGCATCGGGTCGTGCCCCAGCTGGTGGAGGTTCGTGCTTCGCTCGAGGAGCAGAGTGCGGGCGGTAGACGGGCTCGAAGTGTTGAACACCCAGGTCGTGATCAGCAAGACGAAGAGGAAGACGTACGTGAACGGAGCGGAGCGGACGTAGCGAACGATCCGCCGCTCCAGCGGGCGCCACCGATCCCGCCAGGGATCGAGCCGCGGCCAGCGAGACGAGCGCTCGATCTGCACGAGCAGCGCCACGGAGCAGATCAGGATCAGCAATCCCAAGAAGTCACCGTCCTCGACGCTATCAATTCAGCCGCGGGAGCCGATTGCGGTGTGACCGTGCGGGCGCAAGCGGCGTAATAACCTATGGTGTTCGCGATGTCGACGCCGAAGAGACCGCCGGACTGCGCTCGACCTCCGCTCGGCCGCCTCGGCTCCCCTCGGCGCCACCTTGCGCCGAGGATGTTGCTCCTCGTCGCAGCCTTTTTACTTCTCAGCGCCTGTGGAAGCGGAGGAAACCGTGTCGATCGCAACGCGAGTGGTGGCGGAGGAAGCCGCGTCTATCGCGACTCGACCTTTGGTTTTCATTTCACCTACCCGGCCGGGCTCCACGCTCGCGCCGTCCTTGTCGATTACGGAATGGTCGCGTTCAGGGGGGCCGTAGCCACCAATCTGTCCACGCGGCAAGCCTTTTCCACCGCTAATGCCCGCGATCTGAGCAAGTTGCCGTCAGAAGCGGCGGTGTTTCTACTCGAGCACAGAGACGGCGGGCTCCCGCCGGCGCTGGAGATACCGGAGGCGCACTTCCCGCTACGGGCAGCGGCGTTCGCGCCCATCCGCGGCGTGACGCTTCCCAAAGGCGCGTCCTGGCGCGAGCACGGGTTTTCGGCCAACGGTTGGGATATCCTGGCCGACGTTTACTTCGGTCCGAGTGCGAGCCGGGCGGATCGGGCCGCGATCTGGCGCACTGTCTCCTCGCTTCGCTTCAAGTCGCTCCGCACCAGGCAGCGAACCGGTGACGGCGGTTTCCTTGTGCTCGAGAAGGCCGTTAGCTATCCGGTCGGTTCAGTCGAGCGGTTGAACGCGAACGCGTTTCTCATTCGGGCTCCGCACGGCTTCTACGGCATCGGCGGGCTGGCGATGGGCACGCCCACCACCTTCCCCTGCGCGCTTCGCTTCGATCGGCCGGAGTTCGAGTTCGCCTGCAAGAACGGACCTCGCCGCTGGGACCGGATGGGGCGCCCGCTCTGGAAAGGCGCCTCCGATCGGGATTTCCTCGGTGTGCTCCCGGCGGTGAAGGTCGGTCAGGATGGGCACGTCCTCTTCGCGGCCAACGAGGTGGCCTTCGGTACCCGGGCGCGGGAGCGAGCGCTTTGGGGCGGTTCTCGGGCCTAGGGCTTCCGCGCCAGCGCGATCACGAACCCCAGCCTGTGCAGCCGGCGCAGGCTGATCTCCGCGAAACCGGCGTCGGCGAGGAGGCGGGTCAACTCGTCGGGGGAGTGGAAGCCGAGGTGGCCGGGCTCCCTGCGCTTCAGGCGACGATCGACCGCGCGCACGATCAGTTGCTCGGGGTTGGAGTCGCCGACAGCGATCCGGCCGCCGGGAGCTAGAACGCGCGCCATCTCGCGGATGGCCTCGCCGGGGCGCGGGTAGTGGTGGAGCGAGGTGCTGCAAAGGACGGCAGTGAACTCATCGTCCTCGAAGGGAAGGTGCTCGCTGTCGCCGACCTCGAACTCGACGTTGGGAAGATCCGCTGCGAGCCGTCGCGCCTCCTCGATCATGCCCGGCGCCAAGTCGAGCCCGACCGCCCGAGTGGCGAGCACCGCCGCCGAGCGTACGGCCGCGCCGGTTCCGCAGCCGACGTCGAGTAGACGGTCGCCGGTCTGGAGCTCGAGCGCGGCGAGCGTGAGCGACTGCTGGCGCTTGACGTGGCGCCAGCGGCGGTGTGTCTCGTAGCGGTTCGCCTCAGCGTCGAAATAGACGCTGCTCGCGGTCTTCTGTTCGTCCTGTACGCGTCCGGTCAAGGCCGGCACTGTAGCCGACCGCCGCCTTACTTCTGCGCCAGCACGATCATGTAGCCGCCGTGCCAGAGGCTGCGCACGCCGGTCCGGCGGAGACCGGCCCCGGCGAGAAAGGCGGAGAGCTCGGCCGAGCTGAGGATCCGCACGTGACTCGGTTGCAAGCGGCGCGAGATACGGTCGAGCAGCTTGATCGAGAAGCGATCGCGGTTGAAGTCGCCGATAGCGATGCGGCCGCCGGGAGCGAGCACTCGCGCCATCTCGGCAATAGCCTTGCCCGGATCCGGATAGTGATGGATCGAGGTGCTGCAGAGGACGGCCGTGAACTCGCCGTCGGCGAACGCGAGCGCCTCGCTGTCGCCGACCTCGAGCTCGGCGTTGGGGAGATCCGTTGCGAGCCGCCGCGCCTCGTCGATCATCCCCGGCGCCAGGTCGAGCCCGACCGCCCGCGTAACGAGCGCCGCCGCCTCGCGCACGGCCGCCCCGGTTCCGCAGCCCACGTCCAGCAGCCGGTCGTCCGGGCCCAGCTCGAGCATCGCTAACGCCACGGCTTGCGGCTTTTTCACGCTTCGCCAGCGCCGGCCGGTCTCGTAGCTCGCCGCTTGGCGGTCGAAGTACTCGCGGCTTGTCGCCTTGCCGTTCTCGTCTCGTCCGCGTTCGCTCACAACCGGCACGGTAGCGAGCCGTGACTAACTCGACCACCGTCATCGTGTGCCGCTCTTCAGCCTCGCCGATGGCCGTGAACCAAACACCGCCGGCGCACTCGCGTATCTCCCGGTGGAAACGACCGGACGCTCGCCAATACCCGCTGTTCGTTCAGGCGGCTGCGCGTCCCTCGCCGTCGCAGGGCGCCGGCGAGACTCGCGTCTGCACGAAGAACTCCGAGATCTGGTAGCCGTTAGGGAGTGCCTCGGCGATCGCCTCGCGTACGAACCAGGCTATATCGCGCTCGAGGTTCTCGAGTGTGAAGACGAGCTCTGCCGGAGCCTGAAGGTTCACCCAGACCGGAGCATCGGCGTAGGGGGGAGCCGTGCCGACTTCCAGGCCGAGCTGACAGGCATACAGAGCCGTCGCCGCCTCGAAGCGGCTTCGCTCCAGCAGGATCGACGTGGCGTCGATCATCACCATCTTCGCGTCGAGCTCGCTCCGCTCGGGCCGGGCGTCGTCTTCGTGCAGCACGCCCAGCATTGGTACGGGCTCCTGGTCGAGGAGGTAGACCCTGCCCTCATCGTTCCATGCGTTCATCGATTCCCCTCACTCGCTAGTCAGTTGATGACCCGCAGTCTGCCGCTTCCAGCTTCCTTCTTTGACGACGCCTTTTTCCCCTTGGTCTGTCCGAGCTGCTTGGCCCACCAGTCGCTCTCGCGCTCGGTCAGGTCGCCCTGCAGCTGACCGACCCAGCCCTGCAGATCCTGCTCCTTCTGGGTCAGTCGCTTCTCGCTCTCCTCGACTACGTGCTCGCGCCGCTCCAGGCGCTGCTCGCGCAGCTCGCAGTCGGCTTCGATCGAGGCAGCCCGGCGCTCCTTGGCGTCGGCCTCGGCCTCGCGCTGCTCGAGGTCGGCGAGCCGCTCTCCGTAGGTGGTCTCGATCTGCTCCACCCGCCGCTCTTTGCGCTCGAGCCGGCGCAGCCTTTCATCGACCAGCTTGCTGGTGCCCTCGACGTCTCGCTCGCGCTCGTCAAGCTCGCGCTCGCGGCGGCCGAGGTCCGACTCCAGAGTTGCGGCGGCGTCGCCTCGGCGCTCGGCCTCGGTTAGCTTGCGCCGGGCGCCGGCGAGCTGCCTTGCGATCTCTTCCTCGCGCGCGTCGAGGGCGCTCTCTCGCTCATCCAGCGAGTCGATGATCGTGATCACGTCGCGCACCTTGTCGGGATCGCCGCCGGTCGCCTCGGCCAGCCGCTCGACGTCGGCCTGAACGGCCAGGCGCAACTCCTCGATCTCCTCGCCCCGGGCATCGAGCGAGAGCTCGAGATCGCGTAACTCCTCGCTCTTCTCGGCCAGTTGGTCGATCGCCAGCGCCAGCGCCCGCTCCTGGGCTGCCAGTTCGATGCCCCGCGTATCGAGCGTTTCCTCGCGCTCGACCAATTCTTCGGCGCGCATCTTAAGCGCCCGCTCGCGCCCGTTCAGCTCTCTGTTTCGGTCGGCCGTGCCGACGGAGAGATCGGCCTCGCGCACTCGTAGCTCGCGCTCCAGGCGCCTGCGGTCGATATCGGCCTCCTTGAGCTGGGTCACCTTCTGCTCGATCTGCTCCTCGAGCCTGTCGTTTCGCGCTTTGGCGAGTGCCAGCTCCGATTCGAGCCCGCTCAGAGTCGCGCGCTCCTCGTCCAGCTCGGCGTGCTCCCGAGCCAGCTCCCGCTCCCGTTCCGCGAGCGCGAGCTCGAACGCGTGCAGCTCGCTCTCACCCGGGCCGCTACTCGCCGCGGATTCCGCGCCGCCGATCGAAAAGGCGTCACGAAGTTCCTGCTCACGCGCGAACGAGGCCTCGAGCTCGGCTCGCAGCCTCTGCACGGCGGTGGGGTCGATGCTCTGGCTCTCGAGCAGAGCGAGCACCTCGGCGATCTCGCCGGGCAACTCGACGTAGGCAGGTTCGTCGCTCGGCCGCCGGCGCGCCAGTTGCGCGCGCAAACCGGTCCCGAAACCCTGCTCGGTGGCTACGTCAGACGATCGTCCAGGTGACATCGCACGGCTCCCCAACCCCTCGAACGAAGCATCGTCTAGAGAACGGGTACTCCACATCCCCCGTAAGAGGAGTGATGCGGCTCTTTTGGTAGCCGGATCTCAGTCGGCGAGCGGCAAACGGAGGGCGAAGACCGATCCCGAGGTCGCAGGTCGCAGCTCGAGCTCGCCGCCGTGACGGCGGGCGATCGCGCGTGCGGCCGCGAGTCCGAGCCCGCTTCCCTGTTGATCGAGCCTCGTGGTCTCGAACAGCTCGAAGATCTGCTCGGCCTGACCGTCGGCCACGCCGGCGCCGCTGTCGCTGACGAGGGCGACCGCGCTACCGTCCTCGCGCTTCAGCTCGAGCGTAACCGTATCGCCCGCGCCCGAAGCCTGGAACGCGTTCGTGAGCATGTGCAGGAGTGCCTGCGCCAGCTGCGCCTCGTTGCCCTCGACGTCGAGTTCGTCCTCGCAGTAGGACTCCTCGAAGCCGACCTCGCGCTGCAGGCGCAGGCGCCGCGTCAGTGCCGCTACCCCGCGCCCCAGCTCGACCAGCGACAGCTTGTGCTCGCCCTCGAGTGGTGCGCGGGTGAACATCGCCAGCTGCGAGACGGCGTCGCGGATCTCGCCGCCGGCGTCGCGGACCGTCTCCATTCGCTTGCGCTCCTTGCTCCCGGACGGTAGCAACGCCAGCTCCAGGTCGGCCGTGCCGAGCAGAACGAGTAGCGAGTTGTTGAGCTCGTGGATCAACGCCGGAGTCAGCCGACCGATGACGACCATTCGTCCGCTTCGGATCAGTTGCTCTTCTGGAAGCTGGCTCGCGTCCATTGGCTTCTCTATCCTCGCTTCGTTGACTCAAGTATGGAGTTACTGCAGGAGGTCGTTATCTGGCAACGAAAGTTTTCGACCAAGTGGACGATGAATAGAGCGGTGACCATATGTCCGCTCTAGCCGCGATAGCATCAGAACCAATGACCGACGCAATCACCTGCTTGGTGGCCGACGATCACCCCGCTGTCGTACAGGCGGTTTCTGAGGTGCTGGCCTCAGGAGGAATCGAGATCGCGGGTCGCGCCAGAGACGGCGAAGAGGCGCTGGCTGCGATCGAGCGCACACGTCCGAACGTCGCCCTGCTCGACCTACGCATGCCACGGATGGACGGAATCGAGGTCGCACGCCGCTGCTCTCGCACCGCGCCCGACACCCACGTGATCCTCTACACGGCCTACAGCGAGCAGGCCCTTCTCGTCGAGGCGCTCGACGCGGGAGCCCGCGGCTTCGTCTCCAAAGAGGCTCCGCTGGCCGAGATCGTGCGTGCCGTGCAACTCGTCGCCGAGGGGCGCACCTACGTCGATCCGGTGCTCGCCGGCGTCATATCCAGCCCGGCCGCGACCGCCAAGATCAAACTGCTCACTCAGCGCGAGCGCGACGTTCTGCGCATGCTGTCCGACGGCCACTCCAACGAAGAGATCGGCAAGGCGCTCTTCATCTCGCCCGAGACCGTTCGCACGCACGTGCGCAAGGCGATGGCCAAGCTCGACGCCGACACGCGCACCGAGGCCGTCGCCATGGCAATCCGCCAGTCGCTGATCGCCTAGTAGCCGGCGAAAGTCTGGCGACTTTCACCGGAGAGAAAAACGCGGCGACCAACTGCGACTCCGTCGCTGGTTGATCGCAACTGGGGCGATCCCATCATCTAGAACACGATGACTTTCAGCCCGTCTGGCTCGATCGGGTTTCGAAGTGGGCCTGAATCGTCCCGATAGATCTCGAGTTCGGTCACGTACCCATCCACGACGTGGAGGAGCACATGAACCGTAATGCCGTCACCATCCACGATTTCGGCCTCGACAGGGATCCTCCGGGCAACGTCCGCTGGAAGTTCGTCCGTCGTAACGATCTCTAAGCTGCCTTCGGGATCGATAACCCTGACCATGGCGCTCTGGATCTGTGCCGCCACCGCGTCTCTCCCCGGAAAGTCGGGTTCAAGCAGAGCCAGGACTATTCGCGACTCGGCATCAGTCGTGGGGCGAAAACCCTCGCCGTTCCTCGCTGGCATCGCCAGGGTTCTGGCACAGGAGACCTCAGGCACCGGCCCCGACCCGCCCTCGCCGGGGATCACTCGCGGAAGCGAGTAGATACCCGGCGTGCCACCGCAGCCGACATGCGCGGCTGCGGCTCACGAACGCTCGTCCCCAACACGTTGGGACCCCGCAAAACAACAGCGGGAAAACCGCCTCGCTACTAGGACCCCGCGTTGAGCCAAGCGCCGAAGGCGCCGCTCAGCGCCGCCTATGTTCGCCGGAGAAAGTTCGCCGGCCGGCGAACTTTCTCCGGGTATGGCCGCAAGCCCATCACCGAGAAGGGTCCCCCAACCCCTGGTGAGAGCTTGCGGTCGTCGCCGGACCAAAATGCGCCTCGAAGACCAGCAGCCGGCGACGTCTCACGCCCCCAGGTCGCCGGCGGCTGCAGCTCTTCGCTGCGTCTCCGGACCACTATTTGCCTTAGCCTCGGTATTCGGCCGGGCGGGGATCTGCGCCATGCCCGCTCTCCAGCGAACGCCCTCCCCGCTTTGTGCTCGTAGGGGGACGCAGATATCCGCGCCGCACCTGGCTTTTCGGGCGCTCTCCTAGCCTCCGGCGTAGAAGTCCGAGAGGCGAGCGAGCAGCGCCGGATTGAGCAGCGCCTCGTCGCTTGCCAGCAGCTGGTCGACGCCGCCCGTGAGCGCCGGCAGCAGTACCGTCAGCTCTTCGTCTTCGATCTTCTCGGCCAGGGCGCTTGCGAACCGGTCGGGGTGGATGGTGAGGAACCCGCGCGGTCCACGCTCGCTCGCGATCTCGAGCGGTTTGGTCAGGCCGAGGTTGTTGTGCAGGACGGCCAGGATCGCGTACGCATCCATCAGCCGCAGCTCGCGTTGCATCCAGTCGTAGGCCGATAGGGCGCGCGCGAGCGCGGGCGCCAGGCGCGAAGCGCCGCGAAGGCGGGTGAGCGCGCGGGCGAGCCACTGGTCCCAGGGCGCGTAGCGGCGCTCGAGCAGGAAGGCGAGGCGGACGATCTCGCGTACCAGCCCGGCCAGAATGAGGCGCGAGCCGAGGTCGTCGCCGCCGACGCCGGCGCGGGCCACCAGCGCCTCGCGCTGGGCGATCTTTCGCCACTGCGCCGCCATCAGGTAGATCCAGACCTGCTTCGGGTAGTAATCGAGGTGCTCGCGTAGGCTGGTCAGCTCGCCCACGGAGTCGACGAAGACCTCGCCGCCGGTGAGCTCGAGCAGCCGCTCCTGCGGAACGAGCAGCCAGCGTCGCACGCTCATTCCCTCGAGCGGATCGAAGCCGAGCAGTCTACGGCTGTAGCGGCCGACCGAGGTGATCTCGATCAGATGGTCGATCGGAGGCCGCGCATTCGCCTGCGGACGCCTTTGCCCGTTCGCGTCCGCCGGCGCGAAACAGGTCGTAAAGCCGCGGAACTCGTTCGGCAGCTCGCTCGCCAGCACGCGGTCGAGCAGGCTGGCGCGCTCCGGTAGCTCGCGCTCGGGCAGGAAGAGCTGCAAGCGCGGGCCCCAGTCGTGGTCGCTCGAGACGGGCGTATCGAAGCCGAGCACGTCCGAGCCGGGCCCGATCAGCGCGGCGGCGTAGGGGACTCCGGGCGTCTGCTCGGCCAGCAGCGGCTGAACGACCTCGAAGAAGAAATCCCGGGCCAGGGTCAGGCCGGGTAGGAACTCACCTTCGACGGCCGCAGACAGATCGGAGGGCGGCTCCGAAGCGTTCACCGCCCGCGCCGCTGCTCCCTCTTCCGCTGAGCCCAGTCGCGCACCTCGAACCAGTCGCCCTCGCCGAGCACGGCGGCGAGCTCGGCGTGCGTGTGATCGCGGTAGAAGACGTGGTGATCGAGGTCGCAGCAGATCTCGATGTTGGGAAGCGTGAGATCGGGGATCAGCATCAACACCTCAGCCGGGAGCCGCGCCTCGGCGGCGGTGTAGTGCTTGAACTGGAGATCGGGATCGAGCTCCATCAAGGTTGGCCAATCGGGACAAGCGCGGGTCACCATGCCGGCAGTACCTCCAAAAGAGTGTCGCTTACCCAGCCCCTTGGCGGCCGCCCGGCGCCGCGCCTCTCCGCACGCCCTGGCCGTAAGCCGGCTGGCGAAAGGTGCGAGATTGCTGCAGAGCCGATTGGATGGGACTCCATACTGCGACGTTAGCTCAAGCGGAGGCGCATTGCATCGGGGACGGTACCGGGACGGCGAAAGAGCGCGATCTAGGAGCCCGGCGTAGCTTTTGGAACGTCCTTACGCCGGCGGCCGAGGAAAGCGCGAGCTTCTCGCTGCGCTTGCTCATCAACCGATCCTAACCGTGCTTCCGGCGCGTAGCTCCGCCGCCCTAGGCGCTAGGCTCGTGCGGTGATCGGAATCAGCCTGCTCACGCTCGTGCCGCGGATCAGCGGCGGCTCGGAAACCTATGCGCGGGCGCTGGTGCGGGAGCTGGCGCGGGTGGGAGAGCTCGAATACCGGGTCTTCCTACCGAGCATTGCACCTGACGCCGGTGGCGGGCTGGAGTCGATAGTCGCGTCTACCTACCGGGCCTCGCGCACGATGCCCGGACGCATGGCGGCGATGTCGCTGGCCGCTGCCTTTCCTGGCCGAATCAAGCGCGAGCTCGAGCTCGAGCGACTGGAGGCGATCCATTTTCCGCTCAGCGTGATGGTGCCGCCGCTCCGGCACCCGCCGGCCGTGACGAGCGTCCTCGACATCCAGCACGAGGTCTACCCCCGCTTCTTCTCCCGCGCCGAGCTCGCTTACCGCAAGCTCGTCTACGGCTGGACGGTCAAGCGCAGCCAGCTCGTGATCACCATCTCCGATTACGCCAAGCAGGCTCTCGTCGAGCGGCTCGGCCTCGCGCCCGACACCGTCCGCGTGATCTATCTCGCCGTCGATCACGAGTTCTTCACGCCGGGCAGCGAGAAGCGCGAGCCCTTCCTCCTCTACCCGGCGAACAGATGGCCGCACAAGAACCACGAGCGCCTGTTCGAGGCCTTCGCCCTCCTGCGCCGCGAGCGGCCCGAGCTGAGCCTCGTGCTGACCGGCTCCGGGCACGAGCGCGGGCAGCTCCCCGAGGGAGTGCAGGCACTCGGACACGTACCGCTCGCGGAGCTTGCAAGTCTCTACCGCCGGGCCGCCTGTCTCGTATTCCCGAGCCTGTACGAGGGCTTCGGATAGCCGCCGCTGGAGGCGATGGCGAGCGGCTGCCCGGTCGCCGTCTCGCGAGTCGCTTCGCTGCCGGAGGTGTGTGGCGAGGCTGCCCGCTACTTCGACCCGACCAAGCCCGAGGAGATCGCGGCCGCGGTCGCCGAGGCGCTGGCGCGTCCGAACGAGCTGAGGGCGAAGGGCATCGAGCGGGCGCGCACATTCACCTGGGAGCGATGCGCCCGCGAGCACGACGCCGTCTATCGAGAGCTCGTTCCCTAGCTGGATCGACCGCGAACTCGTCTTAAGCGTTATCGACCGAGTCTCGATCGCGGCGGAGAAGCCGGCGCAGGCCGCCGAAGTCGATCGCAAGTACCGACCAAACGATTGCAAGCGAGCAGGCGATGGCGACGATCCCGCCCGGGCCGGGATGGCCGCCCCACTTGTGCTGATTGGTGAAACCGCTGACGCCGTGCCAGAGCTCGAGCATGGCGAGGGCGGTGACGGCGATCAGACCGATCGCCAGGTAGAGCCGGGTCAGCACAAGGCGCCGATCGCTCACCCTGAGCGCGTAGACGCTCGCAACCAGAATCGCAACGGCGAGCACGGCGCCCAGCTCTCCTGTTCGAGTTCTGTCGATCAGCCAGTAGGGGAATCCGCGGTATTCCCAGCCGGAAAAGAAGAGCGCGACGAGATAGGTGCCGGCGCTCATGAAAAGGACCACCTGTGGGAATGGATCCTTCCGCTTCATCCCTCTTCCGCCTTGCTTGTGTCCAGGCCTCGAGAACGAGCGACTGTCACGAGATCGGGACCGCCGTTCAACGCGCTCGTCGAAGCGATCATGACCAGCAGGGAAACCAGCGCTACGTAGGATCCATAATCGGGTCGCATGTGGTCTACGCCTACTTCGCGCCAGATAAGAACGAAGCTGACTAGGGTGAGGCACGCGAGTGCTGCGATCAATGCGGTTCTCATGGATCCGAGCCAGCGCTCGCGCCGCGTTCGCGTCGCGTGCGCGAAGGCCAGGATGGCGATCGCAAGCAAAGTGCAGATATTGCCGAGGCCGAACATGAACGGAAAGACTCGGGTGTGCACGACGGTTCCCTCGAAACCTTCACCGTTCCATGACCACCAGCTCATGCGAATCGTGAGCACGTAGGCGAGCAGGGTAAGGACGAGAGCCCACGTCCAGTGCTTCTCCCGAAGCTCGCCAGGCTCTCTTGCGGCCGGTTGATCTTCCTCGCTCAGCTCCAGTCGATCGAGCCGAGCCCAGGCGGGAACCTTGTCGATCAGTGCGGCGAGCCCGCCCTCATCGAGCGCTGCGACTGCGAGCAGCAACACAAGGGCTGCGCTAAGCGTTAGCCAGGCTCCATAGCCGAGGGCACCGAAGTCGCGCGGCCAGAATCCGTAGCTTTGGGATGAGCTGGGAATCGTCACATAGACAGACGTGATAGAGACGCCCGTTAGCCCCAACGCCAGTGTCGTTCGCATCCGCAAGAGGGGGCGCGGGAGGGCGAAGGCGAGGATTGCATAGCAGAGAGTCAGCGAGGCGATTCCGAGGTCGTCGTTCCAAGAGCCATGGTCGCCTATGAACGGGAGAGCTCTGAAAACCCCCGAGTGGTAGTCATGCGCGCTCCAGGGTGAGAACTGCGCCGCGAAGTAGACGAACCCGGACACGCGAGCCACTGTCAGCCAAAGCCTGCTCTCCGGCGAGCGCTCTACGCTTCCGGCGTCACCGGTTTGGAGTGACAGGACCGATGCGAGCACAAGCAGCGAGATGGCGATCGAAGCGTAGGCGGCCAATCCCAGGTGAGCCCCGGTCGTCCCTTGCAAGTTAGCGCCCGATCGCCAGAACGCCAGCACAGAGAGGGCGTTGAAGAGAGCGAGCGCGATCGCGAGTTGGCGAAGGAAATAGAGCAATCGGCTGTCGCGTGCCCTGATCGCGTTGACTCCGACCACGAGAATCGCGATTGCCAGCAGCGCCGACAGCTCGCCGAGCTTGGACTCAAGGCCGATCGAGTTGACACCCGATCCCTGCTCTCCGAGCACTTCGAAGCTATACCAAGGAAGGAGAAGCGAGATCAGGTACCCGGCGCCTGCCAGGAAGAAGACAGCCGCCGGGAAGGGGATCCCTCGCTCTCTCATCTCGTTAGGACTTCGCCGCCGCCGCGCCGGCGCGCAGTTCCCTCTTCAGCACCTTGCCGAGCGCGTTCTTCGGCAGCTCGTCCACGATCTCGATCTCCTTGGGCATCTTGTAGCTGGCCAGACTCGGGCGCACGAACCCGATCAGCTCCCTCGGCTTGATGCTCTGGCCGGGCTCGAGCACGACGAAGGCGCGCACGCTCTCGTCGCCGCTTGCGTCCGGGATACCTACCGCGGCCACTTCGGCTACCGCCGGGTGAACGACAAGCGCAGCCTCAACTTCTTGTGGATAGACGTTGAACCCCTTGATGATGATCAAGTCCTTCTTGCGGTCGACCAGCGTCAAGTAGCCGTCCGAGTCGAGGAAGCCGAGATCGCCCGTCTTCAACCAGCCGTCGGCGGTGAAGGCCTCCTTCGTCTCCTCGGGCCGCTTGTAGTAGCCCGCCATGATGTTGTCGCCGCGCACGCAGACCTCGCCGATCTCGGGTGATTCGAGCTCGCGTTCGTCATCGTCGACGATCTTGATATCGATGCCCGGAAGTGGCAGCCCTACGGTGCCCGGCTTGTGGGTTCCATAGCGGGGATTTACCGACACGGCCGGCGCCGCCTCCGTCAACCCATAGCCCTCGAGGAGCGCCGTGCCGAAGGTCTTCTCGAACTTTATCTGTACCGCGGCCGGTAGCGGCGCGGCGCCCGAGATGGCCATGTCGAGCGGGTTGAGCAGGCGCAGCAGCCAAGCCTTAGGCCCGTGTATGTGCTGGACGAGGGCGGAGTAGACCTGCGGGATGCAGCAAACCAGCGTGACCTTGTGTTTCCAGAGCTGCTTCAGGGCCGGCGGCAGGGGAAGCAGGCTCTCGATCACGACCGTCGTCGCCCCGAGGCGGAGCGGCAGGACCACGTTGGTTGTCCAGGCGAAGGAGTGGAACATCGGCAGCACGCACATGACCCGGTCCTTGCTGGTCAAATCGAACGCGAGCAGGCAGGACTCGACGCTGAAGAGCAGGTTGCGCTGGGTCAGCATCACTCCCTTGGGCAGGCCGGTCGTGCCGGCGGTGTAGATCAGCAGCACGAGGTCGTTCGGGGACACCTCGGGGCCGGCAGCCTCGTCGAGCGGGTGACGGTAGATCGTCTCCAGCGCCGGCTCGTCTCCGCCCGGATCGCGCAGAAAGATGTGCTCCAGCGTCGGGACCGACTCTCTGACCTCGCGGATCGTGCGCAGGAATTCCTTGGAGGTCAGGCAGCCCTTGACCTCGGCGTCGTTGAAGATGAAGGCGATGCGATCGGCCTTCTCGAGGAAGTTGACCGGGACTGCCACCGCGCCGAGCCTCGAGAGGGCGAAGGAGAGAATGACGAACTCCGGGCAGTTCCGCATCACAATGCCGAAGGTGTCGCCCTTGGCGATTCCGAGCTCGGCCAGCCCGGCCGCGCAGCGCTCGATCTCGTCGGCGAGCTGGGCGAAGGTCGTGGTCTCGCCCTTGAAGATGAACGCCGGCTTGTTGGCGAAGCGCTCGACGCTTTGGGCGAGCATCTCGTTGAGTGTGCGCGCTGTCACGATGCCTCCGTTCTCGGTTTTTCGGATGCCGGTGAGGTGCCGTCCAGTCGAGCCAGCTCGGCATCCACGAGCATCTGCACCAGCCCTTCGAAGTCGACGCTCGGACTCCAACCGAGCTCGCGGCGCGCCTTGCTCAGGTCGCCGACGAGGTCGTGCAGCTCCGCCCGGCCGCGCATGAGCGACTCGTCGATCTTCACGTACTCGCGCCAATCGAGCTCGACGCGCGCGAAGGCGCACTCCACCAGCTCGCGCACCGAGTGAAGCTCGCCGGTCGCGATCACGTAGTCGCTCGGCTCGCGCGCTTGGAGCATCAGCCACATGGCACGGACATAGTCGGCCGCGTAGCCCCAGTCGCGTTTGGCGTCGAGGTCGCCGAGCAAGAGCTCTTCCTCCAGCCCGAGCTTGATCGCCGCGGCGGCGTGCGCGACCTTGCGCGGCACGAAGTCGATTGGGCGGCGCGGCGATTCGTGGTTGTAGAGGATGCCTGCGCAGGCGTGAAGTCCGTAGCGGTGGCGGAAGCTGCGTGTGATGAAGTGCCCATAGGCCTTCGCGACACCGTAGGGCGTCAGCGGGTTGAGCGGCGTCTGCTCGTTCTGAGGCGATTCGACCGGTTCGCCGAAGATCTCGCTCGACGAGGCCTGGTAGAAGCGGATGGCGGGATCGATGCGACGGATCGCCTCCAGCAACGAGGTCACGCCGACGGCCGCCAGCTGAGCGGTGAGCACCGGCTGCTCCCAGGAGGCCGGCACGAAGGAGCCCGAGGCCAGGTTGTAGACCTCGCTCGGGCGGCAGTGATCGAGCGCATCGTAGAGCGAGTGCTCGTCGGCGAGATCGGCCTGAACGATCTCGACGCGATCGTGAACAGTCGCAAGATTCTCGTAATCCTCGGCCAGGGGCAGGCGATCGAAGCCAAACACCTCGTAGTTCTCGGCGATGAGGAGCTCGGCGAGGTAGGAACCGTCCTGTCCGCCGATGCCGGTAATGAGAGCGCGCCGAGCCACGCGCGGAGCTTACTCCCCTTCGAGCACGAGCCGGTGTGAATGGTGAGCACGAATGCAGTGACAGCGCCGCTTCCGAGCATTCCCGATCTCCGAGGATGTAGGCTTTCCATCGGCGGCGAGCCGACCGTCATGAACGAAGTCACCTGGAACGAGAACGAGTTCGCCGCGCTCAAGTCGGAGTTCGGTGGGATCTATAGCGGGCGAACCGCGCTCGTCACAGGCGCCGACGGCTTCATGGGGTCCCATCTCACCGACGCGCTGATAGAGCTGGGCGCCGACGTCCACGCGTTCGTCCGCGCGACCTCGAGCGGGGCGCTTAACAACATCGGGCACCTCCGAAACCGGTTGAAGGTGCATTTCGCCGATCTCACCGACAAGACGTCGATCGATTACCTGATGCGTGAGCTGAAGGGTGCGGCGGACAAGCCGTACGTCTTCCATCTCGGCGCGCAGGCACACGTGGGCGAGTCCTGGCACCGGCCCTACGAGACGGTTATGGCAAACACGGTCGGCACGCTCAACCTGCTTCAGTCGATCGTCGACCACGGGCTCGAGCTGGAGAAATTCGACACCGCCGGCACCTCCGAGGAGTACGGCAACGTACGCGACTCCGTCTCTCATCATCACGACTTCGACGACGCGGGCGGCTTGATCCTGCACGAGCGCTCGCCGATCAATCCCAAGTCGATCTACGCCACCAGCAAGGTCGCGGCCGACTTCCTGACGATGAACTACTTCGACGCCTTTGGCGTGCCTGGCGTCGTGACGCGCATGTTCAACAACTACGGCCCGCGCCAGAACCCGCGCTACGTGACCGGGACGATCATCACCCAGGCGCTCGAGAGCGCGCAGATCGAGCTCGGCAACCTCGAACCCCTGCGTGACTTCTGTTTCTGTACCGACGGCGTGCGCGGGCACCTGACCGTCGCCGCGCACGGTAAGCCCGGGGACGTCTACGTCTACGGACAGGGCGAGAACATCTCGATGGAGGGCTGGGCCGGGAAGATCCTCGAAATTGGTGAGAGCGAAGGCTACTGGCCCGCCGGGCGCGAGCTCGTCTCGGTAGAGAAGCGCTTCCGTCCCGGTGCGAGCGACGTGCTCGCGCTTCGGGTCGGCTACGAGAAGCTGAACCGCGAGACCGGCTGGGAGCCGAAGGTGTCCTGGGAAGAGGGAATCTCGCGCACGATCGCCTGGTATGCGGCGAACCGTGAGCGCTGGAGCGGCCGCATCGACTGGTCAGTTCAGTCGTAACCCAGGCGACGAGCTAGCCCAGTTACCCCGAAACTGCCGGAGCCGATATGCTCACGAACCGTGAGGGCGGTTGTGACAGGAGGAGCTGGGTTTCTCGGCCGGTACGTCGTCGAACGCCTGCGTGCGCAGGGAGTTGAGCCCTTCATCCCGCTGGTCGAGAACTGGGACCTCACTCAGGCCGGCGACGTCGATCGCCTCTTCGCCGAGCAGGAGCCCGAGCTCGTGATTCATCTTGCCGCCGAAGTCGGCGGCATCGGCGCCAACCGGGCCAATCCAGGTCGCTTCTGGTACTCGAATCTGGTCATGGGCGCCAACGTCCTCGAGCAGAGTCGCCTGCACGGCGTCGAGAAGCTGGTCGTGGTCGGCACCATCTGCGCCTACCCCAAGTTCACGCCGGTGCCGTTCAAGGAAGAGGAGCTCTGGAACGGCTATCCCGAGGAGACGAACGCGCCCTACGGCATCGCCAAGAAGGCGCTTCTCGTAGGAGCCCAGGCCTACCGCGAGCAGTACGGCCTCGACGCGATCTACCTGCTGCCGGTCAATCTCTACGGCCCCGGCGACAACTTCGCCGTCGAGAGCTCGCACGTGATTCCGGCCCAGATCCGCAAGATGGTCGAAGCGAAGAAGCGCGGCGAGCGCGAGGTGGTGCTCTGGGGCGACGGCTCGCCGACACGGGAGTTCCTCTACGTGGACGACTGCGCCGAGGCGATCGCGCTCGCGGCCGAGCGCTACGACGGCCCCGATCCCGTCAACATCGGCACCGGCAGCGAGATCTCGATCCGGGAGCTGGCCGAGACGATTGCCGAGCTGACCGGCTACGAGGGCGAGCTCGTCTGGGACACCTCGAAGCCGAACGGCCAGCCGAGGAGGTGCCTGGACACGAGTCGGGCCAAGCGCTTGTTCGGCTTCCGCGCTTCGACGCCGCTCCGCGAGGGGCTCGAGCGCACCGTCGCCTGGTACCAGACGCTCGCGGAGAAAAACACTGCCAACGCCGCAAATGTTCGGCGGGAGCCTCCCGCTAGCCATTGAAGCTCGGAGATCCCAGCATCGAGCCTAATGCCGATGAAGAAACTCCCTTTTAATCGTGCCGCCTTCGATACACTCTGACTCGATGCAGCAAGACGTCTACGTAATTATGCCGGTATTCAACGAGGCTCCTGTCATCCGCTCGGTGGTCAGCGCGGTATCACAGGTTTTTCCCAATATCATTTGTGTTAACGACGGCAGCACCGACGCCAGCGCAGCTGAGATCGAGAAGACCGACGCTGTCTTGATCAACCATCCTTTCAATCTGGGCCAAGGAGCTGCGTTGAAAACCGGCATCGATTATGCTCTCCGAGACGCGAATGCCGCCTACTTCATTACTTTCGATTCCGACGGGCAGCACCAAGTCGCTGATGCTGTGAGTATGCTCGCAGTCGCAAGAGAAGGTGATTACGACATCGTACTGGGTTCGCGATTCCTGGGAAAAGCAGAAAACATACCCTCAGTCAGAGCCGCCGTCCTAAAGGCTGCCGTCGTATTCTCGAATCTAACAACGGGAGTACGGCTAACCGACGCCCACAATGGCCTGAGAGTCTTTAACCGGAGATTCGCGGAGCGTATAGAAATTACTATGCCCGGGATGGCTCATGCCACTGAGTTCATCCACTGGATAGCGAAGAGTGAGTTTAAATACACGGAAGTGCCGGTCACGGTCGTATATACGCAATACTCGCAGGCTAAACCTCAATCCGTCTTTAACTCGATTAATATCGGGTTCGATCTGCTCATGCGGAGGATATCCAAGAGATGATAGCAATCCAAGTACTGTTAATAGGCGGAATCGTGACCGTTTTAGGATGGTTCGTAATGAACCCGCGGAGTCAGCAAGTCCACGCATGGATAAAGATTCTTGCCGCGGTGTTCACGTCCTTTGGTGTAGTAGTAATAATATCGCCCAATACGTCTAACCGGGTAGCTCACGCTGTTGGCGTAGGGCGAGGTGCGGATTTATTACTTTACTCTCTTGCGGTGGCGTTCGTATATGTGATGTTCAGCCTATATATTCGTGGCAAGGAAGAACACGCTAAGTTTGAGATATTGGCCAGGACGGTTGCATTATTAGAAGAGAGGCTTCGCGAGCTAAGCGACGTATTGGCGGAGAGACGCGAAGAGTCCAAGTAGGTTCAGGGGAGGGTCGAATCCCACTTGAGGTTCGACTGCGGCGTCACCCTCCCGTTCCGGCAATGATCGCCTCTTTAAGACCTATAGCTCAAGCAGCTGCTGCGCGCGCTGGCGCGGCGATCCGACTCTGAAAGCGAGCGACTCGGTCCGAGCGAGCTCGTAATCCGACGGCTGCTAATCGACGCACCTACGGCGCCTGGTGCCCGAGCGACTCGAGCAGGCGCCCGAGCCCTTCTTCCAGGCCGATCTTCGGCTCCCAGCCGAGCAGCTCGCGCGCCCGGGTGATGTCGGGCTTGCGCACTTGCGGGTCGTCCACCGGCAGCGCCTCGAACACGATCTCGCTTTCCGAGCCGGTCAGCCTGACCACGGTCTGCGCGAGCTCGAGCAGAGTCATTTCGTTCGGGTTGCCGATGTTGACCGGCTCGTGCTCTCCACTCTCTGCGAGCAGGATCAGCCCGCGCACGAGATCGTCCACGTAACAGAAAGATCTCGTCTGCGAGCCGTCGCCGAAGACCGTCAGCGGCTTGCCGGCGAAGGCCTGGCGTACGAAAGTCGGGATCGCCCGCCCGTCGAAGGGGCGCATGCGCGGGCCGTAGGTGTTGAAGATGCGGGCGATCGAGGTGTCCACGCCCTGCTGGCGGTGGTAGGCCATCGTCATCGCCTCGGCGTAGCGCTTGGCCTCGTCGTAGACCCCGCGCGGGCCGATCGGGTTGACGTTGCCCCAGTAGCTCTCCGGCTGCGGGTGGATGAGCGGATCGCCGTAGACCTCGCTGGTCGACGCGGTCAGAAAGCGCGCGCGCTTGAACTTGGCCAGGCCGAGCGCGTTGTGGGTGCCGTAGGAACCGACCTTGAGCGTGTGCAGCGGCAGGCGCATGTAGTCGATCGGGCTGGCCGGACTTGCGAGGTGATAGACGAAGTCGACACTCTCGTGGATCTCGAGGTGCCGCGTCACGTCGTGATTGAGGAAGACGAAGTCCCCGTCGCGGATGTGCTCGATGTTCTGGAGGGTGCCCGTGTCGAGGTTGTCGACGCAGATGACCCGCATCCCTTTGGTTAGGAGCGCTTCGCAGAGATGGGAGCCCAAGAACCCGGCTCCGCCTGTCACGACGGCTGTGGACACGGCGAGATCATATCCAGGTCGCCGGTTTGGAGCGCCCGTGAGCGCGATCGGCGATCAGCCGCAGAGGAACGGCTGTGAAGGTACGCGCGAAAGGCCGATGTCGGAGACGTAGGGGAGCGCTCTGGCCGAGCAGGCAATGTGAACGGCGATCGCGGCCCGGCTCCGAGCTCCGGTCGGAAGATAGTCGGTCGCGGTCACCTTGAGACCGGCCCTCCGGAAGCGGCGAATGGTGCGCTCATTCGAGGCGACGACTCCCGGTCGGAGGCTGGTGTAGGCGTGCCGGTCGAAGTCATAGCTGAAGCTGACGTCCTCGAAGTTGATGCCGTCGTAGAAGCGCCTGAGCGGCCAGTTGACGTCCGCTCCGTTCTGGGCTAGGAGCAGTTTGCCGCGAGCGTGGACGAGCCTCGAGAGCCCGGCGACAAGCGCCCGCATGCCGCGCTTCTGCTCCGGGTGGGTCTCGGTCATATCGGTGTTGTCGAGGAAGAGCCCGTCGAAGCCCTTGGCGAGCATCCCGGGGGCGACGCGCCTCAACAGCAGAGAGCGGTAGCCGGGCGCGTTCACGTTTGCGTACCACTCGCCCCAGTCGCCCCAGTAGTCGAGCCGGTAGCGCCTGGCCGCGCCGTACCAGCCCCGGTAGCTCTCGATCGTGCCGACATCGAGGTAGGCGAGCACGAGGCCGTGGCCGGTTCGCCGGATCGCGGCGATGTCTCTGGCGCGGGCGTTCTCGCCGTCCACGACGACGAGGTCGAAACGGGCATAGCGCCTGCTCAGGTTCCCGGCCAGCGTCCCGTCGCCGATGGCGAAGGCAAAGGAGCGGGCGGCGACGAGCCGCGTCTGCCGGTTCTGTCCGGCTGAAGATCCGGTCTCGGCCGAGATGCCGAGCGCGAGTATCAGGCCGAGCGCACAGGCCGGCGAGAGTCGCTTCGCCAATGGCATTGCCCAGAGCCTTAAGTTCGGGAGCAGCTCTTGCCGGAGGTCGTCTCGTCGGGGACGAGGATGAAGTGCATCGAGCGCTCGTACTTCGTGCGCTCGTGCGACCACCTGAAGAGCCTGCCGTGCCAGCCGTTCATCTCGGTGGTGTGGAGGTAGACGCCGCCTGGGCTGTACTCAACCCGGTCAACCCAGCCGACGTGGCCCGACTGGCTCGAGTCGACGCCGGCCGGGAACACGAAGATCGAATGCGCCATCGGCTCGGAGCTGACGAGCCATCCCTTCGCGCCTTCGGCCCAGTCCTTGGCGTTGCCGAACCAGCCGGGATACTGCCCCGTCGCCCGGTGCAGCATCTTGGCCGCGCCCCAGGTGCACCAGCCAGCGTAGAAGTGGTTCCTGTGGTCCGGGGCGGTGAGTCCGATCCTCGGCAATTGGCAGCGCAGTGCGCCCCGTTTGGTGGGGGGCCTGCAAACGGTGTTCACGACCTCGCTCGAGCGGACCTGTATCTTCGCCGTCCTGCTGTCGCTCCAGCGTGCGCGCCGTCTGCCGGCGCAGCGGACGTGAAGGCTGATCGTGCTACTACCGGCGACCCATTGACTGTACTGGGCGACGTTGGCTGCGCCCGGCATTCTCCGCCAGTCGCTCAGCGGCGCCGATGAGCCCTCATCTCCCCAGAACTGGAACCAGATTCCGACGACGCTGCGGCCGTTTGCGCAGACGACCGTGCCCGAGACCTTGACCGCCGCGCTGGCTCGGGCGCTCGCAGCTGTCAGAGCCAGGATCAACGCGAGCAGCAGCGAAACGCTGACGACTCTTCGGCGTAGGACGACTCTCGGCCAATGGGGCAGCATCTGTTCGACCTCCGGGGTTGATAGCAGAGGGTGAGGCGCCGATCGACGGCGCCGTCAACTTCGCGGAGATCCCGAGCTGCTCCTGCCTCGGCGTCAGCGCAGGTCCTTGTTCGACTCCATGTCGAACCACATCGCAAAGAGCGTGAACTGCGTCCCGGAGATGAAGAGCAGCGCCACCAGCACGATCGTGGCGGGCGTGATCGGGTGGCCCATGAAGCGCAGAACGGTCTCGAGGATGCCGAGCGCGAGACCGGCGACCGAAAGCAAGAAGCCGAGCACGTAGAAGAAGACGAGCGGGTGGAAGTCGCGGATCACGTATTTCTGCCCCAGGCGCCAGAAGAAGCCCTTGTAGAGCAGCCAGGAGATGCGCGGCACGACGTTGTGCAAGCGGATCCCCGAGCGCTCGCCGACCCCGTACACGGGGCGCGAGGGGAAGTCGCGCACGCGGGCGTTGATCACGTTCAGGTGCACGAGCATGTCGTTGGGGAAGCCGTAGCGTGTGTAGACGCGGTCGAGGTCGAGCTGCTCGAGGGCGGCGCGCGAGATCGCCGTGTAGCCGGACTGCGAGTCGGCCACATGCCAGTAACCCGAGGCGATCTTGGTGAAGAGCGAAAGCGCCGCGTTGCCGAGGTAGCGGTAGCGCGGGATGATCTTCCAGGCTTCGCCGGTGAAAAGACGGTTGGCCTTCGCGTACTCGAGCTCGCCGCGGGCGACGGGGCGCGCGAGCGTCTCGAGGTCGGCGGGGTCCATCTGGTTATCGGCCGCCATCACACAGACGACGTCCTGGCGCTCGGCCATCGCCGTCCGGTAGCCGGTCACGATCGCGGCGCCGACACCGGAGTTGCGCTCGTGCCTGATCAGGGTCACCCGCTTGTCTTTGGCGGCAACCCTCTCGACTCGCTTGCAGGTGCCGTCGCGGGAGGCATCGTCGACGACGTAGATGCGGTCGACGAAGGCCGGGATCGCGGCGAGCGTGTCGCCGATCAGGCGTTCCTCGTCGTAGGCCGGTACGACGACCGCGATTCGCTTTTTCTCGAGCATCGAGAAAGGAGGCTACAACACGGATGCCGGACGCGCCGGGCCGTCTCAGTCTTGCCGGCGCCGGAGCCCGGGGAGCGCCAGGGCGCAGAGGGCGCCAAGGAGCAATCCGAGCACTCCGCCCACGATCAGGGAGTTCTTACGGCTGCGGGCGGCGGTCTTGACGGCTCTGGACGAGCTCACGACGCTGCCCTGCTCGACGGTGCGGGCCTGTGCGAGCAGGAGTTGGGCCTGCTGAAGCTCGTCGCTGACCGTGCCCCGGCGCTGCTCGGAGATGGTCGCGCCGGTGAGCGCCACCTGCTGCTCGAGCGGGGAGAGACCACTGCCCGCAATCGAGGCATCGAGCGCCTTCAGGCGCTTGTCGATCGTTGCGGTCTCCTCTTTGTACGAGGCTATCTCCGCGTTGAGCGTGGCGATCTTCGTGCGCGGGTAGGCCGAAACGGAGGCGATGACGAGGTCGGCGAGCTCTCTCGTGGCCTTCGTGACCTGATCGCGCGGCGCGTTCGCCTTGACCGAGATGGTGACGAGCGGCGACTGGCCAAGCTTGGAGAGATAGCCCTGCACGGTCGCCGTCGAGACGCCCGAGCGTATCTTCGCCGCGGGCATGCCCGAAAGCCTCGAGGCCTGATCCAGGATCGAGCCCGAGTGAACGAGCTGGCCCACCGTGCTCGGGTTCGTGGCCTGGCTCTGAATCTGGGCCGTTCCCGAGGCCGCCATCGGTTGTCCGAGATAGAGGGTCGCCTTGGCCGTGTAGAGGTTGCCACTGCCGGCCGATAGCGCCACGCCGGCGGCGGCTCCGGCGACGAGCCCGACGAGCAGCAGCCACCAGCCGCGCGCCAGCGTCGCCAGGTAGCGGCCGAAATCGACCTCTTGCTCGGTCTCGATCCTGGCCGGACGTTCGCCGGGTCGTGTCGCGGGGCTCATCGAGCGGGCATCCTAGCGCAGGCTCAGGGGCAGCGGGCGGCCCACTACCGCGCTGTGACCGGGTACCTCATCGCTCGACCATTCCGTAGACGCGTCCGTAACCGACGATGTACACGCGCTTGCCGTCGGCGACCACCGGCGTGTACTTCCCGTCCGGGAAGGTCCAGAGCACGCGACCCGTGCCTGCGTCGAGGGCGTAGGTGCGACCGCTCAGGGTGGCGAAGTAGACAACCCCTGCGATCAGGGTTGGCGAGCCGGAGATGGCGCCGTTGGCCCGGAACTGCCAGAGCGTGCGGCCGCTGGCCGCGTCGAAGGCGTAGAACTTGCCGCTGTAGGAGCCCGCATAGACCCGCTCGTTCCAGACGGCGGGTGAGGAGTAGACGTAGCCGCCGGTCGAGCGCGACCAGATCAGCTTGCCGCTCGTGGCTCCGAAGGAGTAGACCTTGCCGTCGGTCGAGCCGATGTAGAGGCGTCCGTAAGCGGCCGTCGGCGTCGAGTAGAAGGTGCCGATGTTGCCGAGGCGCGCCTGCGCCGAGGCGCGCCAGATCTTCTTACCGGTACGGGCGTCGAAAGCGTAGACGTGGCTGTCGTAGGAGCCGGCGTAGAGGCGGTTGCCGTCGAGCGTGAGCGCTCCCTTGACGGCAGCGCCGGTTTGGAAGCTCCAGAGCACACGGCCGCTCTTCTCGTCGAGTGCGTAGATCTTCCCGTTCCAGTCGCCGACGAAGACGCGACCGCCGCTCACCACCGGAGAGGACTCGCTCGGTCCGATCCGGACTTTCCAGCGCTGGCGGCCCGAGGACGCATCGTAGGAGGCCACGAGCCCGTCCAGCCTGCGCCCGTCGCCGGCGTTGCAGGGCGGAAAGTTGAGGTAGGTGACGAAGACGAGTCTGTCGGCCAGCGCCGGTGAGGATGCCTGGCAGCGACCCGAGACTTGCTTCCAGACGGGCTTGCCGCTGCGCGCATCGAGGGCGACCAGGAGCCCCTCGTTGTTGGCGAAGTAGAGGCGGCCGTAGCCGATCACGGGCGGGAACTCGATCAGAGTGCCGGCCCCGTAGGTCCAGATCGTCCGGAAGGGCGGACGCAGCGCGCCGGGGCCGACGCGGGTGTGCTCGTTGTTGTAGCCGAAAGTGGGCCAGGGCACATCGGGCAGCTGCCCCGTGCGGGCGATCTCCCCGGTAGAGAACTCGGCCGAGGAGGAGCCGAAGATGTCCCGGCCCTCGTGCAGGCGCACGAGCACGAAGACGGCAGCCGTTCCGCAGAGCGCAAGCGCTATCGCGCCCACGATCGCGGCGATCCACTTCCAGTTGAGCGATTTCACGCCGGCTCTCCGAGCGCCTGCAGCCGGGCTTCCAGCGTCGATGCGCTGTCGCTCCCGCTCACGCGTATCCGAGCCAGCTGAAAGAGGTCGTCCGGGGATGCCAGCCCGGGATTCTCGGTCGTCGCGCCGAGGAAGCCGGCGGCTTTGACGGCGGCGATCACTCTGTCGTCGTAGCGCCCGATCGGGTAGCAGAAGAAATCGACCGGCACGCGCAGCGTCTCCTCGAGCACCTCGCGCGAGCCCATGACCTGGCGCTCGAGGTTGGCGTCGTCGAGCGTCGTCAGGTTGGGATGAGTCAGGGTGTGCGCGTCGATCTCCCAGCCGGACGCGGCCATCCGGCGCAAGACGCGCGGCGATAGGCCCCAGGAAACTTTCATGTTCGCGACTTCCATGTTCAGGACGCCCGGCCAGTTGTGAGCTTGCAAAACCGGAAAGGCGTTCAGGTAATCGCCTCGGTAGCCGTCGTCGAACGAGAAGACTACCGGCTTGGGAGGGAGAGCCTCGATTCCCTTCCAGTAGCGATAGACCTGTGTGAGCGTGACGGCGTGGAAGCCATGCCGAGCGAGCATCGCAACCTCGGCCGAGAAATCGGCCGGCCGAACGTAGAGCCCCGGGTAAGGAGCGCCCACCGGCGGAGCGGCGATCACGTGGTACATGAGGATCGGGACGGGGGAGTTGTGCGGCTCCGGGGGTCGAACGGGAGTGGTGACCCGGGGCGGTGGCTTGTGGCGGAGCGTCACCGGCCGGGAGGGATGGGCTCGCGGCGCCGTCGTCCTCTTCCGCTCGTGCGGGAGCATCAAGGTGGCAAGCCCGACCGCCAGCGCGAGCAGAAGCGATATCGCCGCGAGCCAGATGAACTTTCTGTCGCCGGGTTTCACGCTCAACGCTTTCGTCGCCGGGAATTTCGTCGCACCGACCCGGCCCGGTGAGCTCTCACAGTAGCGGTCGCTGCTTTCGGCTCGAGCGCCCAGATGCGCGAGTAACCGTGGAAGAGCAGGCGTTGACCGTTTCCGGAGACCGGAACGTAATCGCCGTGCGGGAAGCGGACGAGCACCCGGCCGCTCAAAGCGTCGACTCCGTAGATGCGGTGGCCGAAGTTGCCGGCGTAGGCGACCCCCGAGACGACGACCGCGGCGCCCGAGATCGGGCTACCTGTCTGCAGCGACCAGAGTGTTCGCCCGCTCGCGGCGCTGAGGCAGTAGAAGACGCCGTCGTAGGAACCGAAGAAGACCCGGCCGCGCCATACCGCCGGCGATGAGTAGACGTAGTTGCCGGTCACGCGCGTCCAGAGTCGGCGGCCGTTTAGGGTGAAGGCGGTGATCGAGTTGCCGGTGGAAGAGGGCACGAAGAAGCGGCCGCGCGCAATCGCCACCGCTCCGTAGATCTTGCCGTTCACCCGGGGGGCAAAGCGAAGGCGCCCGTTTTTCTTGCTCAACACGAGCACGCGGCCGCTGTAGTCGCCGATGTACACACGCGCCTTTGTGAGCGCGGCGGCGGCGGTGATCTTGTAGCCGGAGCGAAAGATCCAGCGAAATCTCCTCCGCCGCAGGTCGAACGCGTAGACACGTCCATTCCAGGAGCCGAAGTAGTCGATCCCGTGCTCGACCACCGGCGAGGACTCGATCGGAGAGCCGACGTACTTGCGCAGCAGGATCTTCCCATCCGAGCGTCGCAGCACGTACACCTTGCCGCGGCCCATCGTGTGCACGACTAGGTTCCTCCCCGCGATTGCCGGTGAGGCCGCCATCCTGGTGCGCAGCCGCCGGCTCCAGGCAACCGCACCGGTGCGCATCGAGATCGCCCAGACCGTCCCGCCGGCGTTCGCAACATAGGCCATGCCGTCGGAGACGACGGCCGGGAACTCGACCAGCGAATGGAGACTGCGCGACCAGACGATCCGGAAGGGCGGTCGCAGCCGGATCGCGGTCTGAGCCTGAGTGCGAGTCGGGCCGACTCCGTACATCGGCCACTGCAGTGCCGGGCGGTAGATACGGATCGTGCGCCGGCTGGTGGGGCGGAAGGAGAAGATTTGCGAGCGTGCCCTGAAGCCGTCGGCGCTCGCCCGCACGATCAACGTGGCTCGCCGGAGCACCCGCACGATCGCCTGGCCGTGCCGGTCGCTGGAAGCGGTGCGGGCGCCGATGCTCACCGTCGCGCCGGCGACGCGGTGATTCGTGTCGCCGTTCACGACCGTGACGACGACGTACTGCGGTCGCTTCGGCTTGCGCCTCGGCTGCGCGGGCTTTACCGGCTTGCGCGGGACGTTCGGGCGAGCTCGCGGAGGCGAGCTGTGCCGGGCCGGCCGCGTGCTGGTCTGCGTCTGAGCGCCGGTCGAGGTGCCCGGATCGGTCATCACGTAGCCGCAGCCGTCGAGCAGGCAGCCCGAGGCAAGTCCAGCGGCGAGGACTACGACGAGGCGCCTGCGGCGCCGCTCAGCTTTCGTTCTCTGCAGCGAGATGGCTTTCGAGAGGAACGAGCGCGTCATTCTCTCCTTTTTGCAGCACAACTTGAGAGAAGAAACGGGTCATTACGACGCCCTCCTCGAACTCGCCCAGTCTGGGCTCCGGCTGCTCGCCGGCCGCCAGCGCCAGTGCCAGCTCCGGATAGCGGGAGCCGGCCGCCGTCGGGAGCGCGAAGGCACCGCCGAAGCGCGGATTGACGTCGGTGATCTCGAGCCGGCCGTCCGGCTCTCGGAAGCACTGTACGGTTGCCGGGCCGCGCAGTTCGAGCGTCTCGCCGACGCGACGCCCGAGCTCGATCAACTCCCAGTCGCGCAGCGTCATGCCCTTGATCGACTCGCCTCCCTTGGAGTGGATCATCGTGCGCGGGATTGCGTTCAGGCAGCGGCCGTCGAGGTCGCAGAAGATGTCGATAGAGAACTCCTTGCCCCGGCAGGCGTGCTGCACCATCGACGGCACCTTGGTGTAGCGGAGAAAGAAGGCGAGCTCCTCGTCGTTCGAGGCGCGGTAGATGTGGTTGGAGCCGAAGCCTTCGCGCGCCTTCACCAGCACCGGATAGTCGATCTCGGCGGGCGGCTCCTCGGGCAACCAGGTGTCGGGCGAGACGATGCCGTTCTCCAGGAAGAACAGGTGCGCGGCGTACTTGTCGGCGGTGCGCTCGATCACCTCGCTGTCGGGCAGGAGGACGAGCGCCGGCGCAAGCTCGGGCACGGCGGCGGCAAGCACGCGGTGATCGAGGTCGGTGAGCGGGACGATCAGGTCGACGTCGTGCTCCCGTACCAGCTCGGCGAGCGCGCCGACGTAGCCGGGATCGGCGTAGCGCGGCACCACGGCGAAGCGGTCGGCGCGGTAGAGGGTCGGCGCGTAGGGGCTGACGTCGGTGGCGAGCGTGACGGCTCCGGCCTTGCCGAAGGCTTCGACGACGTCGACGCGCTGACCGGCGCAGGTGAATAGGCAGGTGGGCATCTTCTGCGTGAGGGTACCGGCCCGGGCGAGCCGCCGGGTAGCGAAGATACCGCCATGCTACGGCTCGTGCTGAAAGTACTCGCCCTCGCGCTCCTTGCCTGGGCCGGTCTGGCCGTCTATCTCTTCGTTTTTCCGCGTCAGAACCGGCCGGCCCACGCGAGCGCGATCATCGTCCTCGGCGGCGATGCCCGGCAGCGCGTGCCGCTGGGTCTCGAGCTTGCCGGCGCCGGGGTCGCTCCGGTGCTCGTTGTCTCAGACGGGGCCGGCTCCGACTGGGCGCCGGCACGTGCGCTCTGCGCCCATCCCGGCGGCCGTTCCTTCAAAGTCGTCTGCTTCCGTCCCGACCCCTTCAGCACTCGCGGCGAGGCTCGGGAGATGAAGAGGATGGCGGCGGCGCAGCGCTGGCGCTCGCTGCTCGTGGTCACTTCGACCTATCACGTCTATCGCGCCCGTATGCTCTTCCAGCGCTGCCTTAGAGGACAGCATGTGCGCCTGTACGTCGAGGGCACCCGCTCGAGCCGGCTCTCGCTGCCGCTGAACGCCGCCGCCGAGACGCTCAAGCTGGTTCTGGCAGAGACCGTGCGCCGCGGTTGCTGACGGTCGCTAGATCCTGTCGCCCGGTCATATCCGGGCAAAGCGGACTCGACCGGTCAGTCCGAGCCGTGCTTGGAAGACCCGTGGCGCCAGCCGCCGTGGGCGCCCTTGTAGGTACCGCGGAAGAGCGAGCGAGGCGTTCGCAGCAGGATGCGCAGGTCGAGCCCGGCCGAGCGGTGTTCGACGTACCAGACATCGAGCTCGATCCGCTCCTCCCAGGGCAGCTCCGCTCGACCGTTCACCTGTGCCCAGCCGGTCAGTCCGGGCTTTACCTCGAGCCGGCGTCGCTGGCGCGCGGTGTACTTGTCGACCTGGTAGCGGAGCGTCGGGCGCGGTCCGACGATGCTCATATCGCCGCGGAGCACGTTCCAGAGCTGTGGCAGCTCGTCGAGGGAGAGGCGCCGCAGTAACCGTCCCACCCGAGTGATTCTCGAATCGTCCCGGTCGACCGCGAAACCCGCACCCATCTTCTCGGCGCCTACGACCATCGTTCGCAGCTTGAGCAGCTCGAAGTCGGTACCGTCCTTGCCCACGCGCTGCTGGCGGTAGAGGACAGGGCCGCCGCCAGTGAGCTTGATCGCCAGCGCCGACAGCCCAAGGATCGGACTCGCGACGGCGAGCCCGAATCCGGCCAGGGCGGCGTCGGCTACGCGGTTCATCAGCGCGTTCCCTCGGCGGCTTCCCAGGTCGCCGGGACGCCGCGGCGCAGGTAGTTCCAGAGCGAGACCAGCGTCGCCCAGGTCACGAGCAGGTAATAGCGGGGAAGGGAAAGTCCGAGCAGGGCGCCCAAGATCCCACCCAGCTGTATCGCCAGCACGAGCAGGTAGGGGAAGCCCTGGTTGAGGACGACGAGAGCGATCGAGAGCCCGAGCAGAAGCAGGTGGAGCAGGCCGCTGCCGTAGCGAAGCAGCCGGTGCGAGATCACCTCGATCAGGTAGCCGGGCGTCAGCCGCTTCAACATCGAGCCCCGTAGCGTGATCAACCAGCAGTGCTCGAACATGCGTACCTTGCGCCGGTACTCGCTCTCGACCGACGGGGTCGGCTTCTCAAGTGCGTGCGCCTGGGGCTCGTAGACGGCACGGCGCCGCCTCTGCACCATCACGTAGGGCAGCGAGAGATCGTGACCGAAGCGGGGATCGACGTTCACGTAGTCGGCGCGTTTGAGCGCATAGATCGAGCCGTTGCCGCCGGTGATCGAGCCCAGCTTCGACTCCTGTGCGCGCAGCCAGAGCTCGTAGCGCCAGTAGAGGCCCTCCTTGTTCGACCCGTCGGCCCGCTCGAGCTGCAGGCGTCCGCAAACGTAGGCGACCTTGGGATCGGCAAGGTTGGCGGTGAGCCTGCGCAGCGCGTAGGGCGCCCAGGTTGCATTGGCGTCGGAGAAGGCGACGACCTCGGCCTTGCTCGCGGCGACGGCCCGGTTCTGCGCTGCCACCTTGCCGCCGCGCGGGCAAGCGAGCAGGCTCACACGCGGCTGGCGCTTGGCGACGGCACGGACGATTTCGTCGGTGCGGTCATCGGAGGCGTCCGAGGCGACCACGATCTCGACCTTCTCGGCCGGGTAGTCGAGCGCGAGCAGATTCTCGAGCCGCCGCTTGATCACCGCCTCCTCGTTGTGCGCCGCGACGACGATCGTGACCGTGGGCTCCCAATCTCGCTTGGCGACCTTGCGCGTGAACAGGCGCGCGGCCAGCCCGGCCGTGAGCGGGTAGGCCACGTGCGTCCAGACGATCAGCCCCAGCGCCGTCCAGAGAATGATCTCGAGCGCGAGCACGCTGCGAGTGTAGTTACCGGAGGCTGGGCGATTGCAGCTTGCCGGCGCTCCCGTCTTCTTTATAGAAAGTGCCGGTGGGGCTACTTGGCGCAGGCCGTGGCGCCGAGCTGGCGGAAGATGCGATTGCTCTCCTCGTCCATGGCGCCGCCGCTCCTGATGAGCTTATTGAAGAGTTTCGAGTATTCCGCCCGATCATTCCTCTCGACTGCGACGATCACCTGCTCGATAATGCCGCGTTCCTGCTGGGCGATTGTGAGAATCCGGTCGACGGAGGCCTCCTCGTTGGCCGGGGGCTTGAGCTTCTTCATCTCCGCGACGAGCTGTGCTAAGAGGTTCTCGTTCCTCTTCATCAGCTTCGCTGCCTCGGCACTGCTCTGGGAGTTCCCGAGAGGTTTGATCTTCTTCCGGTAGTCCGTACAGAGCGCGCTGACCTTTGTTGCGAACTCAGCCTTGCTCAGGCGCTTCCCGCTTCCTCCGCCGCCGCAGCCGCCGAGAACGATCGCGCCCGAGACGAGAAGCACCGCCATCACGGTCGTTTTCTGGTTGCGCTTCATCTCTCTCCTTCCGGGCTCGTGATCGTGGCGGATTCGTTCGCGCGATCCTAAAGGATGGGAGGACGGCCGCAACGACCGCCGCGTTCGACGGGCGGTAGCGGCCGATCCGGCTTCCGAAAGAAGCAAGGCCCCTCGCCCGGGGGCGGCGGGGCCTCGCGTTGAAAAGCTCCGGTGAGTGAACGAGCTAGCTCTTCTGGCACTCCGTGATGCCCAACTGCTTGAACAGAGCCTTGCTCTCCTTGTCGTTCTTATCGCCCTCGCTGATGAGGGTGTTCAACGTAGCCTTGTCCTTCGCCTTGACCGCGGCGATCAGGGCCTCTATGCGAGCGGCCTGCTCTTCGCCGAGAGTGACGACTCGCTTGACGGTGGCCTCCTCGCTGGCCGGGGGCTTGAGATTTTTGACGTCGGCGATGAGCTTCTTGTCGAGGGGGAGCAGCTTGTCGAGCGAGGCCAGGGCTTCGGCGTCGGTCTTGGGCGTGGGGACCGCGTTGACTTTCTTGTTGTAGGCGGCGCAGAGCTCGTTCGCCTTGGCCGCGAACTCCTTCTTGCTCAGGCGCTTGCCGCCTCCTCCTCCGCCGCAGCCCGTCACGACGATCACGCCCGCGACGAGAAGCGTTCCAACTACGGTCGTACGCCGATTCGGTTGCATGGGCTCTCCTTCGGACGCGCGGCTGTTCCGGACGTAATAAGTCGATCCTACGGGAAGAGAGGCTGTCCTAAAAGAGAGAGACCCGGCGGCCGCCGGGTCTCGCTCGCGTTCCTAATCCTCTCCTCGAGCTAGCTCTTGTTGCACTCGGTAGCGCCGATCTGGCGGAAGAGAGTCTTGCTCTCCTTGTCGTTGGCGTCGCCTCCCTTGGTCAGCGTGTTCACCGTCGCCATGTCGCTCTTCTTGAGCGCCGCGAGCATGGCCTCTATGCGAGCGGCTTGCTCGTTGCCGAGCTGAACGAGGCGCTTGACGGTTGCCTCCTCGTTGCTGGGCGGCTTGAGCTTCTCAAAGTCGGCGACGAGCTTCCTGTCGAGCGGGAGCAGCTTGTTGACCATCGCGATCATTTCCTGAATAGTCGTGGGGTTGCCGACAGCGTTGACTTGCTTGTTGAAGGCGGCGCAGAGCGCGTTCGCCTTGGCGGCAAACTGCTCCTTGGTGACGCGCTTGCTGCCTCCACCGCCGCAGCTGCTGAGCACGAGAACCGCGCCTAGCGCGAGTAGGACTATGGTTCCCAGTCGGCGTTTCGTCATTCGCTTCCTCCTGTTAGGCGCTCGGTCACTGCGAGCGGTGATGTCTGGTGGGGAGACTATCGCGCACCGTGGCGATGAGAGCCGAAGAGGCCGTCCGAGCCGAGCTCCGGAAAGCCGTGACCGCCGGGTCGACGCCGAAGCATCCCCTACCCTAGTAATCGGGTAACGGCCAATTCGGAGCTTTCTCGAGCGAACACATGCACAGCGCATACGGACCCCGGCATCTCCCGCACAGTGCCGATCGGCGTCAGGCCGATCGCCGCGCGCTCTCCGTGGCGCTGGGGCTGCTAACGGGGATGATGGGGCTGGAGATCGCCTTCGGGATCATCGCCGGCTCGCTCGCGCTTTTGGCCGACGCCGGGCACATGCTCACCGATGCACTGGCGCTCGGGCTGGCGATCGTCGCGGTCACCGTCGCCTCGCGGCCGGCGAGAGGGCGCTGGACGTTCGGGCTCGGGCGCGTGGAGGTTCTGGCGGCGCAGGCGAACGGGATTTCCCTGCTCCTGGTCGGCGCCTGGATCACCTACTCGGCCGTGCGCCGGCTGATAGCGCCGTCCGACGTGCGCGGCGGGATCGTGGTGGTCGTGGCCGTCGTCGGGGCGCTCGTCAATCTGGTCGCCGCGATGGTGCTTGCGCGCGGGCAGTCGGACAGCATCAACGTGCGCGGGGCCTTCTTGCACGTGACGACCGATCTGGCCGGTTTCGCCGGCACCGCGCTCGCGGGCGCGCTCATCCTCGCCACCGGTTGGAACCGCTTCGACCCGATCGCCGGCCTCGGTGTCGCAAGCCTCTGTTTCATCTCCGCCTTCTCGCTCGTCAAGGAGTCGCTACGGATCGTGCTCGAGGGCGCGCCCGGCCACATCGATCCCGAGACGGTCGGCCACCTGCTCGTCTCCGACGCGGAGGTGGTGGAGGTTCACGACCTGCACATCTGGACGGTTACGAGCGGCTTCCCCGCGCTCTCGGCGCACGTTCTCGTCGGGCGGGAGTCCGACTGCCATGCCGTTCGCGCGCGCCTCGCCGGCGCGCTTGGCGAGCGATTCGGCATCGACCACACGACGCTTCAGGTCGACCACGTCTCCGACGCCGCACACTCGCTTGGGCTCGGCAGCGCCGTTTCTCGGAAGCGACCGGTCGAGCCTGGTTAAAAGCCTATTCCACCAGGCCTGAACATCCCTACCGGAATAGGCTTTAAGCTCCGGCTCGATGGCCACGAACGCGTCGATCGACGAGACTCGCGCAGTAATCGTCGTTGCGGCTCTTCGCGCAGACAGTAGGAGACGGCTATGGCCGTGACGATCCTCGACGGCTCGACGTTCTGCATCTCCGACGACGACGGCGACATCGCGGGCAGCACCAGCGGCTTCTTCGCCAGCGACACCCGCTTTCTCTCGCTGTTCAGGCTGACGATCAACGGAGAGCCGCCCCTTCGTCTCTCCTCGGGCCGCGTCGAATACTTCTCAGCCGCCTTCTATCTGCGCAACCCGCTCGCGGGCGGGCTGCCCCAGGATGCCCTCACCATTGCCCGCCACCGTTTCGTCGGCGACAACATGCAGGAGACGATCGTGGTCGAGAACGAGACCATGAGCCCGCTTTCCTTTGAGCTGGCGATCGACGTAGGCACCGACTTCGCCGACATCATGAGCGTCAAGGAGCACGACATCACGCTCGGGCACCCCACCGAGGCGCCGCCTCTACCTCCGCTCGCCGACTGCCGCATCGACGAAGGGCAGAGGGAATTCGTCTTCTCCGACAGCGGCGAGGGGAACGAGCAGACGCGGACCCAGGTCATCCTCTCCAAGCCGGGAGAATGCGAGCGCTCGCGTGTGCGCTACCGCCTCGAGCTGGCGTCGCGGGCGCGCTGGGAGGTGCAGATCGACATCGTTCCCTCGCTCGAGGGCGAGGTCACGTCGCCGGGTTTGATCGAGCGCCGCTTCGGCGAGGAGCGCCAGCGGGTGTCGGACGCGCTCTCGGCCTGGAAGATGAACGTGCCTCAGCTGCGCGCGAGCTGGGATCAGCTGCGTAGCGCGATCGATCAGTCGGTGTCGGATCTGGCCGCGCTGAGGCTGCACGGCGGCAACACCGGTATCGCGCGCCTGCCCGCCGCCGGGATGCCCTGGTTCATGACCGTTTTCGGCCGCGACACGGTCATCACCTGTCTGCAGACGCTCCTGTTCGGACCCGAGCTGGCGCGGAGCGCGCTCGAGGTGCTGGGCGAGCTGCAGGCGACCGAGGACGATCCCTCGATCGACGCCGAGCCCGGCAAGATCGTGCACGAGATCAGGCAAGGCAAGACCGCTCGGCGCTGGTTCCCCGCCTACTACGGCACCGTCGATGCCACGCCTCTGTACCTGATCCTGCTCTCGGAAGTCTGGCGCTGGACCGACGACGCGGCACTTGTGCGCTCGCTCAAGGGGCCGGCGATGCGCGCGCTCGAATGGGTCGAGCAGTACGGCGATCTCGACGGCGACGGCTTCATCGAGTACCGAAAGCGCTCCGAGCGCGGGCTCGACAACCAGTCCTGGAAGGACTCCGGTGACTCGCAACGCTTCGCGGACGGGCGTCTGGCCGAGACGCCGATAGCCCCCTGTGAGGTGCAGGGCTACGCCTACGACGCCAAGCTGCGCTGTGCCGAGCTGGCTCGGGCGGTCTGGCGCGACCGCGAGCTGGCGGAGAAGCTCGAGCGCGAGGCGGCCGAGCTGGCGCTGCGCTTCGACGAAGCCTTCTGGATCGAGGAGAGAGGCGGCTACTACGCACTCGGCCTCGATCGCGACAAGCGTCCGATCGACTCCCTCTGCTCGAACATCGGGCACCTGCTCTGGTCGGGCATCGTGCCGCCGCAGCGGGTGGATGCGCTCGTCGATCGTCTGATGGGAGAGGATCTCTGGTCGGGCTGGGGCATCCGCACGATGTCAGCCGCGGACGCGGCCTACAACCCGCTCAGCTACCACAACGGTAGCGTCTGGCCGCACGACAACTCCCTCTGCGCCTGGGGCCTGGCGAAGTACGGGCGCTGGCCCGAGGCCCAGCGGATCATCCATCGCATGCTCGGCGTCGCCAAGTACTTCGATTACCAACTACCGGAGGTGTTTTCGGGCCTGCCCAGGATCGAGACGCCGTTTCCGATCGCCTATCCGACCTCGGCCCGGCCGCAGGCCTGGGCGGCCGCCACTCCGGTTCTGCTGTTGCAGGTTCTACTCGGACTTAAGCCCGATCTCCGCCGGCACGTGCTGATCTCATTCGCCCCCGAGGCGATCCCGACCTGGGTCGGCGACGTCCGGCTTTCAGGAGTGCACGCCTTCGGTCGCCTCTGGGATATCCGCCTCGCCGGCGGCCACGTAACCATCGAGGAGCTCTGACATGTCTTTAAAAATCGCAGTTCTTTCTCCCGTCTGGTTCCGCGTTCCCCCCGACGGCTACGGTGGGATCGAGTGTGTCGTCTCGCTCCTGGCCGATTCGCTGGTCGAGGCAGGTCACGATGTGACGCTCTTTGCCTCCGGCGACTCGCTTACGAAGGCGAAGCTGGTCTCGGTCTACAAAAAGGCGCCGAGCCTGCAGATCGGGCGCTCGGTCCCCGAAATGCACCATGCCCTTGCCTGCTTCGAGCGCGCTGAAGAGTTCGACGTCATCAACGATCACTCCGGTCTGCCCGCCGCCGCCTTCGGCGGATTGGTCGAGACGCCTACCCTCCATACCATGCACGGCCCGCTCGACGGCCCGATCGCGCCCTCGGTCTACGAGCAGATCGCCCGCGTGGCGCCCAAAGTCGGGTTCATCTCGATCTCGATGAACCAGCGCAAGCCGAAACCCGACCTCCCCTGGGTCGCCAACTGCCCGAATGCGCTCGATCTCTCGGTCTACCCCTGCCAACCGCACAAGGGCGACTACCTGTTCTTCCTCGGGCGAATGAGCCCGGACAAAGGCGCTCACCGCGCCATCGCGATCGCGAAGGAGACCGGTTTACCGCTCAAGATCGCGGGCAAGATGCAGGATCCCGAGGAGAAGGACTACTTCAGAGAACTGGTCGAGCCGCACCTCGACCAGCAGATCCAGTACCTGGGCGAGGTCAACCACGGCGAGAAGGTCGAGCTCTTGCAGCACGCTCGCGTGACCCTTTTCCCGATCGAATGGGAGGAGCCCTTTGGGCTGGTGCCGATCGAGTCGATGGCCTGCGGCACTCCCGTGCTCGCCACCCGCTTCGGCGCTGTCCCCGAGGTGATCGAAAACGGAGTGGGCGGCATCATCGTGGACGACTACCGCGGGATGGCCGCGCTGATCGACGAGGCGTCTGCGATCGACCCCTGGGTCTGCCGGCGTTATGTCGAGGAGCACTTCGTGCCCGAGCGCATGGTGGCCGACTACGTCGCCGCCTACGAGGAAGCTATCGCCCGCTCTAAGAGTTGAGTCTTCTCGGAAGACCCAGCCCTGATCCCGGAACTTGCCTTCAGCTGGGCGCCGCCGTGTTCCAGTAGCGCTTGAGCCCGAGGTACGAGTGCCTGAGCAGATCGGTGAGCTCGGAGAACCTGGCGGTCTGGGCATCGATTTCGCGGCTCGCCTCGTTGGCGAACTCCCTGGCGCTGGCGCCGCGGCGAACGATCTCGGCCCAGCGCATCAGCCGGCGCCGGAAGATCTGCAGGTGCTCCTCTGGCTCGTCGACCAGCCCGAAATGCGGCAGCGCCAGCGTGTCGGGAACGCGCCGCTCGATCTCGTCCAGGCTCTTGTGCCAGGCCTCGAGATCAACGTCGGGCGGCGGAGTCGCCGGCAGGATGTAGTCGCCCGGCGGCCAGCGCACGCCGACCGTGTCGCCTGCGAACAGCGCCCCTTCTGCGTCCATGTAACAGACGTGGTGAACCGCGTGCCCCGGCGTCGGAAAGCACTCGAGACCGAGAACGCGCTCGCCGACCGCCTCGACGTTCTCAGCCGGGACCGGTGTGACGGAGCCCCAGAGCAGATCGAACATGTCGCCGTAGAGGCGCCGGGCACTGCGCTCGAGCCGCTCGGGATCGATCATGTGCGGAGCTCCCTGCTCGGAGACGTGCACCTTGATACGCGGATTCGCCTCGACGAGCGCTCCGGCGGCACCCGCGTGGTCGAAGTGGATGTGAGTGACGAGCAGATGGCGCAGATCGGCGACTCCGAGGTCGAGCTCGCCGAGTCTCTTCTCGAGCGCGGGCAGCGTCGTAGCCGGCCCGCAATCGACCAGCGTGAGACCGTCCTCGAGGTCGAGCAGATAGGAGCCCACAAGCTGCTCTTCGCCGAGGAAATGGAGGTCCAGGAGCTCCGGCATACCCCTCGATCGTAGTGGCTGCTGGCGCTCGTCTTCACGTAACCGACGCTGCACGCCGAGCGAGTCTCCAGAATGCAGCCATCGAATTCACAGAGTTCGCAATCTCGCGGCTACCGCCTCCGCCGGCACGCGTGCGGGTGTGGGGAGGACCGGATATGGTCGGCATCGCCTACTCGGCCGGCTATGACGTGGCGCTCGAGCCTCCGTACCACGCGGCCGTGATCGAGGACGCCCTCAGAGTCGGCTTCGACCCGATCGAGGCGATCGACGAGGTCTTCACGGGAGCGCTGCCGCCGGCGGTGCTGATCGTGGGCGGGCTGGCCTGGGACATGCTCGACGACTCGACCGCCGACTGGTTCTACATGCAGCGGCGAGCGCTGGCCACGGGCGGCGGTCCCGACGCCCACCAGACGATCGAGGCCTTCAAGTACTGGTGGTTCGAGGAGGCCTTCTTCGGTGTGATGGCGCACCACGAGCTTCGCTACGAGCTCCATCAGCGCTTCGAGGAGCGAGTCTTCCAATGGCAACCGGCGCTCTACCAGTACCTCGAGGGCGATCCCAGCCTGGTGCTCGAGCGCTGGGTGATCGACCGCGGCGTCGTGCGTCCGCTCGGCTTCGATTACGTGGGCTTCCGGCGCTAGCCGGCGCCGACCGGCCGCGGCGTCAAGAAAGCGACGCGAATGCCTCGGGATCGGGCGCCTTCAGGAGCGCCTCGATCGCCCCGGGCTCGAGCGGCCTGGAGAAGAGGAAGCCCTGGCCCAGCTCGCAGCGCAGGGCGCGCAGCATCTCGCGCTGTTCCGGCAGCTCGATCCCCTCGGCCAGCGCCCGCAGGCCGAAGGTCTCGCCCAGGCGCACGATCGCGTCGGCGATCCGGTACTCGTCCGAGCCCGGCTCCACAACCCCGTCCACGAACGGCTTGGCGACCTTGATGATGTCGGCCGGGAACTGGCGCAGGTACTGGAGCGAGGAGTAGCCGGTACCGAAGTCGTCAATCGCCATCTGGACGCCCAGCGTCTTCAGCTCGTTCAGGCGCTCGATCGCCGCCTCGACGTCCTCCATCAGAGCGGTCTCGGTGATCTCGAGGATCACCGTCTGCGGATCGATACCTGTCCGCTCGATCGCTTGCCCGACGTCTTTCACGAGCGTGCCGTGATCGAGCTGGCGGCCGGAGAGGTTGATCGACATCACGAACGCGGGCTGATCGATCAGCTCCTGCCACGCGCGTCCCTGGCGCAGCGCCTCGTGCAGGACGAAGCGGCCCAGCGGGACGATCAGGCCGGTCTCCTCGGCGAGCGGGATGAAGTGGAAGGGCGGGATCAGTCCGCGCTCGGGGTGGTTCCAGCGGACCAGTGCCTCGACGCCGCAGATGTCGCCGCTTTCGAGCAGCACGATCGGCTGGTAGTGGATCACGAACTCGCTTGCGACCACGGCGCGCTCGAGCTCGGCCTTGAGCGCCAGGCGCTCGGCGACGGCGGCTCGCATCGCCGGCTCGAAGACCTCGAAGCCGGTGCGACCGTGGCGTTTGGCGTGGAACATCGCCACCTCGGCGTTGCGGAGCAGCTCGGCCGCATCGTCGGCCTCGTCCTCGGTGGCGGGCGAGACCGTGGCGCTACCGATGCTGGCGTGCGCGAACACCTCGTGCTGGCCGAGCAGGACGAACGGCCTCTCGAGCGCGGTCATGATCCGCTCGGCGACCACCGTGGGTGACTCGGGCGGGCTCTCCTCGATCAGCACCGCCCACTCGTCGCTGCCGAGACGGGCGCAGGTGTCGTCGGTGCGGATGCTGGCGAGCAGGCGATCCGAGACGGACCGCAGCAGCTCGTCGCCGGCGACGTGGCCGAGCGTGTCGTTGACGGTCTTGAAGTCGTCGAGATTGACGATCATCACCGAGACGGGCTCCCGGGTGCGCGGGATCCTCATCAGCGCCGCCTCCGTGCGCTCGAGGAAGTGCGAGCGGTTGGGGAGCGCGGTCAGCGCGTCGAGGTGCGAACGGCGCAGAAGCTCGGATTCCAGCTTTCGTCTCTCCTCCAGCAGGTCTTTCGTGCGTTGCAGGCTCTCGAGCGCGAGCACCGCCTGCGAGGCCAGGCTCTTGAGCGCCGAGACGATCTCGTCTGTCAGCGGCCGCTCGCTCTCCAAAACGAGCTCGCCGATCCGGTCTTTCTGGAGCGTCAGCGCCACCGATGCCTCATGCTTGCGGCCAGCGATCGCCTCCCCGCTGGTGGCGAGCTCGACCGCGCTGCGGCCGGAGCCGAGGATGAGGCTGGCGCGCACTCGTCCTTGCTCGCCCGCCAGGGCAACGGCGGCTTCGACGGTCGCCTCACAGACACGGTCGTGATCCTCGGCCGAGGCAAGACCGCGCATGGCGCGCCGCAGCACCAGCTCGCGCTTGGTTGCCCGTTGCTGGCGGAGAACGAGACCGGCCAGACGAACGATCACCAGTCCTATCACTGCCGTTGAGCAAACGACGGTGGCAGCGATGTCGAGCTGTCGTGCGCCACGGGCGGCCTGAACCGAGAGCAGCCAGGGCGCTGTCAGAGCGGCTGCGGCGAGCAGCACCAGGCGGCTCGGAGTCAGCTCGTGCCTGCGCTCCGACGCGACGCTGCCGAGCTTACGCATGCTCGGATCGAGCGCACAGGCCGCGAGCAGTGCGAAGGCCGCGATCAGTGCCGACCGGGTCGCCCAGGCGGCGCCGGTCAGCTCATGCAGGCGGACGGCGGCGGAGGTGATCGCGAACGCGATCAGAAAGCCGACCGCGAGACAGAGCAGGGCCGCTGCGTGAGTCCAGACACGCAGCCCCAGCACGAGCCGCACCGAGAGTGCGAACAGCGCCAGTGTCGCCAGGCAAAAAAGGAGCGCAGCCAGCTTGACGCCGCCGGTAATCGAGACCTTGCTCAGCCCCGGAGCCAGCAGCGTCACCCAGACGACGAGAGCCGCGGCGATCGATGCGGCTGCGGTGTCGATCACGCTTCCCCAGTCGCGATCGCTAGAACCTGCCGCCAGTAGCAGTCCGATCCCGGTGGCGATCATCAGAAGGCCGGCCGTCAGGAAGGCGTCGCGGGCGCTGAACCTCTCAGGCCCAGCGCCGAGGACGGCGGTCAAACCGAGAAGCGACGCTCCGGCGGCAAGCAGGTACCAGGCCGCCCCCGTTTTCGTGTGGTCGAGACGGACCGAAAAAAGGATTACGAGCGCGCAGCCTAAGCCCGCGACGGTTGCGGGCGCTCCACCCAGCACGAGAAGCGCGAGCAGGGACGCAAAAGCGACGAGGGAGATGCTGCCGCGTAGGTACCACCGCCGGGAAAGAGCGGTCACGAAACCGATCATGTGCGGCTTCGGGGGACTGCGCATCCCCCGTTCCGGGGACAGTCGTCTCGCGCCTCGGTCAGCGCGAAGATCGCGCACTGGCGGCGGAGCCTCGGATTCGGTTGTTTTCTCGTCTAAGGGCTTATCCCGCCAGGCCTACACACCCTAGGCGATGCCCTGCGCGGCATCCATCGCACGCAGGCGGCGGACGCGCTCAGCGATGGGCGGATGCGTCGAGAAGAGCGACGCCATCCCGCCGCTCTTGAGCGGATGGACGATGTAGAGAGAGGCGGTGGCCGGATTGACCTGCATCGGCACGGCCTTCGACGTACGCTCCAGCGACTCGAGCGCGTCGGCCAGCGGTGCCGCCCGGCCGAGCAGCTTTGCTCCGCTCGCATCGGCCAGATACTCGCGCTGGCGCGAGATGCCGAGCTGGATCAGCGTCGCCGCCAGCGGCCCGACGACCAGAGCGACGAGCCCCCCGATCGGTGACTCGTTGTCGTTGCCCCCGAAGAAGAAGAACATGTAGCTGAGCCAGGTGATCACCGACGCGATCATGGCCGCGATCGACGAGACGAGGATGTCGTGGTTCTTCACGTGCGAGAGCTCGTGCGCGAGCACGCCCTTGACCTGATCGCGCGGCATCAGCGTGAGCAGTCCCTGGGTAACGGCGACCGCGGAGTGCTTCGGGTTGCGGCCGGTGGCGAACGCGTTCGGCTGCTCGGACGGGATCATGTAGATGCGCGGCATCGGCAATCCGGCGCGCTGGGTCAGCTCGCGGACGTCGGCGTAGAGCTCGGGCGCCTGCGCTTCGGCGATCGGTTGAGCCCGGCTGGAAGCTAGCGCGATCTTGTCCGAGAAGAAGTAGCCGAACAGGTTCATGACCACGGCGATGCCGAGGAACAGGTAGACGAAGCTTCCGCCGAGCAAGAAGCCGATTGCGACCAGTAGTCCGGACAGCGCTGCGATCAACAGCCAGGTTCTGAGGCGAGTCGTAAAGCCCGTCATGTTCGTCTTGACCTCCCGGTTTCGTTCGTTTGTCGGAGGTCTCTCCCTCGCCCTTCGTGGGCCGGCCCCACCGGGCCTCGCGGCCGTGTTGACGACAGAGCCCGAAGCGGGATACTCCCCTCCTGGGGACACCTGGATGTTATCCAGGCGCCGGCGGTTGGTGATTAAGTGCGTGTTATCCGGTAGGCATCCTCGATGCCGCAAATGAGAAGATGCGGACGGTAATCCCTTCCGCAAGAGCTACGGCGACGAGGAACCAGCCTGGCATCCGCGTAGAGACTGGTGTGAGCCCCGCGTCTCGGTGAAGAGAGACCGGCTAGTGCCGGTAGTGGCGGCGGTGGGTGAAGACCATCGACACCCCGGCTTCGCGTGCGGTGTCGATCGCCTCCTGGTCGCGCTTGGAGCCGCCGGGCTCGATGATGTTCGTGATGCCGGCTTCGAGAGCTAGCTTGGGGCCGTCGGAGAAGGGGAAGAAGCCGTCGGACGCAAGCGAGGCGCCGCTCAGATCGTGGCCGTGCTGGCGCGCTCTCTCGATTGCCACTTTGACCGCGTCCAGGCGGCTCGGTTGGCCTCCGCAGACGCCGATCGTCTGCAACCCGCGGGCGATCACGATCCCGTTCGACATCACGTGCTTGACGACCTTCCAGGCGAAGAGCAGATCGCCCCAGGCTTCCTCGCTGATCTCACCGCAGACGACCTCCATGCCCGAGCGATCCTCGAGGCCCCAGTCGCGGTCCTGCACCAGGATGCCGCCGAGCACGCGCTTGTAGTCCTTCTCGCCCGGGTCGCCGCGGCGGCGCTCATAGTGGGTCAGGACGCGGGTCTCGTGCGCACGCAGAGCGTCTACGGCCTTCTGCGCGTAGGCCGGGGCGAACAGGACGTCGATGAAATGCTCGGCGAGCAGGCTGCCCAGCTCGGCCGAGACCGGGCGGTTGAGGATGACGACGCCGCCGTAGGCCGAGGTCGGGTCGGCCGAGAGCGCTCTGATGAACGCCTCCTCGGGAGCGGCGCCGACGGCGACCCCACAGGGGTTGCTGTGCTTGACGATCACGCAGGCCGGAAGCGTGAATTCGTCGATGATCAGGCGCGCCGCCGAGAGATCGTTCAGGTTGTTGAAGCTGAGCTCGCGCCCGTGCAGCTGCTCGACCCGGGAGAGAAGGTGGCGGCGGCTGTAGGCCTCGGCGTAGAGCGCGCCGCGCTGGTGCGGGTTCTCGCCATAGGGCAGATCCAACACCTTGACGAAGGTGGTGGTCATCGTCTCGGGGAAGGCCTCGCGGTCGGAGAACCAGGCCGAGATGGCCGACTCGTAGGCGGCGGTGGCCGCGAAGGCCTCGGCCGCCAGCTGCCGGCGCGTCTCCTGGGATAGATCACCAGTCTGGCGCAGCTCGTCGAGGACGAAGCCGTACTGATCGGTGCGCGAGATCACGCCCACATGGGCGAAGTTCTTGGCCGCCGCTCGGGCGATCGTCGGTCCGCCGATATCGATCATCTCGACGGCGTCCTCCTCGCGTACGCCGTAGCGCGCCACGACTTTGGCGAAGGGATAGAAGTTGACACAGACGAGGTCAAAGGGCTCGATTTCGTTCTCGCTCAACGCGGCGACGTCGTCCTCGCGATCGCGGCGGGCGAGGATGGCGGCGTGCACGCTCGGGTGCAGAGTCTTCACGCGGCCGCCCAGCATCTCCGGCGACTTGGTCAGCTCCTCGACGCTCGTCACCTCGAGCCCGTGGGACTTGAGCGCCTCGGTCGTGTCGCCGCTGGCGACGAGCTCGCAGCCCAGCTCGACGAGACCGCGGGCGAACTCCTCCAGTCCGGTCTTGTCATAGACGGAGATCAGTGCTCGCTTGATCACGCGATCATCACCCGGCGGGAACCCTCCTGGAACCGTACTCGACCGTCAAGACAGAGGCGAGCCGCTTCGGGCAGCAGGCGGTGCTCGACGGCGTGGATCCGCTCCGCCAGCGTCTCGACGGTGTCGGAGTCTTTCACCTCGACCGGCTCCTGCAGGAGGATCGGGCCGGTGTCGACACCCTCGTCCACGAAGTGAACGGTAACGCCCGTCCAGCGCACACCGTAAGCGATTGCATCTTCGATCGCGTGCGCACCTGCGAAGGATGGACAGAGTGCCGGATGGAGGTTGATCACACGCCTCGGGAAGCGCTCGAGGAAGGCCGGCGTGAGCACGTGCATGTAGCCGGCGAGAACGGCCCATTCAACGCCCTTGTCGAGTAGCCAGACGGCCATCGCCGTGTCGCGGGCGGGGCGATCGGGATAGTCGCCGAGCTCGAAGACGGCGGTCTCGATCCCGGCCTTCTCGGCCCGTTCGAGCCCCATCACCCCGGGCTTGTTCGAGGCAACGCAGGCGATCGGCAAGCCGCTGTCGATCAGAGCCTGCAGATTGGTTCCCGATCCCGAGACGAGGACACCGATCAAGTGAATACAACTCCCTGGAGGTCGGACTCTAGCCGCCCGATCACGAGGTCGTCCGGCCCGGCGTCGCTTTCCGGGATGACGGCGCAGTAGCCGATACCGAGATTGAAGACGCGCCGCTGCTCCTCCTCGCCGACGCCCTTCTCGGTGATCCAGTCGTAGACGGGGCCGCGCTCCCAGGAGCCGGTCTCGATCCGCGCTCCGACGCCTGGCGGGAGCACACGGGCGAGGTTTCCCGGAATGCCGCCGCCGGTGATGTGGGCGAGCGCGTGGACGTTGGCACGGGCGCGCAGATCGCGCACATCGTCGAGATAGCAGAGAGTCGGCGGCAGAAGCAGGTCGGGGTCGAACTCCTCCGAGCCGATCAGCCGGCGCACGAGCGTGAAGCCGTTCGCGTGCAGGCCGGCCGAGCGCAGGCCGAGGACGACGTCGCCGGGGTGGCAGCTCCTCGGGCCATCGATCAGGCGCTCGCGCTCGACCATCCCGACGCAGGTGCCGGCGAAGTCGAGCTCGTTCTCGGCGTAGATTCCGGGCAGCTCGGCGGTCTCTCCGCCCAGTAGCACGCAGCCGCTCTCGCGGCAGACCTTCGCCGCGCCTTCCACGAGCTCGGTCACCAGCTCGAGCTCGATCTTGTTTGCCGCGACGTAGTCGAGGAAGAAGAGTGGCTCGGCGCCGCTCGTGAGGACGTCGTTGATGCAGTGAGCGGCTACGTCCATACCCGCCCAGCGCAGCCGGCCGGCTTTGCGCTGGAGGATCAGCTTGGTACCGACACTGTCGGTAGAGGCGGCCAGCAGGCGCCGCTCGTCGATTGCGTGCAACCCGGCGAAGGCCCCGAAGGCTCCGGCCGAAGCCCGAGTTTGAGTCGATGCGACGGCACTGCGTAGGCGCTCGACGATCTCCTCGGCCGTGGCCAGCGACACTCCGGCAGTTTCGTAGCTCATGTCCGCCACGTTGCCAGTCTATTTACCACCGCCGCTGTATGCGCGGGCATTCGGAGGGCTTCGAGACGAGCTCTTTGCTTTCACAGCGGGCTTGGAGCTGGTACAAACGCAGACGATGCGATTACCCGACTCGATCGGAGTGCGCTGCCTCGCCGGGCGTGAGCCCTTTCCGGCGGCCTGGCTCTCGCTCACGCTCGAGGGCATCGAGAACGGGACCAGGACGGCACTCTCGTTTGCTTTCGGGCCGGCACGAGAGGACGGACGTCTGCTTATTCACCGAGACGACGTGCTCGCTCAGGGCTGCTACCTCGAGGAGGCGGTCGGGCTCGACTACGGACGCCTGGAAAAGCGCTGGAGCGGCCGCGGTTGGCTGGCCGTCGCCGGGGCGGCCGAGCTGCGGCACCAGTTTCGGCTCACCTTCGGCAATCCGCCGCTGAGGCAGGCGACGGCGAACCGGGTTGCGGCAGCGCGCGCTCTGCGCTTCCTGAGCGAAAAAGAGGGCGAGCGCTTCGCGGTCGCCGTCGAGACCGAGTTGCCGAAAAAGGTTGCCCTCGAGGTCATTTCGGCCCCGCAGGGCGATTGGCTACCTGAAAGCCTGCACGAGCCGTTGCGGGAGCTTCTCGGCAAGCTCGCCCGGCGCGAGCTGCCGGAGCTGATCGAGTCGGGCGCGCTCATCGCCAAGACGGCGAAACGGATCGAGCAGGAGATCATCGACTACGGAGCCACGCCCATCGTTCCGCCGGACATCGCGCTTCTTCTCGCCGGTGCCACGCCCGACGACGAGGGCGCCTGGATGGTAGAGGTGCCGCTGTGGACGCGCGAGGAGGGGCCGAGCGACCTGGTCGTCCGGGTACACGCGCGCGAGCTCGAAACCGGTCTCGAGCTCGAGTTGCGCGGCGTCGCCCTCGCTTGAGGACGCCTAAGCCCGCGCCGGCGCGGTGTTGACCTCGACCACCGTTTCGATCGGGAGGTCGAGCGAGACGGCGACCAGGCAGCCCTCCTCCGCTTTGAGGGCGATCTCGCGGGC